>DAONGL010000010.1:0-39451 GCA_035404085.1 Methanomassiliicoccales archaeon | reverse complement strand
ATCCGACCGGGCCCACATCATATCCATTCTGCGTTCTACGATGTTATCAGGGCGATTGTCGAAAAAACCAAATTCGGAAAAGGTTTGGATCGACCGTTGCCTCCCCCGGAGGATCAGTTCTTCGGAGCGGCGTCCTTGGGGACCTTGTCGGCCTTCTTGAGGTTCTTAGCCATGTTGTCACCTCTGGACCATGGACCGGCGCTCGGTCTCTTAGGCAGTTCCGAGCCACCATGTAGGTTTTAGTATCGCAAATCGTAATAATCGAGAGCGCGTTCTTTGCTCTGGCGGAAGGATGCCGCCAAACCTACTCTTTGCTCTTCTTGACCGGAATGACCATGTCCTTGGTGAAAAGCCCGGACCGGTGCGGCATGTTGGCCTTGGGGCAATGGGGCTTCCGACACCCGACGGTATCGGCCAAATTCCCCAGCGGGCAGACGGACCACTTTTCGCATCGGTTCATCAGGACACCTTGAGGACGGTATAGGTATGTCCCCATACAATGATTTCCGAACTTGGAAGACTACCCCACGGTTAAATCCCTGTTAGACCATTGTCCGCCGGTCTTATCGATGAGCGAATGGGAATCGTTCTTACCGAAGTACGTTTGCGAGCGACTGCAGAGCATGATGGACGTGCAGTTCGTGGTCGACCTGGGGATCGAGACCAGATCGATCACCAAGGACGGGGAGGTCCGCTGCGTCATGAACGTCAGCGACAAGCTCAACGCCTATGGCGGGGGGCACGGAGGGGCGGTGTTCGCATTGGCGGACCAGGCCTTCGCCTTGGCCTCAAATATGGGGAAGGAAAAACAGGTGGCGATGGTCGCCAGCATCAATTACATCAAACCTGGAACGGGGGTCCTGGAAGCCGTGGCGCGCCGGACATCCGAGACCAAGAAGACCTCGCTCTACGAGGTCAAGGTGTTCGACGATGGAAAACTGGTGGCTGTTTTCCAGGGCACTGGCTACAAGATCGGGGAGAAGCGCCCTACAGCCTCGCGCTGATGAGAATGCCTGAACGATGAACGGAGCTATCCTTCGGGCGCCCAAAATATTGTTTATAGAAGGGCACGAGAATATTCTCCTTGGGGATCGTCGTGAAGGTCGAGATCTATCATGCGTCGAAGTACGGCAACGGGGAGAAGGTGGTAGCTTACCTGCAAGGACTTCTGGTGGCCAAGGGTCATCAGGCCGACTATCGTCATATTAGGGACGCCAGACCGAAGGATATGCCTGCCGCGGACCTGTACGTGTTCTGCGCCCCTACCCGTATAGGCAAACCGATCGGCAAGATGAGAAGGTTCCTGAAGAAGGCCAGGTTACCGGAGGGAGCGAAGTATGCGCTCATAGCAACGCACGGGGAGCCGGTGCCGGACAAGAAGACGGGAGAGATGCCCGCGCCTGAGGTTATCGAGAAGTACCAGCAGAACCTGCCGGCCATGGAGGCCATCCTGAAGGATAAGGGAGCGGTCAAGGTGGCCGAGGTCAAGGTGTACGTCCAGAACACCATGAAAGGACCGTTGTCGGACGGCTGGGAGAAGGTCGTCGAGGGGTTCGCCTCCAAGTTGCTTTAAAAAAGAGAGATGGGAAAGGGGTTTGGGGTTACTTCTTCCTCAGGAACAGCACTGCCGCACCGGCTATCGCCGCCACGATGACGATGGCGATGATGATGTATAGCATGGTGTTGTCACCGCTGTCCCCAGCATCGGCGGATGGCGTGGCGTCAACCGCGTCGGTGGTGGTCCCCTGGCCGATGGAGTTGACGGCACTGATCTTGTACCAGTAGGTCTGGCCGTTGACCACGTCATCATCCGTGTAGGTGTTCACATTTCCCAGGGTGACGAGCACGGTCGACACGGCGCCCTCACTGGTGCCGCGATAGATCACATAGCCGGTTATCGGAGAACCTCCATCATCCGTCGGCGCGTCCCATGAAAGGGTGACCTTGGCATCGCCAGCTTCCGCCTCCAGGTTGTTCGGTGCGGACGGAACGGAACTGGTCGACATCATTATCGCGTTGGACCTGGCGCCCTCGCCCTTGGCGTTGAGTGCGCTGACCGCGTAGTAGTACTCCGTACCTGCCACGACCTCGTAGTCTGTGTAGTTCACCACGTTCCCGAGGGCCGCCAGTAAGGTCAGGTTGGTGGCGGATGTTCCGCGGTACACCTTGTACCCGCTGACGTTCCAACCCCCGTCATTCTCTGGCGGGTCCCAGCTCAGAACGATGCTCGTGCCATCAGCAGACGCCCCCAGGTTCATCGGGACCGACGGTACGGAACCCAGCAGTACCGACACCGTGTTGGACCTGGGGCCTTCGCCTACGCCGTTCACCGCGCTGATGGCATAATAGTACATGATGCCGTTCTCTGCGGAATAGTCCTGGTAGGTCAGGACGTTGCCCAGGGTGGACCACAGCACCAGCGCTCCGGACGCCTCGCCCCGATACACCTTGTAGTTGGTGATCGGCGAACCGCCATCGCTCAGCGGGGCCTGCCAGACCAGCTCTATCCTGCTGTCGTGGGCATAGGTGACCACGTTGGTGGGCGCCTCGGGTACGGATAAAGACAGAGTAGGTGTGGCGCTGACCTCGGTCGACAGAGGACCTTCGCCATATCCGTTGAAGGCGCTCACCTTGTAGTAGTAGGTCACCCCGTTGGTCACGGTCAAGTCCAGATAGTTCATCGACGAGTTCACGAAGGTCAGGAGCGTCTCTGTTCCCGAGGACGTGCCGCGATAGACCTTGAACCCTTGTATTGGTGAGCCGCCGCTGTCGACGGGAGAGTTCCATATCAAGCTGACGCTCCCGCTGCCAGGAGTGGCCGAGAGGCCCGTGGGCGCGGTTGGCGGGGTCTGCGGAACGATGGTCACCTGCTGCTCTGCGCAGAACGGCCCTGTGCCCAGAACGTTGTAGGCAGCGATGGCGTAACGGTGAACACCCAAAGCTAGATTGGTATCGGTTCGGCTCAGGTCGCTGAGGCCGATGATCCTTTCCACCTCTCCGCTCGGATAGGAATGAAGGACAATGTAGCCTAGCACCGGAGGCCCGTTACTGCTGACCGGCGCTGACCAACTGGCCTGTACGTCCAGTCCATCGGCGACCAACGTTAGGCCGCGAGGAGCGGTTGGCGCGGCCTTCTGATTGGCCAGCATGATGCGGTTGTTCGTCCAGTCGATGTAACAAACGCTCAGTACGCCCTGGTCGTTGATGTCCAAGGCGTTGATCTCGCCGACCAGGCCGTTGCGGTCCACCGTGGTCGTCCACCAAGATCCGCCGATGTCTACCGCGTATCTCAGGTCACCGTTCAGCTGGTCGTGATAGGTTATGTGCGCCTTGCCAGCTTTATCAACGTCTATCGAGGAGCGGCTTCCAGCGTTCCCGGATATGTCCACATCGCGTTTGGTGACCGAGGCCCCCTTGACCATCGCGTATTTCAGGTAGTGGCTGCTGGTGTCGTAATAACTGATATGCGCCGCACCGTCGCCTCCCAACGCCAGGGAGGGGTTTTGGCCTTTGAAGACGGCTCCGGTGTCCACGTTGGTGATGGCCCAAGATCCAGCGGTGTTGTTGGCCAGCTTCAGCCCCACCAACCCGGTATAGTAGCTTATGAACGCCTTTCCGTTAGCGTCCACCGCGATATCGGTCTGAGTTCCGGAGAAGGCCGTGGTGTCCACGGTTACGGTCGCCCATGAACCGCCAGCGTTGGTGGCGTACTTCAAGCGGGGATCGCCGCTCGAGTTCCGGTAGCTTATGTGCGCTTTGCCGTTAACGTCCAGGGCGATGGACGTGAACATTCCGACGTCCCCCGTGGAATCCACGACGGTCTTCGCCCACCCGCTCCCGGTGTCGACCGCGTACTTGAGATCGCCACCGGTCGCGTTGTAATAGCTTATGTGGGCCTTTCCGTTGGCGTCCACCGCTATGCTGCAATACTGACCGACGTCATCGGCGTTATCCACGAGGGTGACTGACGCGACCCCACCTCTGTTGGTAGCGTAACGCAGCGCTGTATCGTGCGTGTCGTAGAAAGCGATGTGATACGCGCCAATGTCATCCCTCACCATGGAAAGATAGTTCTCCGGTGCCGCCTCGCCCGTCATTCTGTAAATGGTACTGAAGTCCCACGGGGAGTTCGTGGCATATCCGACCTGGGAGTTGCTGGCGTCATCATAGCTGATGTGCACCTTGCCGTCGGTCCCGATAGCCAGTCCAGATTCGGATCCGACCATACCATCGTGATCCAATACCGATACGGCCCAGGATCCGCCAGCGTTGGTCGCGTACTTTAGGTCCTGGTTAGTGTTGTCATAATAGCTGATGTGCGCTTTTCCGTCCAGGTCCAGCCCGATGGAGCTGTACTCGCCGACCCAGCCGATGGAGTCGACGACCGTCGGGACCCATACTCCTCCAGATTCGAACGCGTACTTCAGGTCCTTGTTCGCCGAGTCCATGTAGCTTACATGGGGACGGCCATTTCGGTCAACGGCTATCGAAGTATGCTCACCCACGTTCGCAGAGGAGTCGATCGGGGACAGCACCCAGCTCCCGCCGGCGTTGGTGGCGTAGCGGAGGACCTTGTTGGTCTGGTCACGGTAGCTGATGTGCACCTTGTTCGAAGCGTCCAATGCCAGGGATGGATAGCGTCCAATGTCAGCGGAGGAAGAATCCACCGTCTCGTTGACCCAGGTTCCGCCGACGTTATTGGCGTACTTCAGGGTGGCGGTGAACCCGGAATCTTCGAAGTATGAGTAGGCGATGTGCACCTTGCCGTCGCTGTCCACCTGCATCGACAGGTCGTTGGTGCTCCAGTTCGGTTTGGTGTCCGCGACCTTCTCCTTGACCCAGGGATTGCCGGTGGCCTTTGTGGCGTATCTTATCTCCCCGCTGTCCGCAGCGTAGTAGGCGATGTGCACCTGGTTGTTAGAGCCGAGATCGATGGACGTCGTCCCTCCGTAATCGCCGGTGGTGTTGTCCACCATGGTGTAGGTCCAGCTTCCCCAGAAGTTGTTCGCGAGCCATAACTCGTATCCTGCGTTCGCCGTGTAGCTGATGTACGCGTTGTTGTCATCGCTCAACGCGATGTCGGTGTTCCCGAAGCACATGTTGCCGGTGGTCCCCGCCAGCTCCTCGAACGTCCAAACGTTCTGGCTGGTATACAGAAGATCATCTGAACCGCCGAAATAATTGGAAACACCGATCTTACCATTTGGCCCGATGGCGATAGAACAATATTCCCCTACCGTACTGGCACCCGCGTCGTCCACGGTGGTGCAGTTCCAACCTCCGTCCAGGAACCTGGCGACCTTGAGGTTCGAGTTCGTGCTATCGTAATATGCGATGGACGGCGCTCCATCCCGGTCCACACAGATGCTGGAATGCTCGCCAACAATAGCCGTGGAATCCACCGTGGTTATGGACAGGTCCCATTGGACACCGTCGAAGTGTTGATATTTGAGATGGCCCGCACCATCAAAATAGCTGACATGCAGATCGGTACCACCTGAGATGTCCATTGACGTGAAGTAACCGCATTCGCCGCTATCATCAAGATAGGAGCGGGACCAGCCACTGGGATATTTTTGCGCCCATTTGAGGGCGACATTGAACTGATCGAAATACACTATGTGTATAATCCCATAATCATCGACCACGATGGATGGGTACATGCCCACCTCTACACCGCTATCGGCCGTCTCGTTCACCCATGCGCCCGCGGTATTGTTGGCGTACTTCAGGTCGGTGTCTGACAGCGCGTTCTCCACGCTGTACGCTATGTGAACGCGATCGGACCCGTCCACGAATATGTCATTGTAGCAACCCGCTCGATAATGCTTGTCTACTACCGTTTTGCTCCATGAACCGCCAGCGTTGGTGGCGTATATCAGGAACTCGTCCTCCGAGTTGTAGTAGCTCATGTAGCTGATGTGGACCTCATTCTTCGAGTCCAGGGTCAGGCTGATCTCCGAGTAGAGGTCCGTGCTCACCTCGGTGTCCACCGTGGTGATGTTCCAGAACCCCTCGGCGTTAGTTGCGTACTTTAGGGTGCCATCTTCATCGTTGCGGTAGGCGATGTGGGCATAACCGAAGTCATCGATGGCGAGAGAGGATTGTATTCCAACAATACCTTTTGCATCCACCACCTCAACTCCCCAACCCCCTTCGGTCTGGAAAACGCCAGCAGGCGCCGCCTCCACCCCCTGCGGCACCGCCACGATGACCGTCGTGGACATGACCATCAATACCGCAAGCAATATGGCGCTAGCCCTCCGGCTCAGAAAAGAGACCCCCCCGCGAACTATCATGCGGAATACATTTTTCGGAGGATTATATAATGACTCGACATCGATTATAACGATAGAGAACATCCAGTGCTTGTCAGGACCGATTTCTTAGCTGGCATCATCGCGGATGATTAAAGAAAGGGTATGGAAGAGGTTTGGCCAGGTGGTCATTTTCTTTTTCGTAGGATGAAGAAGGCCACACCGGCTACGGCCGCCACGGCGACGATGGCGATGATGATGTAGAGCATGGTGTTCTCACCGCCCTCGTCGTCATCATCGTCTATCCCTCCCTCCACGGTCGGCGTGGCGTGCACTGAACCGGTCAGGTTCCCTTCGCCCGCGCCGTTCACCGCGCTGACCTTGTAGTAGTAGGTCACCCCGTTCACCACCGAGTCGTCCAGGAAGTGTGTCGCGTTCCCCCTTTCCAACAACAGGACGATGTTGCTCTCGGACGTGCCCCGATAGATGATGTAACCTGTGATCGGGGACCCTCCGTTATCATTGGGTTGGTCCCAGGTCGGGTTGACCGTGCCATTGCCCGCGTCAGCGTCCAGGTTCCTAGGCACCCCGGGGACATACGCCACCGCCTCCACCGTGACCTCCACCGGTTGGCTCTTCATTCCCACGCCAACTGCGTTCACCGCCGCCACCCGGTAGACGTACGTTCCACCGAGAGCGCTCTGATCTGTCGCCTCGTGCACGTCGCTCACCGAGAACAACAGGACCTCCTCACCCACGGCGTCGCTGCGATTGATGTTGTAGCCAGTGATGTCGTAACTATGGTCCTGATACGGGAACTTCCAGCTAAGGGTGACATTTCCTTCCCCGGCGACCGCTCACGCTCACATGACAATAATCCAATCATCCTTCGTCCAGACGTTCATTCTGCTCACCCGAAGCTTGACCTGTTAGATTTAATACGGTAATACTGTTAACCCGGAAGCCACGGAAGCGGACAGATGGCAGAGGAGATACCACCGACCGGCACCGGCAACCTGAGGGATTACGAGGAAGCGTACCGTTCCTTCAACTGGGCATCCCTTCACGATGAGTTCGACTGGTCTCGAGGCGGCCCTTACAATGTGGCCGCGGAAGCGGTGGACCGCCACGCCCGGGAACGCCCGGAAAAGGTGGCCATCCATTCCGTCCGGGCCAACGGGGAGGTGCAATCCCTGACCTTCCGCGATATCTCCAGATCGTCCAGTCGCTTCGCGGATGGCCTGAGACATTTAGGAGTCAAGAGAGGGGACCGGGTCTTCGTCTACCTGGACCGCCGCTCCGAACTTTTCATATCGATCATCGGAATAACGAAACTGGGCGCCATAGCCTGCCCTCTGTTCTCGGCGCTCGGTCCGGAGGCGGTCAAGGACCGTCTTATGGACGGGACACCGTCGGCCGTGGTCACCTCACCCTATCTCTTTGATAGGATCTCCAAGGTGCTCAAGGACGTCTCGCCGATGCCATTGGTGGTCTGCGTCGGGGATAACAGTCCGCCGAACACCATCTCATATTCCCAGCTCCTGGCCTCTGGTTCGCCTGATTTTAAAACGGTGGACATGCGGCCGGACGAACCGTACATCATCCACTACACGTCCGGTTCCACCGGCAAGCCCAAGGGAGTGGTGCTTCCGCACCGGGCCATGGTCCAGCAGCTTTCCGGAGCTAGGTACGTCTCCGACCTGCGGGATGATGACGTCTTCTGGTGCACCGCCGATCCCGGCTGGGTCACTGGCACCTCCATGGGCATATTCGGGCCATGGTATCTCGGGACCACCATCATCTCCTTCGAAGGGCGCTTCGACGCCCGCTCCTGGTATTCGCTCGTGGATCGCTTCAAGGTCACCGTATGGTTCACCGCGCCGACGGCGCTGCGCATGCTGATGAAGGCCGGGGACGAGGTGGTCAGGGAGTTCGATCTTTCCTCTTTGAGGCACATGTGCTCCGCCGGTGAACCCCTCAACCCCCATGTGGTCCGCTGGGGAATGGAGGTGCTGAAGCGCCGCATACATGATAACTGGTGGCAAACGGAGACCGGAGCACCGTGCATTTCCAACTTCCGGTGCATGACCGTGCGGCCGGGCTCGATGGGCAAGGCGGTGCCGGGCATGGTCGCCGCCATCGTCGATGAGAACGGCATGGAGCTTCCCCACGGCAAGGAGGGGTTCCTGGCCCTGCGCCCCGGCTGGCCGTCCATGATGACCGGGATCTGGGGGAACGTCACCAAATACCGCGAGTACTTCTACGTCCCAGGCTGGTACGCGTCGGGAGATCAGGCCTTCAAGGACGAGGAGGGGTACATCTGGTTCCTGGGCCGGGCGGACGACGTCATCAAAACCTCCGGAGAAAGACTAGGACCTTTCGAGGTGGAATCGGCCCTCATAGAACACCCTTCCGTGGCCGAATCGGCCGTCGTCGGCAAGCCGGACGAGCTGCGCGGAGAGATAGTCAAGGCGTTCATAGTTTTACGTCCAGGCAACGATCCGTCGGAAGGCTTGAGACAGGATATAACGAACTTCGTTCGCGTGCGGTTGGCCTATTATGCTTACCCCAGGGAGATAGAGTTCGTGGATTCCCTGCCGAAAACTCGCTCAGGTAAGATCATGCGCCGGGTGCTCAAGGCCAAGGAGGGCGGGCATGAGACCGGCGACCTGTCCATGTTGGACGATTGAGACCCGTTCCCGTATCAACTAGGCGATGTGGGACCGCAACCTGCTAATAACGAGGTCGAGAATCCCTTCGATGATGGGATTGTTAGACAAGGACCCCTGTTGGTCTCGCCGGACCGCCGGCGCGCTGATCATGGTCGCCGCCTTCATCGTGCTGATGGGCATCATCACCGGGGAGGCGATGTATCCTGGATATCATACCGGGGATAACGACATAAGCGACCTGGCCTTGGAAGAGCCGTCCGCGACCATCTTCAACTCCACCATGATAGTGGGCGGCATAATGTTCTCCTTGACCGCCATCCTCTTGCGCCATGCCGGGCTTCCCCGGTCGGTCACCGTCCCCGCCTTCCTCATGGGACTCGGAGGAGCGGGGGTGGGCCTGTTCCCGGTCTATACCGGATCACCGCATTACGTCGCCGCCCTGATGACCTTCAGCATGGGCGCGGTGACCGCCCTGATGGCCGGCCGTACCGCCGACGCCCCGTTCAAGTACATCTCCCTGGCGCTGGGAACCATCGGCCTGATCTCCCTGGTGGTGTTCGCCATGATGTGGGGAGGAGAGCCGATCGGACCGCTTGGCGAGGGCGGGATGGAAAGATGGGTGGCCTATGCCAACATGGTCTGGGCCATCGGCTTCGGCGGATACCTGATGAACAGCGGACCAGACCGTTCCAGGTCCAAAATGTCCTGCAATCGCCCCTAGGCGTCAAGCAGCGAAAGTTAGAATATCCGCCACCCGCTAGTTTCAAGCGAAGGTGGATCCGGTGGACCTCGACCAAGCCATACAGATGTGCAGGTCGGCCAGAAGGGACCTGCGGAGATTGATGGCCGCCCTGGACATGAAGAGCTTCTACGATATTGGGCATGAGATAGGCCACGCCGCGTCCGAGGGCGAGGAGTTCCGCAAGATGGACCAGGAACTGGTCTGGCTGGAACAGCTCATGGTGGTGGGAAACCTCGAAGCGATAAGGGGCCAGAGCTGGATGGTCTGCGATCTGGTGAACTACTACGATAGGCTCATCGATATGATCAGATCGAAGGCCATACCGGTCGGGAAGGCACCCCCGGTGGCCGACTCCATCTACCTCTGGAGGGCGAACGCCGGAAAATTGGCTCAGGCCGTGAGCCAATTGGAGGATGACGAATACCCCTGACCAGGTAATGCTGAATAGGCGCGGTCCGATAGGTGATGGGATAACGTGAAAGAGCTTCGTATTCGACATCATCATCTGCTGTGCACCAGCACCTTCGTCGGCCATGGATACGACGGGCGTTTCGTTACCAATATGGAGAAGGTGGTGTCCATCCTGCGGTCCCCGGAAGAACTGGTCATACATCTGGACATCAGATGCGATGACCTCTGTTCGTCATGCCCTCATGCCGTTCGGGGCGTGTGCAAGGACCACACGTCGGTGGTGGGAAAGGACCGTTCGGCAGCGCGGTTCCTGAGCCTTCCGGAAGAAGGATCGTTCCCGGCCGGCCCCTTGCTAGACATGGTGAAGAAAAGGTTGCGAGCTCTTGACGACATCCACCTGGTGTGCGGAGAATGCGAGTGGGCGGACCTGTGCAACGCCCGGCTGAGCACGTTGCGCGCCACGGCAAGCGCCCAGGACCGGCCCGTAAAAAAGCTTTAGTAACATGGCCTTTTTGTAGCTAGCATGGACGCCGAGCTGAGGATAGTGATGGACATGACCTTGCTGATGGTCATTTCCGGCCTCTGCTCCCTGTTGTTCGCCAGGATCAAAATGCCTCCGATCCTGGGCTACCTGACCGCGGGCATCATACTCGGTCCGACCATGTTCCCCGACCTGTGGGTGGAACAGACCACGGTGATGGTGTTATCGAACATCGGTATCGTCATGCTCATGTTCTGGATAGGGCTGGAGCAGAGCGCCTCCAAGCTCAAGCGGGTCGGTTCCCGGCTCATCATGATCGTGACCTTGGAGATGACCCTGGTGGTCATCATCGGCTACCTGGGCGGCATGGCCCTGGGGCTGGGCAGCACCGCCTCGATATTCCTGGGAGCCATAATCTCCGGCACCAGCACGGCGGTGGTGGTCGGGGTCCTGCAATCCGTCAAGACCATAGACGGGGAGCAGGCCACGGCCATCATGAGCATCACCGTATTCGAGGACGTGGGACAGGTCATAATCCTGTCCTTGGCCGCCCCGCTGCTGGCCGGCGATTCCCCGGCCTTGGGATCGACCATCAACATGGTCATCGGCCTGATCGTGTTCTTCGGACTTTCAATAATGATCGGGTTGGCGCTTATCCCCCGCATCATGGACCGCATCGGGGACCGCTATCCGTCCGAGATGGTGTTCATCGTGGCGGTGGGAATGGTATTCGCCATGGCCCTTCTCTCGTCGTCGGTCGGCCTGTCCATAGCCATCGGCCCGTTCCTCATGGGGCTGATAGTGTCCATGTCCCTTTACAGCGAGCGGATCAAGGCCAAGGTCATCCCGGTGAAGGAACTGTTCATGGCGGTCTTCTTCATCTCCATCGGGCTTCAGATGGACCCTCGTATGGTCATCGACAATCTGCCTCTGGTGGTGTCCATCGCCGCCCTGTTCATCTTCGGCAAGATGTTCGTCCTGATCATCTCCACCTACATCTTCGGCTACAAGGCCAAGGACAGCTTCGTGATCTCCATATCACTGCTGGCCATGGGGGAGTTCGCCTTCATCATCTCCAAGATCGCCCTGGACGCCGGACTGCTGTCCCAGGAGCTGTACTCCTCGGTCATCGGGGCGGCGCTCATCACCATGGTCACCCTGCCGCTCACCTCCAAGTTCCAAGGGCCGATTTATTCGGCGATCGTACGTATCACGCCCGTTAAGTTGCGTTCCGCCTTCGGGAGGATGGACTCGGTCAAGGAGGCGGCCACGTCCCGGAACGTGATGATGTCCGATGACCGCAGGAAGTTGAGCGGCCACCTTACCCGCATCTTCATCGATTACCTATACATCGTCCTCGTAATGCTGGTGTTCAACCTGGTGAGCGAAGTGAACACCGTGATCGCGGACGCGGCGGGCGACCTGGGTGTGCTGCCTGGGGCCGCCCTGCTCTTCATCATGCTGCTGGTCATATCCCCGGCGGTGGTGAGCGTCTACCGGAACCTGAAGAAGGTCTCCGCGGCGCTCACGGAGATGGCCATGCGTTCCCAACGCATCGCCGAGGGCAATAGAAGGAACGTTTATCGCATGTTCTTCGACCTCAGCGAGATCGTCATGTTCCTGCTGGTGCTGGCACTGATCATTCCCTTCGTTCCTTCCGGGCTGGTCACCACGCCCCTGTTGTTCGGGTTCATCGCCATCGTGGTGGCGGTGGTGGTCATACTGGCCTGGGATGCCCTGAGGAACTCCTATGTGCGGTTCCTAGGAATGGTCACTGGTAACGGTGCTAAGGACGGCCCGGAAGAGTGAGGTCGCTCGAACCGTCCGCGCTCCCCTCTTCACTCCTCTTTGATGGCCTTTAAGAGATCGTCCACCGGGATGGCCGCCATGGTCACCGTTTCCAGTGTCCCCCGGGAACCTAGCGCCACCATGATCTTGACCACCGTCTCGTTGTTCGGCGCCTCCAGGATGTTGATGAAATCATACTTTCCTAGGAGGGCGTACTGCTGGATGACCTTGGCCCCCATCTTGGTGATCTCCTTGTTGACCTCCTTCAAACGCTCCGGCCTGCTCTTCAGGGTCTTACGACCTTCCTGGGTCAGTTTCGACATTACTACGTATACGCCCATTGTTTCCACCGTGGTAATCTTGGCCTTGGCAGGAAATATAACTTTGCCGAGCTCAGGCCGAAGGCTCCTCGTGCACCTTCACGTTGCGGAAGTTGAACCAGAAGGCGGTGACCGCGGCGATGTAGATCAGAGCGGCCAATACGAAAGGGAGAGCGAAATAACCGGCGGCCAGCATGGCCCCGCCGATCACGGTGGTCACGCTGTTCGGCACCCTCCACACTATGGAGTTAATGGCGCTGGCCAGTCCACGGTCCTCCTTGTCCACGATGCCCATGAGATAGGAGTCCATTATCGGCCCGGCCATGTTCATCGTGGCCGAGCGGACCAGGTAGATGGCGCCGGCCCAGATGGCCCCCGGCATGAAGGGGATGGCCAGCATGAATATGGTGGAGAATCCCTGGGTCATCACGATGGCTGGGACCTGACCGTAGCGATGGGCAATGCGGGGACTGAATATGGCCGCCGCGGCTATGGAGAGCGATGAAAGCGCTAGCAAAGGCCCCGAGTACGAGTCCGGGATGCCGTAACGGAGGTAGAACCAGGTGGGTATGAGAGGTATTATCAGACCCGCCCCCAGCCCGATCAGTGTGTTGTTCACGGAGAAGCGCACCAGGGTCTTCTTGCTCCTCTCCTTGAGGAAGGACCCCCGGCGCAATTTGGCCGAAGGCGTGGTGTCGTGATAGTTCTTCAGCAGGAAGTGGACGGTGACCGGCGATATCAGGGTGACCAGGCCGATGAACACGAAGGCCCAGGAGTGCACCTGCTGAGAGGTCCATCCGCCAAGGTCCATGATAGCGGGGAAGGCGAAAGGCAGGGCGAAACCCAGTCCGACGAACGCCCCGTTGACGATGAAGGACATGGAGAACGCCATCTCCCGGTTGTCCACGTTGGTCTGGTCGGCGATCATGGCGTTCCAGGTGGACAATATGGCCCCTTCGGCCACTCCGGATATGATGGCCGCCGCCAGGTACAGTCGGGGATCGGCGGAGAAGGAGCATATGAACATGGAGAAAGGAAGCAGGGCCAGCCCGGCCAACAGCAATCTCTTTCTGCCCAGCCGATCGGACATAAGACCGAATGGGATGGCGCTTATGATCATGGCCAACCCCGAGAGGCCGATTATCAGCCCGACCTGCCCCGAATCCACGCCCTGCTCCGGTAGGTAGGCGGCGATGGCGGTGGTCAGGTAACCATAGCCTATGGAGCTGAAGGACGTGAGCAGTATCAACCATTTGACCTGGGCCGGGACCTTGGTCCCCTTCCGGTCACTGAACTTCGACCTGACGCTCATTCGCTCACCTCCAACTTCCCCTGGACCATTTAACGGCCTGAACATCGAATAATGTTCAGGTATCAGATACTTGCGGTCCCCTCACCGACACATTATTAATTCTTAGCAGCGTATTTTCTCCGAACCCACATGCTGCCCATCGCCCCACTGATGATCGAACATCGCCTGATTGAGAGCATGGCCGCCGTGATGAACGAGCAGGCGGAAGGATTGCAGGCCGGCCAGGAGCTGGACCCCCGCTTCATCCCCGAGGCGGTGGATTTCATGCGGACCTACGCAGACCGCACCCACCACGGCAAGGAGGAGGACATACTCTTCAAGGTCCTGAGGGGAAAGAAGCTGAGCGGGGAGCACCGCCAGGTGCTGGAGAGATTGGAGGCGGACCACGTCAAGGCCCGGGAGATGGTGGCCAGGCTATCCGCCCTGGGGGATGAGTACCTGAAGGGAAGCCCCAGCGCGGCGTATCAGGCGGCCCTGCTGATGAAGGACCTGGTGGGGTTCTACCGCGCCCACATCGAGCTGGAGGACCAGGGGTTCTTCGTTCCGGTGATGGAGTATCTTTCAGCGGACGAACGCCAGGCGATGCTCGAGGAGTTCAGGGACTTCGATTCACGGATGGTCCACGAGCGCTATGCCAAGACCGTGCAGCGCCTGGGCGGGGGAAGTTCGGTTCATCTGGCTCGCGATGACGGGGACCGCTGGCGTTGCCGGGTCTGCGGTTACGTCTACGACCCCCGGGACGGCGACCCGGAGAACGGCGTGCCCGCGGGCACCTCCTTTGCCGACCTTCCCGACGACTGGGTCTGCCCGGTCTGCGGCGCGGGAAAGGACGCCTTCGAGCATCTCTGAGGGAAATGATTATCTTGAGCGGCCTGCCATCCCCATAGCATGAGCGAGGAGCCGGGACAGGATTTCCAGAGGGAGACCAAGCATCGCCGGGACCGCCTGGTCGGCCGCTACATGGATTTCGATAGGAGACCGGAGACCTACAAGGAGTACCCGGAAAGGCCAAGGACCATCTTGCCGGAGCCCCAGCGACCCGCCTCCTCCTTGGACAATCTTCTGAGGACACGGCGCAGCGTGCGGCGCTTCTCCAAAGACCCCGTTTCGCTGGATGAGCTTTCCTACCTGCTCTGGGCCAGCGATGGCATCAGTAAAAAGGCTGGCGTACACGAGCTCCGCACCGCGCCGTCCGCCGGAGCCCTGTACCCGGTGGAGACCTATGTCGCCGTCAACGACATCCCCGGCCTGGCGCCGGGAATTTACCATTACTCAGTAAAGCACCACGCTCTGGAGCTGGTCCGGAAGGGCCGCCTGGGAGAGGAGCTTGCCCGCGCCGCCTTGGACCAAGGTATGTGCGCCTCGGCCCCGGCGGTGCTCATGTGGACCGCGGTGTTCGAACGTTGCCGCTGGAAGTACGGGGAAAGGGCGTACCGTTACGTTTACCTGGACGCCGGGCACATCGCCCAGAACCTGGCCTTGGCCGCGGTCTCCTTGGGATTGGGAAGCTGTCAGATAGCCGCCACCTTCGACGACGAGGTCAACGAGCTTCTGGGCGTCGACGGAGAGGAGGAGAGCGTGCTGTACATGAGCGTGATCGGGAGACCGGCGAACAGCGCAAACGATTAATCATCATCCCCCATTTACATCCTGATGCTCTGTCCCAACTGCGGAAACCATCCCTCCCCCAACGACAAATTCTGCATGGAATGCGGATCGCCCAAGGCGAATTTTATTGACGATAGCGTTCCCCCGGCCCAGACCGCCGCCCCTGCACAGCCGGAGCCTCGACCTGTAAGCCAGGTGCAACCCCCGGTCGCTCCGCCCCGACCGGAGGAACCTCCGGCGCAACGACCGCCGCAGCCGCCTCCGGCACCTCAAGCGCCGCCTCAGCCTCAATACGTACCGCCGCAGCCGCCTCCGGCTCTGCAACCTCAGCAGGCGCCACCGGGACCGCGAGCACCGGCCCAGCCACAGTACGCACCGCCTCAACCACCCCCCGCACCTCCGGTCGAGCAAGGACCGGTGAACCGCCCGGCGCAGCCGCAAGGCCCCCCCGCTTACGCGCCGCAACCTAGGCCGCAATACCAGCAACCTTATCAACAACCCTACCAGCAGGCGCCGCCGACGGCACCCCCCCAATACCAGCAAGCGTACCCTGCGCAGCCCCAACCGCTGCCGCAGATGATACCTTATCAGCCCTCCAGCAACGAGATGACCCCTTATGGGAGAAGCCAGATCGGACAGTACCAGGTCTACGTCCCGCCCAAGGCGCCCAAGGCCGACATCCAACTTCCCCCCACCCCGATGATACAGGCGCAAGGACCGATAATGCCGGCACCCCAGCCGCCAGCGCCACCCGCGCCCGCATCGCCTCAACCGCAACCGGCGCAACAGCCGTACCAGCCGGCCCCTCAGGCGCCGCCGACCCCGCCTCAGCCTGGCCCTTGGGCGAGCCAGCAGCCCCCGGCGCAACAGCCGGTTCAGCCGTACCAGTCGGCGCCTCAGCCGCCAACGGTACCTAACAGCTATCGACCCTATCCGCCGGCCGCTCAACAATCATCCAACGCTCCGCCGGCGCCCTATCCCGGACCGGCGCCCCAGCCACAGTATCAGCAACCTTACCAACAGCCGTACCAGCCGGCCCCTCAGGCGCCGCCACAGGCTTACGGGCCGCAGCCGATGGGACCTCCCCCGGGCGGAATGATGCTCATGCCCCAGGTAGCCGCGGCCGCCATGCTGCGCCCCAACGAAAGAACGGCGCAGGTCTGGAGGGCTGGTTTGGAGCAGGACTACGTCGCCGGAGACGATGATGAGAGCGGCACCTTCAACGTCAGCGGGGTGCTGATCGCCACCGATCAGCGCCTGATATTCGTGCAGGAGAAGGGGGTGTTCGGAAAGAACTACAAGCCCCTGGAGAGCATGGAGTACCGGGAGATTGTCAACTGGAAGATCGGGCAGACCATGCGGATAAAGTCGTTGCAGGTCGACGTGTCCCAGGGCCGCCACCGGCGTAAGGTGTTCAACAACCTCAGCGAGGTGGACCCCATGACCCTCAGCGTCATCGCGCCTTGGACCCTGGACCAGGTGAAACAGCTGCTGGGCAATCTGAAGAGCGCCGCTCCCTGAGCTTCTTCAGGGACCGACGTCCTTCAACAGCCTCTTCCGGACCTCGGCCTGCTTGGCCATGGTCCTGGCGAACACCAGATCGAAGATCGCCGGAAGCACGTCCTCCAGCACCAGCAGCCCCTGCTCGGTTATCCCGCCTTTGGTGGCCACCTTCTCCTTGAGCGAGGCCACTGACTCCCCGGAACCCAACGCCAGCGCCGTCCCCTGCATGGTCTCCAGGACCATATCCCAGGCCTCCTTTCGGTCCATACCCTGGCGAACGCCCGCTTCCGCGAACTGATGCATCATCTCCGCCAGCAGGGCGGGACCACAACTGGTCAGGTCCGTGGCCACATCCAACCCGTCCTCCTGGACCACCCGGACCTTCGAGGCGCGTGCCAGGACCTTCTCCAGCGACGAGGCTTGCGACCTCGTTACCGACGGTCCGTGAGATACGAGCGATACGCCGCGTCCGCGCTCCATGGTCACCGAGGGTATCAGCTTGCTCATCGGGGTCTTGCAGACGCCCTCCAGAACGGCGAGGGGCAACGAACCGTTGACCACCACCACGTGGGCGTATGGCCCGGCGGACGATACCTCCCTCAGCACGCCCAACAGCTGATCGCTGCGCACGGCCACGAACAGCACGTCGCTGCCTTTGGCGGCCTTGACGTTGCTCTCGGCCACGCTAACTCCGGGAAATCTCCCGGCGAAGGATACGGCCTTGGACGGGCCGCGGTTGGCGACCACGGTGTTCTCTGGAGATATCGCTCCGCTATCCAGCAATCCCGCTGCCAGCGATGAGCCCATGTTGCCGAGACCGATGAAACCGATTTTCAAATGAAGACCGTCCGGCATCGGTGAGGCGCCGCGGCGATAAAATAATAGCGATTCTCAGAGGCCTAGCTCGTCCGATCTCAATTTCATTCCCTCGAGCGCCACCGACAGGAACTCGTCCCTCGGAATGCTCAATCGCTCGCAGACCATTATGCGGTCCCGGTCAACGCCACGGGCGAAGTCCCTGTTGCCGAACTTTTTGGCGATGGAGCTGACCTTCACGTCAGCCAGCTTCTTTGACGGCAGGACCAGGGCGCAGGCGATGACCAGGCCGGACACGGCGTCGGCGGCCAGCAGCCCCCTCTTCAGCCGGTCATCCACTGGAACCCCGGTCGCTTCGTGATTGTGAGCGAGTATGGCCTGCACCACTTCGTTCGGCACCTTGCCCTGCAGGATGTCCCGGGCGATCAGGGCGTGGTCCTGCATCCCGTGGCACTCCTCGAAGTCGATATCATGCAGTATGCCGGTCACCTCCCATAGCTCAAGATCTTCTCCCAGATGCACGGCCGCTTGCCTCATGACCGCCCCGACGGCTACCATGTGCTTGAGGTTGCTCTCTTTGCTAACGTGACCTCTGACCAGCTCCAACGCCTCTGCTCTATCCATGTCGCCATCGCCCGTGAACGGAACTATTTGCAGATGCCAGTTCAGACTATCAGTCTACCGGCGGAGGGACCCCACATGGCGTCGTACACCGCTTCCACCTTGACCACCACCGCGGCCTTGGCCGGAAGCTTGGGGTTAACCCCTTGCACCCATTTGCGCATCTCGTCGAACATCGGTCCGGCCTTGTACACCTTGGCGGAACCTTTGATCTGGTAGGATTTCTTGGTGTCAGTGTCGTAACACAGAATGGAGATACGCGGGTTCTCGGAAAGATTGGCGGCGGTCTTCAAGAAGAAGTTGTCAACCAGCAACAGTGATTCATCGTCGATGATCTTCATTAGCCCTACGAAGACCACGTTGGGGGTACCGTCCCTGGTGGCCGTGGCGATAGGGATGGGCTTCTGTTTGGCTAGTGCCTCTTTTACCTCGGTCGGCATCTTGACCATTTATATCACCATAATAAGAACTAATTGCAGCCTTAATAAAACTAAGCACTGCCCATTCGTCTAATGAAGAGATAAGTAGTGAAAGGGTAAAATGAAGGTCAGACCATCATCATCGTATGAGCAACAAGGAGGCCGTGATCATGGTGGGCCGTCTGATGGAACTGGCGGCCCGGACCGCGCCCAAGGCCATGGGCAAGGATCTCATCGAGACCGCGCTGCTCACCGACGAGCAGAGGGTGAAGTTAGGAGAGGACCTCATCGCGGTGGGCAAGGAACGAGGCTTACCCGGTTACCAGAGGGACGGGCAGAACGTCCTGGACTCGGATGCCGTGGTCCTCATCGGGCTGCTGCCGCACCTGGGCGTGGGATTGGATTGCGGAGCCTGCGGCGTCTCGGGATGCGCGGAGTTCAACGTGCTTTCGGCCAGCAAGGACTTCCAGGGACCGAACTGCGCCTTACGTTTGTTGGACATGGGCATCGCCCTCGGCTCGGCCGCCAAGGTGGCCTCCGACCACAATGTGGATAACCGCATAATGTACCGCATCGGGGTGTCGGCGATACGGCTCGGCTACTCCCGTTCCAACATCTGCCACGGCATACCGCTTTCGGTCACCGGTAAGAACATCTTCTTCGACCGGGGAAAATGATCACTTCGGCCGGAAGTCCTTTCCGACCTTGAAGGCCTCGGCCACCGTCTTGCCTTTGGTGAAGTAGAGCCCGCCGGAACTGAGGTACATGAGCAGTTGGAGCTTGTCCATGTCCGGGACGCCGCCCGTCAAACGGCTCTCGTCCACGTACACCTCCTCCACCTCTCCGATCACGATGTCCGTTCCTTCGAGCTCGATTATCTCGTCCAGGATGAGCTCGATGTTGACCGGGCATTCCCTGGCCATGGGTGCGGTGAGCGTCTTCCCGAAGAACACATCGAACACGTTGGACTTGTCCTCCTGGTAACCGGAGACCAGTCCGCAGTGGTCGGCGGCGGCTGCCGTACCGACGTCGGGCAGGTTGATGCTGAAGGTCCGGTTCTCCCGAATGCCGTCCTTGGTCCGGCGGTCCTTGCCCATCACCACCGCCATCTTCGGCGGCTCGTCATCGATCATGGTGGCCCAGGCGATGGTGCAGAAGTTGACCTTGCCCTGCACCTTAGCTCCCACTACCACCACTGGCAATCCCATCATGGGCAGTGTCCGTCCCAACGTCCTCTTGGTCATTTTTATCGCCTGAGCATCGTGTTCGATGAATATCAAGGGTGAGGCGCCCGTTCTTAAAAGCGGTTCGGACCGCGTAACGCATAAATACTTCCATGCTATGACATGACATAGCACGGTAATAGTGCTTAAGACAAAGGAGGATAGGAAATGGCCGAAGCGAAGAAACAAGACCTGCCGTTCGCGGCAGATGCCCTGCACACCACCGCTCTGGCGACGCCGTTCATCGTCGCCTTTAATGAGGGCGAGGCAGGCTACTACGGCCTTTCCCATGAGATCCAGAGGATCGGCAGGTCCTGCCTGACCCCCGGCGCCAGGGTGGTCGACCTTCGCTGCGACCTGAACCTCGTGATGCCTATCATCGAGGAGAACGAGGACCTCTGCCGGTTCACCTTGCTCTCCCCGGACGAGAGGAGCGGTTTCCGATGCTTCGATAAATTGCGCACCAGGGTGCGGCTGGGGTTCGTGGACGCTGCCCAACTGGACCTGAACGAGGGTTTCCCGGAGGTGTCCGCCCGGATGGTCCTGGCCATCGGTGCGTTAGGCGGACTGTCGGAAAGGAGACGGACGGAGGTCGCCGATTCGATGCACCGCCGGATGGAGAGGAACGGCGTCGGAGTGATAATGGAGGTCGTCGAGACCGATGTCGCGCCGGGCCTGCGCCGCAAGAGACCTTTGTGGTCGGCGGCAGAGTGGGAATCCCTGTTCAAGAATGCCGGATTCCGCAGCGTTCAGAGGCTGTGGACCGACGGGGAGCGGATGGCCTGGACCGTTAAAAAATGAAAAGGAAAGAGGGGGCGTGGACCCCCTCGAAATAATTTTTCGCTCAGTCCTTCAGCAGGTCGTAGATTATCGCGGCGAGCGCGGCACCGACCATGGGGGCGGCGATGAATATCCAGAGCTGCTCGATAGCCCATCCTCCCTGGAACAGAGCCGGACCGATGGAACGGGCCGGGTTGACCGAGGTGTTGTCCACCGGTATGGATATCAGGTGTATCAGCGCCAGCACGATACCGATCGGGATGCCCGCGAAACCGGCGGCGGCCTTCTTGTCGGTGGTGAACAGAACGGTCAGCATCAGGAGGGCCGTGAGAACGACCTCGATGATCATGACCGCGCCGAGCTCAAAGCCGCCAGGGGAGTGGTCCCCATAACCGTTGGAGCCAAAGCCGCTGGCGGCCGCGTCGAAACCCGGGCCGCCGCTGGCCACGATGAACAGTATACCGGCGGCCAGAATGGCGCCGATGACCTGCGCGACCATGTAGAACAGCGCCTCCTTGCCTCCGATCTTCTTGGACATGAACATGCCCAAGGTGACCGCGGGGTTGATGTGGCACCCGGATATCGGTCCAATGGCATAGGCCATGACCAGCAGCGTGAAACCGAAGGCTAACGCCACGCCCAAGGCCCCGACCCAAGAGCCAGCCAGAACTGCGGTACCGACACCGCCGAAGACCAGCACGAAGGTCCCGATCATCTCAGCAACAAGTTTCTTCATGACAGATTTGTCCATAATATGAACCTCGCCCGTCCAGGGATTTCTAAATTATATATCATTAATGCTTGAAAAAACAGATATGGCCTAGTAAGGCGGAACAAGACCTAGTGCGAGCAACTAGCCGATGGTGCAGCCCGGACCTTCGCCCATGCGGAACAGCGGTGAACTTCTTGAACCGGTGTCGTTCAAGCGGTGCATGATGTCCAGGATCAGGATGGAATGGTCCGAGATGCCTGACACACGTTCCTGATGGGAGTACTTGGCCCATAATGGATGTTGGATCTGCGGGGACGCTAGCCCATGGTCGGTCCTCATCCCCTTGCCGGAGGAGGAGTACCATGAATATTCCCGGGCCACCTGGTGATATTCCCTCCAGACGTCCCGCCAGCCCAGGTCCAGCAATGCGGATAGATGCTCCGTGCCTAGAAAGGGAGTCCCTTCTGAATCCCGCTCCAGACCGGTGCTGAGGTCCCCTATGATCATGCGGCGGTCCTTGAGGTCCACGGACTCCTTGGCGAACTCCAACAGGGCCTGCCAGAACTCCATCTTTCCGGGCAGGTCGGACGCCCCTGGCACGTGCACCGCCAGGATGCGCAGGTCGGAACCTTCCGGAGAGACCTCCATCCAGCGATGCGGAGACGATAAGGTCCTTCCCCCGGGAAGCTGGACCAGGGCGGACTTGGAGGCGACCAATATGCCGTTGGTGCGCGGAGGAGGCTGGGAATTCAAGATGTAGGGATAGCCCAGGGCGGCCAAGGAGAGAGAGACCTCGATGATCCTCTCCGGTCTGAACTCCAGCAGAACCAGTATGTCCGGGTCGTGCCGACGTACGGCCTCGACTATACCGGGCAGGCGCTCCTGGGCGCCCCCGTACTGCAGGTTCCATTCCATAATTCGCATCGGCCAGGCCAAATCGTCACCTGGATTAGATGAACCTTGCCCTTTGGCCCGTTCGGTCGAACGAACGTTTGAAGTAACGGTCCGGGCATATCGTATTACTTTTTCAATATCTATTAATACTGAGTAATACTATTTTGATAATTAGTGTTACGGCTTCGGTCCGCCCCTTGCAATACGAACATCATCCCAGCCATTATCATCCTCCTATGGACGCCGGATGGACCGAGGCCTTATCACGGAGCTTGGGAGCGAATCGATTAACTAGGTTCGTTGGAATTACCCAATCATGGTGAAGGGGCACAGCGCGTCGAGCTTTCGTTTCCGCCTGAACAACGGCGTTGAGGTTCCGGCCCTGGGGTTGGGGACCTACAAGCTGCCGGGGGAGCAGGCCTACGCGCCAGTCCGCATGGCCCTGGACTGTGGATACCGGCACATCGATACCGCCTCCTTCTATGAGAACGAGGAGGTCATCGGTCGCGCGGTGCGGGAGAGCGAAGTACCGCGAGAGGAGGTGTTCATCACCAGCAAGGTGTGGAACACCGAGCAGGGCTTCGAGGAGACCCTGGATGCCTTCGACAGCACTCTGCAGCGGCTCGACACGGACTATCTGGACCTCTACCTGGTGCACTGGCCGCTGAGCGAGAAACGCCTGGACACCTACCATGCCTTAGAGAGACTGTACAAGGACGGGAAGGTGAGAGCCATTGGGGTTAGCAATTTCACCGTCCGCCACCTGCAGGAGCTGTACAGCGCCTGCCAGGTCATGCCCGCCGTCAATCAGGTGGAGATGAGCCCCTTCCTTTTTCAAAAAGATCTTCTGGAGCATTGCCAGGTACGCGATATATTGGTCACGGCTTACTCACCGTTAGGGCGTGGGCAGGTGCTCGCGGACCCCGTGCTCAAGGAGGTGGGCGATAGACATCGCAAGACCCCGGCGCAGATCATCTTGAGATGGTGCCTGCAGAAAGGAATGGCGACCATACCCCGCTCCGCTGACATCGGCCATATCCAGCAGAACTCCCAGATATTCAACTTCGAACTGGACGGGGAGGACATGGCCAGGTTGGACCTTCTGCATTCCGGGCTGCGCACCACCACCGACCCGGACACCTTCGAGTGAGACGGCAAAGCATTAAGTCATGGCGCGGCGGATGGAGTGACGATGACCGAGCAGGTCCCCAAGATCGCCATCTACCTGGACTTTGAAAATTTGGCAATATCCGCCAAGGAAGTCTATCCGTCCACCCCCAGACCGCTGAGGATCGACGATATTCTCGACTACGCCAAGGGTTATGGCGACGTACTGATCAAGAAGGCCTTCGCCGATTGGAACAAACCGCCTTGCAACCAGTACGTGGAGGACCTTCGTCTACGAGCTTTCGACCTGATCTTCTTGCCGCAGACCTCCTTATCGGGAAAGAACGGTGCCGACCTGCGCATGACCATCGACGCCCTGGAGGACATGTACGACAAGGACCTTCTGGACGTCTTCTTCCTAGGGACCGGCGACACCGACTTCATTCACCTGGTCCGCAAGCTCAAGGAGCGGGGCAAGGAGGTCGTGGTCCTGGGGTTCGAGCATTCGGTCGGACGGACCATACGCTATAACTGCGACCGCTTCGAGTCCCTGGAGGACCTGTTGGGCAAACCTCCGGCGCCGGCGGCCAAGGAGAAGAAGGAGGAGGAGGAACTGGAGGACGATCCCCGCGAGCTCTTCATCCGCTATGTGAAGAACCGTTCCACGGACGAACCGGCGATATTGTCGCAGATAAAGAACGACCTGATGCGCCTGGACCCCTCGTTCTCGGAGAAGAAGTACGGATACAAGCATTTCAAGGACTTTCTGGAGACCTTCCGTGGAGACCTTTTCACCAACATCAAGATGGACGACAAGGCCGGGCATCACCTGGTTTTCTTCAAGAGCTATTCCGAACTGACGTCGGACATCAACGAGGCACAGGTGCGGGACTTCATCGAGAAGGACATGCGTTTCCTAAAGGACCGCAACCTGCGCAAGGCGCTGTACAAGGAGATAGTGAACCTTTTCCATGCGGACGGGGAGACGACCATCAACCAGATGATCGATGACCTCTGGTCACTGTTCGACAAGAAGGTGCCCAAGGCCACCTTGAAACGCTTCCTGCGCACCATGGCCGAAGGTCGGATGTTCAAGTTCGCCGCGGTGAAGTACACCGGCAACATCTATACCATGCCCCAGGTGCTGAAGGCCGACCTGCCGTCCATGGAGAAGCTGGACGATATCTACGTACAGCGCATAATCGACCTGACCCTGAAGAAGTACTCAGGAGTGCCTCAAGAGACGGTCACCAAGCTAATGGGGCTCAGCTGACGATACGGCACCTATCGTATGGCCTGGTGGCGTCCGATGACCTTGCGGGCGAAGCGTCCGAACCTTGCCCTGGTTCAGGTTGAGCTGTCGCCGTTCGAAGATCTTTGGCCTTTTAAGAGGGCGGCCGTCATACCCTCCCGGTCCAGGCGGAAGAAGGTCCAGTCCATCTTTCGCCCCCCTTGTTTTTCGTAGAATCTCATGGCTCCAACGTTCCAGTTCAAGGCGCACCATTCCATGCGGCCGCATCCCCGGTCGATGGCCTCTTGGACGCAGAACTTGAACAGTTCGCGTCCCACCCCGCTCTGGCGTGCGCTCTCCTGAACGTATATGTCCTCCAGGAACAGAGTGGGCGTGGCCAGGAACGTGGAGTAGGTGAAATAATAAGTGATGTAACCGACCGCCCTTCCGTCAAAATATCCCAGGAAGGCATGGAAGAGCGCCGGATCGGATGTGACATGCTGGAGCAGCCTTTCCCTCGCCTCGGCGGTAGGCGGGTCCAGCTTCTCGAACACCGCTAGCTCGGTGATCAGGGCGATCAGCTGGTCAGCGCTCTCCGGCGTTACACGGACGATCTCCACTTTCCTTGAGGCTCCAGGCATGCCTCCGATAACGCGCTCTCAATATTTCGCTTTCACCACCGTTATTCTGATTTTTCAGAATATTCTTATAGTTTTAATTGTCATTCACAGTTCATGCCTCGCCGCAGGGATAGCCCGAAAGAGGAATGCTGCACCGGACCGACCGAGCCACCCAAGTACGACGTGGAGGGGGTGGCCACGGTGGACGAGAGAGGGCAGATGGTGCTGCCCAAGGCCATCCGCGACAAGGCCGGCATCCGTCCGGGGGACAAGCTGGCTATCGTCACCCTGGTCAGGGACGGGCGGGTTTGCTGCATCCACCTTTTCCGGACGGACGACCTGGCGAACGGAGTGAAGGACATCCTAGAGCCCAGGGAGGGATGATCCGTGGAGGAAGGATACGCGAAGGAGACCTTGACCACCGTCCCTCAACTGGGAAGCAAGGAGCGCAACGACCACCTCAAGGCCAGAATTGGCTTAGACCGCATGGGGCACCGGGTACGGCCGGGACTTTATGCCATAGGAGCGCCTGAGCGAACGTCACCGGTGCTGGTTACCGCGAACTATACCCTCAGCTTCGACGCCTTGCGCTCGTCGCTAACGGGAAGGAGCGTCTGGATACTGGTGCTGGACACCAAGGGAATAAACGTCTGGTGCGCGGCTGGAAAGAGAACCTTCGGCACGGAGGAGCTTGTCAAAGCGGTGCAGGCCACGGGATTGGCATCGAAAGTGGAAGGTCGGACATTGATCCTCCCCCAGCTGGGAGCGCCCGGGGTCTCCGCCCATGCGGTCAAGAAAGACTGCGGCTTCAAGGTGGAGTACGGACCGGTGCGGGCGGAGGACCTGCCTGCATATCTGGACACTGGTGAATGTACAGAGGAAATGCGCACCGTCCGCTTCACGCTAAAGGACCGTCTGGTGCTGGCGCCGGTGGAGATCAGGAACTACCGCTGGTGGATGCTATTAATGATTCTGGCAGCCGTGTTCGTTCCCTTCTACGGGCCTTTGGTTCTGGCCATGACCCTGGGCGGGATATTCCTGTTCCCGGCCCTGCTGCCTTACCTTCCGGGTAAGGACCTGTCGTTGAAAGGGATCGTCCTAGGCGTATTACTGGTCACTCCCTTCGCCCTGTACCAGCTGCTATTTTGGCACGGAACGTTCGTGTTCGCGGCGGTGGTCGCGGAGTACCTTCTGATAGCAGCCTGGCTCGGGTATCTTGGATTGAACTTCACCGGATCCACGACCTTCACCTCGCGCACCGGGGTGCGCCGTGAGATATTCACCTACATCCTACCGATGGCGGTAATGGCGATACTGGGCGGGATAGCGGTCGTTTCCAGCCTCGTGCTCTACGCGGGGTGGTTATGATGGAGATCGGGATGCTGGACCTACAGCCCCCGGAAAAGGGCAAGGCGCTGAACACCCTGGTCTTTCATCCTGGGCGATGCATCAACTGCGGCATGTGCCTGAAGGTCTGTCCGCATAGGGTCTTCGCCCCGGGCGAAAGAAGGGTGAGACTGGTCAAGGCGGAGGCCTGCATGGAATGCGGGGCCTGCCAGATGAACTGCCCGGCGGAAGCCATCAAAGTGGACAGCGGAGTGGGATGCGCCGCGGCCATGATAAGGGCGGCCCTGAAAGGAAAGGACGGCGAGGAGTGCGGAGAGGAATGCTGCCGATGAGCGGTCATTGAGCTAGCGGCCACTTCCAGGTGAACCATCCGGATGGCACCTTGATCACGAACCGGGCGCCCTTTCCCGGCTCTCCCCCCTCGGCGATGGTGAAGCCGGTGGTGGCCAATATCTCTCTGGCCAGGTATAGCCCGAGACCGGTGTTCTCTCCGTAGCCCTTGTCGAAGATCATCTCCTTTTTGTCCGCCGGTACCCCGATGCCGTCGTCCTCCCAGATTATGGAGAGGCCGGTCTCGGTGTTCTCTCCCCGGACGACCACCTTGGTGACCCGTTCCCCGTGCCGCACCGTGTTGTCCGCCAGAGTATGGAAGACGTTCTCCAGCAGCGGGTCGGCCAGAAGCCGTATACCTTCCACTCGGGATTCGACGGCGATCCCGTCCATGTCCACCTTGCCCAGTACCTTGTTCACTGTAGAATGGACCTCCTGCCAGGCAGTGGCGCTCATTCCCAACGAGCTCTGCGCGCTGGCGAAATCCAGGTGGTCATTGGCGCTCCTGGCCCGTTCCATGATCTTTTCCATAAGGTGCCTTTGCCTCTCGTTCAGCTCCGTTCCTTCCAAAAGCCCCAGGTAACCCCAGCTGGCCGTCAGGTCGTTCCTGATGTCGTGCCTGAGTATCTGGTTGAGCGTGCTCATGCTCCGGTTGGCCCGCCGGAGGTCCTCTTCCAGGGCCTTCCGGTTGGTTATGTCGTGCAGTACGAGCACCGCGCCGACCGGCTTTCCCTCCCGGAATATGTCAGAGGTGGTAAGGACGAAATGCCTGGCGTTCCCATCGATGATCATGGCCGTCTCCCATTTGTTGGAGCCAGCGGGGACCTTCAGCCCGCGAGCCTTCATCCTCCCCCAGAGGTAATCCGAGTTCTGGTCCAGGACCTTCTGGCCTTGCTTGTTGGCGTAGACCACCTGCAGGGAGGAATCCAAGATTATAACCGCATCGTCCATGCCCCCGATCGCTTCCCGGAAGCGAATTATCTCCAGGTTCACGAAATCCGAGCGTCTTTCTCCGACGAACACGATCAGCGCGGCGAGCGTGTACCCTATCGACAATATGTCGATCAGGGGATCGTCACGGGGGCTGAACACGTACAACAGGCCACTGAACAATATGGTCAGAGTGGCCAGCATGATGATCCCCAGCCCGGCCCGGCGTTCGGGAAGCGTCTCCAGGAACGCCCTGGCCAGCAAAATGTTGGTGATCAGGATGACCGAGATCATATAACCCATCCAGATCACGAACAGCGGGCCGTACTCGGCCTCGAACATGTAGAACCCGTGGCTCTGGATGATGATGACGTCGCGATAGAAAAGGTGGTGCAGACCGTTGGTCGAGTTCAGGAGGACGGACAGGATGGCCGGGAAGGCGATCAGCAGCAAATTTCGCCTGGTGATGTATCTCCCCAGTCCTATGTACTGAATGACGAAGATGAGCAGGGAGATGATGATCATCGACCCACACAAGTACTCCAGCACGACCACCGCCAGCACTAGGTCCAGGTCTCCGATCAGCTTCTCTGCCAGAAGCACCATGAAGTTCAACGAGACGAAGGCGAAGCAGATGGCCATGGCCGTGCGGTGCTCGGTCTCCTTCCCTTTCAGGACCTTGTAGGCCACCCCGGCGGTGAACGCTGCCGCAAGAAGATTGGGTACGATCACGATAGCCCCATAGTATTCCATGGTCGACCTGGCAGGGGAGAATATTCCTGGAACCGATATAAGTGATGTGGGGGACGATTATCATGGATGACAGAAGCGCCTTCCCTAAGAAGCGCCCCCTTCCTTATGCTGGGCGTCCTTGGCCGACCCTTTCATGACCTGGTCCTCGATATGGAGCACCGACCCGGACAACGTGTAGGCCAGCGTGATGAATATCATCGGTACCCCGGCGACCAGATACCAGATGCGGACGCCGAACGCGTCGGCCAATGGACCGGCCAGTAAAAGTCCGACCGGCATCATGGCGGTCGCCCCGGCGCTAATCAAGGCGAACACCCTGCCCTGCATGGCGAAGGGGACGGACGCCTGCATCATGGCCATCATGGAACCGTTAAGCAGCGAGATGCTGAGGCCGACCGCTGCCGATAGCCCATAGGCCAGCAGGATGACCTCGGCCGGAACGATCCCCAGGGCGGTCATGGCCAGGCTAAGCACCATCGTGGAGACCAGCATGGTGATGATCTTGCGCTTGCCTCCTCCCCAAACCCCCAAGAGCACACCCCCCGCCAGCATTCCGATGCCGGCCAGGGCCTCCATCGCCGCGTACTCGCCGGCACCTCCTCGGAAGTGGTCAATGACCAGCAGTGGCAGCAGGGAAAAGGCCGGGCTGAGCAGAAGATTGGCTATCATGAACAGGAACATTATAGACAGAGCGCCGCGCCAGCTCTTCAGGAAGGCCAACCCCTCCTTCATCTCGTTCATGAGGGACGCTTTTTCCTTTACGCCCCTATCCGGCTCGGGCACGTGGATGAACATCAATGGAACGATAGCGATCACAGCCGTGATCAGGTCGACCGACAGCACCGCCCACATCGGGAACAGCGCTATCATCACCGCCCCGGCCGGGGCGGCGATCACGCTGGAAAGACCGAACATGGCCTGATTTAGCCCGCCCACCCTTCCCAAGTGACGCTCGGGCACCATCAACGAGGTGGCGGCCTGCATGGCCGGCCAATGGAACCCGGATACGGTGGCCCGACCGAACATGGCCAGGAGAACCATCCAGACCTCCGCCGTTCCGGCCAGGAAGGCCAGCATGAGCAGCAGGGCCATAAGCGATATTAGGGAATCCGCCGCGATCATCGTCCGGCGGCGGTTCCAGCGGTCGACGTAGGCTCCGGCCCAGGGAGCGACCAGGACCTGCGGGAGAACTCCCATCAGCGTTCCCAGGGCCAGCACGGTCGCCGAACCGGTCTCCACCGTCAGCCACCAGACCAGGGCGAACTGGACCAGGGCGCTCCCGACCAGGGAGAAGGACTGCCCTCCCCAGATGGTAAAGAAGCTCCTCTTCCAAGAATTCCCCTCGCCGCTCGTTCGCATCATGCACCTTTCATCGGTGGCCACCGACCATCAACCACGTGGACACAAGTGACCGCCCTCCCCGTTTCCCACCGAGGGCGAGAATTCTCTTTTTGAGATATAATGCTTGATTGATGATTTCGTATGGCGAGAACGTTAGCGACCGCCGCCGTTCATTTATTTACAAGCTAATTCAATCCTCTGGACGGTCATGACCTTGCGCCTTTTATGCTGGAACGTCAACGGGATCCGGGCGGCCTACAAGAAAGATCTGAATGGATTGCTAGAGCGGGACGGGGCGGACATCATCTGCCTGCAGGAGACCAAGGCCACCGTGGACCAGTTGCCGGATGGATTGCGTAACGCTCCAGGATACCATTCCTATTTCGTTTCGCCGGAGGAGAAGAAGGGCTACAGCGGGGTGGGCATCTATTCGAAGGTGGAACCGAACAAGGTGATACCTGGCTTCGGACAGAGGCGCTTCGATTCCGAGGGCCGGACCCTGGTGGCCCATTTCGATGAGTTCGTTCTCTTCAACATATACTTCCCGAACGGAAAGGCCTCCCCGGAACGGCTGCGATACAAGATGGAGTTCTACCAGGAGTTCCTGGAGGTGGCCAAGCGAACCGTGGAGGGCGGAAAGCACGTGATCGTGTGCGGGGACGTGAACACCGCGCACCGGGAGATCGATCTGGCCCGCCCCAAGGAGAACGGTAAGGTCTCCGGGTTCCTGCCCCAGGAGAGAAGATGGATAGACGATTTTTTGGCCGCCGGTTTCGTAGACACGTTCCGCATGTTCGATCCGAGCCCGGAACGTTACACCTGGTGGGACATGAAGACCCGGGCCAGGGAACGGAACGTGGGATGGCGCATAGACTACTTCTTCGTTGACGAAGGGCTGAGGAACAGGTGCCGAAACGCCTTCATCCTGCCCGAGGTCCAGGGCTCGGACCACTGCCCGATAGGCCTGGAGCTGGAGATATGAGCGTCGTGATACGCAGGATGCGTTCTGATGATTATGCCCAGGTCGTCGACATCTGGATAAGGTCCGGGCTTCCCTATCAGCCGCGGGGCAGGGACTCCGAGGAGCGGGTGCGGGAGCAGCTGGAGAAGGATTCGTCCATCTACCTGGTGGCCGAGGACCACGGAAAAGTGGTCGGGGTGGTGCTGGTCACCCACGACCTGCGAAAGGGATGGCTGAACCGTCTAGCGGTTCCCCCGGAGGAGCAGGGGAAGGGGATCGCCAAAGAGCTGGTCAGCCGGGCGGAGGAGGATCTCTCCACCCTAGGGGTCAACATCTTCGCCGTGCAGGTCCATGAGCATAACCATCGCTCTCGGAAGCTGTTCGCCGAGCTCGGCTACCAGGAGCATCATGACATCATTTACTGCTCCAAGCGGTATGGTCCGGACGAGTGATTGGTGGCATTGACAATTTTATATCTGGCGAAGCACATTCCGAGGAAGAAGGCACTAAATGAGCGTTGTTCTGGCTACCGATGGCAGGTCGCACACCTCCAAAGCGATCGATTATGCTTTGGAGTACGCGCGGCTGCACAAAGAGGCTCTGTTCGTCGTTTTCGTAATAGGCCCGAGGCACGAGGAGAACCGGGAGGGCACCGTGGGGGACGCTAAGAAGCACCTTGAGCAGATCAAAGCCAGGGCGACCCAGCAGGGAGTGGAGACCACCGTTCTCCTGGAGACCGGCGCGCCGGCCGAATCGACCATCGCCGTGGCCGAAAGGGTGAACGCCTCGGTGATAATCGTGGGCACATCGGGCAAGACCGTCCTGGACAGAGTACTTATCGGCAGCGTCTCGGACCACGTGGTGCACAACTCGCACTGCACGGTCATCGTCGTCAAGTGATCAGAGACGACCTAGCGCCTCCAACAGCGCCAGGACGACGGTACGTGGGTGCGGCGGGCAACCGGGGATGAACAGGTCCACTGGCAGAGCTTCGGCCACTCCATTCCCCGCGGCGTATGTGCCACCGAACGGACCGCCCGATATGGCGCAGGTGCCCATGGCCACCACCAAACGTGGCTCAGGTGCGGCCCGGTAGGTCTTCATGAGCGCCGGGAGCATGTTCCGGGTGACCGGCCCGGTGACCAACAGCATGTCGGCATGCCTGGGCGAGGCCACGATCTTGATGCCGAAGCGCTCCAGGTCGTATATCGGATTGGATAGGGAGTTCACCTCCACCTCGCAACCGTTGCAGGAACCGGCATCTACCATGCGGATGGCCAGGGACCTGCCCAGAACCTTGCGTGCCTCGTCCCGCAATTGAACCTTCAGCTCGGGTAGCGGTACGTTCCGGAAAAGCGTAAATGATGAGCGCTGAGTTACCGCCGGGACCTTGACCGAGAACGATATGGCGTCCCGCGGACAGGCCGGGAGGCAATCGCCACAGAACAGGCATTTTCCGGCATCCACGCTCCAATCGCCCTGGGTGGAGATGGCCGATGCCGGACAGACGGGGACGCATTCTCCGCATAGGTCGCAGCGGGCGTCGGCCATGGGTGCGCGGGTGTGGCCCTGCTGCTGCAACAATCGCAGCTTTTCGGTGACCACCTTCTTGTCCCGGACCCTCCTCTCGATGATGTCTAGCATGGTAACCCCTACAGATCGTTCCCCGCGTACGACAGGTTGTAGCTCTTGTTGATCAGCGGGAAATCCGGCACGATATTGCCGAGTACCGCCCTCTCCATGGTCGGCCAGTTGCAGAACGATGGATCGCGCACCTTGTACCGGACTATATTTCCTTCTCGGAAGTGAACGCAGTGTACCAGCTCACCGCGGGGGGCCTCCACCAGACCGAGGCCGAAGCCATCCGGTAACGGCATCTCGGAGCGAATGGCTCCCTCGTGGAGATGGTCCACACATTGCTTGACCATGCTGATCGACTCGCGCACCTCTTCGACCTTCACCATGAGCCTGGCCAGAACGTCCCCCTCCCGGCGCACCGGCACCAGGAAGCTCAGGCGTCCATAGGCGCCGTAGGGGAAGTCCCTCCTGGTGTCCCTGTCCCAGCCGGAGGCCCGGGCCACCGGCCCGGTCGCCCGCAGGTCCTTGGCCATTGGCAGCGCCAGCGTCCCGGTCGTCTCCACCCGGTCCAGGAAGGACGGCGACCCCAACAAGGAATCCACCATAGGCTCGAAGGTCAGACCGAGATCGACCATCGCCCCTTCCAGCAGGTCCCTCCTCCCCTCGTCCAGGTCCCGGGCCGCCCCGCCGATGGCGATGGATCCCCAGAGCAGCCGGTGCCCGGTGAGGTTGGCGTTCAAACGTAGCATGCGCTCCCTGAGCACCGAGGCCTCGGCGGCCGGCACGGCGAAAGCCACGTCGGTGGCCATGCCCCCTATGTCACCCAAATGGTTGTAGATACGCTCCAGCTCGGCGTAGATGCAACGGAGTAGCTGAGCCCTGTCCGGAACGGGGTTGGCCATCTCCACCGCCTGGCAGAATGCCAGGGCGTGCGCCACGCCGTTGTCCCCGGAGATCCTCTCGACCAGGCGCAGCGCGCGGTTAAGTGTGCAACCCTCCAGCGACCTCTCGACGCCCCGGTGAACGTATCCCAGGCGAACCTCCAGGTTCAATATCGGCTCCCCGGCGGTGGAGAAACGGAAATGCCCAGGTTCGATGACCCCGGCGTGCACCGGTCCGACCGGGACCTCCAATATTCCGTCCCCCTCCACCCTGCGGTAGTGGTGCGCCTCCCCGGTGAACGGCACCTTGGCCCCCTTGTCGAACCCCGGTGAGAGAGGATGCACGTGCCGCGGCCATTCGTGCAGATGCAGCGGCCGGGGATCGGGATGGTCCAGAGGCGTGATGCCGCTCATCTCCATCATCTCCCGCTCGTACCAGTTGGCCGCCGGGACCTCCGTGGTAAGAGAGGGATATCCCTCCCCTTCCAGCTCGCTCTCTAGGACCACGATGCCGTGGCGGGGGACCAGTACCAGGGCCATCACCTTGTTGTCGCTCGGAACGTAGTAAAGATTGGAAAGCTCGCCCTCCTCCTTGCGCACCAGGTGGGAAACCAGCGGGCGCAACAGGTCGTCCGGTACGGCCAGGTGCAGCCGTCCGTTCCTCTCCTCGTACCCGAATGGCGGAAACGGCAAAGAATCCAGAAGCTCGACGTTGTAATACCTCATGCGCTCACCCCGAACAGTTCGACCACCGCGGATAGGGCGTCTGACACGACCTCCGGAAGGAACAGCCCCAGCCCCAATATCGCCAAGGCCAGGAAGAGCATCGGCAGCAAACGAAGCTTTCCCAGCTCCCCTTCGGGCAGCCCTTCCTGCGGTTTTCCGGAGACCATGCCGAAGATGCGGTAGGTCATCCCGGCGAATATTATGACCAGGAGCGCGATGAAGAGCCCGGCCACCAGGTAATCGCCCTGGACCAGCGCCCCGGAGATTATGAACAGCTCGCCGATGAATATGGCGAACGGCGGTGAACCGGCTATGGCCGCCCCTCCCAGCACCAGCAGGGCGGCGGTGGTCGGCATCGTCCTCCCCAGACCTTTGATGTCCTTCATCTCCCGGGTGCGGTACTTTTGGATCACGTTCCCGGCACCGAAGAACATCAGGGTCTTGGTGAGAGAATGCGCCAGCACATGGAACACCGCTCCGAACACGGCCAGCGGCCCGCCTATTCCGAAGCCTAGCGCTATTATGCCCATGTGTTCCACGCTGGAGAAGGCCAGGAACCGCTTGACGTCCCTGGACGTCAATATGAAGGCGGTGGCGATGGCCAATGACAATAGACCGAAGAAAATCAGCAGCGACGAGGAGAATCCCGGCACCGCTTCATTGGCCAGGATGTGCACCCTCAGCACGCCGTACATGGCGCAGTTCAGCAGGACGGCGGAAAGCAGGGCGCTGATTGGCGTCGGGGCCTGGCTGTGAGCGTCCGGCAGCCAGGTATGCATGGGCGCCAGCCCGGCCTTGGTGCCCAGTCCTACCAGGATGAAGATGAAAGATATTTTAAGCAGGGCGGGGTCCAGCTGTCCGGCCACCGAACGAAGCACCGACCAGTCCAGGGTGTCGGCGTTAGCGCCCAGCGCATCCACGGACGAGGCGTACAGGAGTATGATGCCCAGCAGGGCGAGGGTTATCCCCACGGAACAGATTATCAGATACTTCCAGGAAGCCTCCATGGCCTCGCTCTTCTTGTAGAAGCCGACCAGGAAGGCCGAGACCAGGGTGGTCCCTTCCACGGCGATCCACATGAGGCCTAGGGAGTCCACCACCACCACGACGAGCATGCTGAAGGCGAAGAGGTGCAGGAGCGCGTGGTAGTAGCGCAGGTCCTTGATGTTGATCTCGCCCTCCGTGCGGTCGTGCTTCAGATACTCCACTGAGTACAGGCTCACCAGGGCGGTTATGACCACGATGACGACCATGAAGAGACCGGACAGCGGGTCCAGGTACCACAGACCGGTATCGACGGGGCCTTCGAAGAAGGCCTGGTAGCAGTAGGGGATCGCCACCAGGGCGGTGATCAGCGAGCCGGCCACGCTGAACACGAAGATAGCCCTCTCGCTACGGGATATAGCGCACAGCAAGGCGGTGATCAGCGGGACCAGCAACAGAATCTCGACCATGTTAACCCCTCAGCCTCCTCAGGAAGGTGGTGTCGAGCGTCTCGAAGGTCTGGTTGATGCGGTAGGCGAATATGCCCATGATCAGCACGGCCATGAACACGTCGAAGAATATGCCTATCTCCACGATGAGCGGCATGCCATAGGTGGTGGAGATGATGCCCAGGAAAAGCCCGTTCTCCATCATCAGCAGACCTACCATCTGGGTCATGGCCTTGCGCCGGCTGATCATCATGAACATGCCGATGAACACCACCGCCAAGGATATGGCCAGGCAGTTGCGGGTGACCGCTTCCGCCGAGGAGATGAGCGGTTCGGTCACGTAATAGGCCACGATCACCAAACCTCCGGAGATGAGCAGCGAGGCCGGTATGCCCACCAGCGGCTCGATCTCCCGGTGCACCTTGAGGCGGTCTATCGAGTACATCAGGAAGCGCGGGATTATGATGCCCTTGACGACCAGGGTCAGGGCGGCCACGATATAGATGTGCTCCGAGCCGGTATAATGCGCCAGGACCACCGATATGGCCGCCAGCATGATAGACTGGATGGCGAAGGAGCGTACCAGCTGCCCCATCCGGGTGCTGGCCATGACCAGCAAGGACACCAACAATATGGCCGCCGCCAGGAAGTTTATGGTGTCTATGCTCAGAAGGTCGACCATGCTCTCACCTCACAGAATGTAATAGGACATCACCGCCAGCAGGGACAACGTGAAAGATATCGTCAGCAGGTTGGGCAGCCGGAACAGGCGCATCTTGGCCATGACCGACTCCACCAATGCCACGCTTATAGCGAGCACCAGGAGCTTCAGGGCGATGGACCCGACCCCGAGCGCCAGCTCGCCCGCCTCCATGCCCAGGGCGATCCCCCAGGGGAAGAAGACGTTGCTCAGTATTACCATGAACATGGTCAGCCGAACATAGGAGGCCATGTCCATCAACGCCAGCTCCCTGCCGGAATACTCGAGCAGCATGCCTTCGTGGACCATGGTCAGCTCCAGATGGGTGGCCGGGTTGTCAAAGGGCACCCGGGAGTTCTCGGCCATGAGCGATATGAATATGGCGGCCGAGGCCAGGAACAGGGTGGGCGAAATACCGCTGAGCCCTTGTCCGGCGAAGTGAGCGGATATCGCCGATAGGTCGGTGGTGCCCGAGATGGCGGCCACCGAGAAGATGGACAATAGCAACGTAGGTTCCACGATGGCCGATATCATGAGCTCCCGGCTGCTGCCCATGCCTCCGAACGAGCTTCCCCCTTCGAGACCGCCGAGCACCATCATGAAACGGAAGAGACCTAGGATGTAGATCACCGCCACCATGTCCCCCACCCCTCCGGAGGGGCCGGTGGTGAACACCGGTACCATCATCGCCAGGCAGACCATGGCCCCCAAGCAAACATAGGGGATGATGAGGAACAGCCAGGAGGCCTCCTTGGAGACCACGGTGGATTTGTGCAGCAGCTTCCATATGTCGCGGTACGGCTGCAGGACGCTCGGTCCCTGACGGCACTGCATCCAGGATTTGACCTTCCGGATCACCCCGGCGAGCAGGGGCGAGGACAGGAGGATGAACAGCACCTCCGCCAGGTTCAGAAGAAGGTCGCTCAGTTGCATGTCCTCACCTCAACACCACCAGTAATACGATCAGGATGATCATCAGGTAGGCCAGGTAGGCCTGTATGCTTCCGCTCTGCATTCGCTTCACGCGCATGGCGACAGCGACGGTGGCGGCGACCAAGGGTTGGTAGATGTGGGCCGTGAACATCTCGGGAAGCGCCTGCTCGAAGCGCACCGTGCGGATATAGATGGAGGGGTGCGGCTCTTCCTTCACCTCCGTGTGCGGACGGTAGACCTGCTTGAACACTCGCATCAAAGGTTGGGAAAAACCAGTTGGAGTGTACTGGGTCCGGCGGTCCAGGGTCGTTCCGCAGTCCCAGGTGTCGCCTAGGACCACCTTTCTTTTTCCGGTCGCCCGCAGGACCAGGAAAACGACCAGTATCGCCCCGGCCAGGAGGGCGCTGAGACCGAGCGGGTTCAGCCCGCCCTGGTGCAGGAAGTTGATGCTGTACCCCTCGATGACCTGTATGCCGGTGGCCCCGACCAGCGGAGAGACGGCGGAGGTCAGCTCTTCGAGAAGGGGGAAGGAGGCAACCCCCAGCAAGAGGCATAGAGCGGCCAAGGGGACCAGTGGGAAAATCTCCACCCGGTCCAGCGGCCGCGGCCGGGCGGCCCCGTTGGAGCGGGGACGACCTAGGAAAGTGAAGCCGAAGAGGCGCAGGTAGGCCGCGGCGGCTATTGCCGTGCACAGGGCCATGACCGCGATGGCCAGTGGTAACGCGATACGTATAAGTGGATCGGCTATCGGCTCGGCGTGCATCAGGGACTTGAACATGGCCCATTCCGAGACGAAGCCCGAGAAGGGCGGCAATGCGGCCACCGCAAGCGTTCCGAACAGGAAGACGGCGGAGAGGCCGGGCATGGTCCTGGCCAGACCGCCTAGTTTCTCCAGGTCCCATTCCCCAGCCGCCCGGCGGACGGTACCTACGCCCATCAGCAACAGCGACTTGAACACGGTATGATTGATAAGATGGAACATGGCGGCCATTATGGCGAACGCCGCCGGCTCCGCCGCTCCGTAGGACTGGAAGAGCATGGCCGCGCCGATGGTAAGCAGTATCAGCCCCATGTTCTCCATGCTGGAGAAGGCCAGAACGCGCGAACCGTCCCTTTGCACCAGAGCCTGCCAAGCAGCCCAGAGGGCGGTGGTGGCGGCCATTCCCATGACCAGCAGCGACAGCATGTGCTGGTCCCCCACCCCGACCATATCGAAAATGATGCGGACCAGCACGAGAACGGCCACGTTGGAAGCGGCCGTGGAGAGCAAGGCGGTGATGGTGGAGGGTGACCGGCTGTACAGGTCAGGCATCCAGATATGTAACGGCAATATCCCCAGCTTGCTTCCGAAACCCAGGAATGCCAGGAGGATGACCACGGCGGACGTTAAGGGACCGAGCGTTGCGGATAGGCCATGCATCTCGCTCAGACGGACCTCGCCCGAGGTTGTGGACAGAAAGACCAGAGCGACGATGATCAGGGCCGCCCCGAAATGGGTCACCGCCAGATACTTCCAGCCGGCAGCGGTGTCCTGGTCCTCGCGGGAACCCCAGGCGCCCAGGAAGGAGGTCAGGGACGTGGCCTCCCAGGCCACCAGAAGCAGGAGCAAGTGATCGGCCACCATGGCCAGGAGGACCGAGAGCATGAAGAGGTTGAATATCGAGGCCCCCCGGGAGGTTATCCCTTCCCTGGAGAAGAGGGAGTACATGGCCACGCAGGCGAAGGTAAGCGAGGTTATGAGGAGCACGAGCGCGCCCAGCGCATCGAGGCGGATGGCGTAGTCGCCCATGGCCGACGGGACGTCGAGGACGAACGTGGACGTTCCGTTCAGAAGCACGAGTAAGGACCAGAAGGCGGCGCTCACCGCCGAGGCCGCCGAGCAAAGGTAGCTGTAAACCCGATGCTTTTCGCTCCTCAGTAGGAGCGCCAACGCTGTACCCAGCAAGGGCAGGGACAGCATCAGGGCGGGCAATACGGCTGACAACATTTACAAGGCCTCAATGAACTAAGGACGAGAAGGA
>DAONGL010000009.1:0-40487 GCA_035404085.1 Methanomassiliicoccales archaeon | reverse complement strand
TCAGGACTGGAGCTTCCCAAGCTTCGAACCCGGGTTCGAATCCCGGTGTCCGCACTTTCTCCCATACCCAGACATTGAATTTTGATTTATCATTGGGGGATGGTTTGCTTGGACCCGGTGTCTATAAATTTATTAATACCGGGTGAACCAAACAATTTTATGGGGAGAGAATGACCCTTATTAAGAAGAATTTTGAAAAACCTGATGCGATCCAGAACCCCCCATATTTGAAGGTCGAAACCATCAAGATCGGGGAAATGACCGTTGTAAAGCAAACGTATCAGCCTGGCTGGAAATGGTCCAAGCACATGAAGCCGCTCGCAGGAACAGACACCTGCCAAGGACGCCATTTTGGACTTTGGGTCTCAGGGCGGATGCATGTTAAAACCGATGATGGTCAAGAGATGGAGTTCGGCCCTGGCGATGTATCTGACATTCCACCGGGACACGATGGTTGGGTTGTCGGGAATGAACCGTCGGTGTTCTATGCATTTATTGGTGGTAATGCCCCGAAGTAGTGGGTTAGAGATAAAGCCGTTCTGAAAACGCATACGAGATGGGGGAGGAGAGTAGAATCTCCCCTTTTCATTATTCTTGTTTTTCCGATCGAAAAAAGGAGAGCTTTTCTTACCACCGTTTTTACATAATTATTCTTTTTATAGCCAGATTCACCGTGGGACGTGCCGTTCCCATCTTTCTCTTACAACCGGCCCCATTTGTCCTCATCGCTCTCCGAGGCGACGGGGGCGCTGTCCTTGGGCTTCCGTTTCTTGGCCGGTTCGAAGCTCTCGCGCTCGTCGACCTTCTCGAAGTCCGGAGGACCTAGTTCCCAACCCGGGTCCGTCCTGCGCATTGGAGCCGGAGAGGGGCGTTCGATCGCCACCGTTTCAAGGTCCCAACCAGGGTCGGGACGGGAATCCGGCGCGGCGAAGCTCGGCTGGAAGGGCTTCTCCTTCTTACGGGGGGTGCGGCGCTTGACCGGCTTGACGCTGATGTTGAAGGCGGGGGTGCGCGTAACCTTGTAGACGCTGCGCGCCATGCTCATGACGATGATCAGATAGACCATCAGGACGATGATCGAGGATGCCCACCAGAGGGCGAACAGCGCGGCCAGGGACAGTATCGTCACCAGGCTCAGGCTCACGAAACCGGATATGAACCGGCTGATGTGCCCCGGGTCCCGGGTGACCACACCCAGATTGTCGTAGTTCACGGTGCGCACGATGGAGTACATGTCGCTCTCCAGGGTGGCGTACACCACTATGACGATCAGACCGCCGACCACGAAGGCCAGGATGTTGTAGGGGAACGGCAGCACCATTATGCAGACCAGGTCCACGAAGTAGATGATGACCAGAACCTCCAGGCGTCGGGTCCTCTCGAACAGTTTGATGGTGGACGGCAGAATGATCTTGCTCATGGTACGGTTGATCAGGGTGCCGCTGTAGATGAGGAACTTGGGGAGGACCTTGATCAGGGCGTTGGTCAGCTTCCCGCTGTTCTTCATGAGCGGGGGGGCCACCATGCTCATGAGGAAGCAGAAGGCCCCGGCGAAGGGGTTCAGCTCCGACCCCTTGGTCATGGCCGGGGAGGCGCTTCCCACGCTGGCGTACATGATAGCCTCCGAGGAGCGTCCGGTCATGGCCGTACCGATGAAGGTGGCGGCCTTGGAGGTGAACCCCAGCAGGTAGGAGATGGAGCTGAGCATGATGACCTCGTAGAACAAGGACACCGGGACCGCTATCAGCAGTATGGGGATGATGGAGTAGAGCATGCTGAGGTCGATCAGCATTCCGAAGGTGATGAAGAAGACCGCCACCAGGGCGTCCCGGAAGGGGGTGATGCGGTCCTCGATCCTCTCGGCCAGCTTGGTCTCGGCGAAGACCATGCCGATGAAGAAGGCGCCGATGATCGCCGGGACCCCGGCCACCTCGGCCAAGGCGGCAGAGAGGAACACCAGCCCGAGGGCGAAGAGCACGAAGAGCTCGTTGCTCTTGATCCTCTCGAAGTACTTGGTCACCCGGGGGACCACCAATATGGCCAGGAAGATGAAGAACACGTAGAAGGCCAGGATGCCCACCACCAGGCGGGTCATGTTCATGCTGTCGGCGTCGGACTTGAACATCAGGCCGCCGACGATGGTCAGGAGCACCATGGACAGGAAGCTCTCCACGATGACCGTGCCCAGCAGATATTCGGTCTCCGGGCTGGAGACGCGTTCCAGCTCCTCCAGGGCCTTACCGGTGATGGCCACCGAGCTCATGGAGATGACCCCGGCCAGGAAGATAGTGTCGATTATCGGCCAGCCCAGGGCGTAGCCTATCAGGATGCCCAGGAACATCCCCAGGCCGACGTCCATCAGGGCCAGGATTATCGCCGGGGCCTTGGTCTTCTTGAGCTTGGTCATTGAGAAGCCCAGACCGACGAAGAACATCAGGAGGGTAAGGCCCATGCTCGACAGCAGCTCGACGAACCCAGTGTCGTGCACCAATCCGTTGTACGTGTAGCCGAACAGCTCCACGGAGATGAAGGGGCCGATGAGCATCCCGGCCAAGATGTATCCGAGAATGACGCTCTGCCTGGCCTTGGAGGCCACGGCTGCGCCAATGAAGGCGATCAGCATAATGATCCCCACCTCGAACATCAAACCGTCAGTTGCTATCATCGCGCCAGTCCATGCGAGAGTCACTGTGTCCGCTGGAGGTTCTGTATCGTTGGCGTTAGCCCGTCCAGTTATCGAGGGCCAAGCCTGTTGAGCATTGACCCTAGTGCATCCCGCCCGGTGATAGTATTATAGATTATTTATAATTGTCCACATCTGGCCTTCCTACATTTCCTCTGAAACTCCCAGCGTCGATTATAATAAACCTTAAACCTGTTGCCTTTCGAGTCATAAATGTCGACCGATTTCCATGCCATGAGCGGGGAGGAGACCTTGAGCGCCCTGGGGAGCGACGAGCAGGGACTTAGCTCCGAGGAGGCGCGAGACCGGCTGGTCCGCTACGGGCCTAACGAGCTGAGCGAGGGGCGGAAGATATCCCCGCTGATGATCTTCCTCGACCAGTTCAAGGACTACATGGTGATCATCCTTATCATCGCCGCCCTGATATCGGCCGGTATCGGGGTCTGGAAGGATTCTACCGAAGAGTACCTGGACGCGGGGATCATCATGGTCATCGTCCTGGTGAACGCCGTCCTGGGGTTCGTGCAGAACTACCGGGCGGAGAGGACCATGCAGGCCCTGCGGGAGATGGCGGCCCCCAAGGCCAATGTGATCAGGGACGGACAGGAGAGGAGCGTGCCCTCCCGCGAACTGGTTCCCGGAGATGTCATGATCATCTCGACCGGGGACCGCATCTCCGCGGACGCCCGGCTCCTGGAGTCGGCCAATCTGAAGACCAACGAGGCCTCCCTCACCGGAGAATCGTTGCCGGTGAGCAAGAGCGCCCAGGAGGTGTTCCCGTCCGACACGCTTCTCTCGGACCGGGAGAACATGGTTTTCTCCGGCTGCACCGTGGACCACGGCCGGGGGAGAGCGGTGGTCACCTCCACCGGCATGCAGACCCAGCTGGGCAACATCGCCCGGATGGTGCAGTCCGAGGACGAGGACACCCCGCTGCAGAGGAAGCTGGACCGCCTTGGTAAGCAGTTGGGCGTGATGGTCCTGGGGGTTTGCGTTTTCATCTTCGTGGTGGGCTATCTTCGGGGAGTGGCGGCGGAGGAGATGTTCCTCACCTCGGTGAGCTTGGCGGTGGCGGCCATTCCCGAGGGGCTTCCCGCGGTGGTGACCATATCCCTGGCCCTGGGACTGCAGCGCATGGCCAAGCGCAAGGCGGTGATGCGGAAGCTGCCGGCCGTGGAGTCCCTGGGCAGCGCCACCGTGATCTGCACCGATAAGACGGGAACGCTGACCAAGGGCGAGATGAACATCCGCGAGATATTCATGGGGGAAACGGTCAACGTCTCCGGGGAAGGGTTCGAGCCCCAGGGCAGGTTCGTGGTCCAGGGAGAGACCATCGATATGGCCAAGCGCGAGGACCTGGCGATGCTGCTGGTGGCCGGGGCGCTGTGCAACGATTCCTCATTGTATCAAGAGGATGGCAAGTGGAAGGTGCGGGGGGATCCGACCGAGGGAACGCTGATCGTGACCGCCCGCAAGGCCGGCATCGACGAGGGAGAGGTGGCCAATAACAGCCCCCGCATATACGAGATAGGGTTCGATTCGGTCAAGAAGCGCATGACCACCGTGCACCAGTTGGACGATAGGAGGATGGCCTTCATGAAGGGGGCGGCGGAGAGCGTCATCCCCCTGTGCAGCAAGCGCCGGGTCCGGGAGAAGGACCTGGACATGGATAAGGCCGCGGCCGATTCGCTGTTGGCCAAGAACAACGAGATGGCCAGCCGCGCCCTGCGGGTGCTCGCCATAGCGGTCAGGGACGTCACGGACGTGCCGTTGGAGGAGGCGGCCTTGGAGAGGGACCTCACCTTCCTGGGCCTGGTGGGCATGATAGACGCCCCTCGCAAGGAGGCATTGGAGGCGGTTCGGAAGTGCCGCACCGCCGGCATCCGGGTGATAATGATAACCGGCGATCACGAGCTGACCGCTCGCGCCATAGCCTTGGAGATGGGCATCGCCGAGCCTGGACGGGACAAGGTGGTCAGCGGACGCACGTTGGAGACCGCCTCCGATGAGGAACTGGCCGAACTGCTGAAGGACGTGAACGTGTTCGCCCGCGTGGCGCCTGAGCACAAGGTGCGCATCGTCGACGCCCTGCAAGCGAGAGGGGAGATCGTGGCCATGACCGGGGACGGGGTCAACGACGCCCCGGCGCTGAAGAAGGCGGATATCGGCGTGGCCATGGGCATCACCGGAACGGACGTGTCCAAGGAGGCGTCCCAGATGGTGCTGATGGACGATAACTTCGCCTCCATAGTCAACGCCGTGGAGGAGGGAAGGGGGGTCTACGACAACATCCGCAAGTTCGTTTCCTTCCTGCTGTCCTGCAACTCCGGCGAGGTCATCGCCATGTTCGCGGCCAGTCTGATATTCATGGATCCGGAATACATCCCGTTCCTGCTGCCAGTGCACCTGCTGTGGATGAACCTGGTCACGGACGGGCTTCCCGCCCTGGCCTTGGGGGTGGAGCCCATCGAACCGAACATCATGGCCAGGCCGCCGAACGATCCGCGGGAACCGCCGGTGAACCGCCGCACTGCGTTGCGAGTGCTGTCCATCGGCGGAGCGTTCGCGTTCTCCGCCCTGCTGGCCTTCTCGCTGGTGGACGTACTGGACCTATCCAGGAACGGTAATTATGTTCAGCACGCCAGGACGGTGGCCTTCTGCACCATGGTCTTCTCACAGCTGTTCTTCGCCTTCTCCGCCCGCTCGCAGACCTTGACCATCAGAAAGCTCGGGCTCCTCACCAACCGTAAGATGATCGCCGCCGTGGCGGTGTCCGCGCTCCTCCAGCTGGCCGTGGTCTATCTGCCGGGATTGAGCGACGCCTTCCGTACCACTCAGCTGGGCTGGGAGGATTGGGCGCTGATATTGCCGATAAGCCTGATAGCGCTGGTACTGAACGAGGCAGGGAAGGTCGTGGCCGCCCGTCGGGCCAGGGGGGCCTGATGATCGAGCTGGACGGCTCCCACGGAGAGGGCGGAGGGCAGACGGTGCGCACCGCTCTTTCTTTGTCGGCCCTCACCGGCCAGCCGTTCCATATCACCGACATCCGGGCGGGCAGGCCGGACCCCGGTCTCAAGCCCCAGCATCTGGCTGGCGTTCGACTGATGCAGAGACTGTGCTCGGCTAAGGTGGAGGGGGACGCGGCTGGATCGAGAGAACTGACCTTCGTCCCCGGCCAGATCACCGGAGGAAGGTTCGAGCACGATGTGGGGACGGCGGGCAGCCTGACGCTCCTGATGCAGGCGGTCCTTCCCGCCCTGGTCCTCTCGCCGGTGGAGGTCGAGCTGAACCTAAAGGGTGGAACCGACGTCCGCTGGTCGCCCCCGGCGGACCACTACCAGCTGGTTCTGTTCCCCTTGCTGAGGCGCATGGGCGCGGAGCTGGAGATGACCGTGGAGAGCAGGGGCTTTCACCCCAAAGGCGGGGGAGAGGTGCGCCTGAGGGTGAAAGGAGGGCCCCTGGAAGCGCTTAGGCTGGAGGAGCGTGGAGTGCTGGTGAGGGTGCTCGCCCGGGCCTGCGTGCAGAACCTGCCGGAAGCGGTGGCCGACCGCATGATAGCCGCGGCTGGCAGGGAGGTCCCGGGACTGGTGTCCGAAAAGAGCGTCACCATGGGGCCTTGCCCGGGAGCCGGGATAACCCTGGCCGCGGAACATCAAGGAACGGTCCTGGGATGGAGCGCCCTGGGGGACAAGGGCGTATCAGCGGAAAAGGTCGGCCAGGAGGCGGCCGCTTGCCTAAAAAGGGTGATCGAACTCGGAGGGACCCTGGACTCCCGCACCGCCGACCAGCTGATAACCTACATGGCGTTGGCCAAGGGCGATTCGAGCTTCAGCGTGGGGAAGATAAGCGGGCACCTGACAGGGCAGATGCACCTGCTGTCCCAGTTCTTGCCGGTGAGGTTCGTGATAGGTGAGACCCCCCCTCACCGAATCGACGTCATCAACCGTACATGATGGAGCGCTTCTTGGCCAGCTCCTCGCTCTCCCCGGTCTTCTTCTTGATCTCCTTCAGGGCCTCCTCGATGAGGGCCGCCTCTTCCAGAAGAGGCTGGGTGTCCAGCTGGGAGTGCAATAACAGTTTGTCGATGGCCTCGGTGGCCGCCGCGGCCGCCCGGGCGTCAGGATAATCGGAATGGGCCTCGGATAGTATCGAAACGACATCGAAGCCGCGGTTCGCCCCTTCGTTGAGAAGAACGCCGGCCAGACCGACCACCACCCCGTTCTCGAAGATGGGGATGTCGTTCTTGACCAGCAGCTGTCTGGCCCGGGGGGTGGAAGCCACCGCGTACACCTTGAGCTCCCCGCCCTCCTTCTCCTCCGGTTCCTCGACACCTTCGCCAGATTTGTTGGCCAGTCCCTCGGGCGAAATGACCATCTTGCAGCCCTTGTCCTCCACCCAGTCCATGATGGTCCAGGCCAGGGGCTTGAGTATCTCCTGCGGAGGCTCGAACTCGGAGACGATGACCACTATCTTGTCGCTGCCCTTTTCCCCGATGACCCCGGAGTACACGCGGACCGGGGAGTAGGGAACTCCGTCCCTGACGATGGAAACCGAAGGAAGATAAGGAGAATCGATGACGGCCACCAGTTCCAGGTCCAGCAGGTTGACCAGGTAGTTGGCGGTGATGGAACCGACCAGCCCTATGCTGGAAAATCCCTCGATGACCGTGGCGCCCCGAAGGTTGGACCGCTTCAGCTCGATTATGTCGAAATCGTTCATCGGCGCGGATATCGGTTTAAGGCTATTAATCAACCTTCCCATCATCCTTATGATGACCTTCGGGGATACACCACCCATGAGGCCCAGGGTGATCGTGAACTGCGCCATGTCCCCCGACGGGAAGATCGCCGGGGCGGAGCGAAGGCAGCTGCGCATCTCCTCCCCGGAGGACATGGACCGGGTGAAGCGCTTACGCGCGGATTGCCAGGCCATCCTGGTGGGTGCCGGGACGATACTGGCCGACGACCCACATCTGACCGTGAAAGGCCGGCCGCCGGAGAAGCAGGCCCTGCGGGTGGTCCTGGACCCCCGGGGGAAGGTCCCGGAGAACGCCTTGGTGCTAGATGCCCGGGCAAGGACGCTGGTGGTCACCCTGGAGGACTGCGCCCGGCAATATCCGGGAGCGGAGACGGTCCGTCTGGGCAAGGGCGCCATCGACCTCCAGGCGCTGCTCGATGAGCTTGGAAGGAGAGGAGTGTCCACCCTACTGGTGGAGGGAGGAGGGGAGACCATCCACTCCTTCTTCAAGGCCGGACTGGTGGACGTCTACTCGGTCTTTGTCGGCGATTTCATCATCGGCGGCAGGGAATCCCCCACCCCGGTGGACGGAGAAGGATTCCGGATGGGCGAGCACGTCCAGCTGCGTTTGGTATCGGTCGAGCGCCTGGGCTTTGGCGTGCACCTCACCTACGAGGTATGGCGGGATGACTGAGCCCTCCTTCCTATTGGACGGCATGCTGGGATCCCTGGCCCGCTGGCTGAGGATAATGGGCTATGATTCCGTCTACATGCGGAACGAGGATGATCTCACTTTACTCTCCATTCGCGGCGACCGATACCTTCTGACCAGGGACCGCCAGCTGGCGCAGCGCGCCGGGTCCCAAGGGCTATTCATCGAGAGCGACAAACTGGACGTTCAGCTCTCCGCCGTGGTCAAGAGGTTCGACCTGCGCTTCGACATCCAACGCACGCGCTGCACGGCCTGCAACGGTCGTTTGGAGAAGGTGGCCAAAGAGCTGATCAAGGACCGGGTGGCCGCGGGAACCTACGACGAGATTCAGGAGTTCTGGATGTGCCAGGGGTGCGGCAAGGTTTTCTGGCATGGCGCCCATTGGAAGAACATCGGCCACCGACTGGACGGGCTCAGCTGATGTCCCGGAAATAATCCTCGCTGAGAACCTTACCATTGCTGGCGTCGATGATCATGACGCCCTTGGTGCCTTCCACGCACCAGATCGGGACGTAATAGATGCCCAGAGGTCTCACGGACCCCAGGTCCAGGCGGGGATGCACCGTCACCCTCTCGGTCATGGTCACCTGCCCGTTCTCCCTGATCATATCCCTATCGTACGTATGCTCCCTCTCCACGGTCGTGCGGACCAGGGCGGTGGCGTCCTCCTCCTCCAGCACCGGCTCCAGGCGCTTGTACCCCTGGTCCAGGTTGGTGACTGTCTCCGGGACCTGGTCCCAGGGCTGCACGCCCTTGGTCAGGGCGTTCACGGCCATGTTGCCCTCCCGGCCGCCGACCTTCCCCTCGCCGACGAACAACGGAACCTGGTAGGCGAAAACATAGTGCGGGACCAGCTCCAGACGTTGGCTGTAGCCGCCCACGGTCTTGGAGGTGAGCTCCACCACCTCCTGCAGAGAGATGCGCATTGGGAGTATACGCTCCTCGCCCACCCCGGAATGGTCGTCGTCCAGCATCGGGACGTCGTCCGCGTAGAGATCGTCAATCAGACCGTGGTCCTCCTCCCCCACCAGCTTCTCGATGCGGGTGCGCCCTATCTCGTGCTCCACCGCCTCGCGGTCCCATACCACCAACCCCGGGGGTAGGGCGGCCAGGGTCGACTCCGCCAGCGGAACGAGTGCCGCCAGGACCACCTTGCCCTTGGTGACCGGGGCGGTCTTGACCAGCTCCTCCATGGCCGCCGGGGAATGCCTTACATAGGGAAAGAAATGAAGCTCTATGTTATCGCGGCGCCCGCGCACGAAGGGGCCGACCTGGTCCACCAGGAAGCCTCTCGTTTCCAATATCTCCTTGAGCACCGCGTTCAATGTGGTCATGCTGGGAACAGGAATCGCCGCTTGCGCATTAATAGCTTATCGGGCGTCCTCCCAAAGGTCGCGTCCGGTACAGGCCTCCGTTCCTAGAAGCCCCATGAACTCCTCGGGGTATGGTTCGAAGAGGACCTGCTGTAAAAGGTATTCCTCCCCCTTCCTCAGGGCCCAGGAGCGGACCATCAGCAGCGGCGCGGTCAGCGGCACCTTTCCCTCGGCGTACCATTCCAGGGAGCGCAGGAAGTGCTGCTTCTCCTTGGCATCCAGCTCGTCCGAGAAGTAACCCATGGCGTGCATCAGCACGTTGTTCCAGGAGCGACAGTTCGGCGGCCGGCGAAGAGCGTTGTGAAGCTCCACCGAATAATCCTGTAGGCGTTCCTCGATGGGAGCCTGGGAAGCCGTTATGCGGCCCAATCGGCGCATGGCCGCCTGGCTGTATCCCATCAACAACAGCTTGTGCCTGGCGTGGAAGTCCATGAGCGCCTTGGAGGTTCCCTTCTCCCGACATCCTCGGAACCGGGCGGTGGTGAAGATGCGGGTGAGGAAGTGATCGGCGATCCTTCCGTTCAGCAAACGGGCCTCGTCCTCCAATGCCAGATGAGGAAAGGCGCTCATCACCTCCCGGGCGAATATTCCGGCCGATTTTCCGGTGAGCACCGCCTTTCCCTCGCCCGGCGGGTACACCCGAACGTCCTTTATGCCGCAGGAGGGGGAGCGGTTCTTGAGCAGAAACCCATCCACGTCCCTCAGGTTGGCCAGATGCTCCCTGGTGAAGCGCAAAGCCGTTTCCGTCACATCCCTTCCGGTGCTGGGCTGCATCAGATGGTCCTCTCCGTCCAGGCGCACGATGCGGACCGGGTCCCTTGGAACGCCAAGACCCATGTCCGCCTCCATGCACACCGGCAAGAACTCCACGTAGGGCATGAGACGCAGTAGGAACTCGCTCTTGATCATCGCGCCGTTGTAGCGGCAGGCCTCGAACTCGATGCAGCGGCTTACCACCACCCGGGGTTTGGGATCGGGCATGAGGTCCTCAAGGAACAGGTAAGTAAAAAATGGTATGGACGGATGATACTTCGTGAGACGGGAATGGCTATGGGTCGCGATCGTAGCGCTCCTGCTATCCTCCGTGGCCCTGGGATGGATGGCCTGGGAGAAGGGGGAGGTCGAGCTGTACCTCTTTCTTATATTTCCGGTGCTGAAGGCGGACGGCGTCTACGGGGCGGCGGCATTGCTCCTGGCCTTCGCGACGATGGTATTGGTCCTTTTCGCCCTCTTCGCCTGGAGATCGCCCGATGATACGAAACCGGAGAGAGGAACGTCCGTGGGAGGAGTGATCATGATAGGCCCGATACCGATCGTGCTGGGCAGCGACCGGCGGACCACGATCATAGCTCTGATCCTGGCCCTGGTCGTCCTGATGATCATCATCCTACTGCTGGTCCAGTAAGGCCTTGGCCGCCATCCAGGGATCCAGCTTATCCTTTCGGGATAGCACCCTCACGGCCTCCATGATGTCCAGATAATCCTGGTACCGCAGCCCCGCCCGGCGCGCCTCGCGGCTGACTGCGTTCTCCACCGTATCGTCCCGGCGCCTCTTGTCCAGAGCGTCCGCGAGCACCTTCTTCAGCCCTTCGTTCAGCGGTTCCATTCCTCCACCGCCTTCAAGAAGTTACGGAATATGTCCATGCCGAAATCGGTGTTCTCCACCTCGGGATGGAACTGCACGGCGTACAACGGCCGGCGCAGGGAGCGCATCGCTTCCACCAGACAGGTGTCGGAGTGCGCGAGCACCTCGAAGCCGTCCGGAACGACCTTGACCTCGTCGTTGTGCGATTCCCAGACATCGAACTCGCGGGGAACGCCTTGGAACAGATGGTCCTCCTGGTCCACGTAGAGACGGGCCCGGCCGAACTCGGCGCGGACCGCCGGGCCTGTGCTACCGCCATAATGAGTGGCCATGAACTGCATGCCGGCGCATATGCCTAGCACGGGAAAATCGGCCTTGTCCAGATATTCGCCGTTATTGCCCATGCGCCCGGCCTCCGAGGCCACGTCCGGCGCACCTCCAGAGAGCACCAGGGCATCCACCTGGCCTATCTGATCGAAGGGGGTGGTGTTGGGGATTATCTTGGTCTCCACCTTGAGATACTTCAGAACCCGCCACTCGCGGTGGGTCCACTGTCCCCCGTTGTCCACCACGTAGACCCGCATCGAGCCCGAATCACCGATTTGCGGTATAAAACGATTGGTCGGACCCCCGGAAGCGTCCCGGGAAACGATTATGTCTGGCATTTGCATTACGAATCAACATGAAGGCCGTGATATTCGATCTGGGCCACACACTGATCGACTACTACCACGACTGGGCCGGTCCAGAGGAGCGGATAGTCAGCCGACTGTACCGCCTGGCCGCGGAGACCGGGGGTGGCTTGCCGGAGCCGGAGTTCCGCCGTTCGGTGCTGGCGACCCTGCAGGGGAACCGGGAACGCAAGCTGCAGGACATGCTGGAGATCCCCCTGGAGACTGTGCTGGACCGGTTGTTCAGCTCCGCCGGTTGCCAGGTGGACGAGGGCCTGGTCCAGGAAGGCATGGAGATATTCTACCAGGCGCTCAAGGAGGACCGCAGCCTGGTGCCTGGAACGTTGGAGATGCTGCAACGAGTGCGCGACCGGGGCTGCTCGATAGGCCTCATCTCCGACGTGGCCTGGGGGCTGCCCTCGGAATACCCGCTCCGGGACATGAAGCACTTCGGCCTGGACGGTTATTTTGACGACCTGCTCTTTTCGAGCGATGTCGGTCTCCGAAAACCGAACCCCCGCCTGTTCAAGATGGCCATGTTCAATCTGGGCGCCGACCGTGACGGATCGATGTACGTCGGGAACTCCCTGCAGGCGGACATCAAGGGAGCCAAGTCGGTGGGCATGAAGGCGGTTCTGAAGAAAAGCGGCTACTTCCAGCCGGACGATTCGATCGTCCCGGACCGCACCGTCGACGACTGGAAGGAACTTGACGAGCTGTTGTGATCACTCCCACTCGATGGTCGCCGGCGGCTTGTGCGTGACGTCGTACACCACGCGGTTCACGTTGGCCTTCATCTCGTTGGTGATGCGCAGGGAGATGCGCTCCAGCACGTCGTACGGGATCTTGGAGAAGGAGGCGGTCATGGCGTCCACCGACTCCACGGAGCGGATGGCGACCGTTCTCCCGTAGGCCCGGCGGTCCCCCTGCACGCCCACCGACTGCACCGGAAGGAGTACCGCGAAGTACTGCCAGGGGCGGACCATGCTTCCTTTATCCGAGGCGGCCTCCAGCTCCTCCTCCACTATGGCGCAGGCCTCGCGAACCACGCTCACCGACTCCGGGGTGACCTCCCCGATGACCCTGATGGCCAGGGCCGGACCGGGGAAGGGCTGGCGTTCGGAGACCTCCACGCCCAGGAAGCGGGCCACGGCGCGCACCTCGTCCTTGTAGAGGTCCCACAGTGGCTCCACCAGCTTGAGGGTCATGTCCTTGGGCAGCCCGCCGACATTGTGATGGCTCTTGATGGTGTCCCGTACGCCGTCACCGCTCTCGATCCAATCCGGAGCGATGGTTCCCTGCACCAGGTGGTCCGCGCCGAACGCCAGGGCCTCCCGCTCGAACACCCTGATGAACTTCTCCCCGATGGCCTTGCGCTTGGCCTCCGGATCTATCTGCCCCTTGAGGGCGGCGAAGAACTCGTCCTTGGCGTCGACTAGGCGGTAATGGACGTTTAGATTGTCGAACATGCGGCGCACGTCCTCGGTCTCTCCCTGGCGCATAAGGCCGGTGTCCACGTAGACCGTGAGAAGACGGTCTCCTATGGCCCGGTCGACCAGGACGGCGGCCACGGTGCTGTCGACGCCTCCGGAGCAGGCGATGATGGCCTTGCCGGTGATCTTGGTCCTCAGTTCCTCGATCTTCTCCTTTACGAACTCTTGGGGGTCGAACATCAGGCTTGCACCTCGTTGGAATCGCTCTCCACCTTCTCGGCCATCTCCTGGCGATAGGAGGATAGCGCCTGGGCCAGTTTGGGGTCCCCGATGGAGAGTATGGAGACCGCCAGCAACGCCGCGTTGTCCCCGCGGTCCAGGCCCACGCAGGCCACCGGGATGCCGGGGGGCATCTGAACTATGGACAATATGGAATCAAGGCCCAGCTTTCCGGACACCGGAACCCCGATAACGGGCTTGCAGGTGAAGGACGCCACCGCCCCAGGGAGGGCCGCGGCCAACCCGGCCACGGCAATGAACACGTCCGCCATGCTGCGGTCCACCATCAGCTTCACCCGGTCCGGGGTGCGGTGGGCGGAGGCCACTATCATTTCCGCCTCGACGCCGAAGCGCTTGAGAACATCCAGGGCCTTGCGCCCCACTTCCACGTCGCTCTTGCTCCCGAGAATGATGAGAACCGAAGCCATTGGGTCACTGACAGAGTTCAAATAAAAAAGGATTTGCCTCCCGAGGAGACAAGGAAAGGGATGTTAAGGGATTTCAGCTCTTCATGATGGCCAGCAGGAACGCGCCGACGGCCACCAGGGCGCCGATCAGGGCGGCCAGGATGTTGACGAAGGCGACCCATACCACTTCAGATATGTCGACCTCGACACCGGCCATGTCCGCGTATCCCAGGTATCCCCAGACCACGCCGACGAGCAGTCCAACAACCAGCAGAACGACACCTATCATCCTGCTCTTGCCGCTTCCGAAATAGGCCGTGAAGGCTCCAGCCAGTATCATTACCAGGCTGAAGGTCAGCAGGAGCACCGTCAGGAATTGCATCAGATCCATTCTTGATCACCTTTAGTTGATATCCATCCTAGGATCGGTGTCGACGAGCAGATGTCGGCGCCACCAGCCTCGATGCCGAGCGCGGCATGATGGCTTGGAAGGCGCCCTGCACCATTCGTTCACCTAGGGAGTCCTACAAGTTTTTTCACTTATTATAATTTTGCTCCGATCGCACGCCCGGTCCCCGGATGTCCAGATATCTCATCGCCGCAAGGACCGCGCCCTCTCCTCCACCATTCCCCAGTCGGGGATGGAGGTCAGGGAACCTGGTGATGACACCACGAACGAAGCGGCGGCGCTGCCCAGGACCCCACATTCCAGCCAGCTCTTGCCCCGGTACAGTCCGGCGTAGAACCCGGCCCGGAAGGCGTCCCCGGCTCCGGTGGGGTCCACCACCTCGACCTTGGCCGCCGGAACGTCCAGAACCTCGTTCCGGCCGTATATCCTGGCCCCTTGGCCGCCCAAGGTGTTGACGATCACCTGCATTCCCCGATAGCTGTCCAGGACATCTTCCGGGCTATCCTTGCCGGTGTAGCGCAGGGCGGTGGCCAGCTCGTTGCGGTTGCAGAACAGCATGTCCGTGAAGTCCAAGGCCTTCTGGAAACGCTCGGCGTCCCACACGTGGTGGATCTCCTGCGCCGGGTCCAGCCCACGCCTCTTGCGCAGCAGATTGGGTCGCGCCAGTAGCTTCAGGTAGTAATCGGGGGAACCGGTCATCAGATGTATCGCCAGAGCGTCCTTGGCCCCCTTGACCTGGATGGGATAGGAGCCCATGTTGGCCATGGCCCCCTGGAACACGTACGCCACCTGGTCCTCCTTCTCGTCGGTGGCTATCCATACCGTGGGCGTCTCCTGCCCGTCCACCTCCACCAGTTCGTCCAGTATGACCCCGTTGGACTCCATCAGCCTTCGGAACTCCGGAGGCAGGTCCTTACCCACGTACGAGACCAGGGCAGTTGGGACGCCAAGAGCGGAGGCCATGGTGGCCAGGTTGGCGCCCGTGCCCCCGAAATAGCTCTTCTTGCTGATGACGTTGGAGGAGGTGTTGCGCTCCGGAAGGTCCTTCAGAGCGAGCAGATGATCGATGTTGGTGTGGCCATAAACGCACAGGAAAGGCCTCACTGGGTACCCTCCTGCCAATCGCCAAGGTACCGCACCTGCTCCGCGGAGAGCGTGTCTATGGAGATGCCCATGGTCCGGAGCTTGATCCTAGCGACCAGCTCATCCATCTCCGCCGGGACCGGATAGACCCGGGGCTCCATCTTGGAATGGTTGCGCACCAGGTGCTCTAGCGCCAACGCCTGGATGGAGAAGCTCATGTCCATTATCTCCACCGGGTGTCCTTGTCCGGCGGCCAGGTTCATCAGGCGGCCTTCGGCCACCAGGTACACCTTGCGCCCGTCCTTCAGGTCGTAGCGGTCCACGTGCTCCCTGACCTTCTCCTTGTGAGAGCACATGGATTCCAGGGCCTTCTTGGAGACCTCGTTGTCGAAGTGCCCCGAGTTCCCGAGGACGCAGCCGTCCTTCACGGTACGGAAGTGCTCCTCCCGGACCACGTCCTTGCAGCCGGTGACGGAGATGATTATATCGGCCCGACAGGCCGCCTCGGCCATGGGCATGACCTGGAACCCGTCCAGACGAGCCTCGATGGCCCGTATCGGATCGACCTCCGTGACTATGACTATCGCCCCCATGCCCTTGGCCCGCATGGCCACGCCCCGTCCGCACCAGCCGTAGCCGGCCACGACAAGCGTCTTGCCGGCGATGAGCAGGTTGGTGGCGTTCATGAACCCGTCGAAGGTGCTCTGGCCCGTCCCGTAGCGGTTGTCGAACAGGTACTTCATCTTGGCGTCGTTCACGGCCATGACCGGGAATTTGAGCTTGCCGTCGGCGGCCATGGCCTGGAGACGGATCACCCCGGTGGTGGTCTCCTCGTTCCCGCCCTTCACCTCGTCCAGCTGTTCCCGCCGGGAGGTGTGGAGCATGGTTATGAGGTCCGCCCCATCATCGATGACGAACTCCGGCCGCATGTCCAGCACGGCGTTGAGGTTCTCGTAGTACTCCTTGTTGCTCTCGCCCTTCCTGGCGAAGACCTCTATGCCCCGCTCCTCCTTGAGCGCAAGCGCCACCGAGTCATCCGTGGACAGGGGGTTGCAGCTTGCCAACCGCACCCGGGCCCCGGCCCGGGCCAGAGTTACCGCCAGCATGCCGGTCTTGGCCTCCACGTGCAGGGCCATGCCCACCTTCGTTCCTTTGAGGGAGCCTTCCTGGCGCATCCTCTCCCCCACCTCTCGTATCACCGACATATGGGCCTCCGCCCAACCCAGGCGGCGAGATCCCTTCAACAGCAGTTCTTTGTCCATGTTCATCGCTCCGATCGATCAGCGGTACCTTTCTCCAGTCCCTGGACCATGCGCCGCATCACGGCGGCCAGGTTCTCCTGGTTGTTGAAGGCCGACAGGACGCCCTTCGTCTCCTGCGGCCTACCCTTGAGCCCATTGGCCCATCTCGTGATGTTCGGCACGGCCCGGGTTAGCTCGTCCACCACCGCCACGTCCGCCGCAAGAGTGGTTCGTGACAACGGGTTCAGGTCGATGGATATCACCTTCTTCCCGACCTTAGCCATGGCCTCCGCCCGGTCCCCGTCCTCCAGCGGGATAAGCACCACATCGGCGGACAGCAGCCCCTGGCTGGTGCAACGGGCCCTCTCCGAAGCGATACCATCCAGGACCGCGTCCTGCTCCCGGCCCAGGACCTTCAATCCCGTTTCCCTCTCCACCAGATCGCAGACCTTCATCAGGCGCTCCTCGCTGCGGTGGAACAGGTTGATCTCGATCTGCGCCCCGGTGGCCCGGGCCAGGTCCCCCAGCTCCTTGGCGGCCAAGGCGGCCGCGTTGCCGTTGATGGTGATGACCGGGCGCTTCGCGGACAGAAGCAGGGCCGCGGCGGTCCTTTCTGCCAGGTCGGCCTCGGGAACCGTGACCTCGCCCAGCAAGTAATCGAAGGCCTCGCCCCTACCGTGGGCGATGAGCCCGGTGGTGGACACGATGCCGTCATCCACCATGGCGGCCATGCGCTCCCTGGTGACCAGGGAACGGTACCTGGGGTGGTCCTTGGAGATCTTCACGCGCCGTAGAGAGCTTGCTCTGACATAAACTGTGTGATGGACCGTACGCCCTAGCCTCGGGGCGCTCTGAACGGCACCCTATGATAGGGTTAAATATCATCAGAAACAGGAAAATCCAACAAAGCTTATATCCCTTGAGCCGTCGTATAAATATACCTTTGCGTAATGTTCAAATAGTAAATTTATTATCCTCTTTCTCAACACCGGTTAATATCGGCGTATAGGGTTCATCATGCAATTTCTTGGGAACGTGCAGGAAGTGACCGTGGAAGGCAAACTAGTGGTGCGCGCTACCTTCACCCCCAAGCTCAAAGATTCGGTGTTCGACAACCGAAAGCGGCCAATGGGCAGGATCGTGAGGATCTTCGGCCCGGTGGAATCTCCCTATGTGACCGTCGAACCGACCGGAGACACCAGCCTGCTGTCCGTAACCGGAAAGCAGGTCTATATCGATGGGGTCGAGAACCATGGAAAACAAAAAGGAATCGGCAGAGGAAATAACCCGGTGCCCGGAGTGTAACAGCGGACACCTGGTCAGGGACTATGAGCGGGGTGAGCTGATCTGCGAGGAGTGCGGATTGGTTATAGACGACCAGTTCATAGACCAAGGCCCGGAGTGGAGGGCCTTCGACGTGGAGCAGGGGGAGAAGCGCGCCAGGACCGGTGCGCCGATGACCTACACCATCCACGATAAGGGACTGTCCACCGAGATATCCTGGAAGAACAAGGACTCTTACGGCAAGAGCATCCCCACCAGGAACCGCGCCCAGCTCTACCGACTACGGAAGTGGCAGCGGAGGATACGGGTATCCAACGCCACCGAGAGGAACCTGGCCTTCGCCCTCAGCGAGCTGGACCGCATGGCCTCAGCCATGGGACTGCCCCGCAACGTTCGTGAAACGGCCGCCATGGTATACCGCAAGGCGGTCAACAAGAACCTGATCCGCGGCCGGAGCATCGAAGGCGTGGTCGCCGCTTCGCTGTACGCCGCCTGCCGGCAGTGCAACGTGCCCCGTACCTTGGATGAGGTCGCCGGCTCCAGCCGGGTCGGACGCAAGGAGATCGGCCGTACCTACCGTTTCATGACCAGGGAGCTGTCCCTGAAGCTCATGCCCACCAAGCCCCAGGACTATGTGCAGAGGTTCTGCTCCGAGCTGAAGTTGAGCGGGGACGTCCAGGCCAAGGCCGCGGACATCCTGAAGGATGCCAACAAGAAGGAGCTGACCTCCGGGCGCGGTCCGACCGGCGTCGCCGCGGCGGCCATCTACATCGCCAGCATCCTGTGCAACGAGCGTCGCACCCAGCGTGAGGTGGCCGACATCGCCGGCGTCACCGAGGTCACCATACGGAACCGCTACAAGGAGCTGACCGACAAGTTGGGCATAGAGATACAGCTCTGACCCGCAAACCTCTTATCTTCTTAACATTTTAGAGGGATGCGCCCTGGCGCCTGCGAGAGGTGAACATAATGAAGGTGAAGAAGCCCGTTCTGTTGTTGCCGGCCATAGGCCTGATCTTCGCTGGACTCATCCTGATCATATCGCCGGCCACAGCGATATTCATCTTCAAGTCCGTGGGCACCGTGTTCGGCATCGTACTGATGCTGCTGTTCGCCGTGGTGGGCATCTGGGAGATATCCCTGTCCCGAACCATAGCCAGCAGCCAGGTGGGCGAGTGGCCGGGGATTATGAAGGCTTTGATCATCGCCGTGATCCTGCGGTTGATCGCTCTGTTCCTAACCGCTGACCTGGTGCAGCTGCTCAACATAGTAGCTTTGGGATTGGAGGTCCTGGCCATCGTCCTGGTATACGTTTACCGGCCTTCCTTCATGCCCAATCAGGAAGAGGTGGCGGCCGCCCTGAAGCGCTTCTCCACGGTGGCGGTCAAGACCAGCGCCCATTGCCCCAAGTGCAAGTCAGTGGTGGAAGCGGACTGGACACTGTGCCCCGATTGCGGCACCAGGCTCCCGAAGTACTGCGCCAAGTGCAACACCAAGGTAATGGAGAACGAGACCTTCTGTAGCAAGTGCGGTAACAAGATCGAGGTCCCCGCCTCCCTGCTGTTGACGGTGGAAACCCTGCGCAAGACCGCCGAGATGGACGCCGCCCCGGAGACCCGCTCCGCCCGCTACGCCAGGCTCGGAGACGGCCTGCTTAAGGTTGGACAGCTGGACGAAGCGGTGGAAGCGTTCAGGACCGCCATCCACTACACCAACTTCGATCGAAAGCGCACCAACTTCATGGTCAAGATGGCCGTGGTCATGGCCAACAAGGGAAGCATCGCGGAGGCGGACCAACTGCTGGACGCCGCCTTGAAGCTTGATCCTCAGGACGTTTCCGGAGCGCAGAAGGTCATGGCCGAACTGCACAAGGCGCCCGATGCGAATACCGGTCCGGCCTAGGGCCGCACCCTGGTCAATTTTACGTAACTGAGCTGCTCGCCGGAGCTGGCGAACAGTATCTCCTTCTTTACCCCGTGCGCTAAACGCACCGCACGGGATATCTCCGCCCAGACGGTGGAATAATCGTCCGGGACCACGTGCACCAGGTACCGGGAGTGATGTTTGGATGGGTTACCCTCGTACACCCGGAAGTGGGTGCCGTACTTGAAGCCGGTCTTGACCACCATTCCCCGCGAGCGAAGGTCCTGGTAGGCCTTCATGCGCATATCGAAATCGGGCTGGGACCTTCTGGCGGTGGTCAAGAATCCCTTGTCGCCCATCTTCTGCCCGGACCGTATGGAGCGGACCTCCAGACGTCCCTTGTCCATGAGGTACGCCGTTTCCAGCAACGACAATTGCAGCATCGGGCCGATCTTCTTGCCGTAGAAGCCGTTCTCGTAGAGCCTATCGGCATCCTCCCCCAGGACGATGACCGAGTCGTCCAGTAGCGCGCCCTCGGCGGTGGTCGGAGATTGCTCGGTGTTGCCTCGCGGCTCGGCGCCCTCCACGGTGTAGAAGGTGATGTCCCCCTCTTCGTCCACCACGCCCAGCAGGAGGTCCTTGCGGGTGCGCTGCGAGGTCTCGCTCTTCTCCAGGAGGGCGGCGATGTTGAAGACGTCCCTCTCCGAGATCGCCAGGACCCAGTTCTTGGCCTGGGAGTTGTGCGGGGACGAGCCCCTCTCGTAAACGCGGAAGTGGAAGTCCCCCTGGTCCAGCTTGACTATGTAACCCCTCTGTCTGAGATCGCGATAGACGACGTAGCGGGTCTGCAGGTCCTCCACGGACCGGGCGGCCCGGCGGTACAGCGAGGCATGGTCCATGGGCTTGCCGTTCTGCAGCACCTGGAGCTTGTCGCATTCCAGAAGGAACAGCGCCTCCAGCAGGTCGAGGTCCAATCCGCCGCCCGGCCGGGGATAGCCGTAAAAGCCCTTGTTGTAGACCTGGCTTCCCTCGGCCATGTCGGAAATGACAACGCTTTCCCCCAGGAGCTCGCCCGCCATGCCACTTGAACGATGTCCGTTAGTTAAAGATTCCCCGCTCACGAATTAATTAAATACAAATAGTTCACAAATACAAGATGTGAACATCTAGTTCAATAGATGGTGGAACATGGACGAGCTTGACGTGCTTTTATCGGTGATCGAGAACCCCACCCGCCGCCGGATACTGGAAGCGTTGGTGCGGGAGCCGCACTATCCTCTGCAGCTGTCCCGGGAGCTGGGGTTGAGCCAGCAGGGCATCATGAAACACCTGCGGATGCTGGAGGACCTGGACCTGGTGCGGTCCTTCCTGGAGGACAGCGATCAGGGCGGACCTTCCCGGAGACGATACTTTCCGACCACTGGATTCACCATGATGGTGGACATCGGCCCGGGGCTGTTCAGCACCGAGGTGGCCAGTCGGCCCTTCGAGGAGCAGGGCGGGGAGAGGGAGAGCGACGGCAGAAGGCTGCTGGACCTGCGCAAGGACCTGGGCGATATCGACATGGAGCTGAGGCGGTTGAAGGAGCGCCGCGGTGAGCTCATAGCCGAGAAGGAACGCATCCTGGAGGAGGCGGGGCGGGCGGTCGAATCATCGTCGATGGACTACCAGAGCCGCAAGATCGTCTACGAGTACGTCCTGCATCCGCAGATCAGCCCCCAGGACCTGGCTCGCGGCCTAGGCCTCCGGGATGACACGGTGGAGAAGTTGATAGATAAGCTGGAGGGAGAGAGCGATGCCAAGTGAGTTCGAACGTTATCTGTTGGAGATCAGGAAGGTCCGGGAGGACCTGGAGAAGGCCATGCGCTCCGCGGCCCAGGACCTGGACCGGCTGGGCCGGGAAGTGCTGAGCGACACGGTGACCAACGCCAGGCAGGGGGGCAAGGAGGCGGAGGAGGCGCTGCTGAGGCTGGAGAAGGACCTCCAGGAGGGCGGACCCAACCTACGGAGGGAGATGGACCTGCTGCTGAAACGATTGAACGACGCGGCGCTCCGGGTGGAACACGAACTAGACCGACGCGAAAAATAAATTTATATAGAAGCACTAACACTGATGTATTATACTAAGAGTATACAACTCTTGGTTGATATGTTAAGAGGTGATATGAGATGACCGGAACTGAAAGGGAACCGATGGACCTGGTCCCTTGGGCATGGGGCCCCGTCTCCGTCTTCGAGGAGATGGAACGGATGTTGAACGGCATGCGTTCGGGCCTGGTGCGCCCTGGAAATGACATCTTCCATCAGGAAGGGGCTCGTCTGCCGAACATGGACCTTCGCGAGGAGAAGGACCGATTCCTGGTCCAGGCCGAGCTTCCAGGGATGACCAAGGAGGACGTGGTCATCGAGAGGGAGGGCGACGTGCTCGGTATCACCGCCAGAAAGGAACAGGACATCGAGGAGAAGAGGGACGGCTACATCCGTCGGGAAAGGGGAAGCATGCACTTCCACCGCCAGATGCGCCTCCCGGAGAACGTGGACCGCGACCGGATAAAGGCGAGGATGGAGAACGGGATACTGGAGGTCTCCTTGCCCAAGATGTCCGAGGGAACGGAAAGGAAGAAAAAGATCGAGGTGGAGTGATCTCTACCTCACCTGAGAGTGATAACTGATGAGCGCATCTGACAAGGTTTTAAAGGTGTCCGAGGCTAAGTCCAAGGATGCCGGACGCGGCATAGCCAGAGTGGACCCGGCGGTGATGGAGGCCCTGGGGCTAAACGCCGGCGATGTGGTCCAAATAGAGGGAAAGAAGAAGACGGTGGCCGTGGTCTGGCCTGGTTACAACGAGGATGCCAACCGCGGAGTGGTGCGCATCGATGGAACGATAAGGAGGAACGCCCAGACCAGCATCGACGAGAAGGTGGCCATGAGGAAGGTCGCCGTGAAACCAGCCCAGAAGATGACCTTCGCCCCGACGGAGGAACTGCGCATCATGGGAGGCGAGGAGTACCTGGCCCAGATGATGGAAGGCCGGGTGTTCTCCCGCGGGGACGTGGTGGAGCTTAACGTCATGGGAAGGCGCATCGACCTGGTGGTCATGTCGCATGCCCCTAGCTCCGACGCCGTTCTCCTGAACAGGGACACGGAGATCAAGCTGAGCGACAAGCCGGCGAAGGAGGCCCCCTCCGGAATACCGAAGGTAACCTACGAGGACATCGGTGGCCTCGGCGACGAGGTCAAGAAGGTCCGGGAGATGATCGAACTTCCTTTGCGCCATCCGGAGCTGTTCGAGAGATTGGGGGTCGAGGCGCCCAAGGGAGTGCTGCTGCACGGCCCTCCAGGCACTGGTAAGACCTTGCTGGCCAAGGCCGTTGCCGGGGAGACCAGCGCCAATTTCGTGTCCATCGGCGGACCGGAGATCATGAGCAAGTTCTACGGCGAGAGCGAGGAACGCCTGAGGGAGATATTCAAGCAGGCCGAGGAGAACGCGCCTTCCATCATCTTCATAGACGAGATAGATTCCATCGCCCCCAAGAGGGACGAGGTGTCCGGGGAAATGGAACGCCGCATAGTGGCGCAGCTGCTGGCGCTGATGGACGGCCTGCAGGCCCGGGGCAAGGTCGTGGTCATAGGCGCCACCAACCGCCCGAACGCGCTAGACCCGGCGCTGCGCCGGCCGGGACGCTTCGACCGGGAGATAGAGATCAACATCCCCAACCGGGGCGGACGACTCGACGTGTTGCAGATACACACCCGCGGCATGCCTCTGGCGGAGGACGTGGACCTGGAGCGTTTGGCGGACCTTACGCACGGCTACGCCGGGGCGGACCTGGCCGCGTTGTGCAAGGAGGCGGCCATGCATTCCCTGAGACGCATACTGCCGGACCTGGACATGGAGGCGGACAGCATTCCCGTGGAGGTACTCAACCGCATCACGGTGACCAAGGACGATTTCTTTGCCGCCCTACGTGAGATGTCCCCGTCCAGCTTGCGCGAGGTGCTGGTCGAGTCACCGAACATGCACTGGGACGACATAGGCGGGCTGGAGGACGTGAAAGCGGAACTGAAGGAGGCCGTGGAATGGCCCCTGAAGTACGCCGGGCTGTTCGAGCACATGTCGGCGGAACCGCCCAAGGGCGTGCTGCTGTACGGACCACCTGGAACGGGAAAGACCATGCTGGCGAAGGCGGTGGCGACGGAGTCAGAAAGCAACTTCATCAGCATCAAGGGGCCGGAGTTCCTGAGCAAGTGGGTCGGCGAGAGCGAGAAGGCGGTGCGCGAGACGTTCCGCAAGGCCCGTCAGGCCGCCCCCTGCATCGTGTTCATGGACGAGATCGATTCCATAGCGCCCACGCGCGGTGGTGATTCCGATTCCCATGTGACGGAGAGGGTCATCTCCCAACTGCTCACCGAGCTGGACGGCCTGGAGTCGCTGCACAACGTGGTGGTGATCGCGGCCACGAACCGCCCGGACATCATCGACCCGGCGCTGCTGCGCCCCGGCCGCTTCGATCGGCTGATACAGGTGGGCGCCCCGGACCTGGAGACCAGGAAGGCCATCCTGCAGGTGCACTTCAAGCGGAAGCCGCTGGCTGACGATGTGAAGCTGGACGAGGTGGCGCACAAGACCGACGGGTACACCGGAGCGGACCTGGCGGCTATCGCCAACGAGGCGGTGATGAGCGCCATAAGGGAAGCGGTGGCCGCGGGAAAGGGAGAGGACCCCGAGGCCATGAAGAACACCAAGGTGAACATGAAGCACGTGATGGACGCGGTGGAGAAGCACCGCCCCATCCCCCTTCAGGAGCTGAGCAAGTTCCAGAAGATAGCCAAGGATTTCGAGTACGTGAGGTGATGATATGAGAAGCGTGAGACGTGACGATGATTGGAACGACCTGTTCCGTTCCTTCGACGATGATTTCGACGTGATGCGGGAGCGCATGGACCGGCTATTCGAGGCGGCCCTGCGCGGAACTGGGGAGGATCCGCTGGTCTATGGGTTCTCGATGCGCACCGGGGCGGACGGAAGGCCGATGGTGCAGGAGTTCGGGAACGTACCCCGGGGCGGCGCGCCCCCGGACCCGAGCTGCCGGGAGCCCCTTACTGACGTCACAGAGGAAGGCGAAAAAGTGCGGGTCATAGTGGAGCTGCCGGGTGTGGACAGGGATGACATCGACCTTCGTTCCGAGGATAGCGAGCTCACGATATCCGTGGATACGGAAAGAAAGAAGTTCTGCAAGCAGCTGGACCTTCCTTGCGACGTACGCCCGGACAGCGCGACCGCCGAGTACCGCAATGGGGTGCTGACGGTGCTCATGGACAAGGCCATACGACCCCGGGGAAAGAAGATCGCCATCAACTGACCCGGGGTCTGGCCACTCCCCCTTTTTTAGCAATCCTTATATAGAAGCCGTAGCGAATTACATGCTGTGCAAAGAGACGAGCTCATAAGGTCGGTGCGGGAGCTCCTGCTCCGTTCTGGCTTCAGCGCTTCATCGCCATTGAAGCTTAGGAGCATCGCCTTCGACATAGTCGCTCGTCGGGACCGCAATCTCATCTTGGTCAAGGTTCTAACGAACATCGATGCCTTCTCCAAGGAGAACGCCGAGGAACTGAAGGTACTGGCCGAGGCGCTTGGCGGATCGATAATGATGATCGGGGAGCGTTCCGGTTCGGGCGACCTGGAGCAGGGCATCGTCTACTCCCGTTTCGATATTCCCATAATCGCCTTCGCCACCATGAAGGACCTTCTTTTGGATGACGAGCCACCGTTCATCTTCGCCGCGCCAGGAGGTCTCTACGTCCGCCTGGACAGCGACCTGCTGCACAATCTGAGGGAGGACCGGAGCGTAAGCCTCGGAACGCTGGCCGAGGTGGCGGGCGTATCCCGCCGCACGATACAGATGTACGAGGCTGGCATGGGGGCCATGATCGACGCCGCGCTTCGCCTGGAGGAGTTCCTTGGCAAACAGATAGTGGTGCCGGTGGACCCCATGGGCTACAAGCCCCCGACCCAGGAGCGCCGCCCTCTGGACATGGAGAAATGCGACGATTTCAGCAAGAACATCTACACCCTGCTGATGCAGATGGGGCTGCTGGTGAAACCGACCGAGAAGTGTCCCTTCGAGGCCCTGACGGTAGACCACGATCTGCTCATCCTCACCGGACTGGGCAAGGACGAGACCAAGCTGGCTGACAAGGCCAAGGTCGTGTCGGACATCTCGCGCATCACCGGAAAGGAATCGGTTATATTCATCGAGAGGCTACGCACCAGGCACAGCATCGAGGGCACGGCGCTCATCGGACGCGACGAGCTGAAGAACATTCATGAATCGGAGCGCCTGCGCAAGATGGTGAACGCCCGGAGCGAGGTAGATGAGAGAGATTGAGCTGAACGGTTCCCGGACCTATGTCCTCCCGGTGATCAAAGGATTGGTCAGCGAAGGGGAGAAGGTTCGCGCGGCCATCGTCGAACTGAGACCGGAAGCGGTCGGCATCTCCATATCCAAGGAGGAGCTGCAGGGCCTGCGCTCCTATCAGGACGAGGAGATAGAGCTGAGCGACCAGGAGGAGGCCTACAAGGCCGGATTGCTAGAGTTCGGCGAGGTGCAGATGCCTCCGCCCTGCTACCGCGAGGCGCTCAAGGTCTGCGACGAGCTCGGCGTTCCGCTGATACCTCTGGACATGAACGAGGACCTGTTCTCGGAACGCTATTGCGAGCTGATCGGCGGTCTGGAGCTGATGAAGGAGTCGTTCTTTTCGCATCGTGTCGCCAGGAAGCGTTTCGACCTAGAGAGCGCCGAGGCGTTCGTTCTTGACTATGACCGCAAGGTGAACGGCGGGAGAGGGCTGTCCGCATTGAACTTGGAACGGGAGGCGCATATGGCCAGCACCGCCGCGGAGATGGCCTTGGGACGGCGCACCCTGCTCCTGCTGCTGGAGCTGGAGCGATCGGACGGTGTGCTCCGGCGCATGGAAGCTGACGCGAGGGATTAATAGCCGGGAGGGCGCTTGACGACCATGGAGGGGGACGGTCGGTCGATCGGGCGCTTCGAGAGGAAGGTCGATTCCCTTCTGGCCTTCCTGGAGAAGGACCGCCTCAACCTCTGGCAGACCTTCGCTTACGTACTGATCATCGCCCTGGCCAGGGACCTGTCCGAATATTACCTTCTGGACGAGGCCTTCGTCAGCACCGCGCATCCTTGGATATTCAGCATCGCCCATCATGTGGCCTTCTTCGCCCTGACCTACCTGGGGCTGGTGCTCATCCTGAAGGTGTTCTCCGGCTCGGGCCTCCGGAAATGCCTGAACTACACCAACTGGTACTACTGGATAATTCTGCTTCCCCCGTTCGTGGACCGCTTCCTCTTCGGGCAGGAGACCAACTACGCCTACTTCTCCTGGACCGATTTCCTGGCCGCCTTCTTCCTCATGGAGGGGGATTCCTTCCATCCCGGACAGGCCGTGGAGGTGCTGGTGGTCCTCTTCGCCCTCTTCGCCTACGTGATCTGGTTGTACCGCGACGAGGTCCAGGACCTGCCGGGGAGGGCGATGCTGGCCTTGCGCCTGGGGCTCATGGCCCTCTTCACGGTCGCGGCGATGTTCACCTTGGGCACCCCCGGCGCGTACATGCCCGTGGGCTCGGAGGGCGGCGTTCCGGTGTTTCCGAACTTCGACAGCACCAGGTACGTGCAGCACCACCTCTTCATATTCGCCTATTACTACCTGGCGGGAACGGTGCTGGTGCTGGCGCTCAGCTTCATCGCCCTACGCGACCGCTTCCGGAGGGAGCTTGCCGCCCTACGCCCCTATCAGACCGCCTTCTTCGCCCTTATCGTTCTCGCCGGGACGGCCATGGCCTGGCAGGACTGGGGAGAGGTTCGTTTGGTGACCTCGATACTAGAACGGCCGTACTGGGTGAACCTCGCCTATGTGATACCGACGGTGCTCTCGGCGATCCTGGCCTGGCAGGCGAGCGTCATCTGGAACGACCTGAGCGATCGGGAACACGATTCCCCGTTCAAGAAAGGAAGGGTGGTGGCCTCCGGCCTACTACCGGCCAAGGAGTTCAGGGAAGCCTCCCTCATCCTGGCCTTCGTGGCCCTGGCCGTCTCCCTGCTGCTGAGCGTGCAACAGTTCCTGCTAATGGCCGGCATACTGGTCCTGGCGTTCGTCTATTCGTTCCCGCCCGTTCGCTTCAAGAACGCTCTGCTAAGTCCGTTGCTGATGGGGGCGGGGACCTTCCTGGCCTTCCTCTACGGGGCGTCCACGCCCTTCAGCGAGGTGCGCTATGTGATCAACACGCCGTACCTCACCGGCGCGGTCGTGTATCCAGCGCTCTATACAGGAGCGTTCATCGTCGGGGCGTTCATGTTTATCGGGCTGGTCATCGGTTCGATAATAACGGATGCTGATGGCTACGAGGAGGACCGGGCGGGCGGCGTGCGAACTATATACACCACCTATGGACTGGAGAAGGGGGCGGACATGGTATCCGTCCTAATATTCCTGGCCGCCCTCACCCCGTTGGCCCTTTTCAGCTCCTGGACGGACGTCATCGCCTTCCCCCTGCTGGGGCTGGCCGCCTCCCTTCGATTCCGGAAGAAGCGCTCCTCCCGGGCGGTCATGCCCATAGCCATGGTCGGGCTTCTCTACGCCGCCCTGCGGTTCCTGGGAGCTTTCTAGACCAGAGAACGGAACAGCAGGCGGTGGAAGCGCGGTATGGTCATCATGAGCAATCGCTGCCAGGTCTCCTCGCCCAGCGCCATCTTGGTCCAGGCCTCGACGTACGGACCTTCCTGACGAACGGTCTCGAAGAAGGCTCGAGTGTCGACCACCCCCAGAAGCCAGTGCAGCACCGGCGATATCACCGTGGCGGCCCGGATATCCCTCACCACGGTGTCCTTGACCAGGCGATCGTATCTGCTGATGGCGTTCCGATCGTCGCCCTTGACCAGAGATATCGCGGCGTCGCTTGCCAATATCGCACTGGCCAGTCCGTGGGAGAGCCCCTCGCCGCTCATCGGGGAGACCAGCCCGGCGCTGTCCCCGGCCAGCATGAACCGGGACGAGGAAAAGCGCTCCCGGGGCAGGATGGGTATCGGATGGGCGGAAGGTTTGCTACGATCAACAGCCTTGGCTAGACTGTCGTCCCAGACCGTGCTCATTCCGCTCAGGAGCAGTTCTTTGGTGTATCCATGACCGCCCACCCCGAAGTTGGCCCGGCCGCGATAGGGGAACATCCAGCCCATCAACGGGAACATCGGATACCGGCGTAGCCCTTTGGTGGGAGTGTCGATAAGGAAGACCTCGATGTCGTCGCCCGGATCGTTCATGGTCGTGTCGACCGACCTGAGGCCCATGGCCATGGAGTTCGTCGGGGGCGGACCGAAAAGCGCTCGGGCGTTCCTGCTGCCCGCGCCCTCGGCGATCACGGCGCATCTGGCGGATATCTTACCGTCCGCCGTGCTGAGCTCCACTTCGTCCGATCCGGATATCCGTTCTACGGCCTTTCCTAGGCGCACCTCTACCCCGGCCTTCTCCGCCATGCGAAGAAGATGCAGGTCGAAGTTGGCGCGGTCCACGGTGTAGGTGAGGCACCGATCGAAGCGGAAGCGCTCTCGGAAGTCCCGGCCGACCACGTGGAACCCCTTGACCTCCTTCTCGATCACCGAGTCCGGAATGGGGAAGTCCAGTCGGGAAGCGGCTCTCATCAGCACCCCTCCGGCGCAGGTCTTGGTCCAGGGCGGCAGCTGACGCTCTACAAGTACCGTTGAAAGGCCCGCCTGGGCGCAGCGGTAGGCGCAGTAGGACCCTACGGGCCCCCCGCCGGAGATGGCCACATCGTACAAGGCCAGTCCGCCTTCACCTGCGCTTGCGGTCCTTCCTGTTTATCCATCCCTCCGCGGCCACCAGCCCCAGCACGCCGAGCAGCGGGTACAGGATGGTGAGGTCCACGTTACCGGCCTTGACGTTGATGGCCGATTCACCCGAGGCCAAGGCGTTCAGCACCTGCTCGCCCCATTGATGGACCGTTGGATCATTGCGGTACAGCCATATGGACGGCGCCGTTCCTCCGCTTCTTCCGGGGGCGAAGCCTATCACCAGCGCGATGTCCGTATAGCCATCTCCGTTGAAGTCCCCAAGAGCCAGGGTCTGAACGTTGTATATGGGGTTGTTGCCGCCCACGGCCGCTGAGAGGCTGGAGGTGGTTATTGACAGCGCAGGGGAGAAGGAGTTGCCTCCTACACCATAAGAGTACATTAAGCTGCGATCGGTCGCTCCACTGCCCAGGTAGGACGTGCCGACGATAATGTCCGGGTAGTTGTCGGGCATGTCAGTGGCCGAGGTCACGTCCCCCACCGCGAGAGCTGTGATGAACTCGTTGTTGTTCTGCATTTTGAATAGTATAGACAATTTAGCAGGCCAATTCACGGTCGGCGAGATGTGGCGAATGCCCACGATGTCTAGCACTAGGGAGTCGTTGAACACGTCGGTCAGGGAGCGGTCCGCTGCGGACACCTTGATGTAATAGACAGCGTTGGTGGTGTGCGGAAGCTGCAGCTGCTTAAGCGTCTCGGTGGTCTCGGTGAAATTGAACGCATCGTACCAGATGTTGCGATCGGTCGAATACTGGACATTGAATTTCTCCCCAGTGGTATAGGCGGATATGCCCATCTGATGGGTCACTTGGGTAGCCAAGTTAGGAACTTCGTACACCCATTCCATCCATCTGCTCTCGGCGTACTTCAGCTCCAACCTGACATAATCGAACTGGACCGTGTCGCTCGTTCCGTTGTGCACGAACATCACCCTCAGGGACTGCAGCTCGCTCCAGGTGTCAATACCGGCGGCCTTGAGATCGAAAGTCTGGTTCACATCTAGGGATGAACTGGTCGGCAACATGTTCGTATTGAAGAAGGTGGTGCCATTCAACGAGTATTTGATGTAATTGTTGCCATTGTAACCGGCCGTGGCCGAATATTGCACCCTCAGTATTACCTGGGTGATCGGTTTTGTGGAGTATGTACTGTCCATGGCGAAGCTGCGAACGTGCATGGTCGTTCCAGAATCGACGTTGTAGGTCACCCCATCATCGTACTTCAGGTTGTTGATGTCCTGGCCAGTGTTGTCGGGGTTGGGAGAGGAGGCCTGCTTCTGGTCTGCCAATCCGAACAGCATCGAGGTGTTCTTGTAGGTCTCAGTCAAAGTCTCATAGACGTTGTCGTTAAACACCAGATTGGCCATGGTCCCGGTCCGCTTGGCGCTGGTCTCGTTCTCCAGTGAGTATTCGGCCGAAGGCGTCTTCAGTGTGTCGGAAGGAGTGGATGGCATGGTCTTGATGACCGTGACCTTGACCTTTGTATCAGAATCGGGCGCTGCAGTGCTAGTCCTGATTATATCTGGATATCCGTTGAGGTCCACATCCGAGATGGCGACGGACGGGGTCCTCTGGGTATGGTCCCAGGGGTTGGTACTTTCTACGGTCGGTATGTTGGCAGCAGGGATAACGGCCCCTGGGCCGAAAGAACCCGCCTTGGGGTTTGTCGTTATCCCGATCACCTGTCGCCATTGGTTGATCCAGATCTTGGTGACCCCGGTCTCGTATACCGCCACGATGTCGTCCACCCCGTCCTGGTTCAGGTCATCAACGGCAATGTCCATGGCACCAGGGTTGTCATTCTGGTTGGTGTAGGTGTTTGTTCCTGATAGTTGTGTCTTCGTCCAACTACCATCGTTCCAGAATACGTATATCCCACGATTGAAGAACATACCAAATGAGTTAGCATAGCTGGCATCACCAGAACCGGTGGCTGAGGTATAGACGACCGCATGAAGGAAAGAAGCGACAATGTCAGTATCTCCATCTCCATCAAAATCGCCTGACCCCAGGGCACCAACCACCTCATTTATCGCGGAATAGGACGAAGCGGCGAAGCGATCGTTGCTGTAGGATGTCGCCCAGACAGAGGAGTCCTCGTTAGCCAATCCTTTATCATTGTTTTCAGCAGCTTGTGTTCCGGGATAGGCATCGAACGCGGTACATATGATGTAGGGTAGCGTCGACCAGGCGCTGCCTGCAAAGTTCTGGTTCCTGTACCAGGCGAGGGATACGGTGCTGTCCTGATAACCTACCACGACGTCCTGATACCCATCATTGTCGATGTCGGCCAGGACCATGCCGGTCGGGCCATTGTAGGTGTCCTGGTCTATATAGGTAGCGTCCCACTGGTCGAACCGCTCGCCGTTCTTGTACCAGACCAGTTTATTGTCCTCCCAGGTGGCCCCGGAAGCGCTCCAGGTGAAGGAGCCCGCGCCTACGCTGGCCACCATGTCAGTGGTGGAGCGCGGGGCGGTCACGTTGAACTGGTAGTTGAGGTTGTAGTAGGTCTCACCGGTACCGTAGTTCCCGGAGTCGGTCAGCACCGGTATGAGCATGGAGTATGAGTTCCTGCCCGCCAGCCACCAATCGTTGTTGGGTTCTAGCAGTTTGATCTGCACGGTGTAGACCGCGTCGATGACAACGCTGTCATATATCCGGCTCGGACTGGTCCCGGTCTTGGACGTCTTGTATATCTGAGACAGCGGAGCGTTTTTAGTGAGGGTTGGTGCGGCCCCGGACATCCAGGTAGTCGGCGTGGGCAGGGTCTGCTTGATAACGTACTTTCCAGTATAATCGTTTACCTGGATATCATTAATGACCACCCTGGTTATGTTGGAGTCGACATCCTTGGTGAATATCTTCAGATACATGATGTCGGTGTGGTTGAACGATTTGCATAGCTCAAGCTGGTTCGCCGAATTAACCTTGTAGGTCTTAATTATTGGATATTGCGCCCCGGTAACCGAGATGCTGTCTGGTATGTTCACCACGGTCCCGGTGTTGTCCCTCAGAGATATTTGTAGCGGGAAATACAGGGGCTGCATGGGGGCGCTGAGGTTGATGTAGTACCTGTGGAAGGTGGCGTATATGCCACCGTAGGAGAAGGCGTTGATAAGTTTGCTGGGCGGCGCCAGGAGAGCCCCGGTGGTGGGGTTGTAGAGGGAGAAGGAGTTCTCGATGGCCAGATTGACCAGCTTGTCGCTGTAAATCTCTATGTAAAACTTTTCGCCCGGAGTGAAGGAGCGGGAGATATTGTTATCGGACGCCCTCCTGATGTAATAGAAGGTGGTCCCTACCGGGCCGCCGCTCTGCCCTCCGCTGGCGTCCGGCGGATATGTGCCGTTCACCAGGTAGCTCTCGTAATCGTAGAACGGTCCTATCTGAGTGTTGTTGGTCTGCGAACCGCCGCCACCGGCGTACTGAGCGACGAGGGTGAAGCGGGAGGAGGCGGACTTGTCGGTCATGTCCTTGGCCATGACCATGACCAACTTGTCATCGTAGGCGATCTTACCGACGATGGGGTCGCTGGTGAAGACGCCGTCGTTGTCCGGGTCGGTCAGTTGAACGAAGTTAAGACCGATCGACCGGGCGTCGACCATGACGCTGGAGGTGTTCAGATTACCATCGGGGTCCATCACCGCGGCGGAGAACCGGAAGCTTGAACCGTCAATGATGATGCTCGGCTTGGTCCCGCGGGAAGTGATGATCGGCGCGTACGAACCGGTAACCTGCCCGCCAATCATCTCCGCCTCCCATACCTTGGAGTTATGGACGGTGTCGATGATCACCACGCTGAGCGGGGTGTCCGTGTTGATCCCTTCGATCTTATACTTCCATACCTCGCCGGGCGTCCAGGTCGTTCCGAGCGGATTACTGGACGAGTTCATCTTGAGGGATATTAGGTTGGTGCCGTATGTGAACAGGTAGATGTTGGTGCTCTGGTTGTCCAAAGGCTGGCCGCCCTTGTGCGTGAGGGAGATCCAGCGGGCGCCGTCCACCACCTCCGACAATTCGTAATCGATCTCCGCATAGGTCTGTTCTTCTGGCGACGGTATGGTGGCCACGTAGAACATTATGCTGGAGAACAGGGTGACCGTGATGGCCAGGATGAGCAGGTTGCCAATGATGTCAGATACTGCCCTGCGACATTTCCTGAGCTGTTTCTGGAATCGGACCATTCTTCATCCCTCGCTAAAGCTACCGCTCTAGAATATAATCTATGGAACAAGTGGATATTTAATGTTTGCCTGGACTATAAAAGTGGTATCAGAATTCGATGCCCTTCCTGGCCACCAGCCCCTCGTCGTACGGGTGCTTCTCTACGGTCATAACCGTGACCAGATCGGCCTCCTGCTTCAGTTCGTCCGGCGCGTTCCTTCCGGTGCAGACGACCTCCACCCCGCCCTCTCTGTCCCTAAGAGCGCCGATGACCTCTTCCAGAGATATTAACCCGAAGTACAGGGCCACGTTCACCTCGTCCAAAACCAGAAGGTCGTACTCGCCCGAGCCTAGCATGGAGCGGGAAAGGTCCAGAGCGCGCTTTGCGCAATCCACATCGTCCTGGCAGTGCCGCCCCTTGGTGATCAGCTTCCCGGAACCGAACTGGAAAACCTCGACGCCCATTCTTCGTAACGCGAGGATCTCGCCGTAGTCCTCGCCCTTCTTCATGAACTGCACGACGCCCACCCGCAGGCCGTGCCCCCAGGCGCGCAGCGCCAGACCTAGAGCGGCGGTGGTCTTGCCCTTCCCATCGCCGGTATAGACCTGCAGCAGTCCCAGTCCGTTCTTCTCCATCTTATCCGTACATCATTAGGTTCCAGGCCTTTAAATATTCCAATCCCCGGTAATCTAGGCATGATGGAGCTGGAGATCAAGGTACCCTGCGAGGACCTGATCGGTCTGGAATCGCGCCTGAAAGGAATGGGGGCGTCGCACGTGGAGGACCTGGACCAGATCGACCTGTACTTCTCCCACCCGGCTCGGGATTTCGGCGTCACCGACGAGGCGTTGCGGCTAAGGAGGGAGAACGAGCGCACGGTCATCACCTACAAGGGCCCGAAGCTCGACCAGGACACCAAGCTCCGAGAGGAGATCGAGCTGGGAGTGGAGGACCTCGACCGCATGTCCTTGGTCCTGGAAAGGATGGGGTTCCGGCCGGTGATCCGAATCGTAAAGAAGCGCACCGTCTACGACCTCCAGGGCATTCATTTCTGCCTGGACCGCCTGCCGGAGCTGGGTAACTTCGTGGAGATGGAGTGGCAGGGCGATGACCTGGACTTCGGAAAGAAAAGGATCATGGAGCTCAAGCAAAAGCTCGGGCTGAGAGGAAATGAGCGACGCTCCTATCTGGAGCTGCTCATTGAAAAACGTTAGATGATCACAGGGTGCGGATCTTCTCGATCACGAAGTCCTTGATCTTGGGGTCGTCCGGTATCGTGACCGACTTCTTGAACCGCTCGGTGCCGTCTGGCAGGTAATAACCACGGGACAGGGAGATGAACTCGTTCTCGCCCTCCTGGGTGATGGCCTTCTTCCGCGCTACCTCTATGAAGTTGTTGCGGCCGAAGGGTATCTTCTCGGCGCTAAGCGTTACAAAATCCACGTTCTTTCCCGGCGCATCGTCATCCATTGCGGTTGCCTCCATTTCGGTAGCTATGCAACGTTCGGTAAAATTATAAAGGTTTGCCTTATGTATATACGATGCTGGCACATTTATCTTGATGGACGAATTGATGATATTGATGACGCTTTCAAGCACCAACATCGACAGTTAAAAATAGAACGGCCTAGATGAAAGGGAGCATGGATGGAGAGGGTCCGAAGCGCACTTGCCCGCGATGCGGAGCCCAGGTGCCGGAGGACGCCGCCTTCTGCCAGCGGTGCGGGCTCCCCCAGAACGGGACGGACGACGTGGCGCGACAATACGCTTTTTACGCTCCCCCGCCCCGGCCGGTGAGGGAGAAGAGCAGTTTGCAGTCCGCCAGGGAGGTCATCAGGGGCATCGGGGCGTACATGACGCTCGTCGTTCTGGCGTTGGTAACGATCAACGTGGGCATCATGCTCTGGGGCATGCAATACGTCATCCCCGAGGCCTGGGACTCCTACACCTCGTTGTTCGTCGCCCTGCCCTGGCTCGTGAGGTTCCTGGAGCTGCCGGGGGTGTGGTTCGTCGTCTACTACATCCTGCTGGTGATCGCGGTTCTCTTGTCGTACGCCATCATGCTGTATCTGGGAAGAAAGCAGCTCTGGAATGAGCTCCGATTCAAACCGAGCGCGCATTCGCCGCTGTACGGCATAACCACCATCTTCCTGGCGGTACTGGCGATGAACGCCGCCTACTACCTGCTGCTCGGTTTGTTCGGCATCGATCCCTCCTCCGGAGGCGACACCGGTGAGCTGTGGCAGAAGCTGTACAGCCTGCTCCGGGCCTCGGTCTGGGAGGAGGTCATTTGCCGGATCCTTTACATCGGCCTGCCCCTCGGGGCCGTGTACATCCTGAAGGGCAAGGGAGCGCCTTACCACAGGTACGTCCTGGGAGGGAACTTCCAGTTCGGTCCCTGGGAGAAGTTCTTCCTGGTGTTCTCCTCGGCCATGTTCGCCCTGGCGCACGTCTTCAGCTGGGACCTGTACAAGGTGCCGCCGACCTTCCTGGCCGGACTGGCCCTCGGCTACCTGTTCCTGAAGTACGGTGTCTACGCCAGCATAATGCTGCATTTCTTCATCGATTACCTCAGCTTCCCCATGGACGTCTGGCCTGGTGACGGTACGGACATGATCATGGGCCTGCTTATGCTGGCCTTCATGGCCCTGGGGGTGGTGTACCTGGCGTACTACTTCGTTAAGGCCTTGGAATTGTTCAGCGGCCGGCAGATCATCAAGTGGGGCGACCCCCGACCGGTGAGCGTCTATTACCAGCCCCTCTCCCCCAGTGCCAAATACGTGCCCTACGACGGTGCGCTCACAACGCCTTCCTTTGGATTTGTTTGCAAGCACTGCGCAGGCACGGAGGCGCGGTATGTGGACGGTAAGTTCGTCTGCTCCCGTTGCGGCAGGGAAAGTTGATCAGTCTAGAGAGGACAGCATGCCGCGCAGGCGGTCCCTGGATACCAATGACCGTTCCAGCTCCCGGGCCTCGATCACGTAGCGCCCATGATAGGGCCGGAAGGCGCTCAACCACCTCGGGAAGTCAATGTTCCCCTCGCCGATGACCATGTGACGGTCCCGATCGCCGAGGTTGTCGTGCACATGCATGTTCATGAAGCGGTCCTTGATCGACTGAAAATCAGGGATGTTGCCGACGGTGTTGGAGTGTCCGATGTCGAAGCAAACGCCTAGGTCCGTGCCTTCCATGAACAGGAGAAGCTCCTCGGGCCCCTTGGCCATGGCCACTGGCATCTCCGGCATGTTCTCCAGCGCTATACGAACGCCCAGGTCCTTGCCCCGGGCGTCTATCGCCTTCAACGATTCCTTGGTAGCCTGGATGGCGGTGTCCCGGTCCAGTGCGGTCAGTGGTGACAGGAACCCGGGGTGCACCGTCACCAGATCGATGCCCATGCGGTGGGCGATCTCCATAGACTCCAGCACCTCGTTCAACGCGGCCGCCCTCATCCTGGGATTTATGGCCCCGATGTTGATATCGCTCAGCGGCGCGTGAACGGAATACTCCAGGTCGTAGGACGGCGACAGTCTCAGAAAGTCATCGCGGATGTCCCTCAGGAGATGCCTTCCCTCGGCCACGATCTCCCAGGCCTGGTAATGCTCGGCCACCCTTTCCAGGGCGTAAGGGAAGTCCCAGCGCGAGAGATGCGGGGAGGATACGGCGATCAAGGGATCTCCCCGTCGATGGTCTGGGGAGCGACGTTGTCGATGAACGCTTCCAGCTCGGTGCCTTTGATGAGCACCTCGATGTGCCCCAGCGGCGCGTTGCCTTCCACGAAGGAGATCTTGCCGACGAAGGCGGCCTGCTTGTTCATCTGGAACCTGATCCCTTCTTCGCTCGTCCCGCGCAACATGACCGCCCTGGTACTGTCCAGGATGCGGTGGTTCCTTATGATCTCCTTGAAGCGGGACATGTCGTCGGTCTTGGCCCTTATAGTTCCCTGGCCCTCTTCCAGCACGGCCCCCGGGAAAATGTTGAGAAGGCTGCTTCGCACCCTCTCCCCGTCCTCGGTGGGGTACCATCTGGCACTGGCTACGACCTCGACCATGGGGAATGGATAATTTAAGAAACTATTTAAAATGGGGGCGGCATGAGAAGGTCGGATGCGTAGCAAGGTCGTCGAGGCCCTGGCCAATGACGGTTATCTTCTGGACCAGGAGGCCGAGGAGTTCATTTTATCCCAGCCATCTCCGCTGCAGTTCGCTCGCCAGTTCATCCCCCAGATCCCGTACCAGCCGTTGGTGGTTACCTTGCGCGATCTGCGCACCGTGGTGCATGTGGACGCGCCCCGCCTGGAAACGATAGTGCGCCCGGAGCCGGTCTCGGTGCGCAGAATAGGCGAGGTGCGGGTGATGAAAGACATCACCGCCCAATCGGACTGCCTGGGGACCGTGGAAGGCTTCGCCCGCTACTTCCAGGACCGCTTCGCCAATCTCAAGGCACTATTGCTGCGCCGAAGGGACATGATGGGCGCCATATCCGTCCAGAGGGCCATGGACCCCAACAAGCTGCAGGCCGACGAGGTCAAGGTCATCGGGATGGTCAACGAGGTACGGGATACCCGCTCCGGGGAGAAGATCATCGAGCTGGAGGACGAAACTGGACGGATGACGGTGATGGTGCCCAAGGACAACAAGGCGGCCAAGGACTCCATCCTGCAGGACGAGGTCATCGGCGTGATCGGTAAGATGTCCCGGCGGGACCGGAAGCTGATACTCAAGGACCTTATACGTCCGGACGTCCCGTTCAGTTCCGGCATGGAGGTTACGGATTCCACGGCCCAGGTGGCCTTCATGTCCGACGTGCACGTCGGCAGCAACACCTTCCTGGAGGAACGCTGGAAGAACATGATAGAGTGGATGAGGGACGAGGCCAAGGACCTGGACATCCGCTACGTCGTCATTCCCGGCGATTGCGTGGACGGAGTCGGAGTCTTCCCGGGCCAGGAGGAGGAGCTGGTCATCGAGGACATCATCGATCAGTACCGCGCTCTGGCCGAGCACCTCAAAGACGTTCCGGACGACATTCGGATCGTGATGCAACCGGGGAACCACGACATGGTCCGTCCGGCGGAACCGCAGCCGGCGCTGAGCGAGGAGGTGGCCAAGCTGTTCGACTCGAACATCCTGCAGATAGGCAACCCCGCTTACCTCAAGATAGAGGGTCGGACGATACTGTCGTACCATGGCAAGAGCTTCGACGACCTGGTCAACGGGATCAAGGGACTTTCATACTCCCAGCCGCTGAAGGCCATGGAGGAGATGCTCAAGAGGCGGCATCTCGCGCCGTCGTACGGCGGCAAGACGCCCTTCGCCCCGGAGCGGAAGGATTACATGGTCATTGACGAGGTGCCGGACATCTTCGTCACCGGGCATGTGCACGGCGCCGGGGTTTCCTTCTACAACGGGATCCGGCTCATCAACGCCTCCACCTGGCAGGACCAGACCTCCTTCCAGAAGATGCATAACTTCGTACCGGACCCGGCGAAACTGGTCCTGGCGCATCTCGGCACCGGCAAGATGTCCGTGGCCGACTTCTGAGGAAACCTTGAAATAACGGTGCTTGGGCTAAGGGGGTAATGTACACCACCCCGCCGAAGGACGAGGATGGCGCCAATATTTTCATTGAGAGCGTTCTGAACGGTAACCGTTCCTGGATGACCAATTACCGCCGTCCTCCGGTGAACGGCTCCGCGAAAGCGGTGGTGCTCACCTGCATGGACTCCCGCATACCGCCACTGGAGATGCTGGGACTGACCCCCGGAGAGGTGTTCATCATCAGGAACGCCGGGAACGCCATCAACAACGATTCACTACGTTCTTTGCTCATCTGCCTCACGGTGATGGAGTGCCGCAACGTACTGGTGGTCGGGCACAGCAGCTGCGGCATGCGGTCCTCGGGGGACCTGGACGAGCGAGTGTTGGACACGGTGGACATCGCGGCCCTCTCCGAGGCCCTGGACGAAGAGATAGAGGACGCCCGGTCCTGGCTGGGGTTCTACGAACCGCACGAGAAGGAATGGGCGACCAGGCAGTCCGCCTACCTGCGGGAGATGGTGAAGAGGGTCATGCCCGGGATTCCAGTGACCGTAAGGTCCGCCCTGTATCACCTAGAGAACGGGTACCTGGAGATGCTGGATCAGTAGTCCCAGAAGAGGACCATGAGCCCGTAACCTAGCAGTAGCATTAAAAGTGAGATGAGCCAGGCGTACCTGACCAGCCTGGCCCTTTTTTCCGGAGTATCAAAGAGTTTTTCGAGCATCATCCGCGCGCTTCCGCCTTCTGCTTGACGCGCTTCAGCCGGAAGGTGTTCTCCCTCTCCATCTCCTCCAGGCGGAGGCGGATGAAGGCCTCGGATTCCTGCAGCTCGGGTATGACCTTGAACTCCAGGGCGTTGACGCGGCGCTTGGTCTTCTCCACCTCATCCAGGATCTTCTTCATGGTGGTCTCGATCTCCGCGGCCTCGATCACCGTTTCGACCAGGTTCTCGAAGGCCTTGGCCGCCTCGTCGATGTAGACGGACGTTCCGATGACGCCGTAACCGCGCTGGTCCATCGGCGTTCGGATGGAGTTGGCCTCTATTTCCGGAACCACGATGCCCATGATGTTCTTCGATCGGAGGGAAAGCTCAGGATGGGTCTTCAGGGCGAAGGCGGCGCTCTGCACCGCTATCGCGCCGTCCACCG
>DAONGL010000008.1:0-41577 GCA_035404085.1 Methanomassiliicoccales archaeon | reverse complement strand
ACCATGATCGCCCTGGCGACCATGGCCAATTCCGGAGGTTTTGCAACTGGCCCTACGTTGATAGGGGATTGGAAGCACGACCTGGTCGACAACTCGGACCTGGCCGCGCCTCTGGCCTTCGTCAGCATACTGTTGATATTGGTTTCCCTGGTGCTCTTGGTGATCATTAAGCTGGTCATCATGAAGGTGCATCTGCCCATGGGAAGGATCTGGCCCCGCCCGGAGAAGCTGTTCTCCCGCGGCTGGTTCCCCAAGACCAAGGACGGCCTGGCCGTCTTTTTCTTGGTGGTATTCGTCCTGATACCGTCCTTCTTCATCTTCACCTATGTGGGTTCTGTGGAGTCCTCCTCCTTCGACTGGGGTCCGTTCACCGAGAGCCTCCTGTTCTCCTTCCTGGTGGCCGGGGTGGTGACGGTGATCGACATCGCTCTCGGTGTGCCCCTGGCATTGTACATAGCCAAGAACCGGACCGGCAAGTTATCGGAGGTTCTGGACGTTCTGGTGAACGTACCTTTGATCGTTCCCACCGCCGCTCTCGGCTATTCGTTGGGCGTATTCTGGACCGGGCAGAACATAATTCCCACCTATGACGTTCTGCTGATCATCCTGGCTCACGTGGCCTTCACATATCCACTGGTCGTTCGTAACGTAGCCGGAGCGGTGGAGGAGGTGGACCCCGCCTTCGAGGAGACGGCGCGAACGCTTGGCGCTAAACCGGTGCAGGCCTTCCGTCGCGTTCTATATCCAATAATCAAGAGCTCCATACTGGCCGGGGCTATCATGGCCTTCACCCGCAGCCTCGGTGAGACCGGGGCGACCCTGGCGGTGGTGGCCAAAGCCAATACGGCGCCAGTGTTCATCGTTAACTTGATAAACGAAAAGACCGCCTCCGGCTACTACACCGCCGGGCTGGCCTGCATAGTTCTGATAATAGTGTCCTTCATGTTCATGCTGGCCCTCCGCTACATAACCAACCGGAGGGCACACTGATGCCAGACGTGAAGCTGGTCGGCCTCAGGAAGTCCTACGGGGACATCAAGGCCGCCGACGGTCTGGACCTGGAGGTCAAGGACGGTGAGTACCTCTGCGTGCTGGGACCGACCGGCGCCGGTAAGACTACCTTGTTGCGCATGATCTCCGGCCTGCTGGTGCCCGACAAGGGCAAGATATTCTTCGATGGCCAGGATTTCACCAGGATGGAGATCGAGGAGCGCAAGGCGGCCCTGCTCTCTCAGACCTACGCGCTGTTCCCTCAGCTGACGGTGGAGGAGAACATAACGTTCGGATTGGACATCCGAGGGGCGGACGAGAAGCTGAAGGAGCAGGTGCTCATCAGCATGCTAGACCTGGTACGGTTATCAGGACGTTCGGACGCTTACCCGCGGGAGCTGAGCGGGGGGATGCAACAGCGTACCGCGTTGGCGCGTGCCCTGGCGTCCGGAGCCGACCTGCTCCTGCTGGACGAACCGTTGCGGGCTTTGGACGCCCGGCTGCGCATCTCGCTTCGAACCGAGCTACGCTCGCTCGTTAAAACGCTCAAGATGACCGCCATACACGTGACGCACGATCAGGACGAGGCGCTGGTCATGGCCGACCGGGTGGCGGTTATCCGGGAAGGTCGCATATTGCAGATAGGAACGCCCAAGGAGGTGTGGGACGAACCGGCCACGCCCTTCGTGGCCAACTTCGTCGGTCAGTCCAACTTCTTCACCGGGGAGGTGCTGCAGTCCAGTCCTTTCACGCTGATACGAACTCCGGAGGGCACGGTGCTCAAGGGCCGCCCGTCCGAGCTGGCGACCGGAACCACCGCCGTGCTCGGCGTCAAGATAGGCAACACCGACATATCGAAGGAAAGGAAAGGTTACCTTAAGGCAAAGGTGGAGCGCATAATCTTCGAGGGGCGCAACCTACACGTGGATCTGATGATGGACAACGGACAGCGGATCTCCTCCAAGGTCCCGTCCTGGCGTAAGGGGAAGATCGCTCCCGGGGATGTAGTGGACGTTTACTGGGAAGAGTCCAAAGGAACTGTTTTCCCCATGCCGCCGAACGGCCTGGAGAACGAACTGAAGGTGGAATGATGGTCGAGGTAAGGCTGGAAGGGGTGGGCAAGCGTTACGGCTCCGTGGTCGCCGTGGACAAGGTCGACCTCACCGTCGCCGACAAGGAGTACGTGACCGTGCTCGGTCCGTCCGGCTGCGGAAAGACCACCCTCATCCGCATGATCGCTGGAATAATCGAACCGACGGACGGGAAGGTCTTCATCGACGGCAAGGACATGACCGGGGTGCCCATCGAGGACCGGGACATCGGTTACGTGTTCCAGAACATAGCGCTGTTCCCGCACCTCACTGTCGAGAACAACGTGTCATACGGGCCGAGGGCCAGGGACCTGCCCCCCGAGGAGCAGGTTCGGGTCTCCAGGCGTTTCCTGGAGATGGTGAAGCTACTGGACAAGATGGGAATGCTGCCCGGCGAGCTGTGCGGCGGGGAGCAGCAGAAGGTGTCTCTGGCCAGAGCTTTATCCTCCGGTTCCAAGCTATTGTTGTTGGACGAACCGTTGTCCGCCCTGGACTCCCGGGTCAGGGTGGACCTGAGGTATGAGCTGCGCCGCTTAGCGAAGGAGCTGGGACTGACGACCATCCATGTCACCCACGATCAGGAGGAGGCGCAATCGGTATCCGACCGCATCGTGCTGATGCGCGCCGGTACCGTGGTGGAGACGGGAACGCCCGAGGAACTGTACACCCATCCGAAGAAGATATTCACCGCCAACTTCATCGGCGAGACGAACCTGCTGGAAGGCTGGGTGCTGGAAATCAAGGACGGGGTTTCGGTGATCGAGCTTAGGAACGGCGGGAAGGTCAAGGTGAACCAGAGCAACCACCCGGTGGGAGACGCCGTGGTCATCTCCGTCCGTCCGGAGTTCGTGTTCCAAGCGGACGAGGGCATGAGGGCCAAGGTTACCGCCATCACTTATATGGGAACGTACTGGCGCATCACGGCCAACACTGAGGATGAAGAGGAGGTGGCCTTTGATTCGGTCACCTATGACGAAAACCTTTTAACCATCGGGAGGGAAGTGTATCTAGCGGTCAATCCCAAGGCCGCGGTGCTCTACCCCAGACCGGAAGACGGAGTACAAGAGGCGATTAAGCTTGAGTGAGAGAACATCGTTGCTGGAATGGTTCTATTCGCGCCGAGAATCGGTGGTATCCAAGGACATGCGCGGGCATGCCCAGGACGTGGGAGACACCATAATCGAGTTCAACCGGGCCATGGGAATGCTGTGCCGCGGGGAGAAGGAGCAGGCCCTGGACGCGCTGAAACGCTCCTTCCTGGCCGAGAAGGCCGCCGACGCCCGCGAGATATCCCTGACCGAGGGGCTCTCCCGCGGGGACCTGGAGGAGAAGAACCGGGAGGACCTGTTACATCTGGTCCGCCGCATGGACTACGCCGCCGACTGGTGCAAGGAGGCCGGGATGAACCTGCAGCTGGTGCTGGAGCTGAACATCCCGATCCCTCTGGACATCTGGAAGAAGTTCAACACCATGACCCTGGAGCTGGAGAAGATGGCCAAGGCGCTGAAGGTATGCGTGGACAACCTGGGCCTGAACAACGACCTGGTGCTGCGCACCCACAAGGAGATAGAGGAATCCGAGCACGCCATGGACGACATGTACTTCCTGATGAAGAAGGAGTTCTTCCTGACCAATCTGGACGCCCGAGCGATCTACCTGATGCGCGACCTGCTGCACGGCGTCGAGAACTCCGCCGACAATTTCAAGGACTCCGCCGACATCATCCACATTCTGATAGTGGCCCAGCGGGACCGCCCCAGGTGATGTGATGACCAAACTGTTCGGCACCAACGGAGTACGCGGAGTGATCAACCAGGACATGAGCGTCGAGCTGGCGTTGGACGTCGGACGGGCCATCGGCACCTTCATGCAGGGCAAGGTGGCCATAGCCACGGACTCTCGCACCTCGGCCGATATGATCCGGGCGCTGGTGTCCGGAGGGATGACCTCCGCCGGCTCGGACGTGGTGGACCTGGGGATGCTTCCCACGCCCGCCCTTCAATATTACGTTAAAAATTCCGGGGTCAAGGGAGGGGTGATGATAACCGCCTCCCACAATCCTCCAGAGTTCAACGGCATCAAGTGCGTCGACCACGACGGGACCGAGATGCCCAGAAAGAAGGAGGAGGTCATCGAGCGGATATACGGTGACAGAGAGTTCGCCACCCCTTCCTGGAAGGACGTGGGTAACATAACTCACCTGGCGGGCGTGGGGGCTTCCTACGCCAACGCCATAAGCCGCGCGGTGGACCGCTTCAAGATCGGGGAGGCCAAGCTGAACGTCGTTCTCGATTGCGCGAACGGGGCCGGCGCCGTCACCTCCCCCGGTTTGCTAGATACTTTGGGAGTGCGCGCCATAACCCTGAACGGGAATCCGCAGGGAACCTTCCCCGGGCATCCGAGCGAGCCCACGCCGGACAACCTCAGGGACCTGGTGGCAGTTGTCAAAGCCACCGGCGCCGATCTCGGTATAGCTCACGACGGCGACGCGGACCGCACCATATTCGTTGACGACCAGGGCAACTACGTCTACGGCGATCAATCCCTGTCGGTGGTGGCCTCCCACATGGTCCAGGAGAACCAGGGCGGCATCGTGGTCACCCCGGTCAGCACCTCTTCCTGTCTGGAAGAGGTGGTCAAGAAGCACAACGGCCAGGTCATATACACCAAGGTCGGCGCTCCTATAGTCGCCAGGCGCATGATGGAAGTCCAAGCGGTCTTCGGCGGCGAGGAGAACGGCGGTCTGATCTTCCCGGAGCACCAGTACTGCCGGGACGCCGCCATGACCATGGCCAAGATGCTGGAGATAATCGCCATCAAGGGACCGCTGTCCGAACTGCTCAAGGAGGTGCCCCGTTACTGCCTGGACAAGAGAAAGCTCTCCTGCCCGGAGGACAAGAAGGAATGGGTGATGGAGCAGGTCGAGGCCTACTTCGCCGATCAGCGCACGGACGCCACCGATGGGATCAAGATATTCTTCGAGGGCGGCTGGAGCCTGGTCCGTCCGTCAGGAACCGAACCGATATTCCGCATCTACTCGGAAGGCAAGGACGAGGGGACCGCGAAACGTTGCGGTGACCAGTGCGAGAAAGTGGTACGCCAGCTGCTCGAGGAATGATCAGAGGAACTGCTGGGCCAGGAATATTATTCCGAACACGATGAAGACGACCCCGCTCCCGATGCGGATGTAGTTCTTGGGGACCTTTTCCCCGATGGCCTTTCCCAACGAGACCTCCAGCACTACCAGCCACAGGAAGCCGAGGGAGGCGCCGATGAACACCATGAGGGCCGATCCGGATTCGGCGGAGAGCGTGATCACGGACAATTGCGTCTTGTCGCCCAGTTCCATGAGCGCCACGAATCCGAAGGCCGCCACGAACCCTCCCCAGCGGCCCTTGTCCTTCACCTCCTCTTCCTCCTCCTCTTCCTTGCGGACCAGGGTGACTATGCCGAAGATGATGAAGACCACCCCGGCGGCCAGTCCAACGATCCAGGACGGTACGAACTGAAAGAGCACCTCGCCGATGACCACGCCAACGGCGGTCACCGCCACCAAGGCCAGGAAGGAACCGAGGAACACCGTGCGCTTGGGGTACTTTGAGGATAGCGTGATCACGGCGATCATGGTCTTGTCGCCCAGCTCGGTCAGCGAAATCAGAATGAAAGCGGAGATGAGCGGGGCGAGGTCCATCACATCTCTCCCCGTCTGGTGTGCACGATCGCCACCACCTCCATGATCATGCGGGCGGCCAAAGCCGCCGTGGTCCCGGGATCATGCGACGGGAGGACCTCCGAGATATCGAAACCGACCAGGCGGTCTCCGAGCATATCGATGCAGCGCTTCACTTCGTAACCGGTCAGGCCGAACGGTTCCGGACGGGAGGTTCCCGGGGCGAAGCCGGGATCGATGCCGTCCATGTCCAAGCTCAGGAGCACGTGCTCCCGGCGCATCATGTTCAGGACCTTCTTCCAGGAGTTCACGACGCCTCCCTCCTGGATCTGGTAGGCGTCCACGTAATTGGGCATCTCCTGCCCGATCTCCCGCTTGGATATGGAACGGACGCCGAAGGGAACCACGTTCTCTATGCCTACGACGTCGGCCACCTTGCGCATGGTGCAGGCATGATCGAACTTACGGTCACTCTGCAATTCGAAGTCCAGGTGCGCGTCGATGGAGATGACGCCCACTTCCTGGTAAGCCTTGACGAATGGGTAGGTGATGCTGCGCTCCCCGCCCATGATGATCGGGAACTTGCCGGCCTTGACGACCTTGGTGGCTTCCTTCTCCACGGCCTTGAACATGTCCTCGCAGGACGAGCCGCAATCCAGGTCGCCGGCGTCATGGACCTTTACCGTCGATACGTCCAGATCGTGCTCGAAAAGGTAAGGATCGAAAAGACGGGACGCCTTACGGATGGCGGTAGGCGCTTTACGAGTGCCAGAGCGGAAACGGGTGGTCCCGTCGTACGGAACACCCAAAATGACGAACTCCGCCTCCTCGAAGGTGGAATTGGCCAGGGCGAACGAGTCGCTGCGGGCCATGATCGCTCGGAGCGGATCACACCTTGGTGATCTTGCGGCGGTCCATGGCTATCATGTACATGATATCCTCGCCCGCGGTCAGCTGCCCCTTGTACTCCTCGGGTATGGGCAACTGGAACGTCTCGTAGTTGTCCAGGTCCATGAGCTGCACCTCATCGCCGGAGATGGACAGGATCTGGGCCTTGCGCTTGTCGATCATCGGTACCTGCACCCTGTGCTTGACCGGGTAAACGACATTGCGCTTGCGACCATCGAATATGCCTACCGCGTCGATGTTGGCCTTCGCTTCTCCATGCTTACCTGGCTTGGAGGTGGCTATGTTGATGATCTTGCAGGGCTCCTCGTCGATGAGCATATATCTGCCTTCCTTGAGCTCCCTGACTTCCTGTTGGGTCCACGACATAACAACCTCTGGAGGGAATTGACGGTACGTTTATATAATTTCTTATCGCCGGTGATTCTGGTAATATTTAGGGCTGGGGCCTTTCCGCTGCTGCGGTCTAACCTGCTGGCTCTGCTGTCGCTGCTCCCGGCGAGGTGGCTCAGGATACTTCTCCTTGATCTCGGCGACCCGCTTCTCCATCTGTTCCTTCAGCTTATCGGCTATGAACTCCCCGCGGTAGGCGTCCACCTTGGCGGCGATGCTGATCTTTCCGCCGAGGCTTCGAGCGACCTTCCCCCGCTGCCAGTATGGCGAGCGGTTGATCCAGGGATGTTGGAATATGACCCCGTGCTTGGGAGGCCTCTTTCCGGTGCGCAGGTGCAGGAACAAGGCCTTCTCCGCCCCCAGGAGCTGAACCGTGGACGATGGGAACTTCGCCAGGCGCTGCAGCCCTCCGGCCAAGGATATCAGTCTGGCCGCCAGGTTCGGATTGAGCAGCGCCGACAGGTTGGGGGCCACCCGGTCCATGCCCTCCAGGACGTAGGCGTCCAGGGATTCCTTCCGGTTGTACAGCTCGAGAAGCGTCCTTCCCATGCCGCGTATGATGTCCAGGTCCCTCTCGACCAGGTCCGTTCCGACCGATTCGAGGGAGACGCCCAAGTGGTCCATGATGACCTGCCGGTCCCCCATCTCCGAGACGAGCCGGGCGTACTCCGCGTCCACCGCGAAATCTCCCAGCTCCGGGAAGTACACCCCGTACCACTCGTGCAACCTTTCGCTGAGCAGGTTGATCTCCTCTATCAGATCGTCCGTGGCCCGGATGGCCTGGGCGATGGAGCGGTCCTCGCTGAGCGGCTCCCGCACCCGGATCTTACCGAGCTCCAGCATGACCTTCTGCATCATGTCCGGAGTTAGGCCGTAGTTCTCAGGCCTGATGAACGAGGAATCGAAGACCATCGGTTTTCCGAGCGGCTTCAGGCGGGCGTCGGCCACCTTCATCCTCTTTACCGCCAGAGCCTTCTCCTCCGGGAGGATCTCTCCCCGTTGGACGGCCGCCAGCTTCTGAGCTACCAGTTTGGGCTCCTTATCGAACAGCTTGAACCCGCGGACCTCCTGGCCCTCGCACAGGAACACTCCGAACCATTTGGTGACAAGTATCATTGGATCACTTCCTCAGTATGCGCCGGACCTCTTCCTCCGGCAACGGCCTGCCTTTCCTCAGCAACGCCAGCCGGTACTGCAGCTCGGCATGCGCCTCCAGGGTCTCCATCCTATGGAAGGCGTCCTTGAGGTCCTTGCCCACGGTGATGGCTCCGTGGCTCTCCAGGAGGAACGCGTCAGCGCTCTCCACCTCTCGGCCCAGCATCAAAGCCAGGTCGTCCGATCCCGGCGTGGCGTAAGGGATGAGCGGCACTCTCCTGCCCAGGACCATCAGGCCTTCCGGGGTCAGGGCCGGGTCAACTAGCATATTGGCGCAGGCCAATACCGTGCAGAAGCGGGGGTGCACGTGCACCACTCCCTTCACGTCCGGCCTCTTTCGGTAGACGGTCAGGTGAAAGGGCGTCTCCATGGACGGTCTTCCGCTGACCGCCTTTCCGGAGACGATATCGACCGTCACCAGCTCGTTCTGGTCCAGCATGCCCTTGCACGATCCGGAGGGCGTGATGACCATCATATCGCCCACTCGAGCGCTGATGTTGCCCCCGGTCCCGTTGGTCAGCCCCTTCTCGTACAGCAGCCTTCCGTAACGAACGACGTCCATGCCTGCCTGCTTCACAGTCTCGCCCCCTTCATTCTCCTGACGACGTCCTGAGGTCTCATTACCCCGTTCTCGGTGATTATCCCGGTGAGGTATTTGGCCGGGGTGACGTCGAAGCCGGGGTTCAGCGCTTTGCAGCCATGCGGCGCGATGCGCACGCCGTCCACGACGGTAACTTCCTCCTCTCCCCGGTACTCGATCGGTATGTCCTCCCCGCGCTTGATGCCCAGGTCGAACGTGGACAGCGGGGCGGCGGTGTAGAACGGAACCTTCAGCTCCTTGGCCAGCACGGCCTTCTCGAACGTCCCGATCTTGTTGGCGAAATCGCCGTTGGCGGCGATGCGGTCCGCCCCCACGATGACCATGTCCACTCCTTCCCGGAGGAAATGGCCGGACGCCCCGTCCGGTATTATCGCATGCGGTATGCCCTCGTTCAGCAGTTCGAACGCGGTGAGCTTCATGCCCTGCAGCCTCGGTCGCGTTTCGGAAACGTAGACGAATATCTTCTTGCCGTTGCGCCAGGCCGCCCTTATCGGTGCTAACGCCGTACCCCAGTCCACGGTGGCCAAAGCCCCGGCGTTGCAATGGGTCATGATGCGGTCGCCATCCTTGATCAGCTTCTCGCCATGCTCCCCGATCAGGCGGCACCGTTCCACGATGGTCTCGGCGTACTCCTCGGCAGAGTCGGTCGGATCGTCGCCGTCCCGTATGCGGGACAGCATGTGGTCCACCGCGAAGAACAGATCGAAGGCCGTGGGCCGGGTGCCCTTCAGCTCCCTGGACGCCTTATCAAGGTCCTCGTGATTATTGGCGGCCAGCATCATTCCGTAGGCGGCGGCGACGCCGATGGCCGGAGCTCCGCGTACGGTCATGTCCTTGATGGCCTCGGCCACCTGGTGATGGTCCTTGAACCCCAGAACCTCGACGCGGTGCGGAAGTATCCTCTGGTCCAACATTCGGACGATCCCATCTTCGCACCAGATCGCCCGCATCTCGCTGACCTTGCCGTCCATCCTTATCTTCATCTGCTCTCGTTCACGGGAGGGTCAGCAATCTAATTAAGTTATGCCGGAGGCGATAGTTCGTAACTTTACGATAGATTTAACTAGAGAGAGCCATAATCAGTGTCCAGGCGATTACTCTGTCCAGCAGGAACACGGATTTTGATGTTTATTCCACTACCACCGGACTTAGACAGATCTCCAATCCGGTACGCCAGAAGATCCTGAGCGAGCTGCAGAGGCGGGATCTCAGTCTTTCCGAGATCGCGGTCCTGACCAGCAAGGCGCAGAGCACCTTGTCGGTGCATCTGGACAAGATGGTCAAGGAGGGCCTCATCGGATATCGGGACGATCCGCAGGACAATCGCCGTAAGATATTCTACGTGATATCTCGCCCGGTGGGCAGTTCGGTCGTTCCCCGAGAGGAGCTCAAGAAGGCGGTAGCCAACACCATCGGAAGGACCATCGGAACGCCCAGCACCTTCCTGAAGGGAACCATCCGTTCCATCGTCATCGGCATGGAGGCCATAGGTTTCAACATGGACCCGGTGCTCAAGGACATCGGCCGGCAGATGGGGGCGGAGATATCCACCCGCATGAAGGCCAACGACGTGGAAGGGCTGATCAAGGAGGTCAAGGATTTCTACCTCGCGCACGAGCTGGGCGAACTGGTGGTCTTCTCGCTGCACCCGGTGACCCTGATCATACGCGACGAGTACGATTGCTCCAAGGCCCCTGACGTCGGCAAGACGCTGTGCCTTCTGAACGAGGGTATACTGGAATCGATATTCGAAGCCAGGCTGCATATGCCCCTGCGCGTGGTGGAGAAGGATACCTTCGGTACGAACTTCAACATGTGCAAGTACGTCATCGAGCCGTCCCTCTGAGCGGGACGCTCACCTCTTTCCTTTCCTTATCACTTCGTACTTCAGCCAGACCAGCCCGTTCTCCAGTTCCTCTACATGTCCGAGCTTCAGCTGGCAGGGCTTGGGCAGTTCGGCTACGGACGGATCTATGAATTGAGCGCTGTTCTGGTTCCCCACTACGCACGGGCTGAGGATGACGCTGATCTCGTCGACCAGGCCCTCCTTGAGCATGATGGCCGATAGCGTTCCGCCGCTGTCGATACGCAAAGTTCGCAATCCGTACCTGGACTGGAGCTCCTTCAGCGCCTTCTTGAGGTCCACGTGGTCCTTACCGGCGATGATGATGTCGATCCCTTCCCCTTTCAGATACTGCAGGTACTCCTCGGGCGTTGAGCGGGAGCAGAGCGCCACCGGCGTCTTCCAGAAGGGCTGCCTCTTGATGGCGCTCCAGTTGCGCACCCGTCCCTTGCTGTCCACGATGGCCATCACGGAGCGGGAGCAGCTGGGAAAGTTCTTGGCTGCCTCATAGGACCATTCCGGAACCTCGTCCGGGATCGGTGCCGCCAGGAAGGTATCCGCCCCGGAGATCGTTCCGTCTGGTTCGAACGTTTCCGCCAGCTGATAATGAGCGCCCATGTCGATCTCGAAACCGGTGACTCGGGCGTCCAGGCTGGTCTGGATGTGCAGAACGACTCGCAGGTCCTTCATGAAAAACGATTGCCCACGATCGTATAATAATGTGATATTTGGAAGATTAAAAATGAGGTGGTTAGAAAGATTCTGGTGGGCTCATCCGGATTTGAACCGGAGACCTTCTCCGTGTCAGGGAGACGTCATAACCGCTAGACCATGAGCCCTTGGAATTGGCCGTAAGTTGTTCTAATTGATATGCCTTTCGTCGTCCACTTCCCCCAGATCCATAGTCTGGTGTCATGGTTCCACGGGCAAATTTTTATTACTTGCTCCCTCTTGCATCCGATGAGCTAAATGACGGAGATATTACTTTTCACCAAACCTGACTGCCAAAAGTGCGAATACGTCAAGTCCCACCTCCCGGAAGGCGTGAGCCCGCGCATCGTGGACACCTCGGTCGCTGATGGACTGGCCGAGGCCGCTTACTACGAGATACTGCACAAGAACCTACCCATCCTGGTGGTGGACGATGAGGTGTTCGAGGGGTCCATCGTCATCATCAACAAGCTGAAGGAGCTGGCTTAAGCCAGATGTAAATGTACTGCCTAGGCATCGAGGGGACCGCTCACACCGTGGGCGTGGGCATCGTGGACGAGAAGGGCAACGTATTGGCCAACGAGCTGGAGATGTACCGTCCGCTGGAAGGGGGCATTCATCCTCGGGAGGCCGCCAATCACCACGCCGAACGGCTGGTCCCCCTGGTGCGTCAGGCGATAGACAGGTCCGGGCTGAAGTTCAAGGACATCGGCCTGGTGTGCTTCTCCAAAGGTCCCGGGCTAGGACCTTGCTTGCGTACCGTGGCCACCGGTGCCCGTGCTCTATCGCTATCTCTCAACGTCCCCATCGTGGGCGTGAACCACTGCATCTCCCACCTGGAGATCGGCAGGATCAAGACCGAGGCCCAGGACCCCGTACTGCTCTACGCGTCCGGAGGCAACACCCAGGTGATCGCCTTCGCCAACGGTCGCTACCGAATATTCGGCGAGACCCTGGACATAGGCATCGGCAACATGCTGGACAAGCTAGGGCGGGAGATCGGTCTGGGCTACTACGCCGGCCCCAAGATCGAGAAGGCCGCCGCCCAGGGCAGCAAGCTGCTGGAACTGCCTTACTCCGTCAAAGGAATGGACATGGCCTTCTCCGGCATCCTCACCGCCGCCGTCGCTCACCGCAACAAGGGCGAGAGCCTGGAGGACATCTGCTTCAGCGTGCAGGAGACCTGCTTCGCCATGCTCACGGAAGTGACGGAAAGGGCCATGGCCCACGTGGAGAAGGAAGAGGTGCTTCTAGGCGGTGGGGTCGTTCAGAACAAGCGGCTGCAGCGCATGGTGCTGGACATGGCGGAGGCGCGCGGCGCCCGAATGTACGTGCCCGACCGGACGCTATGTATGGACAATGGGGCGATGATCGCCTGGACCGGCCTGGTGATGCATAACGCCGGTATCGTTCATTCCATGGAAACTACCACCATCGACCAGCGCTTCCGCACCGATCAGGTCGAGGTCACTTGGCGCTGACCCGGTTCATCTGTTTTGATATTATGGCGTCAAGCGCCTGAATGAAGTCGATGTCCTTGCCCAGCGGTATGCTGGCTCCGCTGGCGATATTATGACCACCGCCGACCCCGCCCACGGAGGCGGCGGCGTCCCTCATGGCCACGGACAGGTCCAGGCCATCCTTGTCCACCAACTTCCTCGTTCCGCGGGAGGACACCTTGAACTCCTTGTCCATTCTGGTCAAGCAGATAGTAGCCTTGTCCTGGTCGCCGATCCATTGCATGACCAAGCCGCACAGTTCGCTTGACACTTCCCGTTGCTGGGATTCGAAGTGCTGTATGGCGATCTCCTTGGAGACCCCGCGCTCGGCCGTGCGCTTCGCCGCGTTCAGGAGCATCTCGTCATACTCCTTGAGCAAAGAATCGGCGCGCTCCCGAGATTCCTTCTCCCCGAGGAGCATGGATAGCCCCAGCGCCGTTTCGTCAACCCGCCCGCAAGCGTTTATCAATCTGGTCAACTGGTAGGCCCGGGAGTTGTCCTGGGGAAAGAAGTAATCGGGAGCCAGTTCATCTTCCAGACTGCCCAGTGAGCAGCCCTGCTCCAGCAGGCGCAGGGAGATCAGGGACGAGAGCCGTCTCTTTCCGCCCTCATCCAATCCGTCCCAGGTGCTCTCCGGACGGACGTTCGCCTCCTGCAACAGTCTGGTTATGCCCTGGGCGTCGCCGCTCACCCCTCTGATGAAGGGATGGGAGGTTCTCATGAGACCCTCGCCGATCGGTCCCGGGGGAAGCAACGAACCCTTCTTCTCCTGCACCAGGTTCCGCTTGCTCCCCTCGTTGAAGAGGTGGGCGTTCACCCCGCTCAACCCCTGCATGTGCTGGCGGTCGCCGACCATCCCGGCGAAGGAGAGCGGTAGAAGGTCCCAGTTCCCCTCTTCGACCGTGACCGCCAAGAGCATGGCGAGCGTGCTGGCGCAGGCGTACCTGGCTCCGTCCACTTTGAGGACTGCCGGGTTGAGGTGCATGACCTTATCCGAATCCTTCTCCGGTCGGTGGTGGTCGAGCACGATGACCTTGACGCCCAAGGATTCCAGGGCGGTGAGGTTGCTCGAGCCCATATCGGCCACGATGAGCAGATCGACGCCCTTGACCAGGCTGGCCTGGATGGCCGGGAGGTCGAAGCTCTTGAGCATGGTGGTCTGGGAACCCTTTCCCGCCCGGACCAGCATGGACGTCAGAACGCTGGCGGCACCTATGCCGTCGGCGTCGTTATGTGAAAAGACCCGGGCCTCGGTGCATTCGCGCACCGCGGCCGCGGCTAAGGAAAATCGAAGTAAGAGGTTTTCCGGGAGGACGCTGGCGTCCATATCCTACTCACTCAATGAGCAGCTCGGCGTTCTTCAGGGAATAGTTCCAGTCAGCGGGAAGGATGTCCCTGTTCTTGTAGTACTTGACCAATCGCCTGATCTTGGACTCCACTAGCTGAAGTCCGCGGCGGTTGGAATGGTCTCCGCGGTTGCCGTTCTGTACGTGCAAGTTGAGGTTAATGGCCTTCCTCATCAATGCCATCAGGTCCTCCGGGAGCTTGGGGGTCAGACCGTTCTCGTTCATTATCTCCAGTACGGTCTTGCCGGTGGCCAGCTTAACGCTGGGTACGGCGTGCTGGTCCCTCAGGACCAGGCCGATCTTGGAGCTGGTCATGCCTTCCTTACCTAGCTTGACCACCATCTGTACTACCTCTTCGTTTGACAGCGGGACCCACTCGGGGTTCTCGGTCAGCAGGGGCCTCCTGGAACGGGAAGAACCCCTTCTCCTGGCGTGCATTCTTGCCATGTGAACATCATCCTATATCGTTATTGTAAATCATTTACTTCGTAGGTGGCGGCGAAGTGACCGTCTATTTCACTCTTACTATTTAAGAGTTAGAGCCTTTCCCAGCTTGTTCCGCACGGCCTCCCTGGCCCAGGCGATCTGCTCCCGGTACTCGCATTCCGGGAAGGCCAGGTTCTGCGGTAGCTCGTTCATCAGCTCCCAGCCCATCTCCCCCTCCCCCACTTCCTTGCCGAGCACTCCGGCGAACACCACCACCGGCCCCATCGGCCGGCAGTCCAGGACCTCCAGATCGAAGCCGCACTCCTCGCGGTACTCTCGTTTTATGCCGTCCAGAGGGGTCTCGAACTCCTCCAGCTTGCCGCCGGGCATCTCCCATCCTACTCGCTTGGGATTGTAGACCATGAGAAAGCGGTCCCCCTGAAAACCGATGGCGTAGACGTTGGGCAGACGGGTCACCTCTTCATTTGAAACATTATCATAGATGGGCTGACCCTATTTATCCGATTCCCGTCCGGCGGAGCCCCTGCTTGGAGTGGAGGCTAAGAAGCTCTTTCCACCACGATCATGGCGTGGTCCTTCTCGAAAGGTTCTAGATCCACGATCTCGACAACTTTGAACCCCTCCTTCCTAAGGTAGTTGGCGGCGTCCTGGAACACATCCCGCGGTTCTCGGGTCACGTCCTCCGAGCGCGCTTTGACGGCCAGCATTCCGTACGGTGCGGAGAAACGCTTCATGGCCTTGGCGAACATCGCCGCCTGATTCTTCTGCGCCACGTCCTGATAGACCACGTCGGCCTTCTCGACCAGGAACGCCAGGTCGTCCGGCTTGGTGGCGTCGCCGAGTATCGGCATCATGTTCGGCCTTTCCTCGCAGACGCCCACCAGATCGCGGAACATGCGCGGAGATATCTCCACCGCATAGACCCGGCCTTCCGGAGCGAGGTCCGAGACGTGGCTAGGGGTGGTCCCGCTCGAGGCGCCCAGGTATAGCACGTGGGAATCCGGTTTGAATGGGAACGAGGAACCGCCCTTGCGGATGAACGCGCCAAGCTTGCTGCGGTCCGGGGACCATTCCCGATACTCCTCATCCTCCTGGGAGAACAGGCGTTCGCCGTAGACGCGCTTGCCCGGGGCGAGGTTCTTGGTCAAGACCATGTCTCCGGAACGGTATACTCCAGGGAAACTTGTCGGCTCGATACGGAACTTGGCCTCGCCCATGTCCCTGCCATGACCGACAGAATATTAAGCGTTTCACCGACATCAATTCCTTGTGGCGGGAGAGGAGGAGGCCAAACGCATACAGGAGCTCACTGAGCGCATCGCTCAGCTGGAGGAGGCCATCCGCCAGGTCTCCGTGCCGTATGGGCAGCTGGCAGCCCAGTTGGCCACCTTCCAGGACACGGTGGGGAAGTACTTTCGGCTGATGGACCTCTACCAACGATACGGCGTGGTGTCCGTAGATACCATCCTGCCGGAGGTAAAGGACCCCATCTCCAAGGACATATTGCGCATATTGCTGGACCACCCCGATCTGAACATCTCGCAGCTCACCGATGAGCTGAAGGGCAGGAGGGGCAGCTCGTCCAGGCGCATCGTGCGGGAGAAGCTCAACGAGCTGGCGGAGATGAAGCTGGTGGTCGAGGAGACGGGGCGGAACGAGAGATCGTACCGCCTCTCCGAGGACGTGGTGAAGAGGTGGTCACAGGTGCTCGGTCTGACCAAGTAGGGTGACCACTCATAGGTGGAGGCATGGGAACATGGGCGACGCGGGACAAGAATGCCGAGGCGCAGGTGCGAATAACGATGATGATGAGGTGAAGTGATGAGCGACAACGATATGCCGGACCCGGAACAGTTGAGACAGATGTTCACCGTGCTCACCGAGCAGGTGCCGCCGCTCCTGGATAGCATCACCAAGGTGCTGTACGGGGCGCAGGAGGGTACCAAGTTCGGGGAGTCCGTGGCCGCCTTCTACAAGGCGCTGCGGGACGCGGGGATGAGCAACGAGCAAGCCTTCGAGCTGACCAAGGACTACATGTCCAATCTCAGCCTGGGCGGGATGCTCAAGAACATAGTCAGCGGGGCCTCCAAGGACCACGATTGAGGATGGGGATGCCTAGAACAGAGAAGCAAAAGAAAGATGGCCAGGCGATCATTTACATCGCCGCGGCCGTTCCCGGGCTGCTCATCAGCCTGGGGATCGCCTACCTGCGCATGCGCAAACGCGCCAAAAAGGAGGCGCGCCGGTTCTTCCTGACCTTGGTACGGGACGGCGTTCCGGTCCCGCAGGCCAAGGAATTGGCCGACATCTACGCCTCCAGCATCTCCCTGACCGAGATGATCAGGGAGATGGGCCCGTTCACTTCCTGAACAGGTACTCGGCGATACCGTAGCCGGCGTCCTCGCCGTCGTCGATGCGCCACTTGGTCAAGGTCTCGAACATAATGGAGCCGCGGTCGTTCTCGCCCTTGAACTCCATGATGGCCTTCTTCTTGACCTCGCCCTTCACACCGTAGACGACGCCGTCCTTGTCGTACATGGCCATGTATAGCGTGTTCGGGCTGCCGTCCGCATCGTACTCGGTGACCATGTCCACCTTCACCAGGGGAAGGTTCTCCCCGTCCACGTACAGGAATCCGGCGTCGATGTCGCCCTTGTCCATGTACAGCTTGGTGATGTTGAAGCCGAAGTCCTCGCTGACCTGGCAGGTGAGCCATACCCATGCGCGCGGAGCGGTCCAGTCCCTCTCGCCCCAGGAGTGGTCCCTCTCGCCCAGTCCCTTGATGTAGTAGTCCCGGTCGTCGACCTTCAGGCTTCCCAGGACCTTGCCCATCTGCTCCAGGTGCTCGGAGGCCACGGACGCGGCCAAGGCTTCCTTGTCCGCGGTGACGCACTCGCGATAGTTGAACATCGGGTTGGTCCCTTCGAAGCGCAGGTCGAACTTGACCTTGGCCACGGTGTCCTCGCCCTTCTTGTGGGCCGGAAGCTCGCCGTCGAACGTCAAGTTCCAGACCTTCTCGTCCTCCACCTTGGTGAAAGTGAGGCCTTTGGCGTTCAAGGTCGCCCCGTCGAACTCCACCGTGTCCTTGGTTCCCACCAAGGATCCGTCAGGCATCATGAAGAAGCAGAATAGCATCTTCTCGTTCTTGTTAGGTTTCAGGCCTAGGCGCATGAATCCGCAGATGTCGTTGCCGCGGTCATAGAAGCTGAAGTAGAAACTTTCGTTCCAGTTCTTCTGCTCGCCCTGCTCGTGAATAATGTCGGTTTCCACTGGAATCATCCTTCCCTGATGTAGATCAGGCCTTCGTTGCCGTCAAGGGTTATCCTCTGACCCGTTATGAAGATTTTCGTTGCTCCCTTCACCGCGGTCACCGCCGGGATGCCGTACTCCCGGGACACCACCGCCCCGTGCGATAGTATGCCGCCAGTCTCTGTGATCAGGCCGGCGATCTTGGAGAAGACGGCCGTCCAACCCGGATCGGTGTTGGAGGTGACCAGGATCTCCCCCTCCCGGATCTCGGAGAGCTGCTCTATGGAATCGACCACCCGCACCGGTCCGGTGGCCACCCCCGGGCTGGCGGACGTGCCGGTGAGCTGCGCGGAGTTCTCCACCATCTTCACGGTGTCGTCGAACTCCACCACGCCCTTGAGGAACTTCGGCGGCAGCTCGCCCTTCCAATCCACGAACTCCTTGCGGCGTTCGGGTATCTTGGTCAGGGCCTCCTTCCCCTCTCCCTTCGCCAGGGCGAATATCTCATCCTTGGAAAGGAAGAATATGTCTTCCTGCTTGGCGATGATGCCCTTCTCGAGGAAACGGCGGGCGAACTCCATATACACCCGGCGCTGCCGATAGAGTATGTGGTCCAGGTAGTAGCGTTGGTTCTCCCGGAACATCAGATAGGTCTGGGCGAAGCCCATGACCGTCTTGAACATCCGGGCCTTGAGCCATCCCCGTTTTATTTTGCGTATCTTGCCCAGGATCTCCTTCTCCACCTCCTCCCTTTCCCTTATCTTCCGTCTCTCCAGCTCTTCCAGGTCCACCGGGGGTGACGAGGCCAGCGAGCGGACGATATCGGCTACCAGTCGGGGATCCTCGCCCCAGCGGGGGAAGTACACCTCGCGGGTGTGGGAGCGGTGTCCGTACTGCTTCAGGAACGAATCGAACTCCTTGGCGTAGTTCGACATCTTCTCATCGGAGCGCATCTGGACCAGGACCTCGGCGGAGCTCAGTCCCAGCACCTTGCCCAGTACGTGCGGGTCGGAGCGGGCGGCGTTAGCCAGGTGGTTCAGGGCGATGTTGGTCTCGATGGTCTTGTTGCCCTTCAGCCCGCTGATGACCCTGGAATAGAGGACGCCCTTGTCATCCCCTATCCAGTCCTGAAGCCAGCGCTTCATGATCATGTTCATGCCGATGGAGTGCCCGACCATCCCGTAGCGGATAAGCCGGTAATGCTTGATCAGCTCCTTCTCCATCTCCCAGACCACGTCCTCCAGCTTGTCGTCCGGTATCGTCGTGAGATCGCGGACGTCGAACTCCTCCGCCCACCTCATGAACCGCCGGGCCCAGCGCTTGTACGCCTTGTCGGTGCGCAGGATGTTCCCGTCCCAATCAAGGACGGTCGTGCGCAGCATGGCCAACACCCTCTTGCCGGTGCGGAACTCGGCGTTGGCGATGCGCTGCTGGTCCCTCTCCGGGAAGTAGTTCAGAAGGTCCTTGGTGCGGGAGAACTTGGGATTGTACATCAGCATGCCCTCCAGCACCTCGGCGTTGAAGTAGACGTGACCTTTATGGATCTTGAGCAGCGGCTTGTTGGTGAGCTCCTTGTAGCCCATTATCGCGCTGCCCTCCCAGTTGACGTACTCGGTCAGCCACGGTCCCAGCAGGGAGAAGAACAGCGGCGACGTGACGTCCGCCCAGTACTCATCTCCATAACCGCGAGTCCACAGGGTGAGGTCCCCGCCGATGGTGGTGATGGGCCGGGACTGCAGGAGGTATATCTTGTCCCCCTCCGCCGCCCATTCGATGTCCTGGGGGGATCCCATATGTTTGTGCAATTGGATGCCCAGCTTGGCCACCAGTTCCACCTTCCCCCTGGTCAGCGACGGCCGGTTGCGCTCCGATTCCGGAACGTCCACCACCTTCTCCCCCTCCGGGGAAAGGAATATCGCCTGGGCCTTGCTGTTGATCTTGGACTCCTTGACCTCCCCGGTGCTGGAGTCGCAGACGAAGCGGTCCGGTGTAACGAGGCCGGAGGCTATGGACTCGCCCAACCCCCAGCTGGACTCGATGACGATCTTCTCATCCCCGGTTATGGGGTCGGAGGTGAACATTATCCCCGAGGAATCGGCGTTCACCATGCGCTGCACGACCACCGCCATGCCGGCGTCCAGGTGGCTCACGCCCTTGTCGTGGCGGTACTCTATCGCCCGGTCGTTCCAGTAGGAGGCCCAGCACTTCTTCACGCTCTCCGCCAACCTTTCCCTGGTTACGTTAAGGTAAGTGTCCTGCTGACCAGCGAAGGAGGCCTGTTCCGTATCTTCCGCGATGGCCGAGGAGCGCACCGCCCACAGTCCGGACGGACCGAAGGTCTCGGTCCTATCAAACAGCTGCCCAGCCAGCATGGGATCAAGTTCTCCGGCCATCATCCAGCCGCGTATGCTCTCGGCGCAGCGGACCACCTTCACCGCGTCCTGGTGGTCCAGGTCCTTGAGCGCCTCCGAGATGCGCTGCCGCAGGCCGTTGCGGTCCAGGAACTGCTCGTATGCGGAAGTACTGACCACCCATCCCTCGGGCACTGGGAACCCGGCGGCCAGCAGGTCCATCAGGTTGCGGGCCTTCCCGCCGATCTCTTCGATATCTCCCTTCGCCGACAACGAGATGACTTGCTCTCCCAAAAGATCCCTCTGCCACGTGGGGCGATAAGGGAATGACATGTTCTGTATAAACCGTTTCCATGGTTCTCACTGGCGCAATTATGAATAACCCCCCGTCAATATCCAGGGGGATGAGGGAAACTTTGGAATGGCTGGCCGCCGAGGTGGCCGGCAGGATCGACCAGGAATGCGCCTTCAGCGACCGGGCCGCCGAGGTGGGCATGGGGGCTGACGGTACGCCGACATGCCTCATCGACCAGATCGCCGAGGACCTGCTCTTGGAACTTATGGACAAGAGGAATGTTCCCTTGAACGTCCTGAGCGAGGAGGCGGGTTTCATTGACCGCGGTCACGAGCGCACATTGGTCATGGACCCTGTGGACGGTACGTACAACTCCCTGATGGGAATCCCGTTCTACAGCGTCTCCCTGGCCGTCTGCACTAAAAGCATGAATGACGCCACCCACGGCATAGTGCGGAACTTGGTCACCGGCGACGAGTTCTACGCCGAGAGGGGAAAAGGGGCGACCTGGAACGGAAAGGCCATACACGTACGGAAATGCGACATGGACAGTTCCGTTCTCTTTGTTTATCTAGGGAAGTTCTCCGCGGCCTCCGCCAACGGGGTGCTGCGCAAGGCCCGGCGCACCCGTTCCATGGGCTGTTCGTCATTGGAGATGTGCCTGGTGGCGGCTGGGCTGGCCGACGGTTTCTATCTGAACTCGGAGGTGTACCAGAGGGCGTTGAGGGTGGTCGATATCGCCGCCAGCGCCCTTATCCTCCGGGAGGCGGGCGGGGAGCTTTACGATCTTGACGGCAACGTCCTAGATATGGCCCTGGACCTGGAGGTCCGGGCCAACTGCCTGGCCGCGGGCGACGCGGCGATGGTGAGGTGGCTATTATGAAGTTCGGGATGAGCGTGAACATGAACATACCCGACGCCCCGCGCATGGCCAAGAGGACCTTGGACCTGCTCAAGGGGCACGAGGTGCTGCTGGAGAAGGAGATGGCCGAGCGGTTCAAGACCAAGGGGCTGCTCCTGGACGAGATGGACGTGGACATGATGGTGACCGTGGGAGGGGATGGCACCATACTCAGAGCGCTGCAGCACAACAAGGCGCCGATACTGGGCATCAACGCCGGCGACCTGGGATTCCTCACCGTGGCCTCGGAGGAGGAGCTGGAGGAAGGCATAGACAACGTCCTGCGCGGCAACTACGAACTGGAGGAGCGCATCAAGCTGCAGACCACCGTGGGCGGGAAGCGCATGCTGGATGCCATGAACGAGGCGGTGCTGCACACCGCCCACGTGGCCAAGATCCGTCACTTCCAGGTGTTCGTGGACGGGGAGATGGCCATGAACGTCCGGGCGGACGGCATAGTGGTGGCCACCCCCACCGGTTCCACTTGTTACGCCATGAGCCTGGGCGCCCCGCTGATCGATCCCCGGGTGGAAGCACTGGTGATTGCTCCCATGGCCCCCTTCAAGTTCTCCACCCGGCCGGTGGTGGTCCCGGCCAGCAGCCGCATCACCGTGCAAGTGGTCCGTCCCAAGGAGTGCGTCGTCGTCGTGGACGGTCAGCAGGAGCTGCTCATGGCCGGCAACGAGACGGTGGAGTTCAAGGCCTCCCCGGACCGGGCGCGCTTCGTCAGCTTCGGTAAAGGTTTCTACGCCCGCACCAGGGAGAAGCTGATGGGGAACCTATGCTGAAGGTCCGGGGCATCGACCGCGCCCTCTTGGAGATGATAAACGAGGCGGCGCGCGATTCGTTGCCCAACGAGTTCGTGGCCATGCTGCGGGCCGAGGACGGCATCATCCAGGAACTGTTGCTATTGCCAGGCACCCTTCAGGGAGAGGATTCGGCCACCTTGATGATGCACATGATGCCCATCGATTATTCCGTGGTCGGCACGGTGCATTCGCATCCCGGTTACAGCAATCGGCCGTCCAGGGAGGACCTGGAACTGTTCCGCCGCTATGGGTACGTGCACATCATAACCTGCCTGCCTTACGACGAGGGCAGCTGGCGCGCTTACGACGGTCAGGGAAGGCGCATGCAGCTTCCGGTCGTGGAGCTTTAGAAGACCTTGCTGTGCGGCCCGATGTTCCCGCGGGCCCGGGCGCCCATGCCGACCACGGTGCCTTCCCAGATCACCGTTCCCGGCTCGATCATGGCGTTGATGCCGGTCTTAACGTCATCGCCCATGATCACCCCTAGCTTGCGCCGGCCGGTGCTGAGCATCTGCCCCTTGGTGGTCACCCGAACGGTCCGATCGTCGAAGCGCAGGTTGGCTACCTTGGTGCCGGCGCCGAAGTTGCACCTTTCGCCGATTATGCTGTCACCCACGTAATTGTGATGCGGGATGTGCGTCCTCCGCATGACTATGGAGCTCTTGACCTCCACCGAGCTTCCGATGCGTACCGCTTCGCCAAGGCAGGTGAAAGGCCGGAGGTAGCAGTTCGGCCCGATGTCGCACCCTTTGGATATGTATACCGGACCTTCGACGTAGCTTCCGCTCCGCACCAGGGCGCCCTCTTCCACGACCACGACGCCCTTGAGCACCGCTCCCTCCTCCACAGTACCGCGAACATCCCGCTTCAGGCGGCCCATGAGGTACTCGTTCGCCCGCAGCAGCTCCCAGGGGTACCCGACGTCCATCCATTCCCCGTTTATCTTGCGAACGGCCACCTCCGTCTGGGCGGCCATCATGTTCAGGGTATCCGTGAACTCATATTCTCCGCGCGGTGATCTCCCGGTCTTCCGTATGTGATCGAAGACCTCGTCGGTGAGGCCGAAGAAGCCGCCATTGATCAGCTTGGACGGAGGGTTGGCCGGTTTCTCGATTATCTTGACCAGCTTTCCGTTGTCGTGCTGGACCACCCCGAACCGCTGCGGCTCCGGGACCTCGACGACGCCCATGAACGGCCGACGGTCCTTCCGGAACTCGGAGACCATCTCGGCCACCGCCTCCGGGGCCATGACCACGTCCCCGTTGACGCACACGAAATCGCCGTCCATGAGCCCTTCCGCCACCCCGATGGCGTTGGCGGTGCCCAGGCGCTCCTTCTGCTCCAGATAGCTCAGTTCCACGCCCATCTGCTTCCCGTCGCCGAAGAACTCCTTGACCCGGTTGGCCTTCCAGCCCACCAGGATGACCTGTTCCTGGATGCCGGCATCCCTTAACGCCTGCACCAGGTGGGCCAGGTACGGCCTGCCGGCCACGGTCAGCAGCGGCTTCGGAATATTGGTGGTGAGCGGTCTGAGGCGGGTTCCCTCTCCGGCGGCCAGGATGAGCGCTTTCATTTAATTCCTTCCCATTGAAATTGGCGGTCAGCTATTAAATGCCTGCTCAGCCCAAGGCCTTTCGTATTCTGGCCCTGGCCATCTCGGCTATCGCTTCCAGGTCCTTCTGGTTGCGGGCCTCCACGGTCAACCGCACCTTGGGCTCCGTTCCCGAGAGGCGCACCAGGAGCCAGCCATGCCCCAGGTCCACCCGGAAACCGTCCACGGTGGTCAGTTCGCCGTCGATCGAGGACATCTCCTCGGCGAGTTTCTCCTTGACCTTCCTTCGATCGGAGGGATCGTACGAGAAGGAGTCCCGGACCGAGGGATAGATCGGAAGCTCACCAACGACCTCCTTCAGCGGCCGGCCGTCCAGCAATTTTAATAGATAAGCTCCGGCCAGCATGCCGTCCGGGCAATAGTTGACCGAGGGGAAGATGAACGTTCCGGACGGCTCGCCGCCGAACGGGAGGCCTTTCTTCTTCAGCGCCTCCGATACGAACATGTCCCCTACCTTGGTGCGCACGATAGGTCTTCCGACGATGTCGTCCAGGACCATGGAGGCGTCCACCGGGGCGGCCATGTCCTTGACCTGAAGTAATGAAGCGAACAACGCCAGGAGCCGATCGCCGCTGACGTAGCGGCCGTCCTCGTCCACGGCCACCATGCGGTCCCCGTCCCCGTCGTGGGCGATGCCCGCCACGCCCTTGGCCTTGCACAACGACATCAGGTCCTTGAGGTTAGCCTCGGACGGTTCGGACGGTCTTCCCGGGAAGCGCCCGTCTGGATTGGCGTTCAGGGTAACGATGGAACAGCCCAGGTCCCGGAACAGACGGGGGCTCACCGGACCGGTGGCCCCGCACCCGCAATCGAGGACGATGGACCGCTCGACCGGTCCCACCTCTTCCATGATAGTAAGGATGTGCTCGTCTATGGCGCTCTCCCACGGCCGTTCGGAGAACATCTCGTCCCAGGGGGCCTTCCTGCCGCCCTCGGCGATGAGTCTCTCCACCTCCGCCGTCTGCTCCCCGTCGAAGGCGCTGCCGTCCTGGTTCCACATCTTGACCCCGTTGTACTCCGGGGGGTTATGGGAGGCGGTGACCATGAGGCCGCAGTCGAAATGGGAAGCGGCGCAGGCCAACGTCGGCGTGGGAACCATGCCCGCCCGGTACGGTTCCGCTCCGGCCTCGATGAGCCCGGCGATCAGAGCGCTAACCACAAGGTCGCCGCTGGTCCTAGGGTCCTTTCCTATCACGACAGTGCCAAAGAGGCTGCCCACCGCTCGTCCGATGCGCACGCCAAGCTCGGCGTCGATGTCCTTTCCTATGAGACCGCGTATGCCGGAGGAACCGAAGAGGCCCATAATATCGGCAGGTAATCCCTGCTAAGGCATTTAATCCCTGTCCTTCCAGGCATGGCCAGTCATTCGGCCAGCATCGTTTAGGCATACCGTCCCAAGGGATAAAAATCTGGGTGCGGGGAGGGGTTAACACCCTATACTATATAAGAGGAATAAACACTGGTCACCGTCCTTTATGTAATAAATATTATATATCGAGTATTTCCATTACTTACTGGATAACAGGCCAGATTGGTCGATTATCGCGGAGGTCGTTCCATGGTTATGGAGAAAGTCAGCTTAGATAAGGCAAAGGACATCGCTAAGAAGAAGGGTCTCAAGCCGGGCCGCGTAAAGGGCACCAACGGAGTTCAGTTCACCAAGGGCAACAACGCGAGGCTGGAGATCGTATCCTGGGAGGAGTTCGAGAAGACCCTCCTCAAGAGGGGTCTCGCGGTGTTCGAGAGCGGCGGCTGGATGAAGATAATGAAGAAGACCAAGTAAGGTCTTACTTTTTACCCAGTCAAACCCCTTAACTTTCCTTTTACTTTTTTCAACCTTCGATGTTGTTCAGCACCACCGTGAGGTTCCGGCCATAGGCCTTGTTGAAGGCCTTGCGGTCCTCCTCCATGCGCCACATCTCTAGCTGGGGGTCCCCGCTGGCGGTGACGATGAGCTTGACCGAGCGTTTCGTGACCTTGCTGAAACGCACGTTCTGCACCAGGTTGGAGTGCGAACGGTCCAGGCTCTCGGCCATGCGCAACAAGGTCGATAGAAGGATCACCACTCGCTGGTCCTCCTCGTCCAGCTCTCGAAGGTCAGCCGCTCGCATCTTCGGCGTTCGCTTGCGATGGTACTTGGCGATGTTGGCGATGAGCAGCACCTCGCGGCTGGAGAAGCCCAGGAGGTCGGCATGGCAGATGATGTAGTGCGAATGCAGATGATGATCGTTGAAGGAGATGAAGTCCCCCACGTCGTGCAGGAAGGCCGCGTGGTGCAGCATCTCCCGCTCCTTCTTGCCCAGGGTGTGCAATCCTTTCTTAGTGGCGCTGTCGAACAGCTCCAGGGCTATCGAGGTCACCCGCTGGGCATGTTCCTCGTCTATCGAGCAGGCCCGTCCCAATTGGATGACGCTTCTTTCTCGTACCGACAGCTCCCGGAAGCCCGGGAACTCCTCCAGCCCGCCGAGATAGTCCTGCAGCATGCCGTCCCGCATGCTGCGTTGGCTGACCGCTATCTCGCTCAGCTTCAGCTCCTCCATGAGCGTCTCCAGGACCATGGCCCCGGCCACTATGATGTCCGCCCTCTCCGGGTTCATCCCCGGCACCTTGCGCCGGGCGGCCAGGTCCATGCCGGCCAGGTGCAGCACCAGCTTCCGGAGCTGCGGCAGCCTTATCACCCCCGGGCGCGAGCTGGAGTCCTGACGGAGCAGGATCTCCCCGAGGTTCACCACGGTCCCGGAGCTTCCGAACACCAGGGACACCTTGCTCTGCAGGATCTCCTTCTTGGCCCGGACCAGGGAGCTCTTGACGTACTTGCGCATCTTGGAGAGGACATCTTCCGGGACCGGTGCCTCCGGCTTCTTCACGAACATGGTGGTGAGCCGTATGGCTCCGACCTTCAGGCTCTCCAGGTAGGAGTACTCGTTCTGATCGCCCAGGGCCAGCTCGGTGCTGCCCCCGCCGATGTCCAGGAAAAGGGCGACCTTGCGGCCGATGTGATGTCCGCTGGAAACGCCCAGATAGATCAGCCTGGCCTCTTCCATGCCGGAGATTATCTGAAGCTCCAGTCCGGTGGCCTCCTTCACCCGGTCCACCAGATCGGCGCGGTTGGAAGCCTCCCTGGTGGCCGAGGTGGCCATGGCCACGAACTCGCTGGCGCCGTAGGTCTTGGAGAGGTCGTAGAAGTTCTTGATGACCCGAACGGCCCGTTCCATGGCGCTCTCCAGGAGCAGTCCGTCCGAGAACTCCTGCTCACCGAGCCGGACCATCTCCTTCTGCTCGCTTATCACCGTGAAGGAACGATTGGGGTTGATCCGCACCACCAGCAGCCGTATGGAGTTGGTGCCGACGTCCAGGAAGGCCACCACCCTCCCCTTCTCAGGTTCGATCATTAATAGTCACCTCCCTTCCGAAGGCCCGGGCGAACTGAGCTGATTTTCGTGAACCCCACTCCTTCTCCGATGAGAGGTCCCCCGGTCCGGAGATGGTCAACTTGACCGCCTTTCTGCGTACCGTCACTTCCAGTCCGCCTACTAAGGAGGCGTGGCTACGGTCGAGGCCATCCGCCAGGGCCAGTATGGCCGAGAGCTTGGTGACCCTTCTCCTCTCCGAGGGGGTCAATCCCTTGAAGACCCGGTCCTCCCGGCGCGGCGAGCGCAGGCCGTGATAGCGGGCGATGCAGGCCAGCATCCTCCTCTCCACCTCTTCCAAAGGCAGATCGGCCTTCATCACGATGTCCAAGGCTCTTCGTTGATGCCCTTCCGCTCCCTCGCTTATTCCTACATCGTGCACCATCGCCGCCATCTCCAGCAGCTCGCGGTCCCGGTGTTCCAAGCGATGCAGTCCGTGCGTTCGATCGAAGATCAAGGTCGACAGGCTCCGCACCTGTTCGGCGTGTTGGCGGTCCTTGTGGAAACGTTCCGCCCAGGTTCCGGCCGCCGCCACCAGGTCCTTGGTCCGTCCGTTCTCCAGTTCCTTAGGCAGGTCCTGGAATCCCTGGGAGCGAAGTTCATCGGCGACGCCCTTGGCGTCGTATGACACTCTGAAAAGCTTCACGTTCAACGACGGAAGGTCCAGCAAGGCGTAGGAGGCCTCGGATCCGTCCCGGGGGCGCCCCACGCTACCCGGGTTTATGAACATGGTTCCCACGCACTCCCTGACCATTGGGATATGTGAGTGACCGGTGACCACGATGTCCGCGCCAGTGGACTGGGCCAGATGGCGCAACCGGTTCTCTGGTGTGTTCGGAGTAAGCTTCTCCGCCTCCTGTCCGGGGGAGGCGTGGGTGACCAGCACGGTACGCCCGCAGACATCCAGGCGGAGATCTTCCGGCAAGGAGCTTAGCCATTCCAGTTCGCTCTTACCGAGCATCTCGGTGGCCATCTCCAACTGGCGGTCCCTGACCTTCTTTCCCGCGGCCACCTTAAGCGAGGCGCGGTCCAGGTTCCCCATGACGCTGATGACGTCCTTGTCCATGAGCAGCTGGATGGCTTCCACCGGATGTGGGAGGCCCACGGCGTCCCCGGCGTTCAGGAACGCCGTCGCTCCGTTGGTCCGGGCGTGTTCCATGACCGCCCGTAACGCGTGAACGTTCCCGTGCACGTCCGATATCAGCGCCACCTTCACTGGGCACACCTCCACTAATGGGCGGCCCTTGAGCTTGTCCAGCAGCCGGAACAGGAAACGGTCCTGGAGCAGGGCGCTCCATTGCGTCACCAGCTTCCCGTGCAGCTCCCGCCTTCGGGATTCGAACGTTGACTGCAGGCGGTCGATGGCCTTGATGGCGGCGGGCGCTTCCTCCCGCAGCGAAGGCAACCGTTGCAGCCAGACGTCACAGTCGTGCAGCTCGCCGACCGTGTCCTGCAGTTTCTTCAGCGTTCTCAGGTCCTTGTCCAGGCCATCCGGGTAAGCCTCCCGGAAGGCCTCCAGGGCGTAGCGCAGGTGCTTTCCGGCTATGCGCAGGGCATGATGTCCCTGCCAATCCTCGTAGACCGGAACGGAATGGGAGTGCTCCATGAGCTCCTCCACGGCCACCGCGGCGTGTCCGAAAGCGTACGGGTAGAGCAGGGACGGGTCGCCGTTCCATTCCACCGCGTCCGCAAGTTCCGATCTCATCTCCTGGAAAGGACCGGCACCGACGATGGTGTCCATCAGCGACACGACGTCCGGTTGCAGGGACGCTCTGCGGCATCTCAGCATCTCTATGATGAGCGAAAGGCCGACCGACTCCTCCCCGTCCCAGTTCTTGCCGATCGCTCCCAGCAGCTCCATCTGCACGTCCAGGTCGCGCGCCTCACCGAGCGAGGAGGTGACCTGCCGCACCTCTCTTCTCCACTTCTTTGCCTTCTTTCCTTTGAAGCATTCCCCGAAGATGCGCAGCGCGGAGCGCAGGCGCCGGGAGGCCACCCGCATGCGGTGCACGCACTCGATGTCCTCCCCGAGACGAACACCATCCACCTCGGCCAGGAAGGCGGTGAGACGTTGAGCGGTCGCTCTCCGTCCGTAGACGCACAGATCGTCCATCGGCCTCACTCCTCCCGGTGCCAGGACCCGCGGTTCCTTATCAGCCAATCCTGGGAGTCCACCTTCGCCTCGTCCTTGGCGGCCTTCCTCTTGACGTACGTTCCGTCGGGAAGCATGTCCCGGGACTTCACGTTGTCCTTCAGATGGATAGGAAGTATCTCATCCACCAGCAGGCGGCGGTATCCCGCGTCCAGCACCGGGAACAGCACCTCCACCCTCCGCTTGAGGTTGCGGGGCATCATGTCCGAGCTGCCCAGGAAGACCTCCTCCTCCCCGCCGTTGCGGAAGTAGTAGATCCTAGCATGCTCCAGGAAGCGCCCGACTATGCTGTTCACCTTGATGTTGTCGCTCAGTCCTTTCACGCCCGGGCGCAGGGCGCACAGCCCGCGCACGTTAAGGTCGATACGAACGCCGTCCCGAGAGGCCCGGTAGAGGGCCTGGATGATCTCCGGGTCCAGCAGCCCGTTGAGCTTGAACCCTATGTATCCGTCGCCATGCTCCCTATGCCTGGTCGCTTCGCGATCTATGCGGGCGATCATCTCGTCCTTCAAGGTGACCGGGGCCACCAGCAGCTTGCGGTAGGATTCCTTGTGCGAGTAACCGGTAAGGTAATTGAAAAGGTCGGCCACGTCCGCCCCGATGTCCGGGTCGGCGGTGAGGTAACCGATGTCGCCGTAGATGCGGGACGTTTGCGCGTTGTAGTTCCCGGAGCTCATGTGGCTGTAGCGGACGATGCTGTTGCCTTTCTTCCGCACCACCAGGAGCAGCTTGGCGTGCACCTTGAGGTCCAGCAGTCCGTAGACCACGTGTACCCCGGCGTTCTCCAGGGCCCGGGCCCAAACGATGTTGTTCTCCTCGTCGAAGCGTGCTTTTAGCTCGACCACCGCCGCCACGGCCTTGCCGTTCTCTCGCGCCTCCATGAGGGCGTCGATGATCGGGGAGTGCTTGTCTATGCGGTAAAGGGTGATCTTGATCGCCAGCACCTGTGGGTCGTTGGCCGCCTGCTTGAGGAAGGTGACCAGGGGAACGAACGAATCGTAAGGATGATAGAACAATCTGTCCCGATGCTCAACCGCGGCCATGAGCGATTTCTCGGGAACCAGGTCCCCCGGCACGTAGGGAAGGAACGGGAGGTCCTTGAGGTCCGGGCGGTTCAGGGAGAGAAGGTCCCAGAAGCCGACCAACGAGAGCGGGGCGGGGGAACGGAACACCATCAGTGGATGCAGTCCGAGCTTGGTGGTGAAAAGGTCGGCCAGCTTGTCCGGCATGTCGTTGTCCACCTCCAGCCGTATCGGCGAACCGACGCGCCTGGTCTCCACGCTCTCCTCTATCGCCGTCAGCAGGTCCTCCGCCTCATCGGTGGTGATCTCGATGTCCGCGTCGCGGGTGATGCGGAACATGTGCACGTCCCGGACCTTCATGCCCGGGAACAGGAGATCGACGTTCTCCGCCACCAGGTCCTCCAACAGTACGAAGTTCTGCGTTCGGCCGGGAGCGGTTCCCGGGATCGGAACGAAGCGTGGGAAGAGGTCCAGGGGGACCTTGACCCGGGCGTAGCGGTCCCCTCTCTGGGGATGCCGCACGCTGACGGCCAGATTGATGCTCAGATTAGATATGAACGGGAACGGCTGATTGAAGTCCAACGCCAGCGGCGTGAGGGCCGGGAATATCATCCGCTCGAAGTAGTCGCGCAGCTCCTTCCGCTTCGTAGCGTCCAGCTCCTCGATGCGGTGTATGGTTATACCGGCCGTCCGGAGCTTGGGCAGAAGGTCGTCATACCAGAGCTTGCCATGCGCCTCCAGCAACGGCAACAGTTCCTGGTTGATGGTCTCCAGCTGCTCCAGCGGCGTCAGGCCGTCCGGAGGCGCCTCCAGGGCGCCCTTCTTGAGCTGCCTCTTGAGACCGGACACCCGGACCATGAAGAACTCGTCAAGGTTGCTGCCGCAGATGGCCAGGAACTTGATCCTCTCCAGAAGCGGATGGGTGGTGTCCTGGGCCTCCTCGAGTATGCGCTTGTGGAACCTTACCCAGCTGATCTCCCGATTGATGAACGGCGAGTCCCCGGACTGCTTCTTGGATTTGCTCTTACCAGCGGCGGTCTTACGGTCTGCGCTGCTCTTTCGGGCGGGCATAGGCTTCCCTATAACATCCTACCTCCAGTATATATGAGGTTACCGCCCAGTCTTCCCGCTCGTCAATATCATAATATGTACTGGTACGGTCCATTTTTTTATAGTCAGGAAACGGTCGTTCCGGGCATGGGGCCGATCCGACCGGGGGAGAGGGACGAGGACCGTCACGACCGGACCAAGCTCATCCCCTGGGTGGACATGGAACGAGTTCGCTCGGCAAAGGTGCTGGTGGTCGGAGCGGGGGCGCTGGGCAACGAGGTCGTGAAGAACCTGGTACTGTTCGGCTTCCGGCAGGTGGACGTCATGGACATGGATTCCGTGGTCCGTTCCAACCTCAGCCGCTGCGTGCTTTTCCGGGAGGGCGACCAGCGGTCCGGGAAAGGGAAGGCCTCATTGGTCGCCGAGAGGGCCAGGGAGCTGGACCCTGAATCTCTGGTCAAGGCCATGGAGGGAAAGGTGCAATCTCTCGAGCCGACCGATATGGGACGGTACGACGTAATCCTGGGATGCCTTGACAACGTGGCCGCCCGTCTGCATCTTAACGCCAACTCCTATCACGCCCGGGTACCGTACGTTGATGGAGGGACGAGCGGTTTCCGAGGGCGGGTCCAAGCGGTGGTGCCGCCGTTGACGCCCTGTCTGCAGTGCGGCATGAACCGCAGCCACTTCAAGGTCATGGAGCGCCGCTTCAGCTGCACCGGGCAGGACACCGTGTTCTACCAGCCCAAGATGGCGGCGGAGATCACCACTACGAGCGTGATAGCCGCCGTGCAGGTGCGGGAGGCGGTCAAGATCCTGTCCGGACGGACGGCGATAGCGCACGTCATGCACTACGACGGTCTCGAAGGAACGAGCGAGGTGTTCACGTTAGACGTCGATCCAGGCTGTCCGAACCATTCCGTAGGCAGATTATCATAATGCTAACTCTAAGGGAAAGGATTATACTCCCTTCCCAGGGATTGACCGGGGCGATAAAAATGGTGGTAAGGATAAGGGTCAGGAACGCGGAGACCGGGGCCACGGTCGACATGGAGCTGGAACTGGAGAACACCGTGGAGGAGATCATCGAGGGCGTCTCAGCATTCTGGGAGAAGGACCCCGGCGCCTATGTCATACGAAAAGGGAGACGCTTGCTCAGGGGGCAGCAGAAGGTCCAGGAATTGGACATCCAGGCCAACGAGGAGCTGGAGCTGATCCCCGACCCCGAGGGCGGGAACAGATGACCCTGCCCCTGGAGATACTTTACATAAGATTGAGGAACGAGCTGGAAGCGTGCCATCACTACCTACCGCAGGAGTTTGACCTTAGCGAGGAGCGACTGACGAAGTTACCGCTGAGGGTGGAGGTGGGCATGGAAGGCATTCCCGGCCCGGTCATGGAGAACGGCAAGCTCGTGTATCGCTACAGCCACCGGCTGGACCTGATCATCGGACGCGAGTATCCGTTCGAAAAACCTTTGGTGATCTGGAAGACCCCTATCTATCATCCTAACATCATGATGCCCGAGGACGGCGGTCATGTCTGCATCAAACTTCTTTCGGAGTGGTCCTTCAATTCCACGCTATTCAATTTCATCAAGGGGCTGGAGTCGCTACTGCTCTCACCGAACGGCAACAGTCCGTTCGGCACCGATACCTGCACCGCCGCCGCCCAGTACTTCAATTCCACACCCCGTCGCACGCCGCCGGTGATAGTCGCCCCCGCTCCCAAGGTGGTGGGCCAGTGAAGAGAGCTCCGGTGATCATAAGCGGCAAGGACCTGGAGGTGGAAGAGATGATCCCTCCGGTCAAGGAGAGAACGCTGCCGCACAAATGGCTCCCTAAGGAGGCCGCCTCGTTATATTCTGATAGTAAGGCAGCGGAGATGTACCTCTTCAAGACCGCCGAGGAGAAGGTGCGCAACCACGCCCTGTCCCAGGTCAAGGCGGGACTGGAGGTCATGGGCTTCCTGTTGGGGGAGGTGTTCACGCACCAAGGCATCGAATACACCGTGGTGCGGGACGTGGCCACCACCGACCTGGAAGCGACATCGGTGAGCGTGAGGTTCGATCCGGATGGATTTGAATCGCTGTTCGCCTCGCTGGAGTCCGCCCGCTTCCGCTACGTGCTGGTGGGCTGGTACCATTCCCACCCCGGGCACGGTTGCTTCCTGTCATCCACGGACGTGGCGACCCAGCGCGGGATGTTCGACCGACCGTATCACACCGCCCTGGTGGTCGATCCTATACGTAAGGAGATGGACGCCTTCTGCCTCTCCAACGGTGACGTTCGTCGCAAAAAGTTCGTGGTGTACTGGGACGAGTTCCAGAACCCCTATTACGGGGAGAGCGTGCGGCCTAAGAAGATAAGGACCTGATCAGACCCAGATGGCGTGCCTTCGGCGCAGGGACGCCTCGTCCTGGTCCAGCTTGGACATCAATAGCGGCACCATGGAGTCCAGCATCACCATGCTGGACAGCTCGAATATCGTACCCAAGGGCGCATTCTTCTTCTTACGTTCGTCCCGGGGTTGGACGAGCTCCATCACCATGTTGCTGGCTATGCCTAACTTGGAGTGGGCGCTGCCAGTTACGCTGATCACCACCGCTCCCAGACGGCGAACGATGTTGGCGGTCTGCACCGCGGACATGGTCTCCCCGGTGTTGGATATTATGAGAACGACGTGGCCTTTCTCCACGATGGGGGTGGTGGTGTCACCGACGAAATGAACGTTCAGGCCGATCTGGACCAGACGGGCGGCGAAGGCCTCTCCGACCAGTCCGGAGCGTCCGACGCCGTAGATGAATATCTTGGGGGCGGCGGCGAGGGTGGTGACGATATCGTCTATCAACGGCTCGTCCACCTTCTCGATGGTCCGCCTGACCTCCTCAAGAATGTAGGCGGTGGTCTCCTTCACTCGTCATCCTCGTCCTTGGCACCCTTGCCCTTCTTGACCTTGATGTCCTTGGTCACCCTCTTGGTCATCACTCGTTCGTAAATGACCTTCATGTACATGGCGTCGTGCTCCAGGAGCGGGGAGCTGGATATGATCGTGGCGTTCAAGTTGGCATCGGCCAGGAACTCGGCCATGGGTTCGAAGCGCAGATCGCCCTTCTTGATCGGGGTGACCCTCCGTTCGTTACCGCCCTCGTGCTCCACGCCTGAGAAGTGAGTGTAATGCAGATCGCCGACGTAGCTCTTGACCTGGTCGAAGGCCTCGGCGAAATCCTCCGGCTCACGCAGCATGCCGTTGTTGCGGGCGTGGTAATGAGCGAAATTGACCACCGGGGTCAGGACATCGAACTTATCGCACAGCTCCACGATCTCGTCCAGGCCGCCGAACACCTCCTTGCGTCCCGACGTCTCGAGTCCCAATCGGGGCGTAAGCTTGTTCTTCTCCCACCAGGTGACTATCTCCTCCAAACGGTCGGAGATGTTCTCTGCGGCCTCGCGGTGGCTGATGTTGCCATAAAGGCCCATGTGGGTGACGACCATGTTCCCGCCCATGGCCTGGGTCATCATGCCCGCCCAGCGGATGGAGTCCATGCTCTTCCTGGTGAGGTCGCCCTCGCCGGCCAGGTCGATGTAGTACGGGGTGTGCATGGACAGCGCGACGTCCAGCTCGGCCCCCATGACCCCCAGCTTCTGCAGCTCGTCGTAATTGTGGGCCAGCCCGGAGGAGAGGCTGATAAGGGTGTCGTCCTCCTTGATCTTCTCGTCAAGATTGGTTATCTGAACGTCCTTCTTGCCTTTCTTACGGTGGATCTCCACCACCAGGTCGCCATCTATCTGGCGAGGGGTCTTCCCGACCTCTTCGTCGTCGGGGGAACGAGGCATCACGTTCACCCGTACCATCTGCACCTCCATGGCGTTGAGACCGAGGCCGTGAACGTCCTCGATCCCGTCCTTCAAAGTGCGACCCTTACAAGAAAGTGGAATACCAGCTGGACCAAATCTAATCATCAGAAACCCCGAGCAAACTAAACCATATGTCCAACGAGATATATAAGGGCTATCTAAATTTAATTTATAAGCGTTAATATTATAGTATGGAGCGCTCGAAGCCCGCCCGGTAGGACATAAGTACCCGGTTATTATATGGATAGGTATCCGGGCCGCCAAGTTCTCCAGCCAGCAGTTCGTTCAAGGCCTCTGACGAGCGTCCGCTTGGATGGCAAAGGTATTTAATACCCCTCCCTATTAGAGGGGCTTACCAATGTCGGGAGAGTCAGAATATGGCACATGCAAAGACTGACCCCAATCTCTTGACCCTGATATCCGCCCTGAAGGCGGAGTCGAGGTCCAGCGGTGCGGGGATCTGGCGAGACATTGCTCTAAGATTGGAAAAAGCCAAGGCCAATTGGGCCGAGGTTAATCTGAGCAAGATCGAGCGATACGCCTCCGAGGGCGACGTCATAGTCGTAGCGGGAAAGGTGTTGGGGTCTGGAGCGATCAACAAGAAGGTAACCGTAGCCGCCTACGGGTTCTCCGAGTCCGCCAAGATGAAGATCGAGGCCGCCGGGGGCAAGAACCTGACCATCATGGAACTGGTCAAGGAGATGCCCCAGGGAACTGGCGTTAAGATAATGAGGTGAGCAAATGGTTGCAATCATAGACGCTGAGAACCACATCGCAGGAAGGCTCGCCACCGTGATCGCCAAGAGGATCATGAAGGGCGAAGAGATCGTTGTCGTCAACGCTGAGAAGATCATAATCACCGGGGAGCGCGACGCCGTGCTCGCCGCTTACAAGCAGAAGAAGGACCTGGGCAACGTCAAGAGCGGCCCGTTCTTCCCCCGCCGCGCCGACCTCATAATGAAGAGGACGGTACGCGGGATGATCCCCTGGAAGACCACCTCCGGCAGGATGGCCTACAGGAGGCTGAAGGTATTCGTTGGTGTACCGAAGGAGTTCGTCGACTCTCCCAAGGAGAAGGTCGACGTGGCGATCAAGGCCGGGCTGACCCAATACGTCACGCTCAGCCAGATAGCCGAGTTCCTGGGCTCGAGGGTGATGTGATATGTCCGAAGTTGTCAATACCAGTGGTAAGAGGAAGACGGCGGTGGCCCGCGCGGTGGCCCGCGAGGGTACCGGCAAGGTGCGCATCAACAGCGTGCCGCTGGACATCGTCACCCCTGAGCTGGCTCGGTTAAAGATGGCTGAGCCCTTGACCTTGGTGCCCGAGAAGGCCGCCAAGATCGATATCGACGTCAGCGTGTCCGGCGGAGGCGTGATGGGTCAGGCGGAAGCCACCCGTACCGCCATCGCCAAGGCCATCGTGGAGTTCTTCCATGACGAGGAGCTGAAGCTCGCCTTCAAGCACTTCGACAGGTCGTTGCTGATCAGCGACGTCCGCCGCAAGCTCCCGAAGAAGCCGCTGGGTCGTGGCGCCAGGAAGAAGAGGCAAAAATCGTACAGGTGAGCAGAAATGATAATACCGGTAAGATGTTTCACGTGCGGCAAGGTGGTGGGCAGCTCCTACCAGACCTTCGTCAAGAGGGTGCAGATGGGGGAGAACCCCCAGGAAGTGCTGGACGATCTGGACATCAAACGGTACTGCTGCCGCCGTATGATCATTTCCCACTCGGACCTGCTCGGTGAGCTGATCCCCCTGGGTTAAACCTCTTATAACCCCTTTACAAAATGGGTCTGTGGGGTAGCTTGGAATCCTTCCTGCTTGGGGTGCAGGTGACTCCGATTCAAATTCGGACAGACCCACCACTTTTCATTTATTCTATTAATCTCGACTTAACAATTCCATAAAACTATTTTTTATAGGTTTATTAAGTGATTAATTGATAATTATTTAAAATCGATCGCTTTTATTTAACATTAACGGATCATAGTGAGCTGTTATTTAGGTACGATACGAATCATCGGTTTAACATACGATACCCTGTCCAGATGTTCAAAGGTAAAATCACAAAACGGAATAAGACAGAAAATCTTATTATAGGTGAGACGCAACTTAAGGGATTTTAACGGAGTTTAATACTCCGATAAACTATAAGGAGATATCAAAATGCAAAAGAAAAGGATAATGATCAGCGCGCTGGCCTTGGTCGTCGTGGCCCTGGTCGCGAGCTGGGGCGTAAACGCCTACTTCAACGACGTTGAGAACAACGCCGGTAACAAGGTTACCGCAGCAACTTTGGACCTCCAGGTAACCAGTCCCGCAAGCAACGTAACCGCCTACCTCACTCAGAGTGGCGTGTACCCCGGTTTCACCTCCGCTATACCCACGAGCATAACCCTGAAGAATAATGGCTCAATGGCCGGGCTTCTTACGGTGACCATCGTCCAAATTGTCGACACCAACGGAACCGACACCGAGCCAGAACTAGTTACTACTGGTAACGCCAATGGTGTTGCTGGTGTCGCCACTGGTACGGGTGGTGACCTGTCTGAGGTTTTGTCCATAACCATAACCGCCGGGACATTCACATACACAGGGCTGCTGAATGGAGCCATGACGAACTTGGCCAACATCCCTATGGCAGCGGGTAGCACCCTCACTTTCACTGTGAGCTTCTCCGTGCCGACCAGCGCCGATAACCAGATCCAGGGCGACATCGTGACCTTCGGTCTGCGGTTCGTACTGAACCAGGACGCTGACGGCAACGCCGGTACCCAGGTGTGAGCGCAAACCGAACCAAGTGAATGAACAATCTCCTTACCTTTGACGGAGGGTGAAAGCATGAAGTGGTCCAGTGTAGGCACGGCCATATCAGTGGCAGTGTTAGCTCTGGTGCTCTTCATGGCGGTATCCCCCGTCATCGGGTTCCGTTTTGATCCGGTCCGTTCCGGCAGCATGTCCCCGGCCATCGAGGTCGGGGACCTGGCGATCTCTAGCTCCGTTGATAACGAGGACATCAAGGTCGGGGACATCATAGTCTTCCGGCATTCTGGCATCCTCATCTGTCACCGGGTGATTGCTATCAACGCCGAGGCGGGCTGGATCCAGACGCAAGGAGATGCGAACGAAGACCCCGACCCCTACACCATAACGTATGACGATGTGGTCACCGAGGTCGGTCTGGTCGTACCTTACGCAGGGCACGCCGTGCTCTTCCTGAAGAGCGTCTACGGCTGGGTGCTGATTTTCGTCCTTATCGCAGCTATGCTCCTGTTGGGATTGTACGAGGATAGGGAGAAGGACGACTCTACCTCAGGGGGCGAGCAATGATCTCGAAGAAACGCCTCCTGACCATAGTCTCATTACTTATCGTGGTGGCGTTCCTGAACACTGGATTGTTCGCCGCGTTCAGTGACGTCGAGAACAGCGCTAACAATAAGATTAGCGCGTACACTCCTAAGATGTGGAAGTCCACCACCGAGGACGATTTCTACAACAATACCACCAAGTTCGAAGTGCACACCCTGGAGAGCCCTGGAGACGTCACCCTGGCCGAGAAGGAGACCGCCATGTCATCCCTATACCTTCTGGCTGGCGGTAATACCAGGGACTTCTATCGTTATTATACAGAATCCAATAACTGGTCGCAAAGGGCCAACGTCCCGGCGAACGTCGGTTACGGCGGATCCATGGCCTTCGACGAATCCCGTTACATCTACGCGATGATGGGGGGCGGGACCCGTCACTTCTGGAGGTTCGACACCCAGTACAACAACTGGTCCAAGAGAGCGGACACGCCTGGGCCGGTAGGTGCTGGTGGTTTCCTCCGGAACTACAATGACGGGATGTTCTACGCCCTGCAAGGTGGTAATACCGGAACCCTGTGGAAATACAACCCGTCGAACGATACGTGGTGGACCCTAACCACTACCTTACCGAAAATAGGCGAGACCAACGCATACGGCGCATCGATGGTGGTGTACTTGGGGTTCATTTACATCGTCCGGTCCACCGCCTCCCCCACCAACACTAACGTGTTCTACCAGGTGAGCCTGGATGGAATAACTGTGACCCCGATAACGATCACCAATCCGGCCAATAAAGGTTTTGGCCTCGGTGTGTCGATCACCCATGGTCAAGGGGCCTATCTGCTCATCGGCCGCGGCGGCGATAATCGGGAGGTCTATCAATACAGTATTACGACCAAGGCCTTCACTAAACTCGGGCTTGTTCCGAAGAACAGCAAACTCAATGTAGGTTCCGATCTGGCCTATGACAACATCCGGCCGTTCGTGACCGCCGGAGGCAACACCAACATTCTGTTGAAGTACAACTCCACGCTTCGGACCTGGGCCACGATGACCAGTATGCCCTCACCCGTGAAAGCTAATTTCGGGAGTAATTTGCTTTATGTTGCTTTCGCCACAGGTTACGCTCCCAGCGGCTATCTCGTTTCGAGCGTTCACGACACGGGAAAGGCGAACATGAAATTAGATTCGCTGTTCGCCGATTATACCGTGCCATCCGGTACAAGCATCTCATTCAAGGTACGGGCATCTAACACCCGCACATGGATACCCACTCCTGACGACCCTAACAACCAAACCGGGGTCAACGGTTCCTGGGATCTGACAGGGGTGGCCTGGACCACGGTGACTGGAAGTTCCATAAGCACCATAACCGGTCAATACGTGCAATGGCGGGTGGATATGACGACCACCGTCACAACCTCTACCCCCATCTTGTACGAAGTACGTCTCTACTACAGGGGGTTCTGAGTTGAACCGTTCTTTCCTTCGGGCAGGACGGTCGCTCGCGGCGCTACTTCTCGTGGTATCGATGCTAGCACCGCTCCTGTTCATGTCCGCCCCGGTCTCGGCCGGTGACGGGGTGATGAACCTCACCATCGGCGGCTCGGGCAGCGCTCCCTGGACGATCGCCAACATCGTTCCCGGCGATAACGGCACGGAGCTCGTAGAGCTGAGGAACGCCGGGAGGATCGACGGTTACGTGACCATCTGGTTCAGCGATGTCGTGGAAACTGACGGCGGGACGGACGGAAGGCACCTTGCCGAGCACTTCCTACTTGCTCCCTCGTCCGTTAATATGTCCAGCAACATCAGCTTCCCCGCTCCGTTCACGGACATGCCCCGAACGTCGTTGGACCGCTCCATCTGCATCGGACCGCTGAAAGCAGGGGAGACCATCAACCTCACCTGGGCCTGGGAGTTCTTTGACAGCGGTGCGCCGCAGAACGAGGCGCAGGGCGACGGGTTGAGCTTCACCATTAATTATTTGATGACCGCCACCGGTCCTGAGGATGGCGTCTCCTGGCTTGTGATCGACGTGCTGGGCACATTGACCGTGGTGGCCCTGAACGCCACCGGGTACGTGCAGGAAGCGTTCCAGGCCACCAACGCCAATGGCACGGTGGTACTGGAGTTCGCCGCCGGTACGCAGATACTGACCGAGAATGGCACGGTGCCCGAGTGGCTGGTGGTGACCGAGGCCGAGCAGGAGGACGTTCTGAACGGAACCAACGCCACGGCGCTCAGCCCCACCTACGTCATCTCGGCCTTCGACCAGAACAACGTCTCAACGAACGTAAGCTTCTCGTCTGGCGCATCGCTGATAATCGGTTTCGACCCGGAAGCGCTTCCCGAAGGTTTCGTTCCAGGATTATACCAGCTGGTCGATGGTGTCTGGGTCAGGCTCAACGAGACCGGTCCGTTCTACTCCTGGTACGCCTACGCCGATATAATCGGCACCGGCAGCTACGCGGCCGGCGCGTATGACGACAGGGACGAGTACGCCTTGCTGGAGATCAGCGAGCTGACCTTCAAAGGCACCAAGAAGGTTTTCTGGTGGAACGTGCTTCCGCTGTTCATCAAGTACAACTACAAGGCGAGCGTGAGCCTCAACGTCAGCAACGTCGGCAACGCCCCAGGCAATTTCACGATCAATATCGTTCTAGACGACAGGGTCGTAGATACCGTCGATGTGTACCTGGAAGCTGGAGAGAGCGAACAGCTGACCTTCCAGTTCAACGGGGTCCACAAAGGTCAGCACCACGTAACCGTCGGTTCCCTCGAGGAGCAGTTCAAGACCTATACTTGGATAAACTGGCCCCTGATCTGGGCGATAATCGCCATAACCCTCCTGATCATTCTGGTCGCCTACGGAATACGCCGCAGGCAGGAATCGAATTGAGCGGGGCAG
>DAONGL010000007.1:31677-42341 GCA_035404085.1 Methanomassiliicoccales archaeon | reverse complement strand
GCGGCCTTGCCGGAGATGAAGCGCCGGGCCGAGGAACAGGGCGCCAAGGGGATCAACCTGGTGGGGTTGTGCTGCACGGGCAACGAACTGCTCATGCGCAAGGGAGTCCCGCAGGCAGGAAACCACTTGAGCCAGGAGCTGGTCATTACCACCGGTGCCCTGGAAGTTATGATCGTCGATTACCAGTGCATATTCCCATCGCTGCCCAACACCGCGGCCTGCTACCACACCAAGGTGATCACGACCTCCCCCAAGGCCAAGATCCCGGGCGGATATTATCTCGAGGTCACCCCGGAGAACGCCTTCGAGCAGGCCAAGCGCATGGTCGCCATCGCCGTGGACAACTTCAAGAACCGTACCCCGGAGAGAGTGGTCATCCCCAACCATCCGGTGGACGCGGTGGTCGGGTTCTCCGTGGAAGCTTTGAAAGCAGCCCTGGGAGGAACTCTCAAGCCCCTGCTGGACCTGATCTTGGAGGGCAAGATCAGAGGTGCCGTCGGGATCGTGGGATGCAACAACCCCAAGATAAAGCACGACTACGGTCACATCACCCTGGCCAAGGAGCTGATCCGCCGCAACATCCTGGTCGTGGAGACCGGTTGCGCGGCCATCGCCTGCGCCGAGGCGGGATTGATGCAGCCGGAGGCTGCCGACCTGGCGGGCAAGTCCCTGGGCAACGTATGCCGCTCTCTGGGCATCCCGCCGGTGCTGCACATGGGATCCTGCGTGGACAACACCCGAATACTGACGCTGGCGGCAGAGCTGGCGAACCTTGCGGGCGTGAGAATTGACCAGCTGCCCTTGGCCGGCGCGGCACCGGAATGGTACTCGCCTAAGGCAGTGGCCATCGGCTGCTACTTCGTAGGAAGCGGGATAAGCGTCTCCCTTGGCGTAATGCCCAAGATAAGCGGCTCTCCGAACGTCATCCAGTTGCTGACCGATGACATCCAGGGAGCGGTGAAGGCCAAGTTCTGGGTGGAACCCGACCCGAAGAAGGCCGCGGCCATACTGTTCGACCACATCGAGACCAAGCGGGCGGACCTGGGGCTATGAGCCGGACGGACGTCAAGGAGATCACCAGGCAGCTGAGGCGTAACCCCGGTAACAATGGCGGACGGAGGATACTGGTCGCCGGCAAGGGAGGAGTCGGCAAGACCACCCTTTCGGCCGCCTTATGTCTGCTGGGAGCGGCGGACGGACGCCGGGTACTGGCCGTGGACCAGGATGCCCAGCAGAACCTGGCGTACTCGCTGGGATATCCCCCGGAGAAGGCCGAGCTCCTTCGCCCCATAACCCAGGAGCTAGATTATGTCGAGGAGAAGGTTGGCGCCCGCCCCGGGGGAGGGTGGGGAGGCATCATCGGCCTGAACCCCGACGTGTCGGACGTGGCGGAGCGCTTTGGCGTTCAAATAAGGGAAAACCTGCACCTGCTGGTAATGGGAGGCGTGGTGCAGGCCTCCACTGGCTGCCTCTGCCCCGAGAATTCGATGCTCGGAGCTTTGGTGCGTTTCCTGAACTCCCAGGAGGACGACCTCATCGTCATGGACGCCCAGGCCGGGCTGGAACCGTTCGGGCGCACCGTGGCCGAAGGTTTCGGGACGACCCTCGTGGTCTCGGAACCGACCTTCAACTCGCTGCAGGTGGCGGCGAGGATCGAAAAGCTCTCCCGGGAGATCGGGATGAGAAGGGTGGACCTGGTGCTGAACAAGTTCCAAGGGACCTCGGACCGGGAGAAGGTATCCAGATACATACCCGAGGCAAGGTTCGACCATGTTCACGAACTGCCCCTGGACCCTGGCGTTCTGGAGCACGAGCCGGACGTGTCCCTCATCGCGGGCTCGAAGGGACCTTACATGGACGGCGTTCGAATGCTCCTCTCCACCCTGGACGGACGATAGTCCCTCGCTCGAAGGGGCTGGCGTCCGTCCATTAATTTTTTATGCCCCCTCTCATTAGGTGAGGGCATGCGCATAGCGGTCCTGCTGCGGGACAGGTGTCAGTTCAAGAAGTGCAACCAGGAGTGCCTGAGGTACTGTCCCAAGGTCCGTACGGGGGTGGAAGCCATCGTCATCGGGGAGGACCACCGCCCGATCGTCTCGGAGGAGCTGTGCGTGGGCTGCGGCATCTGTGTTCATAAATGCCCATTCGAAGCATTGAAGATCATCCAGCTGCCGGACGAAATGCGTCAGGACATCGTACACCAGTATGGTCTGAACGCCTTCCGGCTCTATGGCCTGCCGGTCCCCAAGCATGGCCTGGTGACCGGGATATTGGGTCCCAACGGCATAGGGAAGAGCACCTCGTTCCGATTGCTGTCCGGAGAGGAGGTCCCGAACCTTGGCAACTATGAGAACCCGCCGAGCAAGGACGAGGTGCTGGCGCATTTCGCCGGGACCGAGATGTACGACCATCTGAAGCGGGTATACGATAAGAAGGTCCGGACATCGATCAAACCGCAGTACGTGGACAAGCTCCCGAGCGTCTTCAAGGGCGGCGTGCGCGACCTGCTGAAGAAGGTGGAGGGTCGCATGTCCATGGACGAGGCCGTGGCGCTGCTGGACCTGCAAGAGGCGATAGGCCGTCAGATGACCGAGCTTTCCGGCGGAGAGCTGCAGAGGGTGGCCATCGCGGCCACCATCATGAAGGACGCCGACATCTACTTCTTTGACGAGCCGTCGTCATACCTGGACATCTACCAGAGACTGAGGGTCGCCCGGATCATCGAGAGCCTGTCCAAGGAGAAACAGGTGATCGTCATCGAGCACGACCTGGCCATTCTCGACTTTTTGGCGGACAACGTCTACCTGGTCTTCGGTTCCGAGGGAGCCTACGGCATATATTCCCAGCCGAGGCAGGTCCGCCAGGCCATCAACGTCTACCTGGACGGCTACGCCAAGGAGGAGAACATGCGCTTCCGGGACACCCAGATAGTGTTCGAGTCCCGGCCGCCGCGGGCCAACTGGGAGCAGTTCGACCTCCTGGAATATGGAACGATCGAGTGCCAATACCCGTCCTTCCATCTCAAGGTCGAACCGGGTGCCATAAAGATCGGGGAGACCGTGGGCGTGGTAGGTCCGAACGCCATCGGAAAGACGACCTTCGTGAAGGTGCTGGCGGGGGTTCAGCAGCCTACCGTTGGTAAGATAGATACCAGCTTCAGGGTCAGCTACAAGCCGCAGTACATCAGCCCTGATTTTGACGGCACGGTCAGAGAGATGTTCGATGCCACGGTGAAGGACTTCTTCGAGTCCGGCTTCTTCCAGAGCGAGATCGCTCGCCCGTTGTCCTTGAAGAACCTCTTGGAGAAGAACGTGATGAACCTTTCCGGAGGGGAGCTGCAGCGGGTCGCCATCGCCTCTTGCCTCTCCCGCGAGGCGGACATCTACCTGCTTGACGAGCCTTCGGCGTACTTGGACTCGAACCAGCGCATGGAGGCCGCCAAGACCGTCCGAAGGGTCATGGAGAAGAGGGGACGCAGCGCCATGGTCGTCGATCACGACATCTACTTCCTGGACATGGTATCCGACTCCATAATGGTCTTCAGCGGTACGGCCGGCAAGGAGGGGTTGGGCCAGGGCCCCTTGGACATGCGAAATGGGATGAACACCTTCCTCGCCGATGTGGACGTTACCTTCAGAAGGGACAACGACACCAACCGTCCGCGTATAAACAAGCCCGGTTCACGGTTGGACCGGGAGCAGAAGGAACGCGGAGAGTACTATTATTCGGGCTGATCCTTCTTCGGCAGCCACCACACCCAGCAGGCCTGCTCCCGATCGACCTCGCCGCATAGCACGCCCATGAGCCTCAGTTTGTTGAGCGAACGGGAAAGATCGTCAGGACAACGATAGGCGTAGAAGGTGAAGAGAAGGTCCTCCATCTCCCTGGTCGTGTAACGTTTCTCGCCCATCACGTCGCTGAGCGCTTCCACCACCAGCCGCAGGACCTCATGCATCGTCCGGTCATCGGTCGGACCGGCACAAAAAGCTTTGCCGACAATGTTTAAATCACCTCGGCATCGTTGGTGGTCTACTATGCAAGCGGTGGAGATCGCGGAAGGAATATACTGGGTCGGCGCCTTGGATTGGAACGGTCGTAACTTTCACGGTTTCGCCACCTTGCGAGGCACGTCCTATAACGCTTACCTAATCATTGACGATAAGAACGTGCTCATCGACGGTGTGAAGACCCCTTTCCTGGGAGAGATGATGGCCCGCGTTCGCTCGGTCATCGATCCGAAGGAGATCGATATCATCGTTTCCAACCACGCGGAGGGAGACCACGCCAGCGGACTTCCTATGATCCAGCACCTCACCGGGGCGGAGATATTGTCCTCGAAGAAGGGCGTGGATGCTCTGCGCGCCAACTACGGGGATATGAGGATAAGGGAGGTCAAGGACGGCGAGGAGCTCTCGATCGGAAAGCGCACCCTGCGCTTCATCGAGACCCCGATGGTGCATTGGCCGGAATCGATGTTCACCTACCTCAAGGAAGATCAGATACTGTTCAGCATGGACGCCTTCGGGCAGCATTACTGCAGCTCGGAGCGCTTCGATGACCAGGTGGACCTGGGCGTTCTGATGGAGGAGGCGGCGACGTACTATGCTAACATCGTCATGCCCTTCGGGAACCAGGTCAAGAAGGCCTATGAGAAGGTGAAGGACCTGCCGCTGAGAATGCTGGCCACCTCGCACGGGTTGATCTGGCGCACCCACCTCAAGGAGATAGTGGATGCGTACGTCGGCTGGGCCGAGGGCGTGGCGGAGGACCGGGTCCTCGTCATCTACGACACCATGTGGGGTTCCACCGGACGCATGGCCGAGGCCATCGCCGAAGGCGTGAGCTCGCAGGACATCCCGGTGGTGGTCATGCGACTGACGGACACCGACCGCTCCATGGTCATGCGCGAGGTCCTGCGCTCCAAGGTAATCGTGGTCGGCTCGTGCACCATGAACAACGGGATGTTTCCCACGGTCGCTGATGTGACCACTTACATCAAAGGGCTGAGACCTAAGGGACGGAAGGCCGCCGTCTTCGGCAGCTATGGCTGGGGCGGAGGGTCCAGCAAGGCCATCCGCGAGAACCTGTCGGCCGGCGGACTGGAGCTCCCCTATCCGGACCTGGACATGAAGTTCGCCCCGATGAAGGAAGGGGCCGAGAAATGCTTCGCCTACGGTGTGGACATCGCGAAAAGCATTAAGAACTGAAGGTTGCGTTTTCGGGACAGGTGTAATAAATGACCAACGTTGGCGAGGTTTACGAGTGCGAGATCTGCGGGAACAAGGTAGAGGTCAAGGAGGCCGGCGGCGGCACCTTGGTGTGCTGCGGTCAGGACATGAACAAGGTCAGCGGCTGAGCCGCGACCCCCTCTCATATCTTTTTTATGCTGGGTGCGAAACTAATTAAATGTGTTGTGTGGTTCAATCTTCCGTGCTCAGCAAGGCCGATGTGCATGTCCACACCCGTTATTCCGGTTTTGGCCAATACAAGGCCATCACCTTTCCGGAATCGATTTGCCGCCCGGAGGTGGTGGTCGACGAAGCACGTAAGAAGGGCATCAGTGTCCTATGCATCACCGACCACAATTCCATACTGGGGGCGTTGCGGGCGCGCGAGTACGCCAAGCAGTTCTCCGACATCGAGGTAGTGGTGGGAGAGGAGATCGGCACCGAGGAAGGGGAGATAATCGGCCTGTTCCTCAAGGAAGGGATCCCCAAGGGTCTGCCGATACGGGAGACCATACGAAGGATAAGGGAGCAGGGCGGACTGGTCATCGCGCCGCATCCCTTCAGCGCCCACGTGCCAGCCCTGGGCAGACTCGTGGACAAACTGGACATCGATGGTCTGGAGATACTGAACGGCGGTCATGTGGACGGCTACGCCAACGAGGCGGCCAAGAACTATGCCGCCAACGGAAAGTGGGCGGTGCTGGGCGGAAGCGACGCCCATGCCTCGGCACAGATAGGCTGCTGCTACACCACCTTCGTGGGGCGGACAGCGGAGGAATTTCGAACGGCCATCCTGGAAAAGAGAACGGCCACGGCAGGAGAGGTCTCCACCCTCCAGATGGGCATCAAGTGGACCGTGCAGGTGGTGCTGAAGACCGACATACTCATAATTCAGTCCCTCTTCGGACCTTTGAAGATGGAACACCCTGACGACCCCCTGCTTAACAAGATCAACGTCATGCGTGGGGAGAACAAGCTTGCCGCGCTCATCTCATCGTCGATATTCCTGATACCCCCGATACCGATCGTCACCAGCGTGACCGGGGTTAAGCTCATGCAGAGGCTCAACCGCATCTACAGTTTTTCGGGACCTGACCGTCAGTGATGATGATGTTCATGCTCCGGGTCCTCTAGCGCCCCGAAGGCCCTGACCACCGCTTCGCTGAGGGCGGGGTGTATGCATTGGCTGCGTCCCAACGGAAGATATGTTTGATCGCCAGCGTTCATAAGATAGACTATTTGCTGGACCAGTATCGCGGCGTGCGAACCGACGATGTGCGCCCCCAGTATGCGGCGGCTTCCCTGATCGACGATGACCTTGACCAACCCCTCCTCCTCGGCCATGGCGTACCCTTTGGCGCAGTCCATGTACTCGCTGTAGCCGATAAGCACCTTGTACCCCAGCTTCTTGCACTCCTCCTGGGTGAGACCGACGCTTCCCACTTCCGGATAACCGAACACGGCATGCGGTACCGCATGCTCGTCCAGCTCCACCCGCTTCCCTCCGAACATGTTGTACCATACCAGCTCGGAGTGATAGTTGGCGGTGTGCCGGAACATGGTGCGGCCTATGATGTCCCCGATGGCGAATATCCCAGGGACGTTGGTCTCCAGGAACTTGTCCACCACGATGTAGTTGTCCTTGTCCAGGGCGATCCCGGAGGTCTGCGGGCGAAGCCAGTCGGCGTTGCTCTGCACCCCGGTGGCCACCAGTATCCTTTCGGCCTTGACCTCCCGGACGCTGCCGTCCGCACGGTCCCGGCAGACCGCCACCTTCAGCCCGTTCTCGGTGCGCACCTCGGTCACGTCAGTATTCACCAGCACGTCCATGTACTCCCTTGATTTCCGCAGTACGATCTCGCTGATCTCCGGCTCCTCGTTCTTTAACAAACGGGAGTTCCGCCCGATGATGGTGGTGTGGCATCCGAACGAAGCGAGGAACATTCCTAGCTCGCAGGCCTTGTAGCCTCCCCCGAAGATCATCATGCTCTTCGGAAGCTCGGTGATCTCGAAGAGGTCCTCGGTGGTGTAGAACCCGGCATCGAGAAGTCCGGGCACCTCAGGGACCTTGGTCCTGGTTCCAACGGCGATTATTATCCTCTGAGAGGTGATCTGCTCGTTCCCGGCCTGCAAGATGTTCTTCCCGGTGAAGTATGCCGTTGTCTGATAGAGGTCGATCCCCTCGTCGTTCTTGATGCTCTCCAGTATACCCTCGCTGTCAGGAGAGATGAGGCCCCACATCCTCTCTCTTACCATCTTGAAATCGGTGCTCTCCACCTTGGCGTGAATGCCCATGCGCTTGGCGTCGGCGATGACCCTCACCAGCTCGGCTGGCGTCACCAGTATCTTGCTGGGGATGCAACCTCGATTGAGACAGGTTCCGCCCATAGGCCCGTTCTCCACCAAGGCGACCTTCATGCCCTTACGCCTGGCCTTGGACACCACGTTCAACCCCGCGCCGGAACCGATGACTATCAGGTCGTACTCCTTCATGCAGAACCCACTCTCACCTAGGGAGATGCTGATTTAAAATAGTGTTCCAGAAGCGGAACGATTATCTTCCCGGAACTGCGATTCGATGCTGAGGAAAATGCCCGAGAACGAGGATTGCCAATGTAGCGGTCAGGAACTGATGATCTTCTCCTGCTCCGGAGGATGTAACGTGGGACAGCTAGCTAACGCCGCCGCTTTCCGTTTGGCCACCGGCGGAACGGGTAAGATGGCCTGCTTGGCGGCCGTTTCGGCCGGAATGCCCGGACCGGTGACCGGAGCAAAGCAGGCCAAGATGGTACTGGCCGTGGACGGATGCCCGGTAAAATGCGCGGCCAAGACCCTGGAGAAAGTGGGTATCAAACCGACCCATCAGGTCCTGATCACCGACCTGGGCCTGAAGAAGGTGGATGATCTCCGCCATTCCCCGGAGGACGTGGACCGGGCGACCCGGTTATGCCTGGACGCTCTCCCCAAGAAGTGATGTTCCCTTAACCCATTAACTTTTTTTTACTTTTTGATTCCATATAGAATTTTATGATTCTAATTGTACATTTATACACTTTTCAATTGTAAACCTACTCATTTGATTAGTATAGAAATGTTTTATTAGTTAATTATCTATCAAACTGACGAAATGACCGATGTTATGTCGGTCTAAGAGAGCGAAGAGGATGCAAATGATGAAACATAGGATCGGCTTGAAGTTCGCGTTGCTCTTGGCCTTGGCCCTGGTGGCGCTACCCCTGATCTCCAACCCGGTGGCGGCGGCGGACGGGGAAGTGGACAGCGGGGACACCGCATGGCTGATGATCTCCACCGGCCTGGTCTTCATAATGACCCCGGCGGTGGCCTTCTTCTACGGGGGTATGCTGCGCAAGAGCAACTTCCTGTCCATGCTTGGACAAAGCATATTGATCATCGGGGTGGTGACCATCATCTGGGTGTTGTTCGGTTACTCGCTCACCTTCGGCACTGACCAAGGTGGACTGATAGGAGACGCCGAATACCTGATGTTGAACGGAGTGGACCTCGTGCCCAACGCCATTGCGCCCACGGTACCCCACATACTGTTCATGATGTACCAGGGTATGTTCGCCATCATAACCGTCGCCTTGATCATCGGTGGCGTGGCCGAACGCATGAAGCTCAGTTCGCTCATCGTGTTCCTTTCCATCTGGACCGCGGCGGTATACATCCCGGTGGCCCACTGGGTCTGGGGCGGGGGATGGATATACGACCTTGGAGCGTTGGACTTCGCCGGAGGAACGGTGGTGCACATAACCGCCGGGGTTTCTGTGCTGGCGGCCGCTCTCGTCCTGGGAAAGCGCATCAATCAGTCCCGGGGAGGTCAGGAGGTTCCGCACAACATACCAATGGTGGTGCTGGGCGGCGCTTTGCTCTGGATAGGTTGGTTCGGCTTCAACGGCGGCAGCGCCCTGGCCGCGAACGGACTGGCCGCGAACGCGCTGGTCGTGACTCACATCTCGGCCGCGATGGCTGCGTCGGTATGGGGATTGATCAGCTGGCTCGACACCGGACGGGTGAGCGTGCTGGGCCTGATATCCGGCGGAGTGGCCGGCCTGGTGGCCATAACTCCAGCGGCGGGATTCGTCAATCCTACCGGCGCCCTGTTCATCGGACTGGGAGCGGCGGTGGTATGTTACGGCGGCATTCTGCTTCGAAAGCGTTTAGGGTTCGATGACGCCCTGGATGTCTGGGGGGTACACGGACTGGGCGGTACCTTCGGAGCTATCGCCACCGGACTCTTCGCCACCACTGCGGTGAACGCGGCAGGAAAGGACGGGTTGCTGTACGGCGGAGGGGCTGACCTGCTGGTCGCTCAGACGATCTCGGTGATCGTCGTATGGGCCTTCGCTTTCGGCGTGACCTTCGTGATACTGAAAGCAATCTCGATGGTGATGCCCCTGCGCATGACCAAGGATGAGGAGAAGATAGGCGCCGACATCATCCAGCACGGCGAGAGCGCCTACTATCTGAGGTGAACATCATGAAGAAGATCGAAGCGATAATCCGCGCCGAGACCCTGGACTCGGTGAAGTGTGGCCTCGAGAAGCTGGGAATGAACGCCATGACCATCACGGACGTGCTTGGCAGGGGAGAGCAGAAAGGATTGGAGTTCACCCATCGCACCGGTAAGTACCGGGTGGACCTGCTTCCCAAGATCAAGATCGAGGTCGTGATCAAGGACGAGGACGCCAGGAAAGTGATCGATACGATAATCGAAAAGGCCAGGACCGGGGAGATCGGGGACGGGAAGATATTCGTGTCCCCGGTGGAGGAGGTGATCAAGATCAGGACCGGCGAGAGCAGCAAAGGGAAGGCCTGATACTCTCCCAGGACCTCCCCTTTTTATCTTTTTAATCCTTCTTCATTTTTAATGAACGCCGAAGAGGCCCTTGCCCGACTGGAGTCGATGTCCGATCGAAGCCGGTTGGAAGGGATGTCCAGATACGGAATTAGGGTCGACCACGCTCTGGGCGTCAGCATGCCAGAGATGCGGAATTTGGCCAAGACCATTGGCAAGGACCACGGATTGGCCATGGACCTCTGGCGCTCAGGGGTGCACGAGGCGCGCATAATGGCCAGTCTTCTTGCTGACCCGATGCAGCTCACCGAGGACCAGATGGAGGAGATGGTCGGGGACCTTCATTCCTGGGACGTCTGCGACCAGTGCTGTTCCAATCTCTTCAGCCGCTCCCCGCTAGGCCTGCGGAAGGCGTTGGAATGGTCCGCACGGGATGCGGAGTTCCAGAAGAGGGCGGGCTTCGCCACCATGGCCGCCCTGGCCGTGCACCGGAAGGAACTGCTTGAAGATGATCTCCTACTTCTCCTGGAAGCGGTGGTCCGGGAAAGCCACGACGACCGCAACTTCGTGCGCAAGGCAGTGAACTGGGCCTTGCGGCAGATCGGTAAGCGGGACCT
>DAONGL010000007.1:0-31577 GCA_035404085.1 Methanomassiliicoccales archaeon | reverse complement strand
ACCAGACCTCATCCTGGTGACCCACGCTCATCATGACCATCTGGGAGATGCGTTGGAACTATCCAAACGTTTCAGCTGTCCGGTGCTCTCCGTATCCGAGATCAACGACCATCTGGAGGAAAAGGGAGCCAGGGTGCTACAGGGTAACTTAGGCGGAGAGATCGAGCTGCCCTTCTGCCGAGTTAAATTATTTCCGGCCTTTCACTCCTCGTCCTTCGAGGACGGCCGTTACGGAGGCGCTGCCTGCTCCTTCCTCGTTCGCATGGGAGATAGGACGATTTTCCATGCTGGTGACACCGCTCTGTTCAATGATATGTCCTTGATCGCCGATGAAGCTGACATTTCCGTAGCTTTGCTTCCGGTGGGCGGAACCTACACCATGGGAGTAAAGGATGCGGTGAAGGCTATGCGCCTCCTGCGAGCACGCATCATGGTCCCCATGCATTACGATACCTGGCCGAGCATCGCCGTTGATCGTTCCGAATTGGTGTCGGCCGCCCCTGACCATGCGTTCTCCGTGAAGGTGCTGGCACCAGGGGAACGCCTGGTCCTCTGAGGTAAAAAGTTTTATTCTCAAGGGACATGAAGGGTTTCGGCCATGCCTAGAAGGGTTTTCGGTTGCTGTCTGGTGCTGCTCACGGCACTGTTCTTGATATGCATCAGCCCGGCCGCCATGTCCGCTCCCGGAGACGTATCGGTATTCCAGGTCAGCGACACCCTAACATTGGATGCTGGTAAGAGCGTTTCGTTCGAATGGGTCGCCTTCAATAACGGAACTGACCGTTTACTGGTCGTACCCGAGCTGCGCTCTGACGTCCCGGACCGCATCACCTGGAGCCTGGAGCCGAGCTACGCGGTGATCGAAGGAGGCGCGGGATGCAGTTTCTACCTGAACTTCTCGGCAGGCACCGACATGTACACCGACGTGGTGCCGTTAGACATAGTTTTCAAAATTACTGACATGAGCACCTCGGAATACGGAGAGGTGGACCATCAGATCGTCCTGAGGGCCGAGTCCCTGTACGGACACCTGGACCGGGAGAACCGGATCATGGGAGTGTGGGAGAACGTCCTCCCCGCGCCTTTCGACGGCAACTGGGGCGCTTTCGGACTGAGCCTTGCGATCTGGGTGATGATCGGTTTGATCTTCATGAAGGTAGTCGGTCCGACCGTTCACCGCCTGACGCGCAAGACGGAGAGCAAGTGGGACGACGTCGCCATCGAGGTGGTCAGGCTGCCGCTCGCCATGCTCATCATCGCCTACGGCGCGATATCTTCGCTGGAGATACTTGTGCTACCCCCATCGCTGGTCGCGGACCTTGAACTGACATACATGATCGTCCTGACCATAATCGCCTCGATCCTTGCCTACCGTACACTGGTGAAGATCGTGACCTGTTACGGCAGGGAAAAGTGCGATGACGGAAAGGATGACGCCAAGGACATTTTGCTGGACACCGTATCGCTCGTTGGGAAGGTGGTCATTCCAGTCATTGCCGTTTTCGTACTCGCCGGGCTTCTGGGCGTGAACCTGGGAAACATGATACTGGGCATAGGTTTCCTTGGACTGGTGGTCGGTTACGCCACTCAGAACACGCTGAGCAACATGTTCTCCGGGCTGCAGCTGTTGTTCGATCGCCCCTTCAAGACCGGGGACCGGGTGCCCCTGAACGATGGGCACACTTCTCAAGTAATGGAGATCGGCTTGCTCACCACCAAGTTCCTAGATATGGATACTTATGAGAAGGTCGTAATCCCCAACTCCCTTATCGAGAGTCGGGTCATCGTGAACATGAACGCCCCGGACGTTAGTTGGAAGTCCAACGTGAAGGTCAAGGTGCCTTCGAGCAGCGACCCCAAAGTGGTCGAGGAACTGATGATGGAGGCCTCCCGGCGCACCCCTCAGATACTGCAGGGCAAGCAGGCGCCGGTCGTGCGCGTCTCGGCCATCAAGGACGGCCGCATGCTGCTAACCATATTCATCTGGATCGATGATGTTGCGAACCGGCATATTGCCCGTACGGAGTATCGCAGGAACCTGGTGAAGGTGTTCAAGGAGAATGGTGTGGAATTCGCCGTGCCTCGCAACATCGTCTGGGTGAAACGGGAGCATTAGGCCTACAAAAAGGAGAGCTATGCGACATTATCGTCGTATTCTCTTTACACACTCCCGAATGACTTGGTCACGGCCTTGTCGAAAGGCCCTGCGCTGAGATCACATAATCTTGAGCTTACCATTATTACAGCACAGACCACTGGTCATACGATGCTCGGGAGTTCTCCCCTTGAAGAAAAAAAGACCGCCAAGGACCTGGTCCCTTGGATCGGTCGTCTCGTTTTCTTGGTTGGCCTGATGATCAGCGCCTTGGACCACTCCATTGAACAAAGGGGATGGTTCGAACCATCGACCATGTTCATCCTGGGCGTCGTCATGTTCATAATTGGCCTTAGCCTCTATTTCACCTCTCGAATCTTTCTAGGTAGATTGTTCTCGGAAAAGATCAGGTTCAAGCCTGACCATAAGCTGATAACCACAGGCCCTTACCGTCACATCCGTCACCCAGTATATCTGGGGGAGATGTTCTACTTCCTATCTTTCCCCATCATCTTCAGCAGCCTATATGGCCTCTTGATAATGCTGCTCATCGTGCCAATACTGGTTCATAGGATTGGATATGAGGAGAAAGCCCTTTCCGACAAGTTTGGGAAAGAATTCGAAAATTATAAGGGCCGGACGTGGAAGCTCGTCCCGTTCATCTATTAGATGATCCTAGCCCCTTCGTTCCGAAAACGATCGAGCTGAAATATAATAATATTAGAACAAGAACGAGAAAGCGAGCGGGGAGGGATTCGAACCCCCGACCTGCAGCTTAGGAGGCTGCTGCCATATCCAGACTAGGCCACCCGCCCGTGCGCTCCGTTGATTAGAAATAAGATATTTAAAATGTTTCCGAAGTAAGTGGTTTAAAGCTCTTCTGGAGACTTCTCTTCAGCGAGCTCGGCGGGAGCGACCTCTACAGGCTTGTCCTCCTTCTTGAGGTACTCCTCCACCAGCTCGACGGTGACTGCTCCGAAGGCATCGCGCAGATCGGCTACCACCTTATACTTGGTGAGCAGCCACTTCTGATCGTACTTGCAGACGTCCGGGAGGTAGAGAACTACCTTTCCCTCGGTGACGATGGCCCGGAAGCCCTCGGCGGTACTGTAGTCCATCTCGCAGATGGACATGACCTTGGCCTCATCTCCCTCGACCTTGTCGAGTACGGTGAACTCATACCTCAGGGCGGCGCCGGCGAAGCGGCGGTTGAAGTCCACGCGAACCATCCTGTTGGTCACGGCGACCACGGTGCCCACGCGGTTCTTCATGTTGACCTCCATGCCGATCTCCGGGCGGATCTCCTGGCGGAAGAACTCGCGCAGGGCGATGTTCTCGACCAGCTTGGGGTCCCGGGCTCCGGCGGCCTTCTCCGCGGGTATCTCAACAACGGTCAGCTCTCCTACCTTGGCCTCGGCCAAGGCCTCGTCCAGACCGGGGAATACCCTTCCACCGCCGACTAGCAGGGGCAGGGGCTTGTAGGTCAGGTTCTCGTTGAAGATCTCGGCCTCCTTGGCCTTGTCCGCGTTGGTGGTGTCGAAGAGCATACCGCTCTCGGCGAGGTAAGCGTTGTATTCAACGTGGACGATGTCACCCTTGGAGACCTTTACGATCGAAGATTTAGTGGTCATGAGATTCACCAGTAATGCTAATTAGGCGAACTGGTTGATTGATTTCCTCTTTTTATATCTTTCGGACGTTCAGGAAGGCGTGTGGAACATAGAAATTCTAAATGTCCATAGCAGCCAACTGAGCATGCCTTTTCCCTTTTCGGTTCTTTTCATTTTCAGTGGAGCGGGGAAAAGGTGTAAAAGACCTCGAGCGCATGGCTTCGGTGCGAGGCGCTCACTGCGTTTGGAACCTCATGAAGCTCTGCGATCACCGTTTGGTCAGGAACCGGCCGTCCTCCTGCTATCTCATGCATCTGCATAACGGGTCTAGGGATAGGTACCGAGAACATCGCACGCTTTTCCGAGATGATCGCCTAAGCGGTCTGGACCTTTCGATACATCTGCATTGCGATGATGAGATGACAGACATCTGTCCATTCAGAGAGTGGGCGCCCAAGTTAAAATGCGAACCGGACAGAAACTTCTGGACCGAGTGCGAGGCATGTGGCCGGAAGCACCGAGAGGAGCAGGCGCATCAGACCTGCCTGTCGTGGCATAACTTCCTGGCGCTCTACCGCTCCAAGGAGACCAAGGCCTGGAGGCCAGAAGGGACCACCGAGGAATACCTTTCAATAGGACCCGGATCGGAACTCCACGATAAGGTGCGCAACTGGCTGTGGAGAAGGATAAGGCGATACGTGAAACGCCGGGACGGCGGTCGCTGCACGGAATGCGGAATAGAGGTAAAGGGGAGGCGCGTCCCTTACGAGATCCATCACATCGTTCCGAGATCACGAGGGGGCACCGAGCACCCGGCCAATCTGAGGACGCTTTGCTCGGTGTGCCACCGCAAGTACACCAAGGAGCTCCTGGAGGACAACACCGATCGTCGGAGAAGGGCCCGGGAAAGGCCTGGTCGGGAGATCGGGGAGGACCGCCCGGCCAAGGATCGATGATTCATTTAGATCGCGGTCAGCGAGTCCACGGTCTTCCGGTCCAGAACCTTGACCAGCTCAACGATCAACTTCATGCACGCCTCCATGTCGGCGGTGTCGAACAGTCCCACGTGCGAGTGGATGTGGCGCGTCGGTACTCCGATGACGATGGTAGGAACTCCGGTTAGGGAGGTATGGATCAGACCGCCATCGGTCCCTCCTCTGATGACGTATGCCAGCTGGTGCGGGATCTTCCTTTTCTCGCATATGGAGATGACCAGTTCCTTGAGCGGCTGGTTCGGTATCATGGTGCCGTCGTAGACGGTTATGGAGACGCCCTCCCCCATTCGCGCGGGGGCTTGCAACGGATCTATTCCCGGAACGTCCCCGGCGATGTCAACGTCCAGAACGATGGCCACGTCGGGATTGGTGGAGGCGGCCACGGTCCTGGCGCCTCTCAATCCGACCTCCTCCTGAACTGTGGCGGCCGACACTATTTGGTTGGGGTGCCTCACCTTCCCCTTCTTCAGCGCTTTCAGCAACTCCACCGCCGCGAAGGCTCCCAGTCGGTTGTCGAAGGCCCTTCCGAACATGATGGTACGCTTTCCGGCCGGCTTTCCGTCCTTATAGGCCTGCTTCTCCACGGAGAACATCTTGGAGTCAGGAGTGACTGCGTCCCCGAGCCTGACGCCCATGGCCTGCGCCTCGTCCTTGTTGCACGCCCCGACGTCAATGAACATCTTGTCCTTGGTCACCACCTTCTTGGCCTCCTCCGGTTCCATCAGATGAGGGGGCTTGCAGGCTATGACCCCGTTCAGTACCCCCTTCCGGGTGTGCACCAGCACACGTTGTCCCAGCAGCACCTGGTCGAACCATCCGCCCAGCTGGCTGAAGGCCAGATATCCTTGGGAGTTGACCCCGGTGATGATGAAGCCACATTCGTCGACATGCCCCGCCAGAAGAACGATGGGACCGTCCTTCTGACCCACCTTTTCGAACATGGTGTTGCCGAGCTTGTCGGTGAACACCCGGTCGCAATAGCCTTCGGCGTAGTTCTTCATCAGCCGGGTGGCTGCGGCCTCGAAGCCGGAAGGCCCGGGCACATCGCAAAGCTCCTGCAGGAATTTCAACGAGTCCTTGTCCATGAACGTCACCTGAACGCCGATATCGGCGAGACCGTCGTTCATCACCGCTCGCCGTATAAAAAAGCGTCTCCGCCAATCGTAAAAAGGGGGAAGTAAGTGGTTTTATGGTTCTATTTGCGCACGCCCAGAGGGAGCATGACCTTACCGTTCGCCCCGTTGACCACGGTCGCCAGACCGGTGTAGATGGCCGAGGCGCCACATACCAGGCCGATGTAACCGGAGGCGATGGTGATCTCCTTGATCAGGGTGAAGTCACCCAGAGCCAGACCAAAGAACAGCACGGTGAGCGAGCCGAACACGAACTGGGTGGCCCGGTTGCTCTTCATGGTGCCCAGGAAGAAGAACATCGTGTATATGCCCCAAATGGTCAGGAAATAGCCCATGGTAACCTTGTCGGTCGGTTCGCCCAGACCAAGGGTCGGCAAGGTCCAGATGCCCACCAGGGTGAGCCAGAACAGTCCATAGGAGGTGAAGGCCACCATTCCGAAGGTGTTGCCTTTCTTCCACTCCATCAACCCGACCAGGACCTGTCCCAGCCCTCCGTAGAATATTCCCAAAGCCAGAATGACCCCGCTCAAGGGGATGAGATCAGCATTATGTAGATTGAGCATCACGGTGGTCATGCCGAAACCCAGAAGCCCCAATGGAGCTGGGTTGGCGGTCAGGTCCATCAGGACCCTCTTTTCCGGCTTGTCTTCGAGATTAGCGTCCAAGGGCGCACCTCGCGCTATGATAACACGAATTTATTTAATCGTTATCAATAGGAAGAGGTCTGGCGGACCTTGGACCGTTGATAAAAACGGTTATATCCGGAATGACGTTCCAGATGGCAGGCCACTATAGCTCAGCTGGTAGAGCGGCTGACTTGTAATCAGCAGGCCGGGAGTTCAAATCTCCCTAGTGGCTCCATCTTCCCGTTCTTCGAACGTTCGATCCCCTCGGATCAACCGTCCAGCCATACCGTGTCGTGCTCTTTCAGGCCTACTTTTAACACGAGTATGCGGAAGTCGTTGCCGATGACCGGGTTCCCGTGCACGTCGCCCGGTTCGCAGATGACGCAGTCACCTTCGTTCATCACCACCGACTGTCCGTTTATAACGAAGGGCGCCGGCCCCACCAGACAGTAGAAGATTTCGCGGGTGACCTGGTGAAAGTGGAAGGCCACCTTCTCCCCGGCGGTGAACTGCACTTCCTGCAACAAGGTGTCCTTAAGTCCGATGTCCTTGGCCTCCAGGACGATCCTCTTCAGATAACCGTCCCCGGAGACCTCCTCGTATTTGGTCCTGGGTAGATGCTTCATTTCCTATCCCTCACAACTGCGCCAATGCTCTCCTCGAGCAGACGCATCCCGGTGTCCAGATTCTCCTCGCTTATGGTCAGCGGGGGTATCAGGCGTATGCTGGACTTTCCACAGCCCAAAGCTATGACGCCTTTTTTCAACAGGGCATGGACGACGTCGTCCCTAAGCTTGACGGCAGGCACCTTCGTGCTCCGGTCCTCCACGAACTCCAGAGCCCTCATCATACCCAGGCCGCGCACGTCGCCGACCTTCTCGAAACGGTCCTTGATCTCCTCCAGCCGCTTCTGCATGAGAACGCCCTTTCGTTCCGCTTGCTCTACCACCTTCTCCTTTTCGATGACGTCCAACGTAGCCAATGAACTGGCGCAGGCCACGCAGTTCCCGCCGAAGGTATTGGAATGCGCCCCGGGAACTCCCCAGTCCAGCTCCTTGCGGAACACCGTGGCGGCGATGGGCATACCGGAACCCAACGATTTGGCCATGCAGGTCACGTCCGGCTCCAGGCCGAAGTGCTCGGCGGCCCACATCCTTCCTGTTCGCCCCATGCCCGACTGCACCTCGTCATCAACGGTCAGAATGCCGTGCGAACGGCATATTCGGGATATCTCGGTCAGGAACTCCTTGGGAGGAACGATGTAACCGCCTTCGCCCTGGACCGGCTCAAAGAACAGCGCCGCCACCTCGTCCGGGGGGAGCAGAGCGTCCAGATAAACCTCGTCCAGTATCTTGGCGCACCATAGCCCGCAGGACGGGTACTCCTGATGGTAGGGGCAACGATAGCAATTGGCGTAGGGAATGTGAGTGACGCCCGGAACCGTCGGAAAGTACTTGGCGCGCTGTACGCGCTTGCTGCAGTTTAGAGATAGGGCGCCTAAGGTCCTACCGTGAAAGGCGCCGAAGAAAGCTATGAACTGCTTCCGCCCGGAGGACCATCGGGCCAGCTTCATGGCCGCCTCGATGCTCTCCGCCCCGCTGTTGCTGAGGAAGACCTTCTTCTCGCCGGGACCGGGGGCGATCTTGGCCAACCGTTCCGCGAGACGGGACTGTACATCGTAATAGTAATCGGTGCCCGCGAAGTGCATGACCTTGGCCGCCTGCTCCTGCACCGCCTTGACCACGGCAGGATGGCAATGCCCGATGTTCAGAACGGCCACGCCGCTGGAGAAATCCAGGAACAGGTTGCCGTCCACATCCCACACCCTCTCGTCCAGGGCGCGGTCCACGACCAGCGGTGCCGATTTGGTCACGGTGGCCAGATACTGTTCGTCCAGATCGACTATGCTCCTTCCCAGCGGACCTGGGATGTCCGTCCGGACCAGGGGCACCTTCCCTTTAGGATCGTTCTTCATCGGCCGCTGATAAGGCTTCACCGCATAAATGGCTTTGTGGCGTTAATGCGCCGCTTCGGTGGCCTTCTCCGCGCTCTCCAGCAGGTTCGACAGCAGGGAATAGGCCTGTATCATGTCCTTCTCGTGCACGATGAAGATGGTGTCGGTGTAACAGGAAACGGTCTCCACCATGTTCACCCCCTGCTCCGATAGGTTAGAAGCCAGATAGGAGAACACTCCGCTGGTCTCCCCGATCTTCTGTGGACTTTTAACGGTGATCTCGACCAGGTCCTCCCGAACCTTGAGGACGTTGGTCTCGCCCACATCGTTCACCACCTCGTTGCGTAATTTCTCGTCGGCGATGATGGTGATGGCCTGAGCGCCCTGTATGACCTGCATGAGGGCCTTCTGGTTGATGAGCTTGGTGAACAGGCGCTCCAGACGTTGCAGCACTGTCCAATCGTTGCTGGCGGTGACGATGCATATCTTCGTCTTCACTTCCAGACGGCTGTCGGCGAGAATGGCCAGGATATCCCCCTCGTGATCACGTACTGAAAGCTTCTGGGCGTAGCGACGACAGGCGATCATGACCGCCTCCTCGTTCTTAATGCCCAGGTCCTTCATGATCAGCCTGGCCAAAGAGGAATAGTTGATCAGGTCCTTGGCCATGCAGTCCTTGACCGAGGGATGCGCGTCGATGTATGCCCGGGTCCGCTCGGCCACGCTCTCCTTCTGGGGGACTTCCTTCATCGCCCCGGATAATCCGAGCGGATTATTTATTGTTTATTTTCAGACATTTCATTTTAGGAATTCCCGGAGGGCGGAGTTCAGGTCGTTGATGGACGCCTCGGAGATTATGAGCGGGGGAACCAGGCGCAAGACCTTGCCGCCGGCGACGTTGACCAGAAGCCGTTTGGAGAGTGCGAACCTCTGGAACTCCTTGGCCAGGTCTCCCATCTCCACCCCGATCATGAGACCGAGGCCACGAACGTCGGCCACCTCGGGATGTCCGGAAGTGACGTTCCGTAGCTCGGACCTCCAGCGCTCGCCGAGGTCGGCCGCGCGCTCCACCAGTTTGTCCCTCTTCATAGTGCGTATCACGGCGTTGGCGGCCGCGCAGGCCAAGGGGTTCCCGCCGAAAGTAGTACCGTGCGTACCAGGGGTGAACGTCTTCGCTATGTCGGGGGTAGTGACGATGGCTCCGATGGGCACCCCTCCGCCAAGCGCCTTGGCTAGCGAGATTATGTCCGGAACCACGCCGAAATGCTGGAAGCCGAACCATTTGCCAGTTCGTCCCATGCCGGTCTGTACCTCGTCCACGATCATCAACGCCCCGGAGTCGGTGCACAGGTCCCGTACGGTGCGGAAGTATTCCCGGTCGGCCGGCAGCACCCCGCCCTCCCCCTGCACTGGCTCCAGTATGACCGCCGCGGTGTTCCCGTTGACCTTGTTCTTAAGCTCCTCGATAGAATTGAAGGTGATGAAATCGACGTTCTTCGAGAGTAAGGGTTCGAACCCCTTCTGGTACTTCTCCTGGCCGGTTACGGACAGGGTGGCAGACGTCCTTCCATGGAAGGAGTTACGACAGGCCACCACCTTGCCGCGTCCGGTGTGCTTCACCGCCAGCTTTAGCGCCGCTTCGTTCGCCTCCGCCCCGCTGTTGCAGAACATGGAACGCCCCAAGGGCGAAGGGACTATGGAGGCCATGGCCTCCCCGAGGTCCGCCTGCTCCTTGATCTGGTAGAGATTGGAGACGTGGATGAGCCGGGAGGCCTGCTCCGATATGGCCCTGACCAATTCAGGATGGGCGTGTCCGAGGCAATTGACCGCTATGCCGGCCACGTAGTCCGTGTACCTTTGGCCTTCCAGGTCCCAGAGGTGCTCCCCCTGGCCATGAGAGAAGCATATGGCTTCGCGTCCATAGTTCTGGAATAGATAGTAAGAGCTCAGTTCCGCAACCTGTTTGCTGTCCATGTCAAAACCTCATCGGGTCAACCTGGTCCCCAGATTCCTGCCGCTGAACAACTGGTCCACGATGGAGTTGGGGGTCGTACCACATATTATGTGCGCCGTGCCCACGCCGCCCCGTAAGGCCATGAAGCAGGCTTCGACCTTGGGGATCATCCCGTCCTTCAAGATGCCGGAGGAGGTCAGCGGCCCCAGGTCCGACTCCTTTATTTCGGGAATGGTGGAACCGCGGTCCTCGAAGACCCGGAGAACCCCTGGGGCGTCGGTGACCAGAACCATGTCCTTAGCGGCGATACCGGCGGCCAGAGCGGCCGCGGCGGTGTCGGCGTTGACGTTCATCAGCATCCCGGAATCGTCAGCGCAGATGGAATAGACCACTGGAACGAAGCCCTTGTCGCATAGGGCGTTCACCAGACGGGGGTCCACCCTGACCACCTCGCCCACGTGACCCAGGTCCACCATCTTCGTCCCGTCGGGCCCTTCCAGCTTTACCGGGTCCATCTTTTTCGCCACCAATGTGTCCGCCTCGCTCCCGGCCACCCCTATGGCCTTGAGACCGGCTTTGCGTAACGAGACCACGACCCGGTCGTTGATGCGGGACAGTACGGATTTCGCTATCTGCAATGTCGCGTCGTCAGTGATCCGCAGCCCGGCGACCTTGTTCACCGGCAGTCCACAACGTTTCATCTCGTCCGTGATCTCCGGCCCGCCACCGTGCATGACGATCGGTGTAAGGCCGCGCTCCCTCAGCTCGGCGATCTGCTTCGCGAAAGCGTCTATCTGCTCCATCCCTCCGATGGAAGAACCGCCGAACTTGACCACCACCTTTCCCGCTTGGCGCGGGACGCCAACATCTGAACTGTGCGGCATCTCATCACGTGGTGTACATGGCGTTGATCTTGACGTAGTCGTAACTGAGGTCGCAGCCCCAGGCCTCTCCGGTCGAGTATCCGTTGTTCAGGTCCAGGTCGATGACTATCTTCTTGTGAGATAGTACCCTCTTGGCGGCGGCCTCCACATCGCTGCCGGCGACCAACGTCGGCGCCCCATCCTCGAAGAGGGTGACGGAATCGCCGTTGGAACGCAAAACCAATTTTACCTTTTCCAGATTGAACTCCGCGTCCGAGTTGCCTAACGCGGCCAGAATGCGCCCGAAGTTGGGGTCCGCCCCGAAGATGGCCGTTTTGACCAGAGAGGATGCGATTATGGCCCGGGCGGCCGACCGCGCTTGGACGGGATTCTTGGCCCCGTGCACCATGACCTCGATGAGCTTGGTCGCTCCCTCTCCGTCGATGACTATCTTCTTGGCCAGTTGTTGGGCGATATATCGGACGCCTTCCCAGAAGGCCGGGTCGTCATCCGCCGGCTTGCCACCGGCCATCCCGTTGGCCAAGAACACCGATATGTCGTTGGTGCTCTGGTCCCCGTCGACGCTTATCACGTTGAAACTGACGTCCATCATATCCTGCCAGCGGCGGTTGAAGTTCTTTCCGAGGTGGGCGTCGGTGACCATGAACGTGAGCGTAGTGGCGTGCAGCACCTTCATGGCCGGGGAGATCATCCCGCTGCCCTTGGTTATGCCCGCTATGGTGGCCACCGTCCCGTCCTTGAGGGTCACCCTGCAGGAGGCTTCCTTCTTCACGGTGTCGGTGGTCATTATAGCCCTTGCGGCCAGGTCATCGGACTCCGGACCCTTTCCCAGCGACTGAACGGCCTTGGGTATGCCTGCGGATATCTTATCCATGGGCAGGAAGCGGGAGATGACCCCGGTGGAGGCCACGCCCACGAGCGTATCGCGGATTCCAAGGGTCTGGGCGGTGAGGAACACCATCTGCTTGGAATCGTAGATCCCCTGCACTCCGGTGATGGCGTTGGCGTTGCCGCTGTTGATCACCAGGGCCTGCAAGGTCTTGGGGTCCTTCTTCATCATGACCTCGATCGGTGCCGCCCGCACCTTGTTCTGGGTGTAGGCGATGGCGCATTTAGCGGGTACCTCGGAATAGATGACCGCCAGATCGAGCTTCTCCTTCTTTATCCCGCAATGCACTCCAGCCGCCTTGAAACCCTTAGGCGAGGTTATGCCACCTTCAAAAACTTCCATTTTTAAACCCCCAATCCTGGAAAATCCAATCCGGTCTCCTCACTCCATCCGAACATGGCGTTGCAGTTCTGCACCGCTTGCCCGGCACCTCCCTTGACCAGATTGTCGATCGCGCTCATGACCACCACGTTCCTGTCGCCAACCATCTCCAGCCCCACCTCGCAATGGTTGGAACCGATAACGGCCTGCATCCATGGTACATCGGTCATGCGCACGAAGCGCTTCCTACGGAAGAACTCGGTATACATGCCCAGCAGTTCCTGCTTGTTGAGGTCGTCGTTGAGCTTGAGATACATGGTGCAGAGCATCCCGCGCACCACGGGTATGAGATGCGGAGTGAAGACCACCTCGGCCAGCCTGCCCTGCAGCCTGGTGAGCGTTTGAGCGATCTCCGGGGTGTGGCGGTGAGTTCCGACCTTGTACGGGTTCACGCTCGCCCCGCAATTGGGATGATGAGTGGCCTTGGTCGGCTCGACCCCCGCTCCGGAGGTTCCGCTCTTGGCGTCGATTATGACACCGCCCGCCACCAAGTGGTTGGCGAACAGAGGGGCCAATCCCAGTGCGGAGCAGGTGGGATAGCAGCCAGGATTGGCCACGAAATCAGCCTCGGCTATCTCGTCCCAGTACAACTCGTTCAGACCGTAGACGGCCTTGCCCAGGTTTTCCAGGTCGGTATGCTCGTGCCCATACCACTTCTTGTAGGTCGCGGGGTCCTTGAGCCGGTAATCGCCGCTGAGGTCGATGACCTTGGCCCCGCTTCGAACTATCTCTGGCGCCAATTTCATGGAGGCGCCGTGCGGTGTTGCCAGAAAAACAACGTCGAACCCATCGCCGGTTATGGACTCGCTGAACTTGAGGTCCACGTAGCCACGCAGGAACGGATGGGTGTCTGAAACTTGCTGTCCGGCCAACTGCCTGGAGGTTATCGCCTCCAGGGAGATCTTGGGATGACGGCTGAGCAGGCGCGCCAGCTCCCCGCCTATGTAACCGGAACCCCCGACCACCGCTGCCTTGATCATTCTGCTTCCTCGTCCAATATGAGAGTTTGCCGAATTAAGAGTTTGTTTATTAAGCATTATGCCCGAAACGGGACATTTTGACCAGGTATGTTCCATATGCGTCATATCTGGCAGCGCCCCGGAGGCGGCTATGGACCTCGACAACGTGACCGGCTGTCCGATTACGAACACAAGGAACGAACAATGTCCCGCTTCCGCCAATTCTGATTAATATACAGGTTCGCTTCATCGCCGCAGATTCATATGGCAGCTCGCGCTAAGAAGGTTCGTGAAAAGGTGGTGCTGGCATACTCCGGAGGTCTGGATACGTCCGTGGCCATCCGGTGGTTGCAGCAGAATTATGATCTGGACGTCATCGCTGTCAGCATCAACGTTGGACAGCCTGGAGACCTCCAGGAGGCCGTCGACCGCGCGCTCAAGATCGGAGCGGTGCAGGCCTACGCCATCGACGCGACGGAGGATTTCGTTAATGACTACATCGGACCGTCCCTGAAGGCCAACGCACTGTACATGGGGACGTATCCCCTGGCCACGTCGATCGCCAGGCCGCTCATCGCCAAGATAATGGTGGACATCGCCAAGAAGGAGGGCGCCAAGTTCATCGCCCATGGCTGCACCGCCAAGGGCAACGACCAGGTGCGCTTCGACGTGAGCATAGCCGCCCTCGCCCCGGAGATCAAGATCATCGCCCCTATGCGGGAATGGGTCATGACCAGGGAGGACGAGATCGAGTATGCCCATAAGAACGACGTGCCGATCAAGGTCAAGAAGGAATGCCCGTACAGCACTGACGAGAACATCTGGGGACGGAGCTGCGAGTGCGGCATCCTGGAGGACGCCATGGAGGAGCCGCCCAAGGACGCTTACGAGTGGACCGTGGACCCCATGGACGCTCCCGACAAGCCGGAATATGTGGAGATCCACTTCAAGAAGGGATTGCCGGTCGGGCTCAACAAGAGCAAGAAGATGTCCATGACCGACATCATAAAGAAGCTCAACCAGCTGGGCGGTAAGCACGGTTACGGTCGCATCGATCAGATCGAGGACCGCCTCGTCGGCATCAAGTCCCGCGAGACCTACGAGTCTCCGGCGGCCATGATCCTGATAAATGCGCACAAGGACCTGGAGAAGATGGTTCTGACCAAGGACGTCTTCAGCTACAAACGGGGGATCGAACAGCGCTTCTCCGAGCTGGCCTACGACGGGCTATGGTTCTCCCCGCTGATGGAGGCGCTCACCGCATTCATTGACAAGACCCAGGAGTTCATCGACGGTACCGTAAGGGTCAAGCTCTACAAGGGCAGTGCCACCATAGTGGGCCGTTCCTCGCCGTACTCGCTGTACGATACGGGATTGGCGACCTACGCCGAGGGAGACCAGTTCGACCACAAGTCCGCAGAGGGCTTCATCTACGTGTGGGGTCTTCCGTTGCGTAGCGTGGCCAAGGCCCAGAAGAAGTGATCGATATGGTCGAGAAGCAGCTGTGGTCAGGTCGTTTCGCCGAAGGTCCATCCGAAATGACATTGTCGTTCACGTCGTCCCTTTCGGTCGACACCAGGCTGGCCTGGTACGACATCGTCGGTTCATTGGCTCACGCGAAAATGCTTGGCAAGACCGGGATAATCGGGAAGGACGAATCCGAGGTCCTCTCGAACGGCCTGAAGCAGCTGCTGATCGATCTGGAATCCGGCCAGCTGGACTTCTCGGCCGAACTGGAGGATGTGCACACCAACATGGAGCACATCCTGATCCAGAGGGTGGGGGAGGCGGGAAAGCGCCTCCACGCCGCCCGCAGCCGCAACGATCAGGTCTCCACGGACTTCCGCATGTTCGTGCGCGACGCCATACTGGAGATCGTAACGCTCATATTAGACGCCCAGTCCGAACTGCTCGAACGGGCGGCGAAGGAGACTATAACCATAATGCCCGGTTTCACCCACCTGCAGCATGCCCAGCCCGTTTCGCTGGGATTCCATCTGCTGGCGCACGTGTTCCGATTGCAGAGGGACGCCGAGAGGTTCCTGGACGCCTACAAACGCCTTAACCAGTGCCCGCTGGGAGCGGGGGCTTTGGCCGGCACCGGTCATCCGATAGACCGGAAGATGACCTCGACCCTGCTGGGCTTCGATCGTCCGACCGATAACGCCATGGACACCGTGAGCGACCGGGACTTCGCCCTGGAGTTCGCCTATGACTGCGCTCAGACCATGGTGCACCTGAGCAGCATGGGCGAGGAGCTGGTGCTGTGGACCTCCCCGGAGTTCCGCTTCGCCGAGATGCCGGACGCCTTCGCCACCGGCAGCTCCATAATGCCGCAGAAGAAGAACCCGGACGTGGCGGAACTGGTTCGTGGACGCAGTTCGATCGCCATCGGGAACCTGATGCAGCTGCTCACCGTGATGAAGGGACTACCGCTCAGTTACAACCGGGACATGCAGGAGGACAAGGGGTCGGTCTTCTCGAGCTACGAGACGCTCACTTCCTGCCTTTTCATGATCGGCCCCATGTACCGAGACCTGAGTTTCGACCGGGAACGCATGGCGAAGGCGTGCGCGGACGGGTTCCTCAACGCCACCGACCTGGCCGACCACCTTGTGCAGAGGGGGATGCCCTTCCGGCAGGCGCACGAAGTGGTGGGGGCGGCCGTGCAACATTGCGTGAAGAAGGGGAAGAGGCTCGATTCGCTCACCATCAAGGAACTGAAGGGATTCTCGGAGCTTCTGGATAAAACATCCCTGGAGTTCATCTCCCTGGACGCCTGCTTGCGCCGGCGCACTTCGGCCGGCGGCACGGCACCGGAGAGGGTGCAGGAGCAGCTGTTATCGGCCCAGACCATATTGGCATCCCACCGGGGGGAATGCGAGAGCGAGATAATCCGCCTGGACGATGTTTGGGAAGAACTGAGGAAGTAGTTTAAAGCTCCAGGCAGGATAGGGTGTTCCATTCCAGCTCATGCTCGAACCCGTTCTTCGTGAGCATCTTGCTGATCTTCTCCGCCACGCGGACCACCTCTCCGCTCTTGGACGACCCTTTCACGTAGAACTCCATGCGGTTGGTCGGAAAGATCAATCGCATGCGTCCCTTGCGGTTGTAGCCTTCCGGCTTGCGGTTGGCCTCCAGGTCCATCTGGTTAAGGTGGATGAACATCTGCATGATCTCCGGGTCCTCCGGGACCTGATCCGTCTCTTCCAAGAATAGCTTGAGCAGCTCGGGGAAGACCTCGGCCAACTCCTGGTATTCTGTGCGGGTGTTCAACACCAAGTGCCCACTGCTCGCTTTCATCGTGTTTTTCGAACAGCGGCCCTCGATATATAATGTTTGTTGGCGGACGGAGACCGCCACGCCCTGTTATAATTATTAGGAAGGCGACCATTACACCGTCTATGGCGATCATCCTCACTGTCGCGGGTTCCGATTCCGTGGGCGGGGCGGGCGTGGAGGCCGACATCAAGGCCATCTCCTCGATGGGAGCGCACGCCGCCGTCGCACTGACCGCGGTAACCGCCCAGAACACCTTGCGGCTACGGGAGATATTTCCCTTGCCGACGGAACAGGTCACCGCCCAGATCACCGCCGTAGCTGAGGACACCTGCATCTCCGCGGTCAAGACCGGAATGCTCCATTCGGCACGCACGGTGCGTGCGGTGGCCTCCCTGCTCACTGAGCTCAAGGTGCCGTTGGTCATCGACCCGGTACTGTTCGCAGGTGTCGGAGCCTCATTGCACAAGGAAGGACTGGTGGAATCCCTGGCCAAGGACCTTTTTCCCTTGGCCACGGTGGTAACCCCGAACCGTGAGGAGGCCGAGACGCTATCGGGAATGAAGATCACCGACGATCGATCGCTGGAGGAGGTCGGCAACATCCTTCTGGGACTGGGCCCGCGGGCGGTCCTGCTGAAAGGCGGCCATCTGGATGGGAACATGGCTCGCGACTTTTTCTTCACCGAGGAAGGGGTCATGGAGCTGGTATCGCCCCGCCTGGACCGCAAGGTGCACGGGGCGGGATGCACCCTCTCCTCGTTCATCGCCGCCGGGCTGGGATTGGGACTTGAGCCCAAGGAGGCGGTGCAGGAGGCCAAGCGACGCATATACGACTCGATAGCCATGGCCCTTCCGGTGGGCAAGGGGCTGCTGGCCATAAACCCCATGGCCACCTTGTACAAGGAAGCGATGAGCGGCCGGATGGTCGAGGAGGTCCGTTCCGCGGTGGAGACCATAGAACAGCGTCTGCCGCCTGAACTGGTCCCGGAGGTGGGCATGAACCTGGCCTATGCCCTGCCCTATCCACAGGGATATCGGGAGATATGCGGCGTCCAAGGGCGACTGGTGAGAGTGGGCCAGCACATTCGCCGGGCGGGCGAGGTTCGGTTCGAAGGGAGCCGACATATAGCCCGGGTGGTGATGGCCGCCACGGCGGCCGATCCAGAGGTCCGTTGCGTGATGAACCTGCGATACTCGGAGGAGACCTTGGCCGCCCTGAAATCATTCAGTCTAGATATCGGTAGCTTCGATCGGACCGAGGAACCGGAGAGCGTATCCTCCATGGAATGGGGGACCACCCAAGCGATCGAGCGCTGCGGTCATGTTCCAGACGTAATCTTCGACCGCGGGGGAGTGGGAAAGGAACCGATGATCAGGGTGCTCGGCCGGGACCCGGAAGAGGTCCTTGGAAAGATAGAAAAGCTCATGAGGTGAGGTAGAACCCGTGAAGATCGCCATGTTCACCGACTCGTACCTTCCCACCCGTGACGGGGTGGTGAACTCGCTACTGCTCACCAAGAGGGAGCTAGAGAGGATGGGTCACACCGTTTACATACTAGCCCCGGACCCGGCCGACCCGGCAGATAGGGAGGAGGGCGTCCACTATTTCCGCTCCATCGGTTTCCAACAGTATTCTGGATACCGCATCCCAATATTCCCAACCGACAAATGCCACATACTGGCCAAGCTGGATGTGGACGTCATCCACGTGCACGGGCTCATGTTCCAGGCCGTGCGCGCCATGCTCGCCGGTCGCGCCCTGAAAAAGCCAGTGGTCCTGACCTTCCACACCATGGTAACCGAGGCGGCCAAGTTCTACAACTTCACCCCCTTCCCGGAATGGGTGATCCAGCTGGGGATGTGGAGCTATCTGAGGATAATCCTGCACCGAGCCGAGGTGGTCATAGCGCCCACCTTGGCCATAAAGAACGAGATCAAACGCTACGCTCCGCACATAAAACGTTTCGAGGTGATCCCCACCGGGGTGGACCTGGACCGCTTCAATCCTAAGCTGGACGGAAGCGAGGTCAGGAAACGCTACGGTCTGGAGGGCAAGAAGATCGTGCTTCATCTCGGACGCATCGCCTGGGAAAAGAACATCGAGCTGGTCCTGCGCGGATTCAGCATACTGAGCGAGCAGGAGCCGGACGCCCGCCTGGTCCTGGTCGGAGATGGCCCGGCCAAGGAGCACCTGGTCCGATTGACCGAGGAGCTGGGCTTAGCGGACAAGGTCACCTTCACCGGCTTCGTGAGCGATGAGGAACTACCCCAGTACATCGCCGCTTGCGACGTTCTTACGCTGGCAAGCAAGTTCGAGACCCAGGGACTGGTGGTACTGGAGGCCATGGCCGTTGGAAAGCCGGTAAGCGGAATACGCTACCGGGCCGTCGCCGAGCTCATAAGGGAGGGGGAGAACGGAGAGCTGTTCGAGGAGACCCCCTATAGCTGGTCGCAGGCCACCTCCCGTCTGCTCAAGGACCCCCTGAAGTACCGGGAGGGGGCTCTAGCCAGGGCGGGCGAGTATTCGGCGGGGCAATGGGCCACCAGGCTGCTGGACATCTATAGGTACGCTGTGGAGTCCAAGGCTGGACGGGTCAACAACAAAGTTTTTTTAAAGCACTAGCGCTCGGGAGATAGGATGTTCTCCGTCGGCGAGGCCTTTTACACCCTGTTCTCACCCCTAGGCCTGGCCGGATGGTTGCTCTGCACATTTCTGCTGTTCTACATCGACGCCATAGTTTTCCCGACGCTGCCTGAGCTGTTCGTAGTGCTGTTCTTCATCGCCGGTTATGGCACCCTGCCCGATTGGGCCTTGTGGTCCATGTTCGTTCTGGTCATCGCGCTTGCCGAGGTCCTCGGTATGACCACGCTCTACCTGGTGGTCAAGCGGCTTGAGGTCCCGCCAAAGATATCCCGGGTGATCGAACGATACCGCCGCTTCCTGCTGCTGCAGGACGAGCGGATGATATTGTTGAACCGGGTGGCGCCGATCCTGCCGTTCACCGGAGCCTTCGTGGCACTATCTGGTTGGTCCTACCGGAGATCGCTGTTCTACCTGGTGCTCGGAGGAACGCTGAAGTACGGACTGATATTGGCCGCAAGCAACTATTTCCTGATCTATATGGAAAAGGGAATGGCCGCCGACGTGACCCTGGTCATGGTGGTCGTCATAATCGTCCTCAGCTTCATCGCCTCCAGCTATCGAAAGCGAAAGGCGGACAAGCAGGGCGGAGAGACCTTGTCCCAATAGAAGAAAGGTAAGGGGTTGGGGTTTGGGATCAATCGACGATGCTCACGATGGTTATGGTGAACACCAACGATTTGCCGAGCAGCTCGGTGTTATAGTTCCGCATCGCGGTCCCGCCGTCCTGGTCCACGCCGGTGATGAAGAAGGTGCTGGTACCGTCCAACCCCTTTATCATGTCACTGTCACCATCGTCCAGTTGGTGCTGGATGGTTATCAGGCCGGAGCTGCTGTCCATGGCCATGACCTTGACGTCCCAGCCCACGCTGCCCGTACCGTAGATGTGGTATAGCGAATCGATCGTCGGAACGTTCTTTACGTTCACGCGGTCGGCCTGTTCGTCATAGGCCTCCACGATCGCGTCCCAACCGTACCTCGGATCGCTAACCATCAGATGGTAAGCGGGGGCCACACCGTACTCGGCCTGGAAGGCGCTGGAGGTGAAGACCTTCAGCAGCGGGACGTTCTCGGTCAGTTGGAAGGTCACCAGCTTGGAGGGGTCCATGTCCCCGTAGGCCTCATCGGGAGTTAGGGTGACGGTCTTGGTCTCCCCGACCTTCATGCCCACCACTGCCGCGTCGAACCCGGAGATCATCCTCCCGGCCCCGACCTGGAAGCTTAGAGGCGTGTACGACGAATTGCTGCGCTTGGTGAACGAGAGGGTCTTGGGGTAGTTGGCGTCATCGTTGGCCACAGTGAGGTATGAAGTGTCGAACACCCTTCCGTCGAGCAGCTTGCCGGTGTAGTTGACCTTGATGGTCTGCCCGACAGCGACGATGTCGGAAGAGCCTTCCTCGGACTGTCCACCCTGGTAGATCAATATCACGACCGTGCTGGCGCTCACCATAAGGACCGCGATCAGAACGATGAGCAGGACGTTCACGGCACCCGTGACATCCCTGGATAGCCTAAATGACCTCATAAAGATGCGAATCAGGCAAACCTTTTCTTGAATTTAAACATTGCTTATGCGGGAGCACCGGAGAAACCATGCTGGCTATGACCATACTCCGGAATCGCTTATTTATACACGTGGACCATTACCAACCACACCCTATCAGGCGATAAGATGAGGACCCTTTACATACACGCCGATTTCATGGAGTTCGAGGTCAAGAAGCCCACCCCGTTGGCCGAGGCCATAACCGACCAGGAGAAGACCGGTCGGATGGACGAGGTCCTGGTGGCCTTCATCACCGTCGAGAAGAATGATCAGGACAAGGCGGAGGCGGTGGCCTCCCAGGCCTCGGCGGACATCATGGAAACGGCCAAGAAGGTCGGCGCCGAGCGCATCATGCTCTACCCCTACGCCCATCTGAGCACCGAGCTCTCCGATGCGGAGACCGGCAAGAAGGTTATGAGGGAGATGGAGCGCCTGGTCACCGAGGGTGGATGGCAGGTTCATCGCGCCCCCTTCGGATGGTACAAAGCCTTCAAGATAAGCTGCAAGGGACATCCGTTGTCGGAACTGTCCAGGGAGATCGAGGGCGAGGAGACCGCGGCCGCACCCAAGGGAGAGGAGCGTTTCATAGTCCTCCTTCCGGACGGCAGCGAGGTCGATCCCCGTGATTACAAGAAAGGCACCGAGTGCTTCCAGATCATGATGGCCAAGGAGGCCCTGAAGAAGGACTGGCCCTCAACCGGCGAGGTCAAGTACACCCGCCTGTGCAAGAAGTTCGGCATCAACTGGGAATCGATGAGCGACGCCGGGCACATGTGCTTCCAGCCGAAGGGCGCCCTGATGTTCGACCTGGTCGCCGATTACTCTTCCCGCATCGTCAACGATATTACCCTTCCCGTTTACACCGTCCGCGGCACGAACATGTTCAGCCTGGACGAGGGTCCGGTGGCCGAGCACGCCAAACTGTTCGGTGACCGCCTCTACGTGATCAAGGGCGAGAAGCGCGACTTCGTCATGAGGTACGCCGCCTGCCACCAGCAGTTCGCCATGATGCGTCTCTGGAACATCAGCTACAAGACCCTGCCCTTCGGGGCGTTCGAAGTGGCCGACTCGTACCGCCTGGAGCAGTCCGGGGAGACCATGCTGTGCTTCCGTACCAGACGCATGAACATGCCCGACCTGCATGTGGTGTGCAAGGACATCCCGGAATCAGAGGACTGGTTCACCCGCCTTGACGAACGGATATACAAGGAGGCCAACAACCTCGGCCGGGACTACGAGATGCTGGTCAACTTCTCTTCGTGGGAGGCGTACCAGAACCACAAGGAGATGCTCATGCACATCGTGCGCAAGCACGATAAGCCGGCCCTGTTGCATTTCTACCCAGAGGGTATAAACTACTACTGGACCGTCAACATCGAATACCACATCCTGGACGACCTCAAGCGTGCCCGGGAGATAGGGACGGTGCAGATCGACGTGGGCAACGCCCAACGCTTCGGTATCACCTACACTGACGAATCGGGAAAGAAGGTGTTCCCGGTGATATTGCACACCGCTGTGATCGGGACGGTGGAGCGCTACCTGTACATGCTCTTCGACACCGCGGTGGGCATGGAGGCCCAGGGAAAGCTGGGGACCCTGCCCATGTGGGTGCTGCCGGAGCAGGTACGCTTCATGAACGTTTCCGAGCCTCACCTGGAGAAGGCCAGGGAACTGGCCGATAGGGTCCGCAAGGCCCAGGTCCGCGTCGGCCTGGACGACCGCTCCGAGACGGTCGGCAAGAAGGTCCGGGAGGCCAAGCAGGACTGGGTCGGCTATGCCATCGTGATCGGCGACAAGGAGATGACCTCCGATGTTCTCACCGTGTACGATCGTTCGCAGAACAAGAACGTGGAGATGACCGTGGACCAGCTTATAGAGAAGGTCCGGGGAGAGATCGGCGACATGCCCTTCCGCCCCATGTACCTGCCCAGCGAGCTGAGCCGGCGCGTCGACATGTGAGGTCGTGAGTTGCGCATAGTCGAGGTAAACGCTTTCCATTACCCTTTCATCGGCGGCATAGAGAACCGCCTGCATCATATCTGCCGAAGGCTGGGAAAGGAGCATGAGGTGTTCGTGCTCACCAGCCGCCTTCCTGGAACGGCGGAAAGGGAGGAGATGGACAACTACACCGTCATCCGCCTGCCCTCCAGGTACCTCAAGATATACAATCCCCCTTATGTCCGAATTTCAAAGGTCCGGGAGGCCCTGGACGAACTGAGACCGGACGTGGTGGACCTGCACTATCGCTGGTCCGGATCGTTGATCAAGGGAGTTCTTGGTTACGAAGGTCCCAAGATATACACCTGCCACAACACCCTGGGAGAAGGCGTGGGGCTAACGCATTATGCCAGCGAGCTCAACGACCGACTGTTCCTTCGGCACCTGCCCGAGTTCGACCGAGTGGTCTGCGTCTCCGACTACATGAAGAGGGACGTGGCCGCCCGAGGTTTCTCCGAGGACCGGCTTCTCACCATCTACAACGGCGTGGATATTCCTGATAGAACGGGTCAGGATGGCGATTACATCCTCTCCCTGGGAAGATTGGTCAGGCTGAAGGGACTGGATTACCTGATCAAGGCGATGCAGCATACCAATTGCCATCTGCGCGTCTGCGGGGAAGGCCCGGAACGAAAGAACCTGGAGAGACTTTCCCAACATCTTGGACTGACGGACCGCATAGACTTCATGGGCTGGATCAGCGAGGAGGAGAAGAAACGCATGCTCTGCGAGTGCCGCATGTTCGTCATCCCCTCGGTACATGAAGCATACGGCATGGTGGCGGCCGAGGCCATGTCCTACGGCAAGCCGGTCATAGCCTCGAACACCGGTGGGCTACCGGAGGTCGTGGGAGACGCCGGCATCCTGGTCCCCCCGCAGGACGAGAAGGCGTTGGCGGAAGCGATCAACGCCCTGGGCCAAGACGAAGGTAGACGGGCACAACTTGGCAACGCCGCCAAGGAGCGGATGAAGGCCTTCAGCTGGGACGAGATGGCCAAGCGCACCTTGGAGACGTATCAGGAAGTGGTCCGAAAAGGTCAATGATCCAGGGCAGGGTCAAAATAGAGAAGGATTTTTGAAAGGGTTTAACCGCCGCCAGCCTCACTTCAGGGCGTGTATGGCGGCTACCACCGCGTCGCCCATCTGCTTCGTGGTGTACTTTCCGCCCAGGTCCTGGGTGTATACGCCCTTGTCGAAAGCCCCACGAACGCCCTTGAAGATGACCTCGCCCAGGTCCCGACGGCCCAGGTTGTCCATCATCATCTTGGTGGCGAGTATCGTGGCCACCGGGTTGATGCGGTCCATTCCCTTGTACTTGGGAGCGGAGCCGTGCACCGGTTCGAACATCGATATCCCTTTGGGGTTGATGTTGCCGCCTGGCGCCAGTCCCAGTCCGCCGGTCACCTCGGCCAGCAGATCGGTTATTATGTCCCCGAACATGTTCGGTACGGCGATCACCCGGAACTTGTCCGGGTTCTTGACCAGGGCCATGGTCATGGCGTCCACGTACATGTAGCCGTGCTCCTTGCCGGCCTTCCTGCACTTCTCGTCCCAGACCTCCCTCCACAGGGAGTAGATGTTACTGCACACGTTGGCCTTGTCCACCACGGTGATGTAGTTCTCCCCGATGAGGTTGGAGAAATCGATGACGTGGTCCGCGAAACGCTCGATGTTCTTGCGGGACATCATGCCGATCTCGAAGGCGAAATCGTCGGAGGCGTCAGCGTTCGCCTCCAGACGGACCTTCATGTCGTAGAGGTGGCGCTTGACCCTCATGTCGATGGTCCCCTTGCCACCGGTCACCCGTCCTCCCGCTCCGATGTAGTAGTCCTCGGTGTTCTCCCGGAACACGTCGATGTTGAAGGCGACGTCCCTCTTCAATCGTCCGAAGGGCTTCCAGAGCGGCGCCGGCCGGTGGTTGATGTACTGGTCGAAGCTGAACCTGAGGGCCAGAAGTATTCCTTTCTCCAGGACGCCGGGCTTCACCCGATCGTCCCCGATGGCGCCAAGGAAGATGCTGTCGAACTTGCGAAGCTGGTCGATGTCCTCTTCCGTCACCAGCTTCCCGGTGCTCAGGTACCGCTCCGAGTTGATGTTGAACTCCTGGAAATCGAACTTCACCGAGTAGTTCTCGGAGATGGCGTTCAGAACCTTCAGGCCCTCGGCCACGACCTCCGGGCCGATGCCGTCCCCTGGCAGTACCGCTATTTTTTGCATCTTTTTTCCTCCTTGATCTTGGCCATCAGGCCGCCCTTGTCCATGAGATCCTGGACGAACTTCGGGAAGGGGGCGAACCTCCACTCCTTCCCCTTGGTCTGGTTGATTATGATACCTTTCGATAGATCGACGGAAAGCACGTCGCCGTCGTCAGCCTCCACATGGCACTCCACTGGAAGAAGCCCGGTGTTTATGCAGTTGCGGTAGAATATCCTGGCATAGCTCTCTGCGACCACGCATGAAATGCCCATCTGCAGCAGCGCCCGGGGAGCGTGCTCCCGGCTCGATCCGCAGCCGAAGTTGCGACCGGCGACGATGACGTCACCCGGATTGACCAGTTTGACCATCTCCGGGCGGACCTTCTCGAAGGCGAACGTACCCAGTTTGTCATTGTTGTCGCTAGTGAGCCGTTCAGCGGGGATTATCTGGTCGGTGTCGACATGGTCACCGAACCGCCACACCTTTCCCTTGACGCCCTTCATTGCACCGCCTCCAGGTCCCGGGGGTCGGTTATGCGTCCGGTGATGGCGGAAGCGGCCACCACGGCCGGTCCGGCCAGGTACACCTCGGAATCCCGGTGCCCCATGCGGCCGATGAAGTTGCGGTTGGTGCTGCTGACGCACCTCTCGCCCGGGGCGAGGATGCCCATGTGACCGCCCAGGCAGGCTCCGCAGGTAGGTCCGGAAACGAAGGCCCCGGCCTTGGAGAACTCCAGGAGCAACCCCTCGGACATGGCCTGATCGAACACTTTGACCGAGGCGGGAACGATCACCATGCGCACGTCCCGGTGCACCTTCCGCCCACGCATGATCTCCGCGGCCAGGCGCAGATCTTCGATGCGCCCGTTGGTGCAGGAGCCGAGGTAAGCTTGGTCGATCTGGACGCCGACGTCACGCGCCGCCTTGCCGTTGGAAGGCAGATGCGGCAGGGCCACCATGCTCTCCAACCCGGAAAGATCGTATTCCAGGGTGCGTTCGTAGGAAGCGCCGTCGTCGGGAAGGGCGGCGTTGAAACCGTCCTTCCGAACGGTCTTCATGTAAGCCACGGTCGCCGCGTCGCAGGGGAATATTCCCGCCTTTCCGCCGGCCTCGATGGCCATGTTGGACACCGAAAGACGGTCGGAGACGGTCAATGACGAAACGCCAGTGCCTCCGAACTCCAAGGTCTTGTAGGTGGCGCCATCGACCCCGATGTCGCTGATGAGCTTGAGCACCAGATCCTTCCCGCCCACGTATTTGGAGGGCCGGCCTTTCAGTAAGACCCGGATAGAACCGGGCACCTTGAACCACAGCTGGCCGGTGGCGAACACTGCCGCCGCCTCGGAACTACCGACGCCGGTGGCGAAGGCGTTGACCCCTCCGTAGGTGCAGGTGTGCGAATCGGCGCCCACGACCAGCGCCCCGGGGTAGGCGAACCCGTTGTCCAGCATGACCTGATGACAGACTCCGCCCCGGCCTACCTCAAAGTAGTTCTTGATGCCCCAACGCTTGGCGAAATCGCGCATCTCCTTGGCCTGCTTGGCCGAGGCCACGTCCTTGTTGGGCACGAAGTGGTCTGGCACCAGCACGATCTTGTCGCGCACCGGTTCGCAGTCCAATGCCTCGAACTCCTGGAAGGCCAGCGGTCCGGTCACATCGTTCACCATCACGTGATCGACGTCCGCTTCAACTATGTCCCCTGCCCAGGCGTCCGTCCTGGACTTCAGTGACAGTATCTTCTCCGAAATTGTCTTAGGATCCTTTCTCATCTGTTCACCTTAGGATTTTTGCCTACCAAGCAGACGGTCGACCGCGTCCATGGCAGCGTTCACGCTGGTGAGCACGATGTCCGAGCCGATGCTCTTGCCCACCGACATCACCTTCTGGTCGCCGTTCATCTTCAGCTTTACGGTGACCTCGCACAGGGCGTCGCTCCCGCCGGTGATGGCGTTGAGGCGATATTCGACCAGCGATATGTTCTCGCTTACCGCCGTGCGAATGGCGTTCAAGGCGGCGTCCACCGGTCCGATGCCCACGTCCGAGGATCGTACCAGCTTTCCGTCCACCTCTATGACCACCGTCGAGGTGGGAGTGATGTTCATGCCGGTGAATACCGTGAACTCCTTTAGCTTCACGTGCTGGTGCTCCTTGTTCACCTGGCCCTGTATGTGCAGCGCGAGCGCCACCAGTTCGGCGTCGTCCACCTCCTTGCCGCTCTCGGCTAGGGTCTTGATCTTGCTGACCACGGTGGAGAGCATCTCTTCGGGCAGGATTATCCCGTACTCGCTCAGCTTTTCCTTTACGGAGTGAGCACCGGTGTGCTTGCCCATGACGATGTTACGCTGCATTCCAACCAGCTCGGGGGAGAAAGCCTCGTAGGTGGAGGGGTCCTTGAGCACCCCGTGCACGTGTATCCCAGACTCGTGGGCGAAGGCGTTGTTGCCGACTATGGCCTTGGTGTCCGGGATCGGAACCCCGGTCATACGGGCCACGGCCCGAGAGGTCATCCCTAACTTCCGGGTCTCCACGTTGGTGCGAACGTTCATGAAGGCCAGCAGGCCCATCACAACCTCCTCCAGCGCGGCGTTTCCCGCCCTTTCTCCCAGGCCGTTCACGCATACGTGAACCTGACGGGCCCCTTTTCGGACCGCCGCCAGCGAGTTCGCCACGGCCAGACCGAAGTCATCATGGCAATGGATGGACAGCGGGACCTTGGTCACCTTCATGACCTCGGAGACCAGATACTCCATGGCCGGTGGGGACATGGTGCCTACGGTGTCCGGCAGGTTGATCTTGTGAACGCCGGCCTCTTGGACGGCGATATGCATCTCCTTCAGGAAGTCGAGTTCGGTGCGGGTTCCGTCCTCACAGGAGAATTCCACGATGACACCTCGGGATCGGGCGTACTCGACCGCGTCGACGGCTCGGGCCTTGACCTGCTCTCGGCTCATCTTGAGCTTGTTCTTCATGTGCCCTTCGGAAGTGGCGATGAAGGTGTGAACGTAGTCTACGCCGTTGTCCACGGCCGAATCGATGTCCTCCCTGGAGCAGCGGGCGAGACCGCACACCTTGGCCCTCAGCTTAAGGGAGCTGATCTTGCGTATGGCCTCCTGCTCCCCCGGGGAAGTTCTTGGGAAACCGGCCTCGATGACATCTACCCCTAGGTCGTCCAGCAGCTGCGCTATCCGTATCTTGTCGTCCATGGATAGCGCCACGCCGGGCGTCTGCTCGCCGTCACGCAGGGTGGTGTCCAGTATCTCCACGTGATCAGGGGTGAGGGGGTCCAAGGCCAAGCGATTGAAGTGACTGGTGAATATTCTGTCCGCCTCAAGCCCGTCACGGGCGCTATGGTCCTGACTGTACGACGTTCGAAGTTCGGTCATGATACCCAACTCTTACATCCAAGGTCGCAGCGATGAGCCGATTTAAGCACGCAAAAGACAGTGTTCTGCCACGATAATGATGCTCATCGTCATACCTCGTATGTAGATTAGGGAAACTAGAAGCATATTATTTAATCATTGCTAAGGTATGACACGGCTCACACTCCGCGCCGTTCTCCCCAGATGAGCTTGTGCAGTTGCGGTAGCACCCTTACCTCGAGCTTGTGCTTGAGGACGAATTCCACCACCGGTCCCAACGTTAGACCGCCCACCGGCGTGAAGATGGCCGGACAATCGGGTTCGAACTTGCGCAGGACGTCCTCGGCCATCTCAAGATCTTCCTGGTCCGCCACCACGAACTTGAGCTGGTCCTTGGGCCTCAGGAGCCTAAGGTTCTCTAACAACATTCGGCCCTCCATTCCGGAGGAAGGGCACTTGTGGTCCATGCTGATCATCAGCCCCGGGTGGTCTGGTAGACCAGCTATGGAAAGCGAGCCATTGGTCTCCAGTGACACCTGCTTGCCTTCCTCCAGCAGCCGGGAGATGAGCTCTGGCACCCCATCGTGCCACAAAGGCTCGCCACCGGTCAAGCATACGTGTCTGGTACGGTATCCGTTCACTCCCTCAAGCACTTCTTCCACGGACATCTCCGACCCGCCCTCCTCGGCGTAACGTGTGTCGCACCATCGGCAATCCAGATTGCAGCCGCTCAGGCGGACGAAGACCGTAGGCAGGCCCATGGTCCGGCCCTCTCCCTGGATGGATAGGAACATCTCGTTGACGAGCATCCTCAGCCCTCGTAGGCCACCGGGTCCTTGGTCCCGGCCTCTTTGAAGCCCTTCAACCGGAGGACACAGGAATCGCAATGGCCGCAAGCCTTTTCGCCGCCACGGTAGCAGCTCCAGGTGAGGTGAAGCGGAGCCTCCAGCTTCATTCCCATCTTCACGATCTCTGCCTTGGTCTTCTTCAGGATGGGGTGCTCGATGCTAACCGGGTGACCGAGCACGCCCCTCTTAGTTCCGACCTCCAGCATATTCTCGAACGCCTGGAAGAACTCCGGGCGACAGTCCGGGTAGCCGCTGTAATCGATGGCGTTGGCCCCGATGAACACCGCACTGGCATCGACCGATTCGGCCATGCCCGCCGCCAGACTTAGGAACACGATGTTCCTGGCCGGAACGTAGGTGTCCGGGATGTCGTATCCGATCTCCTCCGACCTCCGGTCCGGGACGGGAATATTTACGTCAGTTAGGGCGCTGCGGAACCCGGTGAGCGGAAACTCCATCACGATGTGCGGAACCTTGTAATGAGCGGCGACGGCCCGGGCGGCGTCCAGCTCTCTCTTGTGCCTCTGCCCGTAATTGATGGTGAGGGCGGTGACCTCAAACCCTTGGTGAATGGCGTAGGCTAACGTTACAGTAGAGTCCAGGCCGCCCGACAGCAGACAGATGGCCTTCATTTCCTTACCCCCAACCTCTTGCTGACCCAGGCGCTCTGCCCCAGCTCCTCGTGGACCCCGACCTCCACCTCTTTGACGTTGGATGGGAAGTTGACGTTCTCCAGGACCTTGGTGAGAATGAATTGGCAAAGTTCCTCGGCGCTGCTCTCTGCGGTCGGCAGCAGCACCACGTCCTCCCGGGGCAAGGAGTACTTCTTGCCGCAGGTCTTGATCATGACCTCCTCGCCCATGGTCAGGGCGATCTTCTTGGAGTTGGCCGGCACCAGCACGCGGTGGTCCAGCTCCTCGGCGATGGCCCGCAGCTCCTTCTTCAACGGTATGAAGTCCATGACCATGCCGTCCTTCCCCATGCTCCCGTGCAGCTTCAGGCTCACCACGTAGGTGTGCCCGTGCAGGCGACCGCACTTGTCATGTCCAGCTATGAAATGGCAGGCCGAGAACCTGATCCCTGCGAACTCACCGTCTATCTCCAATCTCATGTTATCTCCCCTTCCCTATCGCCCCGGTACGCAATAATCATTTTCCTTGATGGGCCAGGGCGGAGGCCAGGGCGATGGAGTCGGCATAGCACTTCTTGGCCCTCGAGGTATCGATGAAGACCTGTTCCAGGTTCAGGATGGGAGCTCCCATGGACACGCATCCGTCCACCAGGTGCATGGTCCGGAATATGACGTTGCCGCTGATGCCGTCCGGAGCGATGACCAGGTTCTTTCTTCGCACCGCATCCTCGATGAGTATCTGGCAATGCTCGACGTCGAACCCTTCCCCCTTGCCGAGCCGCTCGACCTCGATGGCCTCGCGGATCGTCCGGTCCACCTCGGCGGACCTTCCTATGTCCCCCAACCGGCCGCCGGACAGCACCCCGACCTCCATGGCGATGCCCAGCTGGAGGAAAAGTGGCGCGGAATATCGTATGAACTCCAGCTTCTGCGCCACCCCCCACCCTTCGTCGACACCGACCGGCGCCAGAAAGAACATGCGCCCTCCCTTGGGCTGCATCAACGCCGCTCGCAAGAGATGGTCATGCGAAAATTGGGATTTGACCTCGGCCATGGCCTCGTTAGCGCTAAGGTCCCCGCGCACCACCGCGTCCACTTCCCCGCGTCGCAGCGCGGAGACCATCTCTTTGGCGGAGTCGAAGGTGATCATGCGCGCGTAACCGTTCTTCTCTGCGTTACGGACGCTTCTCAGGACCTTGCGGGAATCCTCCCCCAGGCCAATACCTACCGTGGCATGATTGGCCACGGCCTTCTGGAATATGTGCTCGGGGGCTAGCATGAAAGGGTGATTCGCCCCAACCGATATATTATCTTCATCGGAACGGCGTTCAGGCCATCCTGCCCTTGAGCCGCTCCTGGAACTTCGCTTCGTCCTCGTAGCGGAAAATGTGCTTCGGTTTGAGCTGGCCCAGCGACCGTCCGGCCTTGGCCCGCTGATCTATCTCCGCTTGAACGTGCGCGTACGCCGAAGGCTTGGCCACGATTATCTGGAGGCGGCCCAGGTCCCGGCTCGTCCTCGACAAAATTAAAAAAAATTTAGTCGGGGGTTTCCCCGGCCATTATCTGATCGAACTGGTACTCGTCCATGCTTC
>DAONGL010000006.1:0-43099 GCA_035404085.1 Methanomassiliicoccales archaeon | reverse complement strand
GACTTTCTTTGACTCCTTAGGTTTATTTTCATTGGTCTTCTTGGCTGCCATGATCGCACCTTCCAGATGACGCCTTGTCACATATACAAGGCATTTATTGGTATGAACGGACAAAGCCCGATGGAGATATAAATCCATGGCGTTGGACCGGACCGATGCCCAGGCCCGGTTTCTTTTAGACTGGAACAGTGCGATCAGATCGGACTATATGATCAGTCGTAACCATTGTTGACCTAAGAATTAATTGGTTAATACATCCAGTATGAAATAATATTGAATAATTATTTATACGAACATTGGGGATTTACTATGAAACTATTTGGAGGTTAAAAAATGGCATTACTAATGGGGTTAATGTTGATATTCGGGGGTTTGATCTTGGCCATGGGTATCCTAACCAGCATCCCCGCTTTGGGCAAGTACCTAGAGAAACTGGCCAAGTGGCTGGGCAGGTTCCAGACTATTATCGGAGTGGTTCTGATAATTTTGGCGATCTGGTGGATGCTCAGCGGAATTGGCCTGACCGAGATCGTCGCCTTGATCGCAGGCCTGGTCCTGGCCATGGGAATTCTCTCGAGCATTCCCGCCCTGGGCAAGAGCCTGGAAAAGGTCGCCAAGTGGCTGGGCAGGTTCCAGACGATCATAGGCGTCATCGCCATCATCGTCGGTATCCTGGCCATACTCTAAACCAATAGGGCCTTCGGGCCCAAATTAATTTTTTCTTATTTTCATATTATTAGATGCCGTATCTACTGGAGATCTGGCACCTCAACACCGTTTGTTTTTAAGAATGACAAAAAACCCTCACTGCTCTATAAACAGCTATGTCTGGAAGGGAGAACATCTTCAGAGAATAGAGAATAGTGCGAGGGACCGGATTCGAACCGGCGAACCTCTGCAGGAACAGATCTTGAGTCTGTCGCCTTTGGTCGGCGTTCCGCACGCCATTGACCGAGCTTGGCTACCCTCGCGTGAGGCCAGATAAAAGAGCCGACCTTAATAAATGTATTCGAGCTCAGGCGGTGGTGATCTCGCCACGGCCATTCCCCACCAGTATGGTGTGCTCGGCCTGGGAGACCATGCCCTGCTTGATCTCGCCCAGAACAGGATAGGTAGAGATGACCCCGTGGCGGTGAAGTGCTCTCAGCGTCGCCCCTGAATTAGGCTGCAGGCGGTCGCACCAACGCTCGCAGAACGGCAGCGTCGTGAACTCCTGCTTGATCATCTGGAACAACTTTTCGGCCTCCGGCTCTTTCAGAGGACGGTCCCTCAAGACCCGGTAAATGTTCCCTGAACGGCCATTCGATACCTGTCCCTGACCGTTGGTGGCGAACGGTTCTATGGCCAGGAGCATATTGCCCGTAAGCTTGGTCAGTGTGCCGTCGTCATAATTGGGAACGGAAAGACCGGCGTGCAGGTTGTACCTCTTCATCTCATGACCGCTGAGGTTCACCACTGGACGGAACCCGGCACCCTTGATGCTCCTCTCGACCACCCCGCCTATGGTGCCCACGGAGACCCCGTCCTGAGCCACCTCCAACGCCTGCTGCAAGGCCCTCTCTGAAGCCTGTATGAGAGTTTGCCAGTTACGGGTGCCTACCTCTACGGTCGTAGCTGTGTCGCCCAGATAACCGTCGACATGCGCCCCCACGTCCAGTTTCACCAGGTCACCGGATCTGAAGACCGCTTCGTCAGCGCTGTTTGGAGTGAAGTGCGCGGCCATATCGTTCAGGGATATGTTTACCGGGAAGGCCAATTTGCCGCCGTGCTCCAGTATGTGCAATTCCATGCTTTCGGCGACGTCCCGAAGCCTTACGCCCTCGGATACGAGCGATCTGCCCAGCTCCCGGGCCTCGGAGGATAGGCGCCCGGCTTTGCGAATGCAATCGCGGCCGTGCTCATCTAACAAGTACATCTTCGATCTTCTCTTTAGGAATAGCCCCATAACGGATCACCTCTACGGTCCCATCGATTATCTGGACGATGGTCGAAGGGGTGCCCACTTTGCACGGGCCGCCGTCCACGTAGGTGGCCACGCTCTGACCCAGGTCAGCGATGGCCCCCTCCACGTTCACCGGGTTGGGGTGTGAATGCAAATTAGCGCTCGTGGATACGATCGGCCCGAACTCCTCCAGCATGCGCAGGGCCACCGGATGATCTGGAATTCGTATCCCCACCTCGGGCAGGGAAGCGGTGACTATGTCGGGTAGCACCGGGCGCTTCTTAACCAACAGAGTGAGAGGACCGGGAAGGAAGGCCTTGGCCAGCCGATAGGCGTTCTCATCAAGCTCGGCGATGTGCTCGGCGACGCTGATATCGTTAACGGCGATGGAAAGCGGCATGTCGAACGGCCGCCTCTTGGCCAGGAACACTCTCTTCACCGCCGTCTCATCAAATGGATCGGCCCCCAGACCGTACACGGTCTCGGTGGGGTATACCACCAACCTGCCGAAACGCAGGGTGGACAGTATGTGTTCCAGATCATGCTTGGACAGGCCGATCTCGGTGCCCTTTCCTCCCTTGCTCTTAATAATGTCCATTCAAGATTCTCCCAGATATTTTAACGCCTCTTCCAATATCCCCGTGGCCCCGTTCTGACTTATGTCGCCGTGACCTGGATATAACTCCTGGGGAGCTAGGGATAAAAGCTTTTTGACCGAACCAGCGAGCTGCTCGAAGTTACCGCTCGGCAGGTCCCAGCGACCTACCCCTCCTATGAACACCGTGTCCCCGGGCAAAAGCACCTTTCCCTCCCGGTTGTATAGCGATATCCCTCCCGAGGTGTGTCCAGGCGTATGAACGACCTCGTAGCTCGAGTCCCCGGTGGTCAGGACCTGGCCCTCTCTGAGCTCGGTGACCGCCACAGGCTGACTGTGTACCCCGAACATATAGGACAGGGTCTGGCGAGGGTCTCCCTCTCTTACGGCCGGGGCGTCCAAGGGGTGCATTAAAACCTCGGCTCCCAGCTCCTTTGCCAGTGCTGACGCCCCGCCGCTGTGATCATAATGACGATGCGTCAGCACTATGCGGCGCACTTTGCCTTTTTTAGTGAAGGATGACAACCATTTGAGGATGTCCTGATGATGCATGCCGGTACCGGCATCGACGAGGATGGGGTCCTCACCGGTCAGAAGGTACACGTTGGAATCAAAGTCCATACCAGCGAGACATCTGACAGCCATCAACTTTCGATAAAATATGTTCGTATTTAAACTTTTGAACTACAACATCCAGATTAATTTTCTAATCTTGTCGAACAAGTCAAATATATCCCGAAAGGCCATTGGTAAGCGGTGATGGGATGAACTTGTTGGAGCACGAGGCGAAGGGTCTTTTCAGACGTTACCGGATAGCAACACCTCGGGGATTGTTCTACAAGGACATGAATGGGATCGCTGGCTCCTTGGTGAACATGAAATTTCCCCTGATGGTAAAGGCCCAGACCACCCGGGGAGGCCGCGGGAAAGCGGGTGGCATACGCACCGCTCTGCATGACCAGGAGGCTTTGGAGGCCTGTGAGAGGATACTAGGAATGCACATATCCGGAATGAGGGTGCACGGGGTGCTGCTGGAGGAAATGATCGAAGCCTCTCGGGAAATATACCTGGCCATCACCATCGACCAACGTTCCCGCTGTCCACTCCTGCTCGCGGGATGCGCGGGAGGAATGGACGTGGAGAACATGCCCCCGCACACCATGAGAAGATGGACCTTGGACCCGTTGGAACCTCTTTCGGACGAGGTGCTCGATCAAGCCTCGCATTTTCTATTGCATGGAGACCCGGGGACCAAAGAGGTAAGGTCGACCATTGGGGCCATGTGGAGATTGTTCCGCAACATGGACTGTGAGCTGGTGGAGATCAACCCATTGATGATCACCGATTCTGGGAAGGCCATCGCTGCGGACGCCAAGGTGGCGATCGATGATGATTCTTTGTTTCGACATCCTGAGTTCCGCGACAGGTACGGGCGCGACCTCACCGAACTGGAGAGGCTGGCCAAGGACAAGGGGTTCAACCTGGTGGAGCTGCCAGGCGACATCGGGGTGCTGGCCAACGGTGCCGGCCTGACCATGGCCGCCCTGGACACATTACAGAGATACGGTGGCAGGGGAGGGACCTTCCTGGATCTGGGAGGTACGGACGACCCGGACCGAATATCGGAAGCCCTGGGACTGCTTTCCTATGATATGGCCAGAGGACGGATACGATCTCTATTGGTTTGCATTTTCGGAGGCATAACCAGATGCGACACGGTGGCTGATGCCATGATGCACACCATAACTGACAGGAACGTCAAGGCCAGGACGGTGGTTAGGTTACGTGGAAACAACGAGGACGAGGCGGCCCAGATGCTCCGGCTGGCGAATTTCAACGTGCAGATCGATCTTGACGACGCCTGCCTGCAAGCGGTGAAGGTGCGAACATGACCAGAAACGCCCTTCTGACCAATCACAAGGTGCTGGTCCAGGGGATCACCGGCAAGCAAGGTCAGAACCATACCCTCCAGATGCTAGAATACGGCACCAAGATAGTGGGGGGCGTGACCCCTGGCAAAGGTGGTCGTTCCGTCCATGGCGTTCCAGTGTTCAACGATGTTCAGAAGGCCGTCGAGCGAACGGGAGCGACCGCCAGCGTGGTGTTCGTCCCGGCGGACCACCTTAAACAGGCGGCGGTGGAAGGAATGGAGGCCGGCCTGGAGGCCATGGTAGTGATCACGGAACGGACGCCCCTGCATGATGCTATGCAATTACTTTCCATGGCTAGGAAAAAGGGAGTGACGATACTGGGCCCTAACTGCCCGGGGCTGTGTCTGGTGGGGGAGAGCAAGGTGGGTGTGATGCCTAACCGCATCTTCCGCAAAGGGAACCTGGCCGTAATTTCGCGCAGTGGCACCTTGACCTACGAGGTGGTACAGGCGCTCAGCTCGGCCGGACTGGGTCAGAGCATCGTGCTGGGTTTGGGCGGAGACAGGTTGCTGGGAACCGATATGCGCGAAGCGGTGGAGATGGTTCTGGAAAAGAGACCATCCGGGGTGATCATGATAGGAGAGATAGGAGGCCAGATGGAGGAGGAGGCCTCCCTGGTGATCAAGGAGATGGGGGCAGAGAACGTCTTCGCATACGTAGCGGGAGTGTCTGCGCCGCCAGCTAAACGCATGGGGCACGCCGGGGCGATAGTGTCCGGCCGTACCGGGGGAGCCTGGGACAAGATCAGGGCCCTGGAAGGCTCAGGAGTCGCCGTAGGAAGCTCGCTGGGAGACCTGGTGGACCTAATATCCAAGCGATCTCGCACGTGACCTCTAAGTTTTGCCATCAATATACATAGTATAGGAATGGCAGAAAACCTTATGAAGGGAGAGCGCCTAGTAAGAGAATAGTAGCAATAACGGCAGTAGCCACCTACAACTGGCTGCGATAAGAAACCGTTATATAATGGAACTGTAGTAGCCGGTTCCACTCGCGAAGTAGGCGAGTGTGGAAGCATGAACATACGGGGAAACTCGTATGGGTAATGCTTAAATATACCCTCAATTATTGGGGGACTCACGCGTTCCAGCCATGTGTTGGAGCGAAGTGAGAAGTGCTCATGCACCCGTAGAGTAACCCTCTTCGGGGAAGCGGAGGAGAATCCTGGGAATTTGGAAGAGGTCCCCGGTGATTCGTTGATACCAATCATACGCAACCTGGACGTTTGTTAAGCCGACAATGCATAGCGGCGTTTGCTACGCCGACTGGGGAATGGCTCGGTTCGGGTGCCGAAGAAGGTCGTGCCAAGCTGCGATAAGCATCGGGTAGGTGCATGGAGCCTATGATCCGATGATGACCTAATGCGACTTCGTAATCTTCGGATTGTTCCGTAAGGAACGGGAACGCGGGGGATCGAAACATCCTAGTACCCGCAGGAAAAGAAATCAATCGAGATACCGTGAGTAAAGGCGATCGAAAACGGTACAGGGCAAACCGAATCCCCATCAGTAATGATGGGGAAATGTGGTGTTATGGGCCCGGTTACATCCTTAAGACAAACCAGAGATCTGCTGGAACGCAGTACCATAGAGGGTGATAGTCCCGTATGGACAAATCGAGAGGATGAGTTCCGGTGTCCCTGAGTAACGTGCGTTGGATATCGCGCGTGAATTTGGGAAACATTCATTTCCAACCCTAAATACACCCCGAGACCGATAGTGCAGTAGTAGCGTGAGTGAAAGCTGAAAAGTACCCTTGACGGGAGGTTCAAAGAGCCTGAAACCAGTCGGCTATAAATTGTATGGGCATGAAAGGGAAACCAGTGTTCATACGTCCGTTTCGAAAAACGGGCCATGGAGTTCTGTTCAATGGCGAGGCTAAGAGGATCATCCTCGGAGCCGAAGGGAAACCAACAAGTCCGCAACCGCAAGGTGAGGGACGAGGTGCGCTCGCCTGGAGTCATTGGAGGGACACCCGAAGCCAGTTGATCTATACCTGGGCAGGTTGAAGCCTTTCGAAAGGAAGGTGGAGGACCGAACCGGTAATGATGTGCAAATCTTTCGGATAACCTGGGTATAGGGATGAAAGGTCAATCAAAGCTGGAAATAGCTGGTTCCTCCTGAAACTAATCGCAGTTAGATCTCGGTGGAGGTCGATCGTGTGGTAGAGCACTGATCGGGAGCTTAGGGGGAGAAATCCCTCGGCTCCCTGTCAAACTCCGAACATGTGGTCACCGTAGAAGCCGGGAGTGAGGGCATCCGGGGTAAGCTTGATGTCCATCAGGGAACGTAACCCAGCCAATAATTAAGGTCCCTAAGTTTCGGTTAAGTGTAATAACAAAGGGAGTCTGTAGTCCAAGACAACTGGGAGGTGAGCTTAGAAGCAGCCATCCTTTAAAGAAAGCGTAACAGCTCACCAGTCGAGATTATAGGCCCCGAAAATGGACGGGGCTAAACCGAGCACCGATATTATTGAGCACCGCAAGGTGATCTGGTAAGGAGGTGACAGGCGTGGGCAGAAGCTAGGCCGTGAGGTCTGGTGGACCGCGTTTGTATATGGATCATGGCAGGAGTAGCAGCAAAGAATGGTGAGAATCCATTCCGCCGTAGGGGCCAGGGTTCCTCGGCAATGTTCGTCAGCCGAGGGTTAGCCGATCCTAAACTATTACTTAATCGGAAATAGTGAAAGGGAAACAGGTTAATATTCCTGTGCCGCGTCAGATTTTGCATCATTCTTGACACATCGGGATAAATGGAATAATCTTGTCTGGTTATTCAAGTGTATAAACTGAGGAAGAACCGTAATGGTGTGAACTCGGTGAAAGCGCGAGCAGGGGGACGAAAGTCCCCTTCCGTCGATTCCTGGTGTCCGTGAAAATTGAGTGATTAATACACCTGACGCGTTCGTACCAAGAACCGACACAGGTGCCCCTAGATGAAAAGTCTAAGGCGTGTCGGCCTAATCGATGCGAGGGAACTCGGCAAATTAGCCCCGTAACTTCGGGATAAGGGGTGCCAGCCGCGAGAGTGGCTGGTCGCAGTGGCAAGGGAACTCCGACTGTTTAATAAAAACACAGATCGCTGCAAGTCCGAAAGGATGTGTATAGCGGTTGAAGCCTGCCCAGTGACGGTATCTGAAACTCGGGTCCAACCGAACGAAGGACCGTTAAACGGCGGGGGTAACTATGACCCTCTTAAGGTAGCGTAATACCTTGTCGCTTAATTGGCGACTTGCATGAAGGCCCAACGAGAGTTCTACTGTCCCCGCATCGAAGCCGGTGAAACTAACAGTACTGGTGCACAGTCCAGTATCTTCCACCTGAAAGCGAAGACCCCATGGAGCTTTACTGCAACCTGTTGTTGTGATATGAATTTTGATGTGTAGGGTAGGCGGGAGACGTTACCCAGGAAATACCGCTAGGTATTCTCCGAGTCAACGATGAAACACCGCCCTTCAGACTTCGTACCACTAACTTCGTCAGAAGGACACCAATAGGTAGGCAGTTTGGGTGGGGCGCCACGCGCTCAAAAAGATAACAAGCGCGCCCAATGGTCAGCTCAGGCAGGTCAGAAATCTGCCGGTGAATGTAAGGGTAAAAGCTGGCTTGACGCGGATCCGGACAACAAGGATCGGCGATACGAAAGTAGGGCCTAGCGAACCAATCAACCTTCTGAATGGGGGTGATTGATGACAGAAAAGTTACCCTGGGGATAATTGAGTTGTCGCCAGCAAGAGTTCATATCGACCTGGCGGCTTGCTACTTCGCTGTCGGCTCTCCCTATCCTGGCGGTGCAGCAGCTGCCAAGGGTGGGGTTGTTCGCCCATTAAAAGGGATCGTGAGCTGGGTTTAGACCGTCGTGAGACAGGTTTGTTGCTTTTTGGTGGAAGTGTATTGATGCCTGACGAGAAGGACCCTTGAGTACGAGAGGAACGGGGGTTCGGTGCCTCTAGTCAATCAGTTGTCCGACAGGGCATGCTGAGCAGCCACGCACTACTGGATAAGAGCTGAAAGCATCTAAGCTCGAAGCCACCTTGAAAAAGAGGCATCTTAGGACGCTCATAATTGATGAGCTTGATAGAATCGGGATGTACGCATCGAGGTTTTTCCGAGATGTTCAGTCCGCGGTTACTAACGTCTTTTGCCGCGAAGCATTGTAGGCTTGCCTTAATGGTAGGCTTTGGCTTAACCGTTAAACAGGTTGCGTTTGTACCTCTTCCAAAGAAATATTTTTTTATTTATTATCAGGTGGAATATTGTTGCGTATGATTTTTCATGAGCTTTAGCTCTGGATCATTCTTTGATCTTTGTAATGATCACATGAAATGAGTGGCCTAGGGGCTGCACTTTGACGATCATCTTAAGACGAGAATCAGAGGAACCATCACCACCGTATATTTAGGTCGATGGGCGGGAGGAGGACCCGGCCGTCAAGCAATCGAATAGCCTTTAGTGACATTCGATCCAGGTTGTAGCGTTATCGATCTACGGTCAATTTTCATCCATATTAGTGTAAATTTTGTTCAAAATATCCAATGGCTGACGAAACTTGGGACAATCTATAACTACGATTTGCTGGATATTCAACAGCCGATGTCATTCAATACTGTGAGGGGTGCGCTTTGAGCGATATACCCCTATACGTCCAGGAGATGCTCAAGAGCCATCCCTGTTACAACGAAAAGGCCCACAAGGAATTCGCAAGGATGCATCTTCCGATCGCCCCTCGATGCAACATACAATGCAACTACTGCAATCGTAAATATGATTGTACCAACGAATCAAGGCCCGGGGTCACCAGCGAAGTACTGTCGCCCGAGGAGGCCGTAAACAAGATCCGGGTGGTCAAGGAGAAGATCCCCCAGCTCAGCGTGATAGGTATCGCCGGACCGGGCGATCCTTTGGCAAATGAGGAGACCTTCACTACCCTGGAGCTGGTGAAGGAAGAGTTCCCGGAGCTCACCCTCTGCCTGAGCACCAATGGCCTCAACCTTCCCAGATCGGTGGAGAGGCTGAAGGCTCTGGGAGTCAAGTTCGTTACCGTCACCATAAACGCTGTGGACCCGGAGGTCGGGTCCAAGATATACGACTTCGCGATCTGGGACGGCAAGTTGCTGCGTGGAAAGGACGCCGCGGAACAGCTGCTCAAGAATCAGCTTGAGGGCATCAAGATGTGCACCGAGGCCGGGATCCTGGTCAAGGCGAACATAGTCATGGTGCCGACGGTGAACGCCGATCACATTCCGGACATTGCAAAGAAGGTCAAGGAGCTGGGCGCATATATCGTGAACATCATTCCGCTCATACCCGTACCAGGCACCAGGTTCGAGCATATGCCTGCGCCTACCCCGGAGCAGCGCAAGATGCTACAGGACCTTTGCGAGGGAGACATACGCCAGATGCGCCATTGCCGTTTCTGCCGGGCCGACGCCATCGGTATGCTGGATAACGATAGGTCCGCTGAGTTCGCGCATATCACCTGCGGAGCCCGGGAAGCACCGCAGGGTGGACCGGTGGGCATTCAGATGGAAGGCACTGCCAAGCACAGAGTGGCGGTGGCCACCTCGGACGGGAAGAACGTAGACCAGCACTTCGGCCAGACCAAAGAGTTCTGGTTGTTCGATGTCGAAGATGGGAAGTTGAAATTGGTGGACAAGGTACGCACCGACCCGTTCCTGGAGGAATCCATGTTCGGACCAAAGCATCACAACAAGATCGAGCGGATGGTGTCCGCGCTGATCGGTTCGGATATCGTGCTCACCTCCGGTTTCGGAGTCAAGGCAGATGCCGAGATCAGGGCCAGGGGCATGCGCCCCTACAAGAAGGACGGACCGCTGGATGAAGCGGTGCTCTGCGCGGTGAGGGACCTTTTCGAGGAGAGGGCCAAGGTCTTTGAGTGATCCGATGAAAGCGTCCAGGTTGCTGGTGGAATGCCTTAAGGCGGAGGGCGTCGAGCGAGTTTTCGGGATCCCTGGCGAGGAGAACATGGATGTCATGGACGACATTCACCAGGCGGGCCTCGAGTTCGTGCTCACCCGACATGAGCAGGCCGCGGCATTCATGGCGGCCACGGTGGGAAGGCTTACCGGCCGACCCGGGGTCTGCCTGAGCACGCTGGGTCCGGGAGCCACGAACCTGGTCAGCGGCGTGGCCGACGCCTATCTCAGCAACTTGCCCATGGTGGCCCTGGTCGCTCAGGCCGGGGCGGCCCGCGTGGACCCTCCGCAGAAGCAGGTACTGGACCTATTGGCCATGTTCCGCCCTTTGACCAAAAGGGCCCTGGACATCGGGGGACCTGATGATATCCCCCAGTCGGTGAGGAAAGCGTTCGATGTCGCCTCGTCGGAAAGGAGCGGCCCGGTGATGCTGCAACTCCCTGAGGACGTTATGAGGAAGGAAGCGACTGGAAACCCATCACCCATCCCTAGGAAAAGGGCGAAGAGAGCAAGAGAGCTGGACATCGCCAACGTTCGAAATATCCTGTCATCGTCCGAACGTCCATTGGTCTTGGCCGGGCACGGAGCGCTGCGTGAGAACGCCGTTTCGGCGCTCATCAAGTTCTGCGAATCCTGGAACCTGCCGGTGGGTTGCACCTGGATGGCCGCTGGTGCGGTCCCCTTCGATCATGAACTGAGCCTGGGCACGGTGGGCATGCGCAACAGCGACCTGGTAAAAGGTTCCTACGAGGAAGCGGACGCGGTCCTACTGGTAGGTTTTGATTCCACCGAGTTCCAACCGCAATATTGGAACCGCGGACGGACCAAGAGGATCGCATACCTCGGCCGGTCCAGACCCATACCTTGTAGGAACATGGTGCTGGAATCCACCGTCCTGGGCAGTTTGACCGATTCCTTGGGACGATTGGCCGCGGACGCCATACCCAGGAAAAGCTGGCATTCCGTACACCGTCAGAAGTTGATCAACGACCTTACCGGAAAGGCCGAAGGCCCCCAGGCCCTAGTGCAGACCATGCGGCGCTGTATGTCCAGGGACGACATCATGGTTAGCGATGTCGGAGCACACCTCATCTGGCTGGCCAAGTATTATCCAGCTTATGGCCCAAACACTTTGTTGCTGCAGAATGGGCTGATACCTATGGGCATCGCCATACCATCGGCCATCGCTGCCAAGATGGTCCATCCTGAAAGACGGGTATGCGCAACGGTGGGAGACGGAGGGTTCATGATGTCCTCGGCAGAGCTGGAGACGGCGAAACGTCTGGGAGTGAACTTCGTCACGGTGATATTCAACGACGGCGGATTGGGCCTGATACGGGAGAAGATGACCCGTAGCCTCGGCCGAAGCTCGAACGTCGAGCTTGGCAATCCTGACATCCCGACCTTCGCCCGCTCGTTCGGAGCGGAAGGATATTCTGTCACCGGAAAGGAGTTCGAAACGGTATTCCGGGATTGTCTGGACCGGGACGCGTTAGCGGTAATTGACGTGCGGGTAGATTACTCGCAAAATCACCACCTCTTCTGAACGAATAAATATTCGCAGCTGCGTTCGAAGAACGGGTATGAAATGACGCTGAAGAAGGCCACCTTTGCCGCAGGATGCTTTTGGGGAGTGGAAGCCAGGTTCATGAAGGTCAAGGGAGTGGCCCAGACCGAGGTCGGCTACATGGGCGGCCACACCGAATCGCCAACCTACCGGGACGTATGCACGGACCGCACCGGGCACGCCGAGGTCGTGCAGCTCACCTATGACGATTCCGTCGTCAGCTACGATGGTTTGCTGGACGTGTTCTGGAGCTCACACGATCCGACCCAGAGGAACCGCCAGGGGCCTGACGTAGGGACCCAATATCGAACGGCCATATTCTATCACGATGAGGAGCAACGTTCGGTAGCCGAACGCTCCAAAGCGACCTTGGACGCCAGCGGCCGTTTTAAAAGGCCGATCGCCACCCTGGTGGAGAGGGCCGGACCGTTCTGGAAGGCGGAGGAATACCATCAGAAGTACCTGCAAAAGAAGGGACTCGATACCTGCCACATCTGACTGGATAATACGGCCTTCCATGCGATGGCATGACAATATTCTTATAACGACCTAGAAATAACGCCAGTTATGACCGGTTCGGAGTTCGACCTCGCCTTCTTCCAGGAGAAGGGTTTCATGCGCAAGCAATGCCCCAAGTGCCAGCGGCACTTCTGGAGCCTGGGCGACTGGCCTACTTGCGGAGAACCGCCTTGCGAGGAGTACACCTTCATAGGTAACTCCCCCATGAACCGTAAGCTCGAGCTGCACGAGATGCGCGAAGCGTATCTGGGCTTCTTCGAGGAGAACGGCCACGGCCGGGTCAAGAGATACCCGATCGTGGCTCGCTGGAGGGACGACGTGTTCTTCACCCAGGCCTCCATCTATGATTTCCAGCCCTGGGTCCTGAACGGGGTCATCGAGCCTCCCTACAACCCATTGACCATATCCCAGACCTGCGTGCGTTTCAACGACATCGACAACGTGGGGAAGACAGGCAGACACTTCACCTTCTTCGAGATGTGCGCCCATCACGCCTTCAACAAGAAGGACGGCAAGTTCATCTATTTCAAGGACCGGACGGTGGAGCTCTGCCACCGCTTCTTCACCGAGCGCCTGGGAACCGACCCGGGCAAGATGCGCTACATCGAGGAGTGGTGGGAGGGCGGCGGCAACGCCGGACCTTGCGTAGAGGTGATCCTGGACGGAGTGGAGGTAGCCACGCTCGTGTTCATGATGTACCGGGACACCCCGGACGGACGGAAACCCATGGACATGACCGTAGTGGACACTGGTTACGGCCTAGAGCGCATGACCTGGGTGTCCCAGGGAGTTTCTTCCGCCTACGAGGCGGTCTTCGGACCGGTGGTCGATTGGCTCAAGGGCCTGGCGAACGTGGAGCCTGACAAGACGGTCCTGACCGAATATTCCAAGGTGGCCGGGGCCACCAACATGAAGACGGCGGCCGATGTTCGCCGCATTCGGGAGACCACCGCCGAGAGGATAGGGATCAGCTACGAAGAGCTGATGAAGACCATATCCCCCCTGGAGGACATATACGTCATCTGCGACCACTCCCGGGCGCTGATGCTTATGCTGAACGACGGCGTGGTGCCCTCGAACGTCAGAGAGGGTTACTTCGCCCGCATGCTGGTTCGCCGGGCCTTGCGCTCCATACGCTCCCTGAACCTGGACATCCGGCTCTCCGAGGCGGTGGGCAGACAGGTGGACCATTTCCAGGACATATTCCCGGAGCTGAAGGAGAACCGCGAGGACATCCTGAACCTGGTCGAGGTGGAGGAGGAGCGGTACTTCGAGACCTTGGGAAGGGGAAAACAACTGGTCGGTCGGCTGGTCAAGGACCTCAAGAAGGGGGAGAAGCTGTCCAACGAGAAGCTCATCGAGCTGTACGATTCCCATGGACTGAACCCGGAGATCGCCCAGGAATTCGCGCCCGGGCAAATTGACGTCCCTGATAACTTCTACATGCAGGTGGCCGCCAGGCACGAGAAGCCCGAGGCGGATGTCGCGGAAGCGAAGGAGCGCCCGGAGAAGATGCCGGAGACGCGAATGCTGTACTACGAAGATCCGGAGCTGGTGGAGTTCGAGGGAACGGTCATCGCCGAGATCGATGGCGGAATCGTTCTTGACCAGAGCGCCTTCTACCCGGAGGGCGGCGGACAGGAATGGGACCTCGGCATACTGGATGGAAAGAGGGTCTGCCGGGTCATCAAGATCAAGACCACCATCGTCCACTTCGTGGAAGGGAAGAACCCTGCGATAGGGGCCCGGGTAAGAGGCGTGATCGACCTTGAGCGTCGCCAGCAGCTGATGCGCCACCACACTGGAGCACATCTGATAAACGGGGTCGCCCGCAACCTGTTCGGCAATCACGTCTGGCAGGCCGGAGCCCACAAGGCGGTTGACCAGGCCCGTCTGGACGTCACCCACTTCGAGAACCTCAGTACCGAGCAGCGCGATACGCTGGAGAGAGAGGTCAATCGGGTGGTGCTGCAAGATCGGCCGATAAGCATCCAGTTCATGCCCCGGGACGAGGCGGAGAAGCTGCACGGCTACCGGCTGTACCAGGGCGGTGCCGTACCGGGGAAGATCATCCGGGTGGTGGAAGTGCAGGGTCTGGACGCCGAGGCCTGCGGAGGACTGCATTGCTCGCACACCGGAATGGTCGGGCCGGTCCGAATAACCCGCACCAAGCGCATCCAGGACGGTATCGTTCGCGTGGAGTACACCGCGGGAATGGCTGCGGTGGCCGGAATGCAATCCGACAAGCGCCTGGTCGAGGAACTGGGCGATTCGCTCAACGTACCAGGCGAGAAGCTGCCCGAGACCGTGACCAAACTGCAGGACGACCTGCGCGAACAGCGTAAGAGCATCGAACACCTCTCGTCGGTCATCAACGACATGAGCGTGAAGGAGCTGGTCTCCGAAGCGCCCAGGGCCGGAGAGGCCCGCGTCGTCGTGCACGAGGCGCTGCCGGGCGAGGACCCCGAGGAGATGTCCAAGCAGCTGGCGTCCATGCCTTGCACCGTGGTCGTGATAGGGGTCCCGGGGGAGAGAGCGAAGTTGCTCGTTGCCTGTTCCTCGGACGTCAAGATGGACTGCCGCAAGGCCCTGAAGGACATCATGGCCTTCATGGGTGGAGGCGGGGGCGGGAAGCCGGACTACGCCCAGGGCGGGGGCGGGGACCCAGCAAGGCTGAGGGACGCCCTGTCCAAAGCCTATGACGTCGTCTCCAAGGAGATCGGCATCTGAAACCCCTCCCCATACCTCTTTTTCGATGCAGAACGGTTATATACAGCCTCAAGCTTGGCATATCCGACAGAATCGATACTGTTGAGGGAGCCCTTCGCAATAGGGGCTTGTTCCCGGACCGGTAGCCCTATCCGGAGATGGGAACTGCAAACCGCGCTCTTCGGTGCGGGGCGTACTTCGCGAGGGCGAGCTTCGATTCGCGATCACCAGCGAGGGATACTCTTGGCTGAAGCGAAAAAGACTACTACACCAGAGGAGAAGGACGACTTCCGGTACATTGTCCGCATAGTGAACACGGACATTGACGGCAACAAGCCCACCGTGGTCGGACTGCAGAGCATTAAAGGCGTTGGAAAGAGGGTTGCCGAGGTCATCGTCCGGAAGGCCGGCGTGGACCGATCGGTCAAGATCGGCTCCCTGGACGAGGCGGCCACCACTGAACTGACCAACCTCATTTCCACCTATGCTGATTACGCGCCCAACTGGGCCATCAACCGGCAGGCGGACTACGAGACCGGCGAGGACCATCATATGGTCGGCGTCGATCTGGACATGGTCCTGAAGGACGACATCAACCGCCTGAAGATGATCAGATGCTACCGCGGGGTGCGCCACGATACCGGACACAAGGTCCGCGGTCAGCGCACCAGGTCCAACGGCAGGAAGGGTCTGACCCTGGGCGTTTCCAAGACCCGGAACCAGCCCGCCGCTAAGAAGGAGGCCTGAACATGGGTGATCCAAAGTTCCCGAGAAGGAGCTACGACACTCCCTCCCACCCCTGGCAGGGCGAGCGCATAAAGGAGGAGGCCATACTCGTTAAGCAGTACGGCCTGAAGAACAAGAAGGAGCTGTGGAAGGCCAAGACCATCCTGCGGAACCTGCGCAAGCAGTCCCGTGATCTCCAGGCTCGCCTGAGGATCGGGGAGCAACAGGCCAAGATGGAGACCGAGAACCTGCTGCGCAAGTGCGCCAGGATCGGACTGTTGCCCATGGAAGGCACCAGGCTGGACGACGTACTGGGACTTTCGGACCTGGCACTGCTCGACCGCCGCCTGCAGACCGTGGTGTTCAACCGGGGACTGGCCTCGACCGTCGGTCAGGCCAGGCAGTTCATCGTTCACGGGCATGTGTGCATCGACGACCAGAAGGTCACCATACCCGGTTACATCGTCACCCGTGAGGATGAGGACAAGATCATTATCAACCCGAGGTCGCCCATCGCCAACGAGCTGCACCCGCTGAAGCAGGTCCAAGAGACCGCTTCCGACCGGGCCCGCCGCGTGGAGGCTGAGGACGCCAAGAAGGACCTGGGCAAGAAGAAGTTCGTCAAGCATGTGCCCAAGGAGATCGAGGCCGCTGTCCAGGACGTCGAGGATGTCCCGAACGAGCTGCCGACCGAGGAGGTGAACTGATGGGCAAGTGGGGAATAGCGAACGTTTTCGCCAGTTACAACAACATCATAATCACTTTGACCGACGTCACCGGTGCCGAGACCATAACCAAGTGCACCGGCGGAATGGTGGTCAAGGCGGCCAAGGACGAGTCCTCGCCTTACGCGGCCATGAGGGCCGCGGAGAAGGTGGCCGAGATAGCCAAGGAAAAGGGGATCGATGGCATTCACGTCAAGGTGCGCGCACCAGGCGGCAACCGCTCCACTTCACCTGGCCCGGGAGCTCAGGCGGCCATCAGGGCCCTGGCCCGCGCTGGTCTGAGGATCGGACGCATCGAGGATGTTACCCCTGTTCCGCATGACGGCACCAAGAAGAAGGGCGGTCGCCGCGGCAGAAGGGTCTAAAGAGGCGCTTTATGCACATAAAGATGCTAGAGGAGATGGAGACCAGGGCCAAGTTCCTGGTCACCGATGCCAGTCCAGAGAAGGTCAACGCGCTGCGAAGGGCGTTGATGATGGACGTCCCCAAGTTGGCGATCGACGACGTGGAGTTCCACCTCGGTTCGTCGGTGGACGCCGATGGCAATGAGTACGAGAGCATCAGTCCGGTGTTCGACGAGATCGTCGCGCACAGGCTTGGCCTGGTACCCATACCCACCGACCTGGACCTGTTCGGATTCCGCGACCAGTGCTCCTGCGGTGGCGAGGGCTGCCCGAACTGCACCATCTACTACTCCCTGGAGAAGAGGGGGCCGTGCGAGGTGTATTCCGGTGACCTTAGCTGCCTGGGCGACTCCAAGTTCCAGGTCAAGGACCAGCTGATCCCCATCGTGCGATTGGGCGAGCGCCAGGGAATACTGGCCTACGCCATAGCTGAGCTGGGGACCGGCCGCAAGCACGCCAAATGGCAGCCGACCCATGGTGTGGGATACAAGTACTTCCCGACCGTGACCATCGACCAGTCCAAGTGCGACAACGGCGGCACCTGCATCAAGGTCTGCCCCAAGGCGGTCATGAACTTCAAGGACAAGAAGGTGCAGGTGTTGGACAACGACGCCTGCGTCCTCTGCGAGGAGTGCGTGAAGGTCTGCCGGACCGGAGCCATCAAGGTAAAGTGGTCCGACAACAAGTTCCTCTTCGAGTTCGAGACCGATGGGTCCCTGAGCGCGAGGGTGGCACTGTCCAAGGCCCTGGAGTCGTTGGAGAAGGGCTTCGACGAGTTCAGAGAGAAGGTCGCTTCCCTGGAAGGCTGAAACGGCGGTTACCCCGCCATCTTCCCATTTTCTTATATTTTAGAAATCATCCAGGCAAATCGTTCTTTTACCTTCCGACCCGCTCGGCCCTTCCTCGACCGGATCGTCGGCATCTGGGTCGCTGTGAAGTTCCAGCGACTGTTCCTCTCCCCCTTCATCGTAGGAGTCCAAGGGCGTCGATGATATCTCCTCTCCGAATATCGAGGTGATCGACTTCTCTATCAACCGTATCCGCTGCTGGGTGTACTCCGAGACGCCGTAATCGCGCCCGATCCTGCTGGTAACTTCCAGATACTTCTTCACGCTAGCCTCGTACACCGTCAGGTTCAGCTTGTTGCCGCAGTAGCAGTGCCCGCTGAGCGGTACCCGTCGGTAACTTTCCGCGCACTTGGTGCAGCGGAACTTCTGTCCAGAGAAGCTCTTCAGGTTACCGATGAGGTCCGGCAGGAAGTGCTTGGTGATGACCCGGTGCACCACGTCCCCCTCGTCCACCGCCCTGATGCGCTTGGCCAGCTCCAGCTGGGCGGTCATCTTGTCCATCATGGTCTCCAGGGTCTTGTACGCGGATTCGTCCGGCCCTTCGGCGATGTCGTAGGTATCGTGAGTGAAGCCGAACCCCTCGTACTGTAACAGCGATTTGATGCGGTCGGCCACCAGGTCCATCTTGGACTGGATGTCCTTGGGGTGGCGGTAATCCACGCATGCCCGGTAGAACTCCAATGGATATTCCCAATGCACGTCGATGTTCTGCGCTTCCTTGTCCACCTCGTTAGGGTCCAGACGTAACGCTAGCACCAGAGGGGCGTCCATCAGACCGCCGCGACTGTCCGGGAGGTAAGAACGGGAGAAGTTGAGAAGACCGTCCAGCAGTAGCACCACGCTATCCTCGTCCCCGTCGGCGTTGCGCCTCTTGGCAGCGTGAAAGAACGGGTGGCCGAAACACACGCTGGCCTTGGTGAAACCTATGATCCGGCAGAGGATCCCGCCCGAAGTGTGAGGGGCCAGTCCGATGGCCAGATGGCCGATTATGTCCTCCTTGCTCCGGGCGTTGTAATGACGGGGCAGTTCGTAGAACCTTTCCAACAGGTCGTCGATGAAGTCGGCCACTCGGACCATGAAGTCCCCGCAGGAATTGGAGGGAACGATGTCCTGGACCTTTAGCTCACACAACTGCTCGGGATCCGTCAGCGGCTGATCGTATATGTCGTGGTCATAGCCGAGCTCTAAGGCCTTCTGTACGCTCAGACCGATCTCTCGAGGGCGGAAATGGGTCAAGGGGACGTCCGTGAGGTCAAAGCGTATCGTCCCGTCCTTGTTGACGTATATCTCGTGCTTGCGCCGCAGGATGCCCTTCTCCAAGGGCTCGGGGCACATGTCCTTGGACTTTAGCTCCTTCTCCCCCTTGAGCTTGGGCAGGATGGACCTTTCCCCCAAGGCCTTGCGCGCTTTCTCGAGCTCCTCGGCGAGGTTCACCGGAACGTCCTTGGAATCCCCCACCGGCAGGGTGTGCCCTCCGCAGGGACAGCGGTAGTATACCCGATGCTCCCCGCACAGCTGGCATTTCCTGACCCCCAGCTTCACGGTGATATTGCCCTTGCCAGCCGCCTTCTCCATAAGGCGCTGCGGCCCCCCGTGCATTCCTATCGGGAAGATGGTGTGCGAGGGGGCTTTCGCTGAACGGTCCTTGGCCTTCTCCGGCCGGGCCATGCGCGAACCTATCCTGGTCACGGCGCGGGGATTGACCTTGACTCCCGTGCATCTGGACACCGCCTCCATGACCGTCGCCCCTTCCAGGGGAACCCGGTCCTCGACCCTTCCCTCACCTAGAAGTCCCAGACCGGCCAGGAGCGGCTCGGAGTACCTCTCGATGATTACGTCCCCATCGACCACCTGGTGCAGGGCGCCCAGGGTCTCCAAGGTACGCTTGGACCCCGGTTCCAATGGAACGCGCAGGGAACCGCCAGCGAACTTGCCTTGGGACAGTATGGAGACCCTCAGCCCCTGTAAGGCCTCTAGCGACAGGTCGTACCAGAAGAGGTTGTACTTGGGATGAAGCGGAACGTTGTAACGCTTGGACATATCCAGAGCGGTGGCGAAGTCCTGGGGGTCCTCCCAGCCATCTGGAAGCTGCCAGTCGTTGGCGGCGTATAGCTCGGCGCGATGCCATTCCAGGTCGTAGTCCCCGGGGACCAGCACGTGGTTGTTCTCCACGAACTCCCCGAACGGGAATAGGATCTCGCCGACGTCGACTATCTCCTTCATTCGCTCCTTGACGGCCTTGAACTCCGCTACGGTGTTGGTCTGCACCAGGTCGCCATTGTCCAGGAGCAATATCGGTCCCTCCAGACGGTCACAGGGCGTCACCGCCCCGGCCTTTCCCGGACGTTCGATCTTGATCTGCGTGCCTATCGCTAAAAAGTCATCCAGGGCGAACATCGTCGCCGGGCTCAGGGCAATGGCCGCCAGCCCGGTGGTCCTGGCCCTCCCGTAGCGAAGGCGCAGTCCGCCCGGCCGGGAAGGATGTCCGATGACCGGTCGTCCGGCCACGATGTCCTTGAGGTACTTGTAGTCGGGGACCACCTTGACCTCCTTCTGCTCCGTGGCCGCCCCCTTCTTCAGCTTCAAGTATTCGCTTATGAAGTCCCATCCTTCCAGGCCCAGCTTCTTGACGTGCTTCTCTATCTTGGGCGCCTTGAGGCACAGACCTTCGGCTATGACCAGGCACACCCCTCCGCGAACGGCATTGGTCTTGATCCGCGGAAGATTGCGGTATCCGGATATCTCAGCGTCCTCGGTCTTCTCCCCGTCCACGCACACCGGGCAGTTCCGGTAGATGATCTCGATCTCCTGGTTGCTGGGGGTGAACTGAAGATGCTGGATCTGCTTGTAGAGAGGTATCTCCTCCTTCAGCCTCTCCACCTCTCCGACGGTGGGCTTGTAGGTTCCGATACCGAACTCCCGGCGCACCACGTCCGCGATGAGCACGCTCATGGCCTGAGCGGTCCCTCCCGCCGCTCGTATCGGACCGTTGAAGAACACCGAGATGTACTCCGTACCGTCCGGATTGGCATTGATCTTGACCCCGGCGATGCCGACGATGGGAGCCACGAGTATCCCTTCGGTGAGAACCGAGAGACCGACCCGGACCGCCCGGTCCATGGCCATCTCCCTTCCCTCGTTGGCGGCGACGGCCTCCATGGCCAGCTCCTTGGCGATGAACAGAGAAAGTTCCTCACGGCTCTCGATGCGCTTGGCCAGCTCCCTTATACGTTCCGCCACCCCTTCCACGTGCCAGTCGGCCAGTTGCTTCTCCACCCGGGCCGCCAGGTCCTCGGCCTGCGGTATCTCCACCATCGTGCTGGGGTCCAGCCCTTTGGCCCGGGCCTCGGTGGCCAGAGCGTAGCAGCGCTCGTTCTCCTGGAAAAGACCGGAGAAGTATCGGCGCATCGATTCGCTACAGGCCAGTTCTTGCAAGGGCACCCCATCCGCACTAAGGGGAGAGAAAATTAATAAGTTTGCTTAGAACGCGGGTTCGACCGTTTCCAGATGCTTCACCGACTCGCGCAGGGCGGCCATGACCTCTTGGACACCGACCCCGGTGGCCGCGCTCATCTTGAGCCGGTCGGAACCGCTGTCGATCATGTCGACCTTGTTCTCCACGACCAGGATGGGCACGTCGGGGAACAATGCCTTTACGGACTCCAGAAGGCGCAGCTGCCCCTCCATGAGGTAGCCGCAGCTCTCCGAGGGGTCCAATATGAAGAGGATGGAATTGGCCAGGTGCTTGAGGGCGGTGACCGCCTGCATCTCTATGCGGTTGCGGTACTCCAGCTCCCTGTCGAGCAGACCAGGCGTGTCTATCACTTGATAGCGGCGGTGGTTCGCCTCGTGTATGCCGACCTCGATGCCCTTGGTGGTGAAGGGATAGGCGGCCACCTCTGGCTCGGCGGCCGAGATGGTTCGCAGGAACTGGCTCTTGCCCACGTTGGGAAAGCCGGCTATGACGAAGGTGAGCATGTCGTCATTGAAATCAGGGACCTTGCGGAACTCGTTCCTGGCGTAGGCGAGGAACTCCAGGTCCGGACCGACCTTGTTCACCACGGATGATGCCCGACCGTAGTAGGCTTTGCGGGCGTTGTCGGCGGCGAACGTAGATGTGGATGTCATCACCTTGCTGGTGTACTGTTTCTGCAGCTCCTTGATCTTCGAAGCGGCCCAGTCCAGGTTGCCCAGGGCCTTCTTCATCTTATCCACTCCGACCGTGACCTCGATCATCTCGGCCAGGAAGTCAGTGCGTTCGTTGATGCTCGGGAACGCCTTGACGTACTTCATGAGGGTGGACGAAATGACATCCGTGGCCGATGCGATTCGGGCCATGGACTTGCGTTTGACGAGCTCGACCTTGTCCGGCCCCTGCTTGTCGATCTTGTTGACCTTTCGGAACGCCTTGTCCAATATCTCGTCCGAGGTTAGAATGGTGGGGACGCGCTTCCTAAGGTTCTGCACGTTCCGTCACAAAGTAGAGGTAGTTTATAAAACATGGCTCCAGCCATGACCTATTCCTTGCGTGCCGATCCAGTTCTGGTCAAGGACGAACGCGACCTACTGGACGGAGATGACCTTCACCTGCTCGTACTGCTCCGGGATGTTGGTACGGACGGCGCTGCCGCGACCCTCGGGAACACCAAAGGAACGGTGCTTCGCAAGGTGCGTCGGATCGAACGGAAGGTGGGCGGAAAGATCTTGGAGAATGGAACATTAAACCGGTACGGAAATGAGCTCGTCGAGAGGATGGAGCTTTACGTACGATTGTTGGAGGCTCAACTGGAGATCCTCTGGCGCAACCCGAGCTTGACCTGCGACGGCCTCCTACTTCGTGAGGGAAAGGTACTTCTGGTCAAGAGGGGCAGGGAACCATTCCAAGGGCGTCATGCATTGCCAGGAGGCTTCGTGGAATATGGAGAGAGCACCGAGGATTGCGTGGTCCGCGAGATCAGGGAGGAGACCGGACTGGATACCGAGGTCGAACGTCTTGTCGGCGTCTATTCCGAGATGGGCAGGGACCCCCGGGGGCATTTCGTCACCTTGCTCTACCTGCTCAGGGAGACTGGAGGGGATCTCCAGGCCGGAGATGACGCCGCATCGGCCGGATTCTTCAAGCTGTCCGACCTGCCGGAGCTAGCGTTCGATCATGGGAAGATGATCAGGGACGGGCTGAGGTCCGCAGAACATCCTTTATAGCCCCGGGATTGGATAGGGATGAGCATGGGGCAGGATGACCTGGACGAAACTATCCTGCGCATGTTGCAGGGCAACGGCAAGTTGTCCATCGAAGAACTGGCCGAGAAGTTGGGACGATCGCCCTCCACCATCCGGGACCGAATGCGCCGCATGGAAGAGGAGAGATTGATCCTTGGCTACTCCGTCATTGTGGACCAGGAAAGGCTGGATATTGACGCGGAGGCGCTGGTCCTGGCGGACATCGACCCTCAGATGGAAGGCAAGGCCATGAGCGCCCTGATGTCCATGGAGGAGGTCGGCGAGGTAATGAAGGTCACCGGCGAGCCCCGCCTGATGTTCAGGGTCCGGGCTTCCGACCGCCAGGAGCTGCTCGGATTCCTGGACCGCAAGATAAGGCCCCTGGGATTTCGACGCTTGGACGTCCGTCTGATACTGGACCGCCCGGTGCGTTACCCGGGATCGGTTTAGTGGATTTGCTTATTTATCCACCATTTTCTATATCCTCCGGATGCAGACCGTAACCTGGTTGGCCCTGCTGGTGTTTCTATTCACCTATACCCTCATTTCCGTGAGGAGGGTGCGCAGCGTCAGCATCGACCGTCCCGCCGCCGCCTTGTTCGGAGCGGTGCTGATGGTCCTGCTGGGTGTGGTCACCGCCGACCAGGTGCTGGAAGCCATTGACCTGGACATAATCGGTCTGCTGCTGGGCATGATGATCATCGTCTCCTGCCTGGAGATAACTGGACTGTTCGACAGGGTGGCGGTGATACTGGTGAACAGGTGCGCAGACCGCTTCACCCTGCTGTGGCTGAGCATGGGGGTCACCGCCCTGCTCTCCGCCCTGATCTTGAACGACACCGTGGTCCTGATGTTCACGCCGATCCTGATCAAGGTCTGCCGCTCCATCGATGCCAACCCCGTACCTTATCTGGTCGGGGAGGCCTTGGCCGCCAACATCGGGTCGGTGGCCACCGGAGTGGGGAACCCCCAGAACGCCTACATACTCATCCAATCCGGGATCACGTTCTCGGACTTCGCCCTGGCCCTCGCACCATTGGCCCTGATATCGTTAGCGGTGGCCGTGGGGATGGTCGCCCTGGTGTTCAGAAAGGAGATATTCGATGGAGGGCTGGGCAAACCCCGCCCTATCGATCGCTCGCTGGTCATGGCCGCCGCCCCCAGAAAGCGCATGGAAGCACCGTTCTTCCTGGTGCTTGCCGTCCTGGTGGCGGTCTTCATCGGCTTCACCGCCTCCTCCTGGCTTGGGATCCCGATATCGCTGGTGGCATTCCTGGGTGGCTGCTTCCTACTGCTGGCCCTCCCCCTGATGAAGAAGGACACCGGAACCTCACCGATCCTGCGCGGGGTGGACTGGACCCTGATCCTCTTCTTCGTCGGCCTGTTCATATTGCTGAAGGGAGTGGAGACCTCCGGCCTGATGGATATGATGCTCTCCTCCTTCGAGGACATGGGGGCAGGCATGGCCGGAGTGGCCGGCCTTACCGTCATATCCTCGGTGCTGTCGAACCTGATAAGCAACGTTCCCGCGGTGATGCTGCTGTCACCAGTGGTACCGGCGGGTAACCAAACGCTGTGGCTCAGTTTAGCGGCATCGTCCACCCTGGCCGGGAACGCCACCATCCTGGGGGCGGCGGCCAATGTCATAGTGTTGGAGAAGGGGCTGAGCATGGGCGTAGAGGTCCGCCTCTGGGACTTTGTCAAGGCCGGACTGCCGGTCACCCTGGTAACGTTGCTGATATCCGTGCTGTTCCTGGGAATTTGAAAAGAGAAAAGAGGTTTTAAGGGAAGAGGTTTGGAAGATCAGATCTTCTTGGTGCAGAACCACCAGTCGTAGCAGTCCTTGCCCTTTCCGACGTTCTTCTTCCGCTCCATGGCGGTCTTGTAATCCTTCGGCGGGGGTATGATGGCCCGGTCGCCGACGAGCTCGCTGTTCGGCCATCCCTCAGGGGTGGCCAGACCGTTCTTGTCGCAGAACTGCAGGGCCTGCAAGGCACGAACTACCTCGTTGACGCTGCGGCCGATCTCCTGCGGGTAGTAGATGATCAGGCGGACGATGGCCTTGGGGTCGATGATGAATACGGCCCTCACCGTGTTGCTGGCCTTTCCGGGGTGTATCATCCCTAGCCGCATGGCCACGTCGCCGTGGTCAGCGATGATGGGGAAGGGTATCTTGACGCCGAGGTTCTCCTCGATCCACTCCACCCACTTGATGTGGGAGAACACCTGGTCTATGGACAGTCCGACCAGGACGGTGTCCATCTTCTTGAACTCCTCGGCCTTCTTGGCGAAGGCGACGAACTCGGTGGTGCATGTGGGGGTGAAGTCGGCCGGGTGGCTGAACAGTACCAGCCACTTTCCCGCTACATCCTTCGGCAGGCTCATCGGGCCGTGGGTGGTGGTCACCGTCATATCCGGGAACTTATCCCCTATCAATGGCATCCCCATTGTATCATCCATGTCTTCACACATAGTTATCACTGTGAAGTCATACCCATCATGGCAATATTTAAAGGTTTTTAGTTTTACATCATTTCTGGACATCTGGCTATGTGTGTTCCATTCGGGTAATTATGCGCCCGTCATAACCCAATTGTGATAAGCAAATCCTTTAACGGAAATAAAGGATAAATACCGAAAGACCCATGGGATAGAACATGTCCCTAGCCACTGACCTTTCGTTGGTGTTCATCGTGATCGGGGTGCTGATGCTTCTGGTGGAGATCAGCCAGCCCGGATCATTCCTTCTGGTGCCGGCCACGGTGCTCTTGGCCTTGGGAGGCGTAGGATTGGTGTTCCCGGATCTTCTTCTGACCGTGTGGTCCCCGATCATCGCGGTTGTGATACTGGTCCCTACCACCTTCCTAACCATCAAGATGTATCAGCGCCTTGCGCCCCCGGCTCCGCCTCAGACCACGGTGGCCACCTCCTTGATCGGCAAGGAGGGATCGGTGGAAACGGAGGTCGTACCGGGCTCCCTTAGGGGGAAGGTCAAGATAGCCAATGTCATGTGGAGTGCCACCTCGGCGATGCCCATACCAGTGGGGAAGCGGGTGAAGGTGGTCCGGAGCGAGGGCGTGCACGTGACCGTAGAGGAGATAATCCAATAGATTTGGAGAAGGTAATCATGGCAATCGGAGTTGAGATATTTGGTTTGTTAATACTGGCCATCATCGCGGCTATCGTGATAGTGGTCAACGGTGTCAAGATCGTACGGCCGTACGAACAGGCGGTCTACATCCGCTTGGGCATGTTCATTAGAATACTGAACCCCGGCTTCAATTATGTAGCCCCATTGATCAACGAGACGGTCAAATTGGACCTCAGGACGCAGGTCCTGGACGTTCCGAGGCAGGAGGTCATCACCAAGGATAACTCCCCGGTGAACGTTGACGCCATCATCTATGTGAAGGTTATCGACCCTAAGAAGGCCTTCTTCGAGGTTACCGACTACAGAGCGGCGACCGTGTACCTAGCTCAGACCACCTTGAGGTCGATCATAGGCGACATGGAGCTGGATGAGATACTGTCCAACCGTGAGAAGATCAACCTCAAGCTGAGGGACATCCTGGACGAGGCGACCGACCAGTGGGGTGTCAAGGTCGACGCGGTGGAGATCAGGGAGATCGACCCCGCTCCGAAGGTCAAACAGGCCATGGAAGAGCAGACCTCCGCCGAGAGGCTGAGGCGTGCGGCCATCTTGAAGGCCGACGGCGCCAAGACCGCGGCCATCCTCAACGCCGAGGGTGAGAAGCGGTCTCGGGTGCTGCAGGCCGAAGGCCTTCGTCAGGCCAAGATCCTGGAAGCGGAAGGAGAGAGGCTGGCCATCATCTTGGAGAGCCAGGGTGAGGCCCAGAAGCTCAGGATACTGAGCGTGGGAGCCAGCACGTTGGACACCAAGGCCCTGACCGTGCTGTCACTGGACGCTTTGAAGAAGCTGGGTGAGGGACAGGCTACAAAGATAGTGCTTCCGTTCGAGCTGACCCGCCTGGTGGAGGGCATCTCCGACTATGTCGGTGGAGTTCGCAGCATACCGGAAAGGGAGATCTCCAAGCCTGAGGAGATCGAGAGGACGGTTGGCAAGGCAGACATCATCCTGGGCCCCATACCTACCCAGGAAGAGCTCCGCCGGGACATGAAGGAGCTAGAAGTGGCCATGGCCCAGGAGAGACGCGAGGCCGAGGCCATCAAGGCCGGGACCCGTGTTTCCCTGGAGAAGGACCGCGAGTAAAACCCTTTCGCTCAAACCTTTTTATTTCATTTTTATTGAAGACCCAGGGTGACCAGGGATCTCTTGGTCAGCCAAATATACAATTTCGCCCGATGGCCTCAGAATTTGATCTTCCATCGGCGTAACATGAAGAAAGCGATTATCAGTGTAACTGCGACCAGCCCGATGACATAGGGAAGGTAGTCGTAGTTCGGTTCGAAGATACCTATACCAGCGTACAGCGCCATCAATGCGTACACCTGAGCCTGGTCGCGCAGGTCCTGCTCATCCACCCATTCCCCGTTCTTGACCGCTGCACGAGAATCCAGGGAGGTGTGAATGTGACCGTTCGCCTCGCCTCCCACATCGTCGTAGATCGTGAGCGGCTGGGAGTAGACGCACATGGTGCTGGTGGATTCCAATCCGCGACCGATGCCTAGGTCCTTCCCCCAGGCCCTGTTCAGCTCGTTGGACATCCAATAAGGGAACATGAACGAATAATGGTCGGAACCGGCCAGGTCCTGGAAGGAATGGGCGACCCCTAGCCTAGAGCATGCCTCATCAGCAACGAAGTTGAGATCTACCTCCCCGTCCGATCCAGCTAGGGTGACCTTCAGATCGGAAGACCCTATGGAATCGGCGATTATGCTGGCCACCTGGTTCCCCATCTCACCTCGGTGCATGCTCACGTAATGCAGGGAGCCGGCCAATCCCATCTCCTCTCCGGCGAAGGCCACGAATCGCATGCGGTATTTGAGATCCAGGTCTCCCGCATCGACCGCCTCTTGCACCACCCTCGCCGTCTCCAATATCGCGGCCACCCCACCGGAGTTGTCCACATAACCTTCGCTAAGCACCGTGTCGTAATGAGCACCGAAAAGCACCAGCTTGGTCGAGCTGCTCCCACCGTTCACGTCGGCGATCACGTTCTTGTGCGTTCCCTGGGAAATGACCGTCGGCACGCTCATGTTCACCGAGCCGCCGTGCAAAGCCGTCTGAACTAGTAACTGACCATCGCTGTAGTTCACCGAGCCGACGGGAATGTTGAGGTTCCAGAAGATCGGTCCCATTTCTCCCAGAGGCAATCCGCCGCTCGAGGACTGGGAGTTCTGCTGGGCGTAGCTCATCCAGGGATAATTGTAATCATAGATGATGGCGGCCGGAGGCTGGGACAGCAATTTGTTCTTGTAAACGCCTTCCCACCCACTGGACCAGCGAACCTCCCTCCCGATGAGGAGGACCTTGCCAGTGATGTTGATATTGCTCCAGGCCTGCCGGTCGATGCTCTTCTTACCCACTTCACCGTAATTGCTCGCCGGAGGCAATGGAAGCGTAACCAGCTCGCCCACCAGACCATTGGATGACGTGGGTTTGCTGAAGCTCTCGCAGTTGAAGGAGCCGAGCCTAATGCCATCCGATGTGGTAACATTTCCATCCATGTTGATGGTGAGCGATGGTTCGTCTGCGAGGTTCCACACCGGCATGGTGAAGTTATCCATTGTAACTTGGAGACCGTAGGATGTGAACTGTTCAGCTATGAAATCCGCAGCCTCGTTCGCGCCCGGCGAGCCGCTGACCCGGTAGGCCAGGTAATTAGAGGATATGTTGCTCAGTTCCTCGGTGAGAGAGATGATGTTATCTCCGTTCCAGCTCTGATCCATCAGACGGTCGGCGTCCGAGGTGTCCACCCCTGCGGCCATGGCCCCTGGAATCACTAACAAGGAGGGAACCATCACCAATAGGGCGATCAGCAACGCTGTGAACTTGCATCGCATGGGCGGGATTTTGAATGGGAAGTGAGCTATAAAGCAATATTGAGATGAAATATAAAATAGCCAATTGGAAAAGAGTAAAGAAAAAGTGGACGGGCCGGGATTTGAACCCGGGGCTTCCTGCTTGCAAAGCAGGCGATCTTCCGAGCTGATCTACCCGCCCAGTGTTGCCGCATAAAAGAAGTTCGAATAAAAAGGTTTCGAGGTCAACGGCAGATGGCTCCGGTGGACGCCACTCCGACCAGACGGCGGTATTTGGCCAATACCCCGGTAGGCTTGCGATCCACGACCACCACCTTGGCCAGGCGCTCCTCGATCTCCTTCTGCGGGACCAGAAGCTCGATCCTGCGGCCAGGTATGTCTATGGATATGCGATCACCATTGTGAATTGCCGCAATTGGCCCCTTGTCAAAGGCTTCCGGTGACACGTGACCGATGCACGGTCCCCTGGTGGCCCCTGAGAACCGCCCGTCGGTTATCAGCGCCACGCTGTTGGACAATCCCATTCCGGCGATAAGACTGGTCGGAGATAGCATCTCCGGCATTCCTGGACCGCCCTTGGGCCCTTCATAGCGGATCACGACCACATCACCGGCCACTATCTTCCGGGCGGATATTGCCTCGTATGCCTCCTGCTCGGAATCGAACACCTTGGCCGTGCCTTCGAAATGCATCATCTCCGGCGAGACCGCGGCCTGCTTTACCACTGATCCCAGGGGAGCCAGGTTGCCATAGAGAACCGCGATCCCCCCTTCAGCGTGGAACGGACGGTCCATCGGGCGTATGACCTCCTGGTCGTGAACGATGGCCCGACGGGCGATATCCTTGATGCTCACGCCGTTGACCGTCATCTCATCGGACAGTTCGGACCGTAGACGGTTAAGCATGGCCGGAACGCCTCCCGCAGCGTCAAAGTCCTTCATGTAATATGGACCGCTGGGCTTGATGCTGGTAAGATGCGGCACCCTCTTGGATATCTCGTCGAAGGTGCGAAGATCGACACCGACCCCGAAGTCCTGGGCGATTGCCGGGACGTGCAGGGCGGTGTTGCTGGAACCGCCGATGGCCATGTCCAGGATGATGGCGTTGGTGAACGAACCTTTTCTAACCACCTTTCTGGCGGTCAGGTTTTCCTTGACCATCTCCACGATGCGCCTTCCGGTCGCACGCGCCAGCTCCTTTTTTCGAGGGTCCGTGGCTAGCATGGAACCGCAACCGGTCAGACTGAGCCCGAGCGCTTCCGTCAGGCAGGCCATGGTGTTGGCCGTGAAAAGTCCGGAGCACGCTCCCTGTCCAGGACAGGCGCATCTCTCGATCTCCAGGACCTCTGCCTCGCTCATCTTTCCAGCCTTGTTCGCCCCAAGCGCCTCGAAGACGCTCTGCAGGTCCAGGCCTTTATCGCCCTTGTGACCGGGTTCCATGGGCCCGCCGGTGAGTATGATAGTGGGAATGTCCAGACGACCGGCGGCCATCAGCATTCCCGGGGTGATCTTGTCACAGTTGGTCACGCCGACCCATGCATCCATGCAATGGGCCTGGACCATGATCTCCACGCAATCAGCGATGACATCCCTGGATACCAGTGAATAACGCATCCCGGCATGACCCATGGCCACACCATCGCAGACGCCGGGAACACCGAAGGTAAGAGGTACCCCTCCCGCCTCGATTATTCCTTTGCGGACCTCCTCGGCCAGCTCGTTCAGGTGAATGTGGCCGGGGACAACATCGTTCCAGGAGTTGGCGATGCCTATCAACGGCTTCTCCATGTCCGCATCGGTTAGTCCGGTAGCTCGCAACAGACTGCGCTGAGGGGCTCGGTCGACCCCTTTCTTGACCGCATCGCTTCGCATCGGAATTGGTTATGTGAGACCGGTTAAATTAAGTTCTTCCCTCAGTCGTCCCCGAACTCAATGCCTTCCTCGGCGAAGCGCAGCCGGAGAGCGTCCAAGTAACTGGTTACTATCTCATCACGCTTCGAGACATCACGTATCCAGATCATTATCTCCACTTTGACCTTCTCCCGTTGGATGTCCTTGATCGAGATAGATGGTGCAAAAAGTGACATGTCCGTCTTCTTCTCCAGATATCTCCTTACGCTGCTGAGCTCAAAGGTCTTGTTCACCTTCTTCTGCTCTTCCGCCCCGACGTGGGGGAGGATCAATGGGTCCTTGTCCGCTACGTCCAGGATCAGATCCTTAATGCGTTCGAAGTCCTTGAGCGAACGAAGCCACAGTGGAATCCTGATGGCCACGATGCCCGCCCGGGAGTAGTTGATGACCTTGTTGTTAACCATTACCGAGTTCGGTACGTATAATATCCTTCCATCGAGGTCCTTCAGTACCGTGTTCATGAGGTTGATGTCCTTGACCTTACCGATTCCAGTAGCCGGAACACCGGATATTTCCACCCATTCATCGATCTTTACCGGCTTGGTGAATGACATGAGGATGCCGGAGAAAGCGTTCATGAGCACCTGCTGTGACGCCAGGGCCACACCAAGACCCAGTATGCCCAAGGACGCTAAAAGGGCGGTCATGTCCAGCCCTAGCACCTCCCAGAACCCCAAATAGAGACCGAGAGCGAGAACGGAGTACTGTAACAACCTCGCTACGGCCTTTGATTCAGTTCGAGAGATCCTACTGTCCAGAAATCTTCTGGCCAGCATGTTGGTGCCCTTGGCCAGAGCGATCGTCACCAGAACTACGATTATGAACCCTATCAGGTCGGTCACTGACAGGCCTAGCAATGTGGGTTCCGCCATCGTTCTTCATGATGGCCCACCGGTTTATATTGGTTGCCATTTTAGAGGTTAGACGCTAACCTGACCAAAACACCATTCATAAATATTTTTTTAAAAAAATAAGGTTTGGAAAGGGAAGATGTTGGTTAAGTGATTTACGTTCAGGACCTGAGAACAATTTCGATGTTGACCCCGTCAGGGACTTGGATCCTCATCAGTTGCCTCAGGGCCCTCTCGTCCGCGTCCAGGTCGATGAGGCGCTTGTGAATGCGCATCTCCCACCTGTCCCAGGTCTCGGAACCTTCTCCGTCCGGGCTCTTGCGGCAGGGCACCTGTAACCTCTTGGTGGGCAGCGGAATCGGTCCGCGTATGGCCACACCAGTTCGGGTGGAGATCTGCTTTATCTGGGTGCAGACGCTGTCCACCTTTTCCGGGTCGGTGCCGCTCAGTGATATCCTTGCTCTCTGTGCCATGTGTCAATCCCCTAAAAAAATGAAAGGGAAAGGGGTTTACATCTCCTTCTTTTCGACATCGATGCATATACCAGCAGCCACGGTCTGGCCCATGTCGCGGATGGCGAACCTTCCCAGCTGAGGGAAGTCCTTGGCCTTCTCGACGACGAACGGCTTGGTGGGCATGACCTTGACGATGGCGATGTCACCGGTCTTCAGGAAGTGAGGGTTCTCCTCCTTGACCTGTCCGGTCTTGGGGTCCAACTTCTTCATGAGCTCGATGAAGGTACATGCGACCTGAGCGGTGTGGCAGTGGAACACCGGGGTGTACCCGACCGGTATGGCGGTAGGGTGGTTCAGGACGACGATCTGGGCAGTGAAGGTCTTGGCCACGGTCGGCGGGTTGTCCACCGGTCCGGCCACATCTCCCCTGTGGACGTCGTTCTTGGCGATACCCCTGACGTTGAACCCGACGTTGTCGCCGGGCCTGGCGATGGGGAGTATCTCGTGGTGCATTTCGATGCTCTTTACCTCACCGACCTTGTTGGAGGGCATGAAGATGATCTTCATGTCCGGCTTCAGGACACCGGTCTCGATACGGCCGACGGGAACGGTCCCGATGCCGGTGATGGTGTAGACATCCTGGATGGGCAGGCGCAGGGCCAGACCCTCGGTGGATGCGGGAACCTTCAGGTTGTTCAGGCACTCGAAGAGCGTCGGTCCCTTGTACCAGGCGGTGTTGGCGCTCTTGACCTTTATGTTGTCGGCCTTGTAGGCGCTGATGGGGACGATCGGGATCTCTTCCAGCTTGAATCCGACGGATTTGAGCAGGACACCCATCTGTTCCTTCACCTTGTTGAACTGAGCCTCATCGTAGGCCGGCTTGACGGCGTCCATCTTGTTGACGGCTATGATGATCTGCTTGACACCCAAGGTCTTGGCCAGGAAGACGTGCTCCCTGGTCTGGGCCTGGGGCCCCTCGATGGCGGAGCACACCACTACGGCGGCGTCTGCCTGGGAGGTACCAGTGATCATGTTCTTGACGAAGTCCCGGTGACCGGGGGCGTCAATGACGGTGAAGTAGTACTTGTCAGTGTCGAACCGCTTGTGAGAGACGTCGATGGTCACACCGCGTTCCCTCTCTTCCTTCAAGCTGTCCATGACCCATGCGAACTCGAAAGTTGCCTTTCCCTTCTCTTCTGCCTGCTTCTTGAACTTCTCGATCACATAGGGATCGATCGCGCCGGACTCCAATAGGACCCTACCGACGGTGGTGGACTTTCCGTGATCGACGTGACCTATGAATACGAGGTTCATGTGAGGTTTATCAGCCATTTGTTTTCCCTCCAGATTTTTACTTAAATACTATAGGTTGGTTGCCTCTCGATATTATTCTTTCTATATAACCGTTTTTCATCTTCAGCCGGAGTAATAGCCCGCGTCATAAGGCTGGGGGTTCAGTCCCTTCCTCTTACGGATCTCTCCGACCACTTTGTCCTGCAGTTCCCTAGGCAGTATCACGAAGCCCGAGTTCTCGGTCGACCAAAGGGCGCGCCCCTGTGTCGCTCCGCGTATCGCGCTGGCGAAACCGAACATCTCAGCTACCGGCGCCTTGGAGATTATCACCGTGGCGTCATGGTCCTGATGGATGTCCTCGATGGTGGTCCGGCGTCCCTGCAGTTCGCGAGTGACGTCGCCCATCATGTCCTGCGGACAGTTGATGTAGACCTTCTGCATGGGCTCCAACAGTGACCTGCCAGCCAGGCACATCGCACCGTATATACCGGAACGAGTTGCCGGGATGACCTGGCCAGGACCCCTGTGAATGGAGTCCTCATGCAGCTTGGCGTCGACGAGCATGACCTTGAGGCCGGCCACGCGCTCGTTGGCCAATGGACCTTGTTCCATGGCCTCCTCGAATGCCTGCTTGCACAGCTCCATGGTCTCGTGAAGGTTCTGGATACCTTTGGTGGTGTCTATGAACACGTTGTTGTTCTTGAAACAGACAACACCCTTGGCCTGGTCCTTGTCCAATCCGAGATCGCTGAGCTGTTTGGCCAGGGCCTTGGGGTCCTTTATCTTACCCTCGGTCCTGATCTCGCCGCTCTTGATGGCATCAACGATAGCCTGCTCGAGCGGCTCGACGATCATATAGAACTTGTTATGCTTGTTAGGGGACTTGCCCTCGAACGGGCCTCCCCTAGCCCTAACCGCCTCGCGGTATACCACGATAGGCGCGGAAGATTTGATATCTACCTTATGATCGTTCACAATGCGGTACTGGGTAATCTCCAGGTGGAGCTCTCCCATTCCGGCCAGTAGATTTTCCCCGGTCTCCTGATTGATCGTTATCTGGATCGACGGGTCGGCCTTACCGACGGACCTCAGCACCTCGACCAGCTTGGGCAGGTCCTTCATGTGCTTGGCCTCGATGGCCACGGTGACCACCGGTTCGGTGTAGTGAGATATCTTCTCGAAGGGCTCCATGTCCTTGTCGGAGGAACAGGTCGCACCAGCGATGGCGTCCTTCAGACCGGACAACGCTACGATGTTACCAGCCTCGACCTCATCAACGGCGATACGGTCGGCGCCGACGCTCATCGAGACGGTCTGGACACGGTTGGGGTTGGGCATCCCGAGGATGTACATCTCCTGCCCGCGAACGATCTTCCCGGAGAACATACGGCCGACGGCCACCTCACCAGCGTGAGGGTCGATGATGATCTTGGTGCACATGAAGGTGGTTGGACCCTGTCGGTCGCAGTGCATCATGGCCTTTCCGACCTCAGATTGCTGGTCTCCCTTCCATATGATGGGGATACGGATCTTCTGAGCCTCGAACGGGTTGGGAACGTGGGTGATGACCATGTCCAGGAGCACCTCGTGCACCGGGGACTTCTTGGCCAGGGTCTTCTGGTCCTCGTTCTTACAGTAGTTGTAGACGTCCTTGAAGGAGATGCCGCTCTTCTTCATGTAGGGGGCGGAGATGGCCCAGTTGTTATAGGCGGAGCCGAAGGCGACGGAGCCGTCCTCGACCTTGACCTGCCATTTCTTGCGGAGGTCCTCGGGGAGGTTGGCATTGATCCTCTTGTTGACCTCGGCGATGATCTGGATGAAGCGCTGTTGCATCTCCTGCTCGGTGACCTTCAGCTCGTTGACCAGGCGATCGACCTTGTTGATGAAAAGTACCGGTCGGACCCTTTCCTTGAGAGCCTGGCGAATGACGGTCTCGGTCTGGGGCATGATGCCCTCGACCGCACAGACCAGGACGATGCAACCGTCCAGAGCCCTCATGGCCCTGGTGACGTCCCCACCGAAGTCGACGTGGCCGGGAGTGTCTATGAGGTTGATCAAGTAGTCCTTTCCATGATAGGTGTGAACCATCGAGGCGTTGGCCGCGTTTATGGTGATCCCACGGGCCTGCTCCTGTTCGTCGAAGTCCAGCATTAGCTGTTTGCCAGCCAGGTTCTCCGACATCATACCGGCCCCGGCGATGAGGTTATCGCTCAGGGTGGTCTTTCCGTGGTCGATGTGCGCGGCGGTACCGATGTTCCTGATGAACTCAGGAGTCATCATGATGTCCTGAGCCTTCTTGATGTTGTCCTCTTTTCTGCCCATGTTCCCCACCTGGTTTAACGAGCTGATGAAGCGACCCTTTCGATCTCTTCCTTCTTGGCCACGGAGAAGCTGTTCATATCGCCCTTGGAGGCGAGGATGAGCTCCTCAGCAAGGCATTGCTCGATGGGCTTGGTGTTCTTGAACGAGGCGTTGACCGAGCCCTTGGATATGTTTCGCAGAGCGATGTCCAGCCTGCGGGAGGGAGCCACGTCCACGGCCTTCGGGACGGATATTCCTCCGAACTGCAGGCGGGTGATCTCTTCCCGGGGAGCGGCATTCTCAAGAGCCTCGACCAGAACCTGGATAGGGTTCTTCTTGGTGCGCTGCTCGATGATCTCGAAGGCCTTCTTGGTTACGTTGTAGGCCTTCAGCTTCTTGCCGGTGTACACCTCGGTCCTCATCATGTTGTTGATCAGGCGCTCGACGATGTTGACCTTGGACTTCCCGAACCACTTGTTGGCATGCCGGGCAGTGGTGTGGGGCACGGCGGTGGGGGTCAAGTTGATGTACTTGGCCAGACCCCCGTCCTTCACCACGACCTCGCCGCTGGCGTACTTGCCGAAAAGCATGATGTTATCGAATTTGAAACTGCTCTCTTCCACAGAAATCACCTAACCGGCTTCTCCTTCCTCCCCCTAACCAGTTCGTTCAGGGAGACGTTGTTCACCTGGATGACCTTGAATCGGACCCCGGGGATATCACCGTAGGAACGACCCATCCTTCCACCGATGCCCTCCACTAGGACCTCATCATGTTCATCGATGAAGTTGATCGCGCCGTCGCCGACCGCGAATGCGGTTATCTGGCGGCCGTTCTTGATCAACTGGACCTTGACACATTTTCTGATGGCGGAGTTAGGCTGCTTGGCCTCGATGCCGACCTTCTCCAGCACGATGCCTTTTGCCTGAGCTGCACCCTCGAGCGGATCGGACCTTTCCCTGAGCTTCAACAGTCTTCTCTTGTAAGACCTGTCGCTCCACCTGGACTTCTGCCGATCGTTCCTCAGCTTTCTGGCAGTGAATAAACCTTTAGCCAAATATTTCACCTCTAATACAGGAGCATCGCACCTATTACCGATTTTGTATATAAGAATATGGGATTATGGACGGCGGCGAAAACACAATACTGGACGGTATAGGGGGCTTGCGGTTTGCATATGCTCTTACCCTAGGAAATGTAGGATGTTTCAGGCGTCTTCCGGTCGGGAGGATGGGGTCTCAGAACCCGCACGAGGCGACCGGCGCCGTCGTATCCGTACACCATGTAGTAGAACAGCCACCAGTTATTAAGCTCAAGCATTCTGTAGCGAACCTGCATAGCCTCCGATCGAGGGGCCATGACCACCAACCTGATCTTCTTCCTCAATACATCACGGTAAGCGATGAGCCGGCCCTCGTCCTTCCACGAATCGGCGGTCTCGATGATCTCATGACCGATCAGGGCGCCCTGATAGAAAATATCGATAGACCCGCGTCCAACCTCGTCAATCGAAAAATGAGTGGCTATGTCAGGATGAGGGAGCTCTTCCTGTATCTCCTGCAGACGCCTCTTGGCCACCTTGAACACCAGGTCGTCGCTCACGCAGGGATATGAGGAGGCTCGTGAAGATAATGATTTTCAGATGCTCACGCCCTACCGCGGGACTCACCGCGCACCAGGGCGGTGGCGATCAGATGGGCCAGCCGGACCGGTTCCGGTAGGCACCCCCTTACGATGCACTGGCGGACCATGGCGTCGGCCTCCTTCTCCCCGATCCCTTCCGAGGTCACATAGACGCGGCCGTCGGGCACCTCCAAAGGACGCACCCGGTTGCGCGAGATCACCTCGAACCGCCGCTCCCAATCGGGAAAATGCGCCCTCAGCGCATCAATGATCTCCGTCAAGTTCGGTTCGTCCCGAGAGATGGTCAGCACCGGAACTCCGATCTCCTCGCTGAGCGCTCGGACGTCCACCACGTTGAATCCCCCCAGTGCCGCGCCGTCCACCATGACCATGCGCACCTGTTCGGAAAAGCGGGAATCCTTGACCATGCTGGATATCGCTTCGTTGGCGTCATCGCCGTCCACCTGGCATGACGATATCATGACCCCCTCCACGTAACCTGGAGGACGGACCAGGACCCCGGCCAATTGGGCACGTGCCTGGCCTTTTTCGAATGGCCCGTCGTCGATGCCGAGGACGCGAGCCTGGTCCTTCACCTACATCAGCCCCAGGTGCCCGGTCACCCGGTCCACCTCGGCGTTGGGTGCCGGACCGATGCCCAGGCAGGTGGTGGTGTTCGGAGGCAGCTCGGTCATCCCGGCGTCGGTGATTAGAGAGGTGACCAGACCGAGGTCCTCGGCGGCCTGTTTGATCTTGTAAAGCTCCGCCAGGTCCTGGACCTTGACTACCACCTTCTTTTGCCCCTCGTTGTACCAGCGGTCGAAGTTGATGGGCTTGCGCTTCTTGCTGGCGAAAGCACAGTTGACCGCGGCGTGGGCCACCTGAGCGGCCATCTTGCCGGGGGATATCTTGAGGTCCTTGCGGACCACGATCACCATCTTGAGCTCGAAATCCATATAAGGTTCACACATCCCCGAAGGCCAGTGGGAACTGCCGGCGAAGAACTCGCTCCTGATTCTTCTCGGCCAGTTCGATCTTCTTTTCCGCTTCTTCAGCGGTGAACTTGATGATGATGGTCTTCCCGCAGATGGGGCAGGGGAACTCCCGGCCGTCGATGCAGTCCTGGACCAGCACGGTGATCAGGATCTCACATTTCGGGCAGCACATCACAAAGGATTCCATGATATTCGTTTAGCCCATTTCCTGCCGCGGATATATCCCTTTGCCGCCGAGAGCGGATATTACCTTTAATATAACGAGAGGAAATGAGGCGCCTATGTTAGAGCTAGTCAAACGCGACGGGTTGGCCCGCATATGCCGGCTGCATACCCGCCAAGGTGAGCTGGAGACCCCCTGCCTTCTGCCGGTCATCAATCCCCGGCTCATCACTATAAGCCCGAGGGAGCTGTACGATGTGTTCGGTTTCCGGGCCCTCATCACCAATTCATACATCATCCGTAGCGATCCCAAGATCAGAGAGGACGCCCTGAGCAAGGGGCTGCACGAGCTGCTTGATTTCCCAGGGGTCATCATGACCGACTCCGGCACCTTCCAATCGCACATGTACGGTGAGGTCGACCTCATCAACAAGGAGATCGTGGAGTTCCAGAGGGATATCGGTTCGGACATCGGAACGGTGCTGGACATCTTCGCCGAACCGGACTGGAGCAAGGAGCGCACCGCCCAATCCATCGAGGTCACCCTGGAAAGGACTATGGAGGCGGCCGAGCTCAAGGGAGAGATGCTTCTGGCCGGGGTGGTGCAGGGTTCGATATACCCGGACCTGCGGGAGATGTGCGCCAGGCGGCTCTCGGAGATGGGAGTGGACGTGAACCCGGTCGGAGGCGTCGTTCCCTTAATGGAAACATACCGCTTCGCCGAACTGGTTGATGTAATCATCGCCGCCAAGAAGGGGCTGCGGCCCGATAGGCCCGTGCATCTCTTTGGCGCCGGCCACCCGATGCTTTTCGCCTTGGCGGTGCTGCTCGGCTGCGACATGTTCGACTCGGCCTCCTACGCCAAGTTCGCCCGGGACGACCGCTTCATGTTCCTGGAGGGAACGTTCAGGTTGGCGGACATGAAGGCCCTGGAATGCAACTGCCCGGCCTGCCACGGCCACGATCTGGAGGAGATCAAAGCGCTCCCACCGGCCAAGCGGACGGCCCTTATCGCCAGGCACAACCTCTGGGTTTCCAAGATGGAACTGGAAAGGGTAAAGCGAGCGATAATGGAGGGGGACCTGTGGGAACTGGTGGAGAGGCGCTGCCGCTCGCACCCGGCCCTACTGGATGCGCTGCGAGCATTGGGCAAGCACCAGGAGTTCCTGGAGAGGTACGAGCCGCTGTCCAGGGAGCATGCCCTGTTCTATACCGGCCCGGAGACGCTGAACCGACCGGCGTTCCTGAGATTCCACAAGCGATCGACCGAAAGGTACGAACACCCTGCGACCGAGGTGGGAATGGTCTTCGAGGAACCGGAGAAACCATACTCAAGGACGTTGCGTTCGGCCATGGACTCGATACTGGAGATAAGCGATGCGCACTTCCACGTCATATCGCCCTTCGGACCCGTCCCCATCGAGCTCGATGAGATCTACCCGATCTCCCAGTCACTATTTCCAAAGAACCAGGACCAACAGACCGTGGAGCGCACCAAGGAGCTGATGGAGGAATTGGGACACACCCACAGCTACAAGATGGGCGCCATCTGGGATGGCGACGAGACGTTGGAGTTCCTGAAGATGTTCTCTCAGGGGAAGGGCACCTTTGACATAGATATGGCAAGAGTGCGGGCCGTGGCCGACTACCAGTTCGGAAAAGGCGCTGCCGACGCCCTCCTTTCCGGGAACGTCAGCCTGGTCAAGTCGAAGAACGTGGACCGCATCCGAAACGTGCTGGTGGACGGCGAGCACGTTTTTTCGATGAGGGCCGAGGATGGTTTCCTGACCCTACGACCGGCCGGGGCCAGGAGATTGCTCAAGGGCATTCCGGCACCAAGGATGCGAGTGACGATTCAGGACGACGCGGTGGAGTTCAACAAGCAGGGTAAGAACGTTTTCTGCTCCTTCGTGACCGACGCCGACCCCGAGATCCGTCTGCACGATGAGGTCATGGTGGTGGACAAGGATGACAACCTGGTCGCGATAGGGCGGGCGCAGCTCACCCGCGAGGAGATGCTGTGCTTCAAGAAGGGAGTGGCCGTCAAGGTTCGTGAGGGCGCCTAGTCCTCGACGTCCGTGATCTCCTCGGCCACCTTCAGGCAGGCCATGAGGTCCTCGATGGTGTGGAGCAAGGACATCAGGCCCTTGGCCTGGCACTCCACCTTGAGAACGGAACCTTCAACCCAGGACCTGGCGTGATCGCCGTTGTCCAGCTCCAATGATCTGTTGACGTTACGGGCGCGTTCCTCGCTTCCCAGGTCTAGTTCCAGAAGGCAGCTCGCTTCCACGGACCGCTCATGCTCGAGAGGGGATAAAATCCCTTTGCTGTATCGATATAAGAGAGATGGTAGCCCCGTCCAGATTCGAACTGGAGTCACCGGCTCCAAAGGCCAGCATGATTGACCACTACACTACGGGGCTCTAGTTGACCTCGATGCGATATCCCCTATTTAATTTTCCATCCCTGGGACGGTAGTTCCGTAGATGTGCGCGGAGGTTCCTCCTGCGATCATCGCTGCGGGCTATGACGCGGTTCCCCTGCCCTCTTTCATCGATGAGGACGTAGTTCGCTCGGTCGATACCTATGGTTCAGGGCGCACCCGTTAGTCTCGACCAGGAACTTTACGGGGACCGATGGGCCACCGATTTACTATAGATAGTTCGAATGACTTTTGGTCGATCGCGCATGCTTCTTGACATCCTTTACCTCCTGGGCGGGCTGGTGCTACTTATCATCGGAGCTGATCGCCTGGTCAAAGGAGCGTCCGCTCTGGCGGCGTCCTTGGGTGTCAGCACCTTCATTATAGGACTTACCGTGGTGGCCATGGGCACTTCCGCCCCGGAGGCCACCCTGGCCGTGATCTCCAGTTTGGAGGGAGACCCGTCCATATCCTTCGGGAACGTGATAGGGGCCAATATTGTCAACATCGGAGTGGTGCTAGCCACGGCCTGCATGATCTGTCCGATAGCATCTGAGATGACCCTGCTCAGAAGAGAGGCGGTGTTCCTGATAATATCGATATTGGCCGTCGCCATCCTGGGTTACAACGGCGTCATCGACCTGAGCAGCGCCCTCGTCCTGATCGCGGCCGCGGTGGCTTTCAATCTATTCGTGCTGAGGTCGGCAAAGGGAGAAAAGGCAGCAAAAAGGATAGAGCCGGTGGAAGAACGTCCTACGATGGAAAAGTGGCGCATGCTGGTCTTCATTGTTGGCGGTCTGGCGCTCCTGATATTCGGCTCTGAGCTAGTAATGCGTGGCGGGGTAGGACTTGCCACGGACCTGGGAGTGGACGAGTTCACCATAGGACTCACCATCGTGGCCATCGGAACCACCATGCCTGAGATGGCCGTCTCCATATCTTCCGCCTGCCGACTCGAGACCAACATGCTTCTCGGCAACGTCCTCGGAAGTAACATATTCAACAGCCTGCTGATAATTGGGCTGGCCGGACTGTTCTCCCCCATTGCCGTCCCAGGCGATTTCTACACCCTGGCATTGCCGGTCACCCTGGTCATGTACGCGGCCCTGGTCTCCTTCATGTTCATGAAGAGGAAGCTAAACCGCACCACGGGCGCCATATTGATGGCCATATACATTGGGTACCTGGCGCTACTATTGATCTGATGTTATCGCCGATCGAACCTTGAAGGACCGGGATGCGAAGCGATTCAGGAGGTGTTCTTCTTCTGTTCCGCCTCGTACATGGCATCGATCATGGCCCCGAAGAAACAACATGGTTTATACTCCCCCTCGGGAGCCCCTGCCGCTTTCTCGTTGGCGCCCATCAACGATACGTTCGGATGGCCGTCCATGAGCACCTTGAGCAACCACACCTTGTCCTCTTCATTCTCATAATGCAGCGAGCCGATCTCCTTCTCCCCATCCATATCCACCTTGGCCAGGTGAATGTGCCCGCCCTGGGCCTCGTTCTTTACCGTGAGAGTGATGAGCATGTTTTCACCTGGTGATGGGGCCGCGCTGCGGCCACTTGTAATAGTTGTCGACGAAGCAACCAGTGGGGTTGTCCTTCTCCATGAAACTGATCTCAGGATGACCTTTCATTAGCATGTCCAACAGTACGTCCCTTTCATCCTTGTTTTCGTATTTCAGAGTTCCAAGTATGTGGGTGCAGGTTATGGAACCCCGTTTCCAAAGTTCGAGCGTACCGCTTCCGTCCTCGTTCTCCAGGACCTTCATATTGATGTATAGAGCCATGGGATCGACCAGATAAGCTACTTCTTTCCAGCGACTGAAACTTCGTATTAGCTATATGTCAATTGTGAGAGGATTTCAGTAATGGAACTCAGAACTTATCAGATCGCTCAATGTAGACCACTGTTCCTGCCGATGATGGTGATCTCACCTATGAGCGGAGAATCGAGATTTGTTCCGTAATAGAAAGAGATGGCGCGAAGGGGGGGA
>DAONGL010000005.1:36073-44937 GCA_035404085.1 Methanomassiliicoccales archaeon | reverse complement strand
GCGCCCCGTTCACGGCTTGGCCATCTTCTTGGTCATGGCGAAGGCCACCGGGACCAGCATCAACGCCATGGCGATGGCGAAGGCCCAGGAAATGTTTGCTATAATGCTCGTCACGCCCGGGAAGGTGGCGAAGATAGCGCCGGTCCCGATGATCAGGAAGATCGCGTACAGCACGAACTTGGCGTAGCCGGCGACCTCCTTGAAATCGGGGTGCTCGTCCGCGACGGACTTGATTAGGGCGTCCGTCAGCAGTATTCCCACTCCGATGATCACGAAGCCCAGGACCAGGGTGTACACCAGGGCGCCGGTGAGCAGCATCACGTTCAGAGCCAGCAGCACCACGAAGGCGATGAGGCCGATGAACAGCAGGTTCTTCAGCATCTCGGCGATGTTCTGCTTGCCCTCCGGGAACATGGGCCGCACGATGCGGCCGATGAAGGAGGACAGGAAATCAGCGAAGAACGCTCCCAGGACCAGCACCAGAACGCCCACGAACACCTTGGGCAGGTAGTTCGCCAGACCGGTGAGGTAATCCCCGAAGATCCCGCTCATGTCCAGGACCTGGATGGACAGAACGATGAAGAAGATCATGACGAAGGCCATCACCAGCATGCTGGCCAGGTTGGAGGCGTATAATCCTGACGACAGGAACGCCCGGCCGGTGGCGGTCTGGTTGAAGAACCTCTCCAGACCGACCTTCCGCACCACCATCTTGATTATCTTTCCCGCTACCCAGGCCACCAAGAGGCCTATGATCAGAACGATGATGGCCGCCAGGATGGCCGGTACCGCCAACAGGAAGTCGTCCCACATCGTGCTCAGTTCATCTACAAGGTCAACCAATTTTTCACCTTACCATCCCTTTTAATTTATATTTTATAATTAACTTTCCATCCGCGTTGAATCTGGATTATCAAAAATGATAGAATATTATCCTGAATGTTTTCATTGATCGTTCCTCATCCCCTCCCCGCCCCGTTGACGAATATGTCCGCCCAGCCTCTCAGCAGCATCTCCTCCTCGTGCGGGTCGATGGTGCCCGCCCCTATGACGTAGTTCATTAGGAAATGCAACTGCACCGTGCCGGTCCAGGAGCGGGCCGCCACGTAGGGGTCCACGTCCCGCAGACGCCCGTCCTGGATCAAGATCATCATCAGCGAGGCGACGAAGTCCACTGCCTGCTCGAAGGCCTCCAGGCCGACCTCCTCCTTCAGCTCCGGGTGCCTCCACAGCTCCCCCACCAGTATCATGAAGATGTGGCGATTTTCCTTCAGGATGTCAAGCACCAGGAGGGCGTTATGCACCAGCACCTCCTCGGCGCTGCCTTCTAAAAGGAAGTCCACCCCGACCTTGATGTGACGGATGGGGAGCATTTCCCTGGCCACCTGGCGGAAGAGGTCCTTCTTGCTGCCGAACGTACGGAAGATGGTCACCTCGTTCACTTCCGCCCTCTCAGCGATGGACCTTGTCGTCGTTCCGTCAAAACCCTTCTCCGCGAAGAGCGCGAAGGCCGCGGCCAATATCCTCTCCTTTGCGCTCTCCATCTCTTCCGGGAGAATTTCCTTCGTAACGGTCATCAATATAGCAAGTAATTACTTGCATACATATATGTACGCCTAAACCCAGGATCTACGAGCATCGAAAAAAATACTGCGATCGTCGATTTTCAACCATCAAGGAAATAAACATAATCTTTTTAATAGGGTTGCCGTTGGGAACCTAAATGGACTTCGCCGAGTATATCCGCAAGTTCGATACCCAAACCGCCAGGTACATACCAAATCGGGCGGATTGGACGCCATCGGATCACGCCGTATACGGACCATCGGACTTTTTCCGACTGGACCCCAAGGAGGCGAACGATCTCCGCTACAAGGCGGTGAAGTACCAGCTGAACCGGCATATCAAGAGCAACCGGACCTACCGCAGCTTCTGCGAGGACCTGAAGTTCGATCCCGAGTCGATAAGGTCCGCAGAGGACCTGGACAAGGTCCCGGTGGTCTCCACCGACTTCTTCAAGACCTATCCCACGGGGAAGGACTTCGCCCTCTGGTTGGCCAACGTGTACACCGGGGAGCTTCCCAAGATACACATCAAGAGCAAGGACCCTTCACCTGACGACGTCATCAGCTCCTTCAACGCCGCTGGCATGGCCGTGGCCTACAGCAGCGGCACCTCCGGGCGACACACCTTCATTCCGAGGGACAAGAAGGCCTTCCACGCCAATGAGTACGCTCTGTCCAAGGGCGCCCTGACCATGTTCTACCCCCGCTGGGGGCCGGACATGCGCAGCTTCCTGCTGATGCCCAACCCCTTCAAGACCAATCTGTTCGCGGGGAGGCTGGGCGAGGTGATGTACGAGATCATGAAGGATGTCGAGGTGGCTCTGGACCGCGAAGTGAACACCGAGACCGTTCGCCAATCCATGCTCAAGGGGGACACCCTGGTCGGCAAGATCACCAAGTTCGTGATCAGCCGCAGCACCCAGAGATCGGTGGACCGCATAGTGGACTGGATAGGGGAGAGGTCCAAGGACGGCTCCCGCATCGCCCTGGTCGGCGTTCCGTTCATGCTGCATTACGTTCTCAACGAGCTCAAGGAGAGGGGCAAGTCATACGACATCGGCGACCGGACCATGATCCTCACCGGAGGCGGTTGGAAGGCTCACGAGAACGAACGGATCCCCGAGGAGAAGTTCCGCAAGGAGATCGAGGAGCTTCTGGGCGTCCATCCGGAGCACTGCCTGGACATGTACGGCATGGTGGAAGGCAACGGCTGGATGCTGCAGTGTCCGGAGGGGCATTACTTCCACATTCCTACCAACTATCTGCACCCCATGGTGCTGGACGACGACGGCAACAACGTCGGATACGGCAAATACGGCCGCTTCGCCTTCCTGGATGGCTCCATGAACGCCTATCCCGGCTTCATAGTCACCAACGACAAGGTCAAGATGCTGGAGCACTGCCCGCACTGCGACCGTCCCGGTCCGGTGCTGGAATCCGGCATCACCCGCATAGCCGGGAATGAGGTACGGGGCTGCGGCGAGGAGATGCGAAAGATGATGGCCTCTGACGTAGGAGGGGAGTGATTTGCGCTCGCTAGGTTACATGAAGAGGCATGAGTTCCTGCCCAACACCCCTTTCATCAAGCTGCTGGCCACCGGCGTGATCTCCGTGCTCAAGACCAGCGCCTTCCACCTTTCCGAGGTCAAGAAGATGAGGGTGCGGCCGCCGGAATCGGAGCGGTATCAGCGGCGCCAACGTCCGTACGACATTCCGGAGTACCAGGAGGGCATGCGTTGCGCCTCCCGTGACGAAAAGTACCTTTCCGCCACTCTATACTGCGAGCCGTGCGACCCTCGCATCGTGGCCATGGCCCACAAGCTGGGGGCCTTCCAGGTATCCGATCTGGAGTTCGCCAAGCGCGCTCACGACCTGGCCAAGAACCAGATGATCGTGGAGTACGTTCCGTTCGACTCCGCCGGCGACACGCTGGAAAGAGGAACCGGAACCTGCTTCCATCTGGCCAACACCATGGTGGCCCTGTGCCGCGCGGCTGGAATTAAAGCAAGGTACAAGGTGTTCGCCATGAACATGATCGCCGTCTGGTACGACAAGATGCTGGGCGCGGACAGCTTCATGCAGAAGTGGTATAACTCTCTCGGTTACTTCCTCATCGAGGCCGAGGTGCAGGTGTTCATCGACGGCAAATGGATGGACGCGGTGGTCGGTCCGGACGACGGATGGCAGGCTACCATGGGCGATCCCCTGAGCAGGCTCGGGGAGACCTCCCTGGAGAACTGGTTCGAGGCCATTCCGGGAACGGTCATGCTCCGGGAGTCCATTCCTTACGGGCTGCCGATACTCGGTATGTTGATGATCACCTTGGCCCCCGGTTCCGTGGAAAGGGTGAGCTGCAACGTGCAGAAGATGTCCCGGGACGGCTACAAGCTCATCGAGGAAATGGGCGGCCCCGAGGCCTACGATGCCATGGTCAGGGCCAAGTGCGTCAAGAGGCCGATGGTCGACATAGAGAACCACTCCCAGATAGTGTTCGACTGAGGTTCTCTCCTTCCGATCCGTCCGATGGGTAGGTCGTCTGTTTTCCACCGTTCCATGTCGTTTCGTGGATAACCCCGGGGGCGACCGGACCATCGCGCCACTCCGATGAACGCCATGTTTTTATTCCGCGCTATCGCATGACCTTCCTGTCTATGGGGCTTCTAGATCGGTTCAGAAGGAAGGGCGGCTCGCGTCCTGAGGAGGAGATCAGGCGCCTGGTGCTCCAGGTGCTGGAGGTCCTGCGGGAGACCGAGGAGATAATGGACGAGCTCCCGCCCGAAATGCGTCAGGGGGCCCGCCGCTCCTTCGATGAGAGCGTCGGTGAGTCCATCGGGGACTGCCGCAAACGGCTGGAAAAGATGGACCGCAAGCTGCTGACCGGAGAGCTGAAGGACGTTCCGAGGCCGGAGCTGGTCGGGCTCAAGGAGCGCATGTCACGCTTGGATGACCATCTGATCCGTTCGTATCTAGCGGCCGTTAAGCTCACCGGCAACCGGCACAATAAAAAGGTCATCCGGGCCTCGGCCAGAAGGCGTGCCGATCAGGTCGAGGAGCTGCTGAAGGCTCTGGAAAAGGTCGTTGGCTGATCCGCTGGTCGAATAACGGTCGTCCGGCATCCCGTGGCGTCGCAAGTATCATAAGGGCGTCTTACTTCCTTTCGAGGGATATCATGCGTTTCATCTACTTCGTCGGCACCGCCGGGAGCGGAAAAAGTTCTCTCATCTACGCTTTCCAGGAATGGCTAACCCTGCAGGGACTGGACTCGGTCATCATCAACCTCGATCCGGGCGTGGAGCACATGCCCTACCAGCCGGACATCGATATCCGCGATTGGGTGCGGGTGGACGACGTAATGGAGGAGTACGGTCTGGGACCGAACGGCGCGCAGATCGTGGCCGCGGACATGATGGCGGTCAACGCCAAGGACCTTGCCGAGTCGGTGGAGAAGTTCCGCACCAACTACGTTCTGGTCGATACGCCAGGACAGATCGAGCTGTTCGCCTTCCGGCAGAGCAGCGAGGTCATCATGGATGAACTGGGAAAGGAGGATTCCTGCCTGGTGTTCCTGGCCGACCCCAATCTGTGCAAGACGCCCTCCGGCTTCGTTTCATCGGTCATGCTGGCGGCCACCGTGCACTTCCGTTTCTCCGTACCGTTCATCATCGTTCTATCCAAGAGCGACCTCTTGAAGGACGAGGAGATCGAGACCATCAGCGAATGGGCCGATTCGCCGGACGCCCTGTACGCGGCGCTAACGGACAAGATCGACACCCGCGCCGTGCTGGGCATCGAGCTGTTCAAGGCCCTGGAGTCGATCGGCGCCTACAAGAAGGTGGTCGCGGCGTCCGCCACGGAACCGTCGGGCCTGGAGGACATCTACGCCATGGTGCAGGAGTCCTTCGAGGGCGGCGAGGACCTCTCGGACGATTGATTTAAGTTCGGAGAGGCCGGTCATTACATCATGAAGACCTGGGTGGCCACCTGCCCCGACTGCGGTTCCATCGATGTGATATACGAAACGGGAATGGTCCTGGGTCAGAAGTACCGCTGCCTGAGCTGCGGTTACATGGGGTCCTTCATCCTGGAAAAGGAAATAGAAGTTGGGAAAGAGGTTTCAGGCGAACATGACGCCTGACTCGGTGCACTTGGACGTTTCGTTGTCCAGCACCTTGACGATGGCCCTCTCGAAGTCGGCCATGCTCACCGAGTCCCGGTTGTCCCGGATGGCGAACATTCCAGCCTCGGTGCATATGGACTTGATGTCCGCGCCGGTGGCCAGCTCGGTCTTGGTGGCCAGGGATTCTATGTTCAGTCCTTCGTCCACGCTCATCTTGCCGGTGTGGATGCGGAATATCTCCAGGCGGGCCTCGTAGCTCGGGACGGGCACCTCGATTATGCGGTCGAAGCGTCCCGGCCGCAGCAGCGCGTCGTCCAGGATGTCCGGGCGGTTGGTGGCGCCGATGATCTTGATGTTGTCTAACGGGTTGAAACCATCAAGTTCGGCCAGCAGCTGCATTAACGTACGCTGAACCTCGCGGTCCCCGGACGTGGCGACGTCCAGGCGCTTGGCGCCCACGGAATCCAGCTCATCGATGAAGATGATGCTGGGGGCCTTCTCGCGGGCCAGCTCGAACAGCTCCCGGACCAGCCGGGCGCCTTCCCCGATGTACTTCTGTACCAGCTCGGAACCGACGAAGCGGATGAAGGTGGCGTTGGTGTTGTTAGCGACCGCTTTAGCGATGAGCGTCTTTCCGGTGCCGGGCGGGCCTACCAATAGCACTCCCTTCGGAGGCTCTATGCCCACGCGCCGGTAGAGATCGGGACGAAGCAGGGGGTCCTCCACCGCCTCGCGGACCTCGAGTATCTGCTCGTCGAGGCCGCCTATCATGTCGTAGGTGATGGTCGGCTTGTCGATGATCTCGGCCCCGGTGACGATGGGGTCCAGGGATTGCGGGAGAACGGACATCACGGCCAGGGTCTGCTTGTTGAGAGCGACGCGGGCGCCAACGATGAGGTCCTCCGACGGAACGTACTCGGAAGTGGTAACGATGAAATCCGGGCCGGTGCTGCTCTTGACGATCACGCGGCCGTCGATGAGGATGTCCTTTATGCTGCCGATGATGAGGGGAGGGGACTTCAAACGCTCCAGCTCGGAGCGCATCCTCTTTATCTCCTTCTGCAGCCGGAAGAGCTCGCTCTCCACATACCTCTTCTCACCCTCCACCCGTCTGACCTCTTCGAGCAGCTCGCTGTTCTGGCGCTCCATGAGCTCCAGCTTCTCGACGATCTCGTTGGAGATGGATTGGTCCAGCTCTTCGTCCAACAAATATGGCACCTTCGAGGATTGATTAAACCGCCCTCTATTTGAGCATTTGCCATATTATACCGATCACGCACATCGTCCGTTCGTTCCATCTGACAGGACATCGGTTGACTGGCATTGGTCCCCGGAACCTACCAGTTCCGGCGATAATGGCGGCAGAAAAAATGTTAAATCAGATGCAACGTTCTGGTCACCCATAGTTCCGACCTTTCAAAACGACCTTGGATCGATCGGAAGCGCCATCTCCCTGGGCGGTACATCATCCTAAAAGGATCGGTACCGAGGAGACCCAAGTGGATCTAGAAAATTGTATGAAGGATGTGCATGGACGAACTGACCCGATTCCTGCTGGACATGGTCTACCTGCTGCTCATCGCAGGGGGCTGCTCGATAATCTTCTCCAAGCTGCGAATGCCGGCCATAACAGGTTATCTGGCAGCCGGTCTCATCCTTGGTCCGACGATGCTCCGCGAGGTATCGGTGCAGGAGAGCACGATCTTCCTCCTCTCGAACCTGGGGATCGTGCTCCTGATGTTCTACATCGGGATGGAGCTGAACTTCAAACGCCTGCGTAAGACCGGGCCCTTCATCTTCGCGGCGATGACCATACAGATGGTCCTGATGGTCATCATAGGGTACCTATCCGGCCTAGCCATCGGACTGGACCACGTGGCATCCATCTTCCTCGGTGCCATAATCTCCGGGACCAGCACGGCCGTGGTGGTGGCCGTTCTCAAGGACCGCAAGCTCCTGGACCCCGAGGTGGCCGAGACCGTGATTATCTTCACCGTCCTCGAGGACATTGGCCAAGTGTTCATATTGACCTTGGCGGCCCCTCTGCTGGTGGGGGACACCCCCGCCCTCGGCTCCACCGTCCTGATGGTGGTAGGCATCGTGGTGTTCTTCGGGCTCAGCATCATCATCGGATCGGCCTTGGTGCCCCGGGCATTGGAGGCGATCTCCCGAAAGTTCCCCTCCGAGGTGCTCATCATCGTGGCCATCGGGATGTGCTTCGCCATGGCCCTGCTCTCCAACTTCATAGGGCTGTCCATAGCCATAGGGGCCTTCCTCATGGGCACGCTCGTCTCGCAATCGTCCGTGGCCTCCACGGTCAAGTCCAAGGTGGAACCGATGAAGGACGTGTTCATGGCCGTCTTCTTCATTGACGTGGGCATCCGGGTGGTTCCGGCCGAAATATTCAGCAACATCTGGTTGATGTTGGCGATAGTCGTGGTGTTCATGGGCTCCAAGATAGTGGCGGTGAGCACCTCGTGCTTCATATCAGGGAGGTCCGGCCGGACCAGTTTGATAATCGCCTTGAGCCTGCCGGTGATGGGGGAGTTCGCCTTCGTGATTGCCAAGATGGCCTTGGACGCTGAAGTGGTGGCGCCATCCTTCTACGCGGCGGTCATCGGGGCGGCGCTGGCCACGATGCTACTGATGCCTCCCATCTCCAAGAAGGCCGATGAGATCTCCGACCTGGCCGTCAGGGTCAGCCCGAAACGGTTCTCCAGGCTCCTTCGGCGGTTCGAGGACTTCCGTTGCAACGTCATCGCCTGGTCCTCCAGGTCCATCGTGGCGGCGAAGAGCATCAAGCAGGAGCTGACCATGTTCCTCATCGACCTGACCACCCTGGGGATCGTCCTCGTCCTCTTCCAGGTCCTGGGGTTCTATCATGGAACGCCGTTCTTCCATGGCGATGGAACGGATGTAATGGCCCAATGGGCGATCTTCGGGGTAAGCCTGGGCATAATCCTTCCGGTGGTGGTCAACATGGTCCGCGGGATCAGGAGGCTGTCTAAGACCCTGGCCTTCGGCGATGATTGGGCGGGCGTGAACACCGGCTTGTACAAGGCCTTCCGCAACATGGGGTCCATGATACTCGTCCTGATATTGCTGATATTGTTCCTGCCCTTCATTCCCAGCACGGACGAGCTATCCACCCAGGTCTGGATATCTTTCCTGGGGATATTGGT
>DAONGL010000005.1:21963-35973 GCA_035404085.1 Methanomassiliicoccales archaeon | reverse complement strand
GGTTCGCACTTTTCCGCCCTTTCCAGCCGCGAGGGGTAGAGCACCTTGGCGAAGACCACCATGGCCAGCGATGCTCCGATGACCTCCATGACCATGAAAACGATGCCGCTCAGGGGCGCGATGCCGCAGATCGCATAGGTCATCATCCGGGCGAAGGTCACCGCGGGATTGGCGAACATGGTGCTGACGGTCGAGACCAGCATGCCGCCGACCAGAAAGGCCACGGCCATCCCGGTGGCGTTGCTCTTGCCCCGAACGCAGCCATATATCACGCCCACCAAGATGAAGGTCCCCACGATCTCGGCGAAGAACTGGCTCAGGGACATGTCGTTCTCCGAGACCGTAAGAAGTACGGGGTTGGTGTCCCAGAACATGAGGTGAACGGTGAGCAGTCCCAGGAACGCTCCCAGGAACTGAGCTATGATGTAATAGGGCGCGTCCCCCTTGCGCATCTCGCCGGTACGGGACAGGACCAAGGTCACCGCCGGATTGAAATGAGCTCCGGAGATGGGGGCCATGCATTCTATCAGGGCGAAGAGCACGAAGGCCACCGCCACCGCGTTCACGAAGACGGTCACGCCCATGTCCACGCCTATGGTCATCGGCAGTATCGTGCTGGCTATGGCCACGATCACAAGGAACATGGTGCCGATGAGCTCGGCGGTGAACTTCTGCTTCAAGGTCTTCATTTTTAGCGCCTTATTCCCAGATGGAAATATTTTGTATATATTTGATTTCATTATCAATTAATAAAGTATAAAATGGAGGAAGGCGATCCGCCCGCAGAAAGGTGATGTCCATATCTGAGATGAAGGTCCGCATGGTGATCATCGGAGGGTTCCTGGGAGCGGGAAAGACCACTCTCATAACCAAACTGGCCAAGGAGCTGATCTCCTCGAAGGTGAACGTAGGGCTGATAATGAACGATCAGGCCGACTCCCTGGTGGACACCCAGTACTCCCGGGCCCTGGGCATTGACTCCTGCGAGGTCTCCGGCGGCTGCTTCTGCTGTCGCTTCCCGGACTTCATGAAGAACGCCGAGAAGCTCATCGATACCTCAAGACCGCAAATGGTCATCGCCGAGCCAGTGGGCAGTTGCACCGATCTCCTGGCTACGGTGGTCATTCCGCTCAAGACCATTTACAGCGAGAGGTTCGAGGTCGCTCCGCTCATGATAATGGTCGACGCGGCCCGGGTCATATCGGAAGGCTTCGACACGAACGGACTGAACGGTTATCTGAGGCACCATCAGGTCAGCGAGGCCGAGGTCATCATCATCTCGAAGTCCGACCTGGTCTCCCCGGAACAGCTGGAACGAGTTCGCTCAGCCATCGACATCATCAATCCTTCCATCAGAAAGGTGATCTATTCATCGATCACCGGGGAAGGATTTAGCGAGATAATCGACATCGTCTCCGGCCTGCAGGTGAGCGACCGCCGGCCTACGGACATCGACTATGCGTTATACGCGGAGGCGGAGGCGGAACTGGGCTGGTACAACTCGACCATAACGGTAGAGATGGCACCCCGCACCGACGCCTACGACCTGGGGCGGAGGTTCCTCAGTTCGCTATCGGAACTGTACCCGGCCGGGGACGTGGCGCACGCCAAGATAATTCTCACTACCTCAAACACCGCCATGAAGATGTCCTGCGTGCAAGGCCGTCTAGGCGTCGACATGGCCAAGGGATCGAGGTTCGCCGAGGGCAAGGGCCGGTTCACGGTGAACGCCCGGGTGGTTTCCTCTCCCGACGAACTGCGCCGGAACGTCCGTACCGCCCTAGCCAAGGTGTTCCCGGGAGAACTGGATTTCGAGACCGAGGAATGCTTCTCCCCCTCCCCTCCCAAGCCGTTCCACAGGATGAAAGATTGAGCTTCGGCTCATGTATAAATTCATCTTCCTGTATTAACACGAACGATAGAGATGATATGCGAAATGTGCGGTAAGGAGATGGCGAGCCTGCTGCCGGTGAGGATAGAGGGGACCATCCTCAGCGTGTGCCGGGACTGCGCCCGATTCGGCGACAACGTGAAGGCAGGTGGCAAACCCGGGACCTCGGCCGAGCCGTCCGTCATCCAAGCCAGGCTGGAGAACCGCGAGCGCCGCATGAAGACCAAGGACGTCTACGAGGGCGGTGAGGAATCGTTCGAGCTGGCCGTGGACTTTCCCAAGCGGATAAAGGACGCCCGGGAGAAGATGGGCTGGAAGCAGGACGAGCTGGCCGCCAAGATGAACGAGCGGGTCAGCATCATCCACAAGCTGGAATCGGGGACCATGAATCCTGACGATGCCCTGATACGCAAGGTGGAGAAGACCCTGGACATCAAGATCAAGGAGAAGGTCACCATCGCCGCGGTGGAGAAGTCCACCGGCAAGAAGGGCATGACCCTCGAGGATTTCATCAAGAAGAAGTGAGGGTCACTTCTTCAAAATCTCTTCCTTCACTTCTAACAGATACTTCCGAACGTCCACCCCGACGTCCTTTCCGATGAGCAGCGCCGCAACCTCGGCGTCCACGGACAAGCGCTCCACGACCTTGTTTATCCGGGAGACCACGTCCCGCTTGTTCCAGCCGGACTTGGCCGCGATGTCGTCTATGAGAACGGAGAAAACAGGCATCGGCTCGGCCTTCTTCTCCCCTTTAGGCGACGCGGGGATCGCGTCAGCCGGGGCGGAACCTCCTTCGCCCATCTCCTTCAACAGGTCCTTGGTGGGCTTGTAGTTGAGGGGAACCTCCACCGACTTGAGGTCGAAGGTCGGTTTCACGTAACCGTCAGAAAGCTCCAGCAACCCCTGGCGCATGGCCGCCTCCAATATCCGCTGCGCCTCCTTGGCCTCGATACGGCCGGCGCCAGAAGGGTCGGCCCACTTCAGCTCGAAGAAGAGGGCGTTGATGAACTCCCGCTCGGAGAGCAGCTTCTTGCCCTTGCGGTTGAAAACAACGGTCACCGTCTTCTGGAGCTCGCTCATTCGATCGTCCCTCGAAGCGCGTCAGGGGATATAACCTTGCTCCAAGCCCCTCCCGAACACGATAATATCAAATACGGCCCAGCCCTTTCGCCGCCCTACGCTTCCGCCAGAGGAAAATATCTTTTTTGTATGGGTGCGAGGCGGAGGTACAATAGCTTCATATAGAAGAACAAACATTCCAATGCCCACTAGCTCAGAGCTAGGTGTCAAGCTAATTTGATACCAATGGAGGTTAGCAGCATGTCAATGGGAAACCAACCGATATTCATACTCAAAGAAGGTTCCAAGCGCGAGAAGGGCAAGGACGCCCAATACAACAACATCATGGCCGCCAGGGCCATCGCTGACGCTGTCAGAAGCACCCTAGGGCCCCGCGGAATGGACAAGATGCTGGTCGACTCCATGGGCGACGTCGTCATCACCAATGACGGTGTCACCATCTTGAAGGAGATCGACGTAGAGCACCCGGCCGCCAAGATGCTCGTCGAGGTCGCCAAGACCCAGGACGAGGAATGCGGCGACGGGACCACTACCGCGGTCATCTTGACCGGCGAGCTCTTGAAGAAGTCCATCGACCTGATAGACGCTAACGTTCACCCGACCATCATCACCGCCGGGTACCGCATGGCCGCCAACAAGGCCATGGAGGTCCTGGACTCCGTCGCCGTTAAGGTGGAGCCGAAGGACCGCGAGACCCTCATGAAGATCGCCAAGACCGCCATGATGAGCAAGTCCATATCCGGTTCCAAGGACCTGATGGCTGCCGTCTCCGTGGACTCCATCAGCTCCGTCGCTGAGAAGGTCAACGGCAAGTGGCAGGTGGACATGGACAACATCCAGGTCACCAAGAAGCACGGCGGTTCCATGGACGACACCCAGCTCATCCCCGGCATCATCGTGGACAAGGAGCCGGTGCACCCCGCCATGCCCAAGAGGATCGAGAAGGCCAAGATCGCCCTGCTGGACGTCGCCTTGGAGATCAAGAAGACCGAGATCGACGCCAAGATCGAGATCTCCGACCCCACCCAGATGCACGCCTTCCTCGACGAGGAGGAGCGCATGCTGAAGCAGATGGTCGAGGCCATCAAGAAGGTGGGCGCCAACGTGGTGTTCTGCCAGAAGGGCATCGACGACCTGGTGCAGCACTTCCTGGCCAAGGAAAAGATCTACGCCGGCCGCCGCGTCAAGAAGGGCGACATGGAGAAGCTGTCCAAGGCCACCGGAGCGACCATCATATCCAAGATCAGCGAGCTGGACGCCGCTGACCTCGGTAAGGCCGACCTGGTCGAGGTCCGCAAGATCCAGGACGAGGAGATGACCTTCGTGACCGGTTGCAAGAACCCCAAGGCCATGTCCATCCTGATCCGCGGCGGAACCGACCACGTGATCGCCGAGATCGAGAGGTCCCTGGACGACGCCATGAGCGTCGTCGCCGTCGCCATCGAGGACGGTCGCATGCTGACCGGCGGAGGCTCCACCGCTGTCGAGGTAGCTCTTCGCCTACGCGAGTTCTCCTCGTCCGTCGGCGGACGCGAGCAGATCGCCATAGACGCCTACGCTTCCGCGTTGGAGGTAATACCCACCGCTCTGGCCGAGAACGCCGGACTGGACCCCATCGACCTGCTGATCGAGATGAGGAAGTCCCACAAGGCGGGCAAGAAGCACGCCGGCGTGAACGTCTTCACCGGACAGGTCGAGGACATGCTGGCCAACGACGTTGTCGAGCCCTTCCGGGTCGGCAAGCAGGCCATCAGCTCCGCCACCGACGCCGCGGTAATGATCCTGAGGATCGATGACGTGATCGCCTCCAGGGGCACTCCCGGCATGAACTCCAAGGACATGGTCGGCAAGGACGGCCTGGGCGACACGGACTAAACTCAAAAAGGAGGGGGTTCTCCCCTCCTCTCAAAACACCTTTATTTTGATCGACAGTCAACGGGTGAGCCCACAATGGAAGACAGCTCCAGGGAAACGCGGCCCCCGCAGGCGGGGGAGGCTCATGACGAGCCGCTCAGGCCGGACGATGAAATGACAAGAATCAAGGCTGAGCTAGAGGAGGCCAAGGCGCAGGCGGAGAGGAATCTCGAACTGGCCAAGCGCATCCAGGCCGATTTCGACAATTACAAGAAGCGCGCCCAGCGGGAGAAGGAGGAGCAGATCAAGGCCGCGAACGACCGCCTGCTCTACGATCTCCTGGGCTTCCTGGACGACTTCGAGAGGGCCTTGGCCGCCAAGGCCACCCCGGAAGAGTTCAGAACGGGCGTGGCATCCGTCCACGCCAACTTACGATCATTGCTCCAGTCCAAGGGGCTGGTGGAGACGCCCTGCGAGGTCTTCGACCCGGCGCTGCACGAGGCGCTGTGCGTCGGGGAAGGCGAGGAGGGCAAGGTCCTGGAAGTATACCAGAAAGGATACTGCCTGGGACCGAGGATAGTACGCTACGCCAAGGTGAAAGTTGGCAGTGGCAGCAACAGAGGTGAATCAGATGGCTAAGATCATAGGCATAGATTTAGGTACCAGCAACTCGGCCGCCGCGGTCATGGAAGGCGGCCGTCCGACCATAATTCCGAGCGCGGAGGGAACCAGCATAGGAGGAAAGGCCTTCCCGTCGTACGTGGCCTTCACCAAGGACAACCAGCTACTGGTCGGTGAGCCGGCCCGTCGTCAGGCGGTAACCAACCCGGAGGGCACCATCGCCGCCATCAAGCGCAAGATGGGCACCGATTACAAGGTCACCGTTCTGGGGAAGGAGTACTCGCCCCAGCAGATATCGGCGTTCATCCTGCAGAAGATAAAGCGGGACGCCGAGGCGTACCTTAACGAGGAGGTCACCAAGGCGGTCATCACCGTCCCGGCCTACTTCAACGACAATCAGAGGCAGGCCACCAAGGACGCCGGGGCCATCGCCGGTCTGGAGGTCATCAGGATCATTAACGAGCCGACCTCGGCCGCTCTGGCCTTCGGACTGGATAAGGTAGGCACGTCCCAGAAGGTCATGGTCTTCGACCTGGGCGGCGGTACCTTGGACGTGACGATAATGGACTTCAGCGACGGGGTCTTCGAGGTCGTCTCCACCAGCGGGGACACTCAGCTGGGCGGCACGGACATGGACGAGCTGCTCATCAGATACGCCGTCGGCAACTTCCAGAAGGAGACCGGCATCGACCTCACCGCCGACAAGATGGCCATGTGGAGGGTGCGCGAGGCCTGCGAGAAGGCCAAGATCGAGCTGTCCACCACCATGTCCACCGAAGTTAACTTACCGTTCATCGCCGCCGGAGCGGACGGGCCTAAGCACCTGGCCTTCAATCTGACCCGCGCGAAGCTAGAGGAGCTCGTCGAGCCGGTGGTCAACCGTTGCCGCGGGCCGGTCGAGAGGGCCATGAAGGACTCCAACCTCAGCGCGGACAAGATCAACGCGGTCATACTGGTCGGCGGCCCGACGCGCATGCCGGTCATCCAGAGGTTCGTGGAGACCGTGGTGGGCAAGAAGATCCAGCGCGGTGTCGATCCAATGGAGTGCGTGGCCATGGGCGCCGCCGTGCAGGCGGCGGTCCTCTCCGGAGAGGTCAAGGACGTGCTGTTACTGGACGTCACGCCTCTCTCCCTGGGCATCGAGACGCTGGGGGGCATCGCCACCAAGCTCATCGAGCGCAACACCACCATCCCTACCCGCAAATCGCAGATATTCTCCACCGCCGCCGACGGGCAGACCAGCGTGGAGATACACGTGTCACAGGGCGAGCGGCCGATGGCCAAGGACAACACTTCCCTGGGCCGGTTCATGCTCATGGGCATCCCGCCGGCGCCGCGCGGAGTACCGCAGATCGAGGTGGCCTTCGACATCGATGCCAACGGCATCGTGAACGTCAGCGCCAAGGACCTGGGTACCGGCAAGGAGGCCAAGATCACCATCACCGCCAGCACCAAGCTCTCCTCGGAGGAGATCGACAAGATGGTCAAGGAGGCCGAGCGCTTCGCCGAGGACGACCTGAAGAACAAGGAGAAGGTGGAGATCATCAACCAGGCCGATCAGCTAACATACGCCACCGAGAAGGCGCTGTCCGAGCTGGGCGAGCAAGCTTCGAACGAGGAGAGGACCAAGGTAGAGGCCCTGATCAACGACGTACGCGAGGAGATCAAGAAGGGCGACGCCGCGGCCATCAAGGCCAAGACGGAAGCCCTCCAGAAGGAGTTCTACGCCATATCCACCCGCATATACCAGAACATGGCGCAGAAGCAGCAGACGGAAGGGCAGCAGCAAGGTTCCGCCCCTAAGGACGACAACGTGGTCGACGCCGACTACAAGATCGTTGACGACCAGTAGGCGAACCGATGGCTGAGAAGCGCGACTACTATGAGGTCCTGGGAGTGGACCGCCAGGCGGGCGAGGAAGAGGTAAAGAAAGCATATCGTCAGCTGGCCCGCCAGTACCATCCCGACGTCTCCAAGGAGGACCCCAAGGTGGCGGAGGAGCGCTTCAAGGAGATATCGGAAGCCTACGAAGTGCTGATGGACAAACCGAAACGTGAGCTGTACGACAAGTACGGCCACGCCGGCGTCAACAGTCAGTTCCAGGGGGGCGGGTTCAACTGGAACGACTTCACCCATCAGGGCGACATCCGCGACATCTTCGGGGATGGGGGCTTCGGCGGCGGAAACATCTTCGATATGTTCTTCGGCGGCGGCCGCTCCCGCGGACCGCATCAGGGGCAATCCCTCCGTTACGACCTGGACATCACGCTGGAGGAAGCGGCTGCGGGCCTGAAGAAGGAGCTGACCCTTCCGCTGACCGTGAAATGCGACGTCTGCGCCGGCACAGGCTCCAAGAGCCGCAAGGAAGAGATCTGCCCGCAATGCAATGGCAAAGGCCAGGTGCAGCGGGTGGAGCGCCGTGGCTATTCGCAGTTCATATCCGTCGGGGCCTGCCCTAAGTGCGGCGGTTCCGGCAAGGATATCAAGGACCCCTGCCCCGATTGTGATGGCGGGTGGACCAGGAAGCGGCAGAAGATATCCCTGGATATCCCGAAGGGCGTGGACACTGGAATGCGTCTGCGGGTCGCGGGCGCCGGCGAGCCGTCCCCGGACGGAGGTCCGCCCGGAGATCTCTTCGTGGTGGTGAACGTCAAGGAGCACAAGCTGTTCCAGAGGGACGGCTCGGACCTTTACGCCACCCAGGAGATCAACTTCCAGGAAGCGGCGCTGGGCGCGACCTTGGAGGTGCCGACCCTGGAAGGGAAGATGGCCGAGGTCAGCATTCCCGCCGGGACGCAGCCGGGGGAGGTGCAGCGGTTGAAAGGGCTGGGCATGCCGCGCATGGAAGGATACGGGAAGGGCGACCTGTACATCCGTCTCAAGCTGGTGGTCCCGAAGAAGCTCACCGCCGAGCAGAAGGAACTATTGCGCAAGTTCGACGGCGGAGACGGTTCCAAGAAGAAGCTTTTCGGCCGCAGCAAATGAGCTTCAGTACAGAAGCAGGAACGCTATCAGGACGTGCAGTACGGCGAACAGCGGCACCAGCTTGAACTTCATCTTCCTGGTCTTGTGCCGGAACCACCTCATACCGGCCAGGGCGCCGAAGGGACCGAGCAGCGCTACCAGCAGCAACGTTTTTTCGGAGATGCGGCGGTCGCCCTTCCGGGCCATCATCTTGTCGTAACCGTACATGGCCAGGGCCACCAGGTTGATCAGGACATAAAGGCCGGCCAGGGCCAGAAAGGTCACGGACAGGAGATCCATGCTCCCCGATACCGCTCGGCCGGTAAATCGTTTTGCCCTATCTCGCAAAACGAACCAGTCCCTGGCGGCCTTTTCCATTGGAAACGATTATGATAACGTTGGCCATCACTAACGGCTGATAATGGCCATCCGGCTACCTTCGTTCCAGTCCACCCAGGGTTTCGACCGCCGGGTCTGGACGCTCTTCTATGGGCGTATCATCTCCTCTCTGGGATTCTCAGTGGTGATGCCGTTCCTCTCCATCTATCTGCACAACGAGCTGGGCATCTCCATGACCATCGTGGGCCTGGTCCTTCTGATCTCGGCCGTGGTGGGCGCGCTAGGCCAGATAATCGGAGGGGAGCTGGCGGACATCATGGGCCGCCGGAAGATAATGATCATCGCCATGGCCGCCCGCTGCCTGATGTTCCTCGCCCTGGCCTACGTCATTTCGGGCGGGGCGGACATCTTCGTGATCACGATAATGGTCTCCCTGAGCAGCCTGGCCGGATCGTTCTTCGAACCTGCGTCCAACGCCTTGATCGCGGACGTCGTGGAGCCGAAGAAGCGCCTTGAGGCGTACGGACTCCTGCGCATAGGCGGGAACGTGGGATGGACGCTCGGACCGCTGCTCGGCGGCCTGCTGTCCATGGTATCATATCCGTTCCTGTTCATAATCAGCGCCGCTGCCACTGGAACGGTCTCCATCATCGTCTTCCTGTTCGTGGCCGAGAGCATCTCCTCCGGCGCCCGCCGTCAGAAACTGTCCCTGCGGGACCTCGGCCGGCTGAGGAACGACCACCGTTTCCTGGCCTTCTGCCTGATTTCCATCCCCCTGTTCATGATGTTCGGCCAGATGGCCTCCAACTACGCGGTCTTCTCCACCGAGATCATCGGCATCACCAACGCCGAGATCGGCTACATCTACGCGGTGAACGGGCTGATGGTGGTCTTCATGCAGTTCCCCATCTCCCGTTCCATAAGCCATCTGCGCATGACCAAGGCCATGGCCGTCGGTTCCTTGCTCTACGCCATCGGCTACGGCATCGTGGGGCTGACGCCCTACCTCGGAGTGGGTCTGCCGCACTGGCTGTTCTCGCCAGGGTTCCTTTACCTGGCGTTGTGCATGTTCATTGTGACCATGGGTGAGATGGTCGTGTCTCCGTCCTCCATGACCCTGGTGGCCAAGATGTCTCCCGAGTCGGAACGAGGGCGGTACCAGGGAATGTACGGGCTGGTGAGCAACTTCGGCTTTTCCGCTGGGCCGTTCTTCGGCGGGCTTCTGTTCGACGCCTTCACCGGCCAGTCGATATTCATGTGGGCCGGCATCGGGTCCTTCGGCCTGTTGGCCGCCCTGGGCTTTCTGGGCCTTGGGAGACGCATACCGGAGAGTACGGACCGCATAGACGAGGGCTAGTGCGGCAGGTACTGGATCGAACGCAAATCTCCGTCGATGCGGGCCAGCATTCCCATGCCCGCCCGGGCGTCCAGCATGGCGAAGTAGGCCACGATCCCCGTGTCCCGCACCATGCGCATCAGTTCGGCCTCCATTATGGCCTGGGAGATCAGCTCCTCATCGGCCAGGCTTTCGAAGGAGAAAAGATAGAGTAGCAGGCGGTCCCTCGCCTTCGATGAGCGCAGGAGGTCCAACGCCTGCTCGGTCCGCTCCCTGGACATGTTCCGGCCCATGACCACGAACGCCGGCTCTCCGTCCGCCGAGCGCAGGCTCACGCAATGAAACGGGGACTTGTCGTCGACGACCTGCAATCCGTCACCGGCGGCCCGGACCCGCAGTTCATCCTCAATGAGGAAAGACAGATATCTAGAGGGGTGCTCCAAGGCCAGGTCCGGAAGTTCCTCCTTCAGGAAGTCCCGGCAGGTCACCACGCATTTGTCCCGCACCAGGTCAGACAGGTCCTTGCCGTTCACGACCGTCCATTCCAGCCTCGATTATTTCACCGTTGCGAAATCATTCTCGTTCCATACGAAACAAGCGCCGGGAGACCAAGGATTATATGCTGCGCGTTCCGGTTAACTTCCGATGAAGGTCGTGGCCGTGGTCACCGAGGACTTCCGCTTCTTCTACGAAACGGTACGGCTCCTCAAGGAAAAGGGCCAGCCTTTCATCTCGTTAGGTTTCTCCGACCCCATGCCGCTGAACGTGGAACTGGTGCTCACCACGGAAGGGGAGAGGAAGCGTCTGCGCGGGCGCAAGGTCATAGCCAGTGACGATCCGGCCTGGGCGGTCAAGGCCGCCCTGGTCCTATTGAAGGGCGGTTCCTTCAACCGGTTGATCGTCGGGGTGGACCCCGGGCCCCGGCCGGGCATCGCCATACTGGGCGACGGAAAGCTCCTGTTGGCCGAAACGCTTCTTTCTCCGGAGGAGGTGGCGCCGGCGATAAGGGACCTTCTCTCCTTCGTGAGCAGCAACGAGCTACTGTTGCGCGTGGGTCACGGTGATCCGACCAACCGGGACCGCATCATCGGCTCGCTTTGGGACATCACCCGCAACATCGAGATGGTCGACGAGACGTCCACCACCCGGCACACCGGTCACCCGGACGCCGCGGCGGCCATCGCCCATGGCCGGGGAGAGCTCCTGGCGTCTCGTCCCCGCGTGGCCCCCACCGATGGCGAGGTGCGGGACATTCAGAGGCTCAGTCGCATCGAGAGCGGGGGAGCGATAACCATAAATTCCGCATTGGCCAGGCAGGTGGCGGTGGGAGCGTTCACCCTGAACGAGGCGATAGAAAAACATAAACGGAAAGGGGTTTCAGAGGGCGACCCTTGAGAAGGCCGGCACCCTGGCCAGGATCATGCCCTGTATCTGCACCGGCTCCAGCCGTATCGCCAACTTGAGGGCCTCCTGCAGCTTCCACTCATGCTCGGAGTAGATGGTGAACAGGGTCTCGCCCTTGTCCACCTTGTTGCCGCCCTTCTTGTTCAGCAGCAGCCCGGCGCCCTTGTCCTTCGGCGAGCCGGCGGTGCGGGCCACCCGGACCAGGGACTTGTTCAGGATATGGCCGACGTACCCGCTCTGCTTGGCGATGACGTCCACGCTGTACTGCCCGACCTTGATGTCCTTGGAGGTGATGCCTGGCTTGCCGCCCTGGGCCTCCACTATCTCCTGGAACTTCTTGAGGGCCTTTCCCGACTCCAGGATCTGCTTGGCCTTCTCGACGCCCTGGTACTCCCCGCCCATCTCGAACAGCATGCCGCACATGCTGAGCGTCTTCTCGATCACGCTGTTCGGTCCCTTGGCGCCCTCCAGGATGGATATGGCCTCGATGGACTCCAGGGCCGGGCCGATGGCCCTACCCAACGGCTGGCCGCCGTAGGTTATGGCGCATTCCACCCGGATGTCCAGCTCCTCACCGAGCTGAATGAAGTCCCGGGCGTAGCCCTTGGCCTCTTCCATGGTATGGACCTTGGTCCCCTCGCCCATGGGTATGTCGATCACCAGATAGTTCGCTCCCACCGCCTTCTTCTTAGCCATGACGGACGCTAACAATTGAGCGTGGGGGTCGATCCCCAGCGGATATTCCGCCTTGATGATCAGGTCGTCCGCCGGGGCCAGGTTGAGCGAGCCGCCCCAGGCCAGGACGCCGCCCACCCGTTCGGTTATCTCCTTGAGCTGGGCCGGGGTCAGGGCCACGTTGGCGAAGGTCTCCACGATGTCCGAGGTTCCCGCGGCGCTGCTGATGGCCCGCGAGGAGGTCTTAGGCATCTTGCACCCGGCGGCGGCCATTATGGGGACGATGAGCAAAGTGATCTTGTTCCCGGGGCACCCGCCGATGCTGTGGTGGTCGTATATCGGGCCGTTGCTGAAGTTGATTATCTCCCCGCCGGCCACCATGGCCTTGGTAAGGTCGACGGTCTCCCGCATGTTCATGCCGTTGATGTAGAGCGAGGTGACGTACGCCGACAGTTCGATGTTCGACAGGGCCCGGGAAGAGATGTCCGCGATGATGCTGGTTATCTCCTCGGTGGTCAGTTCCTGCCCGTTCATCTTCTTCTTGATATATTCGACCGACTCGGGCTTGCTGGCCGCGGAAACCTCCACCAGGTCCCCGTCCTTGGACTGCATGGTCTCCTGCGAGCTTCCCATCAGGCCGATCTCGCCCTTCTTGATCACGGTGTCGCTGGTGGTGACAATGGCCACGGTGACCTTGCCGTTCAGGGAGAGCTTCACACGGTCCTTCTCCCGGAGCCCGAGCTCAGCGCAGTCGAAGTCGTGCAACAGCGCGGTAACCTCACCAGTGTCCACGTCTATATAGCGGGCCTTGAGCTTCATGCCAATCCCCACTTCTTGATGGCCGCTGCCAGCTCGGCGTGGTCCTTGGCGTACACGTCCAACGGAATGTTGGCCGCCGCCGCGTCCACCGCCTGGACCATGGCCCTGGCGCCGCCCCGGACGCCGCCGGGATGGCCGGAGACGCCTCCCCCGGCCTGGATCTGCAGTTCCGTTCCCGCGATCTCCACGAACTTCTTGATCATTCCCGGGTGCACGCCGCCGGAGGCGACGGGCATGACTCGTTTGTAAGGCAGTTCTTTCGTCAGGCACATGTCCCGGTTGGCCAGATCCTCGTGCGCCGCGCCCTTCATCTTGCCCACGCCGAAGGTTCCGACGTGCAGGGCGTCGCCGCCGACCATCCTGGACAGGGTGGCGAACACCTTCATGTTGATGCCGTGGTCCAGGTTGCGGGTCATGGCCCCGTGCATGGTGCGGTGAACGTGAATGGGCAGCTTTATCGATGGGTCCTCCGCCAGGACCTGTATGGCCCCGAAGCCGCAGGTGAGAACGTCCACCATGAGCTCGGTGGCGCCCAGGCTTTGCGCCCGTTCGGCCACCTCCAATATCTGGTGCCCGTTGGTGCTGACGTTAATCGCATGCATCATGACATGCCCGGTCTCGCTCTTCACCCGGTCGATGGCCTCGGCGATGGCCACCACTCGGTCGTCCATGGGGCAGAACTTCTGGTTGCTCAGCGTCTCGTCGTCCTTGCCGTTGGTCAGGCCGCCCATGCCCGCCTCGTAAACGTACTCGGCGGTCTCCTTCGGCGACAGGCCGATCTTCGGCTTGACGATGGTCCCGACCAACGGTTTGGTCGGTCTCTTCAAGGTGGAGCGCATTCCATCGATCCCGAACTTCGGTCCCTTGAACTCCTTGAGCATGCACTTGGGGAAGGTCACGTCCTCCAGGCGGACGGTGTGCAGGGCCTCCAGGCCGAACAGGTTGCCGGCGATGATGCTCAGGATCTGAGGCACGCCGCCGATGTCCAGGGAGAAGTCCTCCACCGGGAAGGCGATGGTGGCCATGT
>DAONGL010000005.1:15704-21863 GCA_035404085.1 Methanomassiliicoccales archaeon | reverse complement strand
ACGCCGCCGATGTCCAGGGAGAAGTCCTCCACCGGGAAGGCGATGGTGGCCATGTTGCCCTCTATCTTGGTGACCTTGCCGCTCCGCTTCAGGAAGTTGTCCTCGTTGAGGGTGGACAGCTTCGTCCAGGTCCCGGTGGACTGCTCGGTGGCGATGGCCGCCGCGGCGGTGGTCATCTTCAGGTCGGTGCCGACCTTGTACTTGCATATGACGTGCGAATCGATGTCGATGGGCGCGTCCAGATGTAGGTATCTCTCTTCGTATTCCATTTTATCAATCCTCGTTGAACATGAACTCGTAACCCAGCTCCTTCACGATCACCTGGTAGGCGGCGTAGGGCGGGATGACCCCGATCTCGGTGATGATGGCGTCGATGTACTCCGGCGGGGTGGCGTCGAACACCGGGTTGAAGACCTTGACCTCGGGCGGGACCTCACCAGGCTTGACGACCTCGGTGGCGTCGCGCTCCTCGATCTTCACCATCTCCCCGTATATCGTGCGCGGCGAGAATTTGAACGTTTCCGCGCAGACCATGAACGGGACCCGCGCCTCGTGAGCCGCGAGAGCCACCTGCGAGGTGCCTATCTTGTTAATCAAAGCACCATTGGAGGCGATGGTGTCCGCCCCTACCAGCACCAGGTCCATGTCCTTCATCACGTAGCGCACGGCGGAGTCGATGATCATGGTGACCGGTATTCCCAATTTGGCCAGGTCGTTGGCGGTGAGCACTCCCTGACGCCACGGGCGCGACTCGGTGCAGAAGGCCTCGAAGCGCTTGCCCTGGGCCCACGCTTCGGCCATGACGCCGATGGCGGCCTTGCTGTTGCAATGCGTCAGGACCTTGTCACCGTCCTTTATACGATTGGCTCCCAGTTTCCCGATGGTCTTGAGGGCGTTCTTGGACCGCTTCACGAAGTGGTCGGCGTTCTTGACCACCATGTTGCGATAGTCCTCGGCCGTGGTGAGCTGAGAGGTGTCCTTGAAGACGAACTGCACCCCGTTCCAGAGCGATATGGCCGTAGGTCGGGAGGCGATAAGGATATCGCGAGAGCGCTCGACGCGGGAGCGAAGCTCCCTCAGATCGTTCCCCTGATAGGCCTCCGCCTCTTCCTTTATAGCGGCGGCTGCCCTCCTGGCTATCTCCGCGGCGCCGCGTATCTCCATGGAGCGAATGCGCCCCGCCACATCCTCGGCCGACATCCCGTAAGTATCGTTACTACACCTTGATAAACGTTCTTGCCCAGCGTTACAATCCCAAGCGCTTGCGGAGCTGGTCCCAGGGCAGGGCGTTCAGCACCAGCTCCGGCGGCACCCATCCCCTTTTCGCAGTCGCCACGCCGTAAAGAATGTAGTCCAGCTGCCGGACGTTGTGGGCGTCCGTGTCTATACTTATCGTGACGCCACGCTCCCGGGCCATGGCGCAATGCACGTCGTTCATGTCCAGCCGCTCCGGGAAGGAGTTCACCTCCATGGCCACGCCATGGTCCTTGGCGGCCTGCATCACCTTGTCCATGTCGTACGAATAGCCCTCGCGCTCCCCTATGATGCGACCGGTAGGATGCGCCAGGATGTTCACGTTCTCGTTGGAGACCGCCGTCACCAGACGCTCGGTCATCTCCGCGGGGGTCATCTTGAAGCGGGAGTGCACGGCCGCCACCACGATGTCCAGGTCCTCCAGCAGTTTTGGTGGGTAGTCCAGGCCGCCCTTCTCGTCGATCTCCACCTCCGTGCCGATCAGGAGGTGCAGGTCGGGGTGAGCTTCGTTCACCTTTCGTACATGCTCCATGCTCTCCAGGAGCCGCTCGGCGCTCAATCCGTTGCCGATGGTCAGCGAATGGGAGTGGTCCGTGATGGCCAGATATTCGTAGCCGTGGGCCTCGGCCGCCCTGGCCATGGCCTCCACGGAATCAACCCCGTCGCTCGCCTCCGAGTGGGTGTGCAGGTCGCCGCAGATGTCGGAGAGCGTCACGACCCTGGGCACCTGCCCTTTCCGGGCCAGGTCCACCTCCCCGCGGTCCTCCCGCATCTCCGGCGGCATCCACTGCAAGCCTAGTAACTCGTACACTCCCTCCTCGGTCTCCCCGGCGACCTTCGATCCGTCCGAGAGGCGAAAAACGCCGTATTCGTTGAGCTTGTAGCCGAGATCGTTGGCCAGTGACCTTACCTTCACGTTGTGCTCCTTGGAGCCGGTGAAGTATTGGAGCGCCGCTCCGAACGAGGAAGGATCGACGACCCGCATGTCCACCTGCACCCCGTCCTGCAGGCGTATCGACGTCTTCGTCGCGCCCCGCAGCATGACCTCGGCCGTCTGCGGGAAGGACACGAACGTCTCCATGGCCCTTTCCGCCTCCGAGCTGCCCACCAGTATGTCGATGTCCCCGATGGTCTCCTTCATGCGGCGCAGGCTTCCGCCCAGACTGACCAGCTCGAAGCCCCGCTCCCGCAGGTGCTCCTCCAACGCTCGTCCCCGCGGGTAGGCGTAACCGAGGAGCATGCGCCCCTGGCGGGACTCCAGATATCTAATGCCTTTCAAGATGTTCTCCTCGGTCCTTTCCCCGAAACCCTTCAAGGTCCGGATGCGGTGCTGCTCCGCCGCCGCTTTGAGGTCCTGAAGGTTGGTCACCTTAAGTTCCTTATACAAACGTCCAGCGGTCTTCGGGCCGACGTCCGGCACCTGCATGACCTGCAACAGTCCCGCCGGAAATTCGTTGCGCAGGTCGATCAGGTACTGAAGCTCACCGGTACGCAATATCTCCACGATCTTGTCGTTGATGGCCTTTCCCACGCCCGGCACCTGGTCCAGATGTCCCCGGACGTAGAGGTCCTTGATGTCTTCGGTGAGGGACGATATCTCCTTGGCCACCCGCCGGTAAGCCCTCACCTGGAAGAAGGTGTCCTCCTTTAGCTCCAGGAGGTCGGCCACCTCTTCCAGTACGGAGGCCACCTTGGCGTTGTTATCCACTTACTTCCTCAGTCCTCCTTCTTGCAGACCCAGCGGCATTCCTTGTCCCCATCGGACATCCGGTGGGTCTGGCACCAGCCGTATTCGGGGTTGATGACCTCGCAGAAGCCGTCCACGAACTTGCCGAAGAGGGAGCAAAGCTCCGGGGGCTGGTTGGCGAAGGGGCACTGCTTGGCGACCTTGATGACGGCGATCTCGCTCTTCTCGACGATCTCCCCGCGAACGCCCAGCGCACCCTCCCAGAGGTCGATGAGCGAGGAGATGGCTATGCCGTCGCGGTCCACTATCTCATGCTCCTCCAGAGCCCGCACGGCGGCCTTCTTGCCTCCCGTTCGCATTATCGGTCCCATGAGGTCCAGCGTCCTCTTGGGCCCCTGCGACCTGACCATCTCGGTCACCGCCGAAGCTAGGAAGGTATGAAGGATCTTCTTCATCTCTGGCGAATTACTGTTGATGACCACGGCCTTCACCACCGTGCTCCACCAAATGGTTATGGCCTCCTTGGCCATGCTCTCCATCTCCTCACTGGTCAGATTGTTGTCCTTATCCGGCATAGAAGTTCCACCTAGGGCTGTGCGCACGTCCCGCTCACAGCATCTACGTTCAGCCTAGGTATATTTTTTCCCGAGCGCCGCGGTTACGGAGGACGAAAGGGACCAACGGACGGCTCTACGAACGTTGATATATAATGCTCCGAATGAAATTATTCCACGGTGGAAAATGTTCGAGGGTAACGTCATGTTCATCGGCAACAAGCCGATCATGAGCTACGTTCTGACCGCAGTGCCCAAGCTCCAGGAGCTGGGAGAGCTGACCATCAAGGCCCGGGGAATGTCCATCAGCAAGGCGGTGGACGTGGCGCTGATTCTGCAGGACCGCTACATCAAGGAATGCCATGTCGATGGGATCGACATCCGAACCGAGGTCCTGGACGGTGACAACGGGGAGAAGGTCAACGTTTCCTCGATCCAGGTCCACCTGCGCTCCCCGGTTCCGTAAGACTGACGTAGCATTCGCCATCGAGGGACGCACCAAAAGCGTAATTATCCGGGGATCACATTTTTACTCAAGCGGACGAGGGACGAACATGAGCGAGCTCAACGCCATCTACATCGGCCAGAAGCCAATGATGAACTACGTCCTGGCTGCCGGAAAGAGACTGGTAGGGAACGGTTCCAGCGTGCTCATACAGGCCCGCGGAAGGTCCATCAGCAAGGCGGTGGACGTGGCCCTGATAACCCTGGACCGGGCGAAGGGCGAGATCAAGCTGGGCGAGATACTCATAAGCACCGAGGTCCTCCCCGGCGCGGACGGGAACCCTTTGAACGTTTCCTGCATCAAGATAATCCTCAGCCGGGCCTAGGACATCTCGTTGATGAGCAGGTTCACTTCGCTCTCCGGCAGGTTCTTGGGCTCGTAGGGAAGCAGAAGGAGCGAACGGGCCTGGTTCACATCGTCCTTCAGTTTCTGAGCTATCTTCAGGAAGGATCGGAAATCGGTGTTGGTGACGATGTATGTCATACCATCCAGCAGGATCACCGACGGCCGTCCCTTGTTCTTGTTCAGGAAGTTACGGATGATGGTCTGCATCTTCGCTGTCTCGGTCGGAAGGATGTACTCCTCGCGGTCCTGGTCCCCTCCCATGGGGTCGGCCTTGGTAAGCCAGAGCACAGTGCATTCCTTGCCCACGAACTCCTTCACTTCCTTGGGGGAGGCGCGGGATATGCAAAGACCGTCCCATCCGGCCCTGACCAGGTCCCGGAAGTCGGCCAATGCCTGCTGGTTCCCCTCACCCTTGATGAGCAAGGTCTTCCCCGGGGCGGCTTCCCGGCCCGGCTCGTCGGGCTTCTCCTCGATGGCGTCCAGGCTGGAGCCGAGCGCATGTTCCAGCTCGGCCTTCTTGGACGCCTTCTTCTTGGGGATGGAGTTCCTCTGGTTCTTGGCCAGTATCTGGATCTCCGTGCTGGTATAGCTCTTGCGGCAGGTCATGGCGATAAGCTCGTCCAAAGCTTCCCGCATGCCCTCCTCGTATCCCTTCAGGTACCCCTCGGCGTACTCTCTGTTCAACCCATCCCTTCCCTGATAATGAATGGCGGCGGTGGCATAACTAACTAGCGGAAGCGAATGATTTAATGGGGAGCGATGGGATGAAGGCCCATGGGTTCCCGAGCCCGCTTCCGCGGCATTAAGAAGACGCCAAAGAACATGGAGAGGGAGATGCTGGCAACATCCCAGCGACTTTCTGACGATCCATCTCTGGTCGTACCAAAGCTTCTGGACGAGGTGCGGAAGTCGCCCTTCGCCTATCTGGAGAAGATGCTCTCCAAGGTCCATAACTATCGGGACGACGCGGAGAAGCTCATAAAGATGGCCAGCAAGGGCGATCAGTTCGTACGGGCGTACGCGGCCGCCGTTTCGCTTTCCGCCTCCGGCAAGCTGCCTTACCTCACCACCGCCACTCTGCCGGTCGGCCCGGTCTCCTTCGCCATGCGGGGGACGGTGGACCGGGAGAAGCTGATCGCCTTGCAGCACTTCGACGATCCGGACCTGAGGCTCCTGGCCTACTGGGACATGGCCCGCGAGGACCGTCTGCACATCTACTCCACGGAGAAGGGGTTGTACGCCTCCGTCTCCGGGCCCAAGGCTCCCGAGGAATACGTCAAGGAGATGCTGGAGAATCTTCCGTACCGGACCATCGAGAACGATTGCGGGCACGACCGTCCGGCTGTGCGGGTGAAATGGATATCGGCTAACAAGGAGGTCCGGGTGTGCGCGGAGTGCGCTTCCGACGTCAACACCGCCCAGCATCTCATGGCCCGCGTGGCCGCTCCCGATCCCTACGACGACATCAAGGTGAGCGTGGAGCACCGATACGGCGGCGGTCGTCCGGAATGCTCGGGGGATTTCTCCACCCCTCCCGCTCTGATTAAGAGGTACATCGACGGGGAACTGGACGACTCCGGTCTCATCGCCGAGCACATCAAGGCCAAAGGAGAGTGGATGCGCTCCCGCGGGCAGGTCTATATCATAGGCCAGGAATGCTTCGGAAAGGACGGCGAGGCCTTCCTGAACGCCCTCAAGGGCAACGAGCAGGAGAAGGTCGCCCTACGGTCGGTGCTGGCCCTGAACGTTCCCATCGTATCGGACCAGAACCAGGCCGGGAAGGTCATCAGCGAGCTGTGGGACCCCCACGCCAG
>DAONGL010000005.1:0-15604 GCA_035404085.1 Methanomassiliicoccales archaeon | reverse complement strand
CAGCAGCGCAAATGGCAGTTCACCAAGGAGGAGCGTGAGTCCGGGGAGCATTTCGCCCCTTACGCCCGGGAGCTGCTAAGAACGGAGCGGGAGGAATATCACTGCGCCCTGCTCCGGCTGCTGCAGGAATCCGGTTCCAGTGAGACGGTGGTCAGAGCACCCTGACGTCCAGCACCATGTGGGATATGGACGGGGCGTAGGCCTTGACCTCCTTTATCCCGAGGACCTCGAACGGCCGGCCGCCGCTGCCTTTCCGCAAGTTTTCGATCAGTCCGTCCGGTATCCGGTCAATGGAGCAGGTGTCCTGGTAATGGATGATGCCCCCTCTATTGACCAGGGAGAAGGCCTTGGGCAGGAACTGCCAGGTCACGTTCACATAGCCCATGACCACCCGGTCGGCGAACCCCTCCCCGGGCAGTTGGCGATTGTCGCCCTCGAAGACGGTGACCCGATCGGCGACCTGGTTGAGCTCGATGTTCTTCTTCAGGAACCCTATGGCATCCGGGTTGATCTCGCAGGCGATGACCTGCTCCGCCCGGGCCTTGGCGGCCAGGGGCATGGTGAAATAGCCGATGCCGGCGAACATGTCCACCACCGTCTCGCCCCGGCAGTCTAGGGAGGCCATGCGCAGCTTCTCGTCGAAGTTGCCGGAGGAGAACATCACCTTGGTAGGGTCCAAACGGTACAGGATGCCCGACTCCGAATGGGTGGTCTCGGTTTCCGTTCCGAACAACAGCTCCATGTCCGGCCGGCGCTCCACCCCGCGGATGATGCCCTTCTCCAACAGCACCGTCTTGGCCTTGAGAACGAGAGCGTAGGCGGCCGCAATCTCCTGGCGGTATGGGAGCAACTGGTCCGGAAGACGGAGAACGATCACGTGCCCCAGTCGTTCGTACTTGTCTGGCAATAGGGCATTAAGCTCTTTCGGGAGCATCAATATCTCGGCGATCCTCTCCTGCGGCGGGCGGTGGCGGTCCTGGGGTTGCAGTTCCGCGTCCACCACCGGGTACTCGGGAAAAGGGTTATCGCCGATCAGCGGAAGCAGGACCATCTCTCCCGCCCTGCCCGGTCTCCACTCGAGGTCCAGCTGCCGGCGGCGGTTGAGCTTGTCCTTCACCCCGTCGGCCTCGGACTTGGGAACGGACAATGCTCTCATCGCTCACCTCCACAGCAGCCGGAAGATCAGCAACGGGGCAATGGTCAGCAGCGAAGGGCAGGCCTTCAGCAGACCAGGCGCCAGAGCGGTCGGGAAATCGATGTCCCCTGTGGCCAGCACATTTTTCGCCTTCTCGTTGTCCAGCCGGGCGCCGGCCTTGTCCAGGTCCCGGTCGCTCATGCGGACGAAGACCTTTCGGACCCGGTACGAACTGCGAAGCTCACTGCCGTAGACCGCCTTCCATCTTTGCTCGTATTTGGAAAGGTTCGTTTCAGAAAGGTCGTTCGAACGGAACGCTTCCAGGAAGGTCTCCGCGGCCAGCCTTCCGGCGGTCATGCCGGTGAACAGCCCCCCACCGCTGATGGGCTTGGCCATCCCGGCGGCGTCCCCGGCCACCAGGACGCGGTCCGCGTAGGTACGGGGGATGTGACCCAGGGGGATCGCTCCCGAGTAGGTCCTAACCCGTTCCGCTTCCCCCCAACCTTGGGCCTCAAGCAATCTGGTAAGGAACTCCTGGGGAGTGCCTCGGTCCCTGGAAACGCACAGCCCCACCCGGGTGAGGTCGCCGCAAGGGATGGCCCAGGCGAAGAAGCCCGGTGCCACCTCATTGCCCAGGAATACTCGGACCTTGCGCTGGTCCTCGGCCTTCAGGCGCAGATCGACCTCCAGCCCGCGGACCATGTCTTTGGCGGCGGCGAACCCAAGCGATCTGGCCACTCCGGACCGGTAGCCGTCGGCGGCGAGCAACGCCTCACATTCCACCTCTTCCTCGGGTGTGTGGGCGTTCATTCCGCTCTTCGTCCTCTCCACCGAGGCGACCTTTCTCCCGGTCAGCACCTGCGCTCCATTTCTCGTGGCCAGGGAGGCGCAGCGGCGATCGAACTCCCCGCGGTCCACCACGACCGCTTTCACGGAGTTGCCCTGCAGCTCGATGACCCTTCCGCCGGGGAAGTGAACGTAAGCACCGTCGATGGTGTTCAGAACGGTGTCGGAAGCGGAGGCCATCTCCACCACCCTGGGCGTGACCAGACCGGCGCATTGCACCGGTTCTCCCACTCCCGGATGTTCCTCCAGGACCTTCACGTCCAGTTCGCCGGCCATGCTGGCGGCGGCCAGGCAGCCGGTCGGACCTCCGCCTACCACCAGCACGTCGCACTTCATCCTGTTTCCATCCGAGGCGGCGTATTTCAAGGTTCTCGCCTGATAAAAAATGAGGTTCGGGAAGGGGTTTACTTTTTACCTACGGCTTGGAGACCTTCTCCCAGTCCTTGAGGAAGCGCTCGATGCCGATGTCGGTCAGGGGGTGCTTGAACATCTTCTTCAGCACGTCGAACGGGATGGTCGCCACGTGCGCTCCCATGCGGGCGGCGTCGGTCACGTGAATGGGGTCCCGAACGCTGGCCACGATGACCTCAGTGTCGAAATCGTAGTTGTCCAGGATGTCCATGATGTCCGAGATCAGGGCCATTCCGTCCTGTCCCACGTCGTCCAATCTACCCACGAACGGCGATACGTAGCGGGCGCCGGCCTTGGCCGCCAGCAACGCCTGGTTGGCCGAGAATATGAGGGTCATGTTGACCGCCACGCCCTCGTTCGAGAGCAACTTGGTGGCCTTCAGGCCTTCCTCGGTCATCGGGACCTTGACCACGATGTTCTCGTTGACCGCCGCCAGCTTCATGCCCTCGGCGAACATCCCGTCGGCCTTGAGGCTTATTACCTCCACGCTTATCGGGCCGTCCACGACCTCGCATATCTCGTTCACGATGGTGGCGAAGTCCTTCTTCTCCTTGGCGATGAGGCTGGGGTTGGTCGTAACTCCGTCCAAGATGCCCCAGGAGCTCACCTCCTTGATCTGCTCTATGTTGGCGGTATCGATGAATATCTTCATTTCTTCCTCTCCATGACCCTGATGGCGGCGGCTATAACTTCCTTTTCGCTGAGCCCGTACTCCTTCATGAGCTCATCGCTTTCCCCGGACTGCCCGAACACGTCCTGCATGGCCACCCTCTCCATGGGGGTGGGGTGCCTTTCGGCCAGAACCGCGGCGACCAGAGTGCCGACGCCGGAGACTATGTTGTGCTCCTCGGCGGTCACGACGCATCCGCATTCCCTGGCCGCTCTTTCAAGCGTACCAACGTCCAAGGGCTTGATGGTGCTAAGATTGATCACCCGGGCATTGATGCCCTTCGCCTTGAGCGCGTCCGCGGCCAGCAGGCAGGGGGCTACCATCTGTCCCACGCCGACCAGCGCCACGTCGGACCCCTCACGAAGGGTGGTAGCCTTCCCGATCTTGAACGCGGCCTCCCTGGGAGTGATGACCGGAACCTCGCTCCGGCCCATCCGTATGTAGACCGGACCGCGGTGCTCGGCCGCCGCCAGCACGGCATTGTAGGTCTCCGGCCCGTCCGCCGGGACGATGACGGTCATGTTGGGTATGGCGTTCATCAGGGCGATGTCCTCCATGGTCTGATGGGAAGCGCCATCTCCGCCGACGGTGATGCCGGCGTGCGAGGCTACGACCTTTACGTTGAGGTTAGGATAAGCTATGGACTGCCGTATCTGATCGTACGCTCGTCCGGTCGCGAACACCGCGAACGTCGAGGCGAACACGGTCATACCGCAGACCGCCAGTCCGGCCGCGGTGCCCATCATGTTCTGTTCGGCGATACCGCAGTTGAAGAATCGGTCCGGGTAGGCGGTCTTGAACTCCACGGTACGGGTCGAACCGGATAGGTCGGCGTCCAGGACCACTATGTCCTTCCGGCGCTTACCGAGCTCGACCAACGCCTTACCGTAGTTCTTGCGCTGCGATTCCAGGGCCCAGCTCATGCCGATCCCCCCAGCTCGCGCATGGCCTGCTCATACTCCTTCTCGTTCGGCGACTTGCCGTGGAAGCCCACGTTGTTCTCCATGAAGGAAACGCCCTTCCCCTTCACGGTCTTGGCCACGATGACCGTCGGGCCTCCCTTGTGCTGGCGCGCCTCGTTCAAGGTCTCCAGCACCTGCCACATATCGTTTCCGTCCATGAACAGCACGTTCCAGCCGAAGGCCTTCCACTTGTCGGCCAACGGCTCCAGGGCCATCACGTCCTCCGTCCGGCCGTCTATCTGCAGGCCGTTGCGGTCGACGATGGCGATGAGGTTCTCCAGGTGATAGTGGGCGGCGAACATGGCCGCCTCCCAGATCTGGCCCTCGGCCATTTCCCCGTCCCCGCACAGGCAGTACACCTTGCGGTCCAGGTTCTGAAGGCGCAGGGCCAGGGCCAGGCCGTTAGCGACGGAGAGCCCTTGTCCCAGCGATCCCGTGGACATCTCCACGCCGGGGGTCTTCACCCGGGAGGGGTGGCCTTGCAAGCGGGAATGCAGCTTGCGCAAGGTGACCAGTTCTTCCACCGGGAAGTAGCCAGATTCGGCCAGAGCAGCGTAATAGATAGGGGCGGCGTGCCCCTTGGACATTATGAAATGGTCCCGGTCCTGGGAGCCCATGCGCTCCGGGGAGTGGTCCATGACCTCGAAGAAAAGGGCGGTCATGATGTCCGTGGCGGAGAGCGAACCGCCCGGGTGTCCTGAACCGGCGGCGTAGATCATTTTAACGACGTGCCTGCGCAGGGAAGCAGCTTTCTGTTCCAGCTCCTTAACACGTCCTTCATTTATGGATTTCAAAGTAAAGCACCTAGGGATGGGGTGTGGTCATTATAGGGCCATCACTTAAAAATATTTTCCAAATGTCAAAACAGCGGTACCACCGAACAATCAAGGTTTAATCTATTGACAAGGACATCTCCCTCGTATGGCGTTCGAGGTGCCCGTCCAGGGCAATGCAAGATTGTCCACGTTGTTGGACCGCATCAACTCCGACGAGGAGGTCAAGGCCCTCTGGAAGGCGTCCAACATAAACGCCATAGACCGCCTGGGTTTCAGCGACCACGGCTCCACGCACGTGCGCATAGTGGCCCGCAACGCCCTTCGAATGCTCCGCCTGCTGATGGAGGCCGGGCATCAGCCAGGTGTGGTGAAGAACTATGGGCTGACCAAGGAGGACGCCGAGGTGGTGGTCGTTCTGGCCTCCGCGATGCACGATATAGGTCTCTCGATCCACCGCGAGGACCATGACCATTTCTCCATAATGATCTCCCCGCCGATACTCCGGCGCATGCTGCTCGGCCTCTACGAGGAGCCGACGCTCACCTATATCGTGGCCGAGACGCAGCACGCCATGATCTCCCATCATGAGGGCTTCGTGCCTTACACCATCGAAGGGGGCGTGGTCCGGGTGGCCGACGCTCTGGACATGGAGAAGGGAAGGGCTCGCATACCGTTCGCCAGCGGTAGCATCAACATTCACTCGGTGAGCGCTCTGGCCATCGACAAGGTCCGGGTGGGAAAGGGGGCGGAAAGGCCGATCCAGATAGACATTCTGATGAACAACTCGGCCGGGATATTCCAGGTGGACGAGCTTTTAAAGGAGAAGATCGCCCGCTCCGGTCTACGGGAGCTCATCACCGTAGAGGTGAAGATGCCCGAGGCGGAAAGCGGGATCGTGAAGGGTTTGCGCCTCTAATCGTTCTCGATGCGCGGGGCCAGCAGGTAGCGGACGCTGCCCTTGCCGCCGGCGATGTCGAAGTCCAGGCGTACCGGCAGGTCGTTGCCCAGGTTCACGCTGACGTTGGTGCCGCTGGGTATGGCCTTTATGATGGTCGAGAAGTAGTCCATGGGGAACAGGGAGCGAATGCTCTCCGAGCACTGCAGGTCCACCAGCAAGGCCTTGGGCAGCTTCAGGCTGACGGAATCGGTGTCACCATCGGAGACCATCTCGAAACCCTCGGTGTTGGCGTTGAGCGCCACGTGGTCGGATATGCTCTCCGCGGCCTTGATGCCCCGCTGCAGTTCGTCCACGGTGACGGTGATGCGGGCGGGAAGCGTCAGATTGGGGACCTTGGGGTCGCTCATTCCTTCGGTGGATACCAGGTTCATGCGGCGGGTGACGTTGCCGACCATGAGCACCAGACGGCCGCGTTCCTCGTCCTGACGCATCTCGATGAGGTCGCCGGACTTGGATAGTCGAATGACCTCCTTCAGCTTCTCCAGGTCCAGACCGAGGTCGGTCTCGGCGGCGGAGTACTGCTCGAAGGCGTCCTTGCCCAGGGTCAGGTCGATCATGGCCACGTGGGCCGGGTCGACCGCCTTGAGCTGGATGCCGTTCTCGCCTATCTTGAACTTGGCCTCGTCAATGAGCGTGGAAACGACGTCGACGATCCCTTTCAGAATGTCGGATCTTAATTTAGCCTGAAACATCGGGTCCCCTTCTTTCCACAGTAAAGCCCTATCTAATTATAACTTTTCTGCAAATCGAAGGCTTATTCAGTACTCTCGCCAGGAGTGCCCGCAGGAGACGCAACGGTATATCTTGGTCTCCGGCTCATCGGCGGCCCTGGTCTGGCGCAGCACCCAGAAAGCTTCCTGGTGCCCGCACTTGGGGCAGTCGATCCTGGTGCGGGGAAGGGTAGGGGCGTTGCCATCGATTATGGTCATCTCCTTTTCCTTCCCGCAGGTGGTAAAGCAGAACGGTTTGATGTCCTCGACCACCTCGTGCTTGCAATCTGGATTCCTGCAAACGAATTTCCCTTTGTCCGGCTTCATGATCCTGCGGCATTTGGGACAGAACATTAGACACTCGCCAAAGCACCACAAAAGATAGGCCTATAAAAAATTATTCAGCGGACCTAGATGAACTTCCAATCGCCTGGCTTAGGTTTCTTGCCTTTTTCGGACCCCGGGGAGGACCTCTTGGCCAAGCCGGCGATGTTCTTCGGCACGTCCTCATCGGGCTCCTCGCCCTCCTCGTACCACTGCTCCCCGCGCTCGGTGTACTCCTGAACGTAATCCTCGTCGCTAGCGGTGGTGAGGTCCTTCAGATCTCCGAAGCGTATGACCTTCTGCGCCTGCCTGGTCTTGACCTGCTTGGCGGAGACCGGGCGTTTTCCACGGGCCGGCCTCTCCTCCGCCACTTCTTCCTTGGCCGCCTTTTCCCCTCCGCCGACCATCACGGTCATGGAGTTACCGCCGTGCTTGGCCACATAGTTCATTTCCAACCTGGACTGTTCGGCCAAGATCCCGCCGATGTAGGCGAAGGCGGCGGTGATGATGTACACGTCCACCCGGAGGTCGGTGGCGATCTGTATGGTGTCAATGAACGCCGTGAGGTACATCTCGACGAACAATATGTACGGGGCCAGGAGCGGGATCATGTCCTTCGCCATCTCTAGGATATGAGAGGGCGTCCAATCCACGCCGTTGATGACCGAGGGTATGATACCGTTGTCTACCAGCAGCGATAGGATGAACACTATCGTAAGGGGGACCAGCGCGGCCACCACTCCCTTCCAGGGCTTTCCGGCGCGGCGGCCGCTAACGAAACCGGCCACCATCTGACCGAAGACCGGGAGCCACCACAGGAGAACGGTCAGAATCAAGGAGTACTTCACCGCGCTCCAGAACGAATAGGGGGCCTTGAGGTCCTTGAACTTCTTGATCTCCTCGTCCTCATAGACCTCGGAGAGGCGGTAGACCCCGCGGTCAATGAGCGTGTTAGTTATCTCATCGTCCGCATCGGCGCTACGCCTGAATACCATCCCATCCCCTTCGGTCGGACATGTGTCCGACAATTACAATATGACACGGTTACTATAAATCACTTTTTCCGCGTCGGCCGAGTGCCAGCATCACCTAGGGATGTACCCGCCGAGGCCGTACATGGCCAAGGCGCTCTTGGTGCTCTCCAGGGTCACCCGGTTAGGTGGGGTAACGTACTGAAGGATATCGTGGTAAGGATACTCCAGATAGTCGGCCAGGAGCTTCAATCGGGATACCGGGAAGGCCTGCTTCCCCTGCATGATCTGCACCACGCCCCATCCTGGATGGACGCGCGATCGGTACCCCATCCTTCGTCCCAGCTCATTCACGGAACCGGCCTTCTCGATGCCCATCTTGATCAGCTGGACCCGGAAGCCCGAGCTCAGCCACACCCGGTCGCCGTCTAGAGGTCCTTTCGTCCGGTAGCTGATGGCGAACTCGCCCATGACAATTCATCGCACACCTAGGTATAAAAGATTTGAGTTCGTCGTTTCCGACATCTCAGACGGGTCTGCCCGACCAAAAATAGTTTATACGCATTTGGAGTAGCCTGAACGAGCATATTGCAACGTTCCGTTGCTGCACGGTGTCCGCGAACAAGGGCGGGACAGGACCGTACGGCAAGCGGGTGAACGATCACTATCCATATATCACAAATATAAGAGGTCAGAAAAATGAAGATCAAATTCTTAGGCGGCGCCGACCTGGTCGGCAAGCTGGGAATGCTTGTGCAGAACCAAGGCGCCAATATAATGTTCGAATACGGAATGCGTCTGGTCAAACCGGAGATGCCCCACTTCCCCCTAATGCCGGAAGAGAATGTGGACGGGGTGTTCATCACCCACGCCCACCTCGACCACAGCGGAGCGGTACCTCTGCTGGTGCAGCAGAAGGATTGTGAGGTCATCTGCAACGAGCTGACCATGGACATCGCGAACCTGCTGTTCTTCGACTCCATTAAGATCGCCAAGTCCGAAGGTTTCACCACCTTCCCTTACAAAGACACGGACATCAAGCATGCCTGGCAGAACTACTCTCCGTTCTACATCGGGGAGACCCGTTCCATAGCTGGACTGGAGATACTGGCGCATAACGCCGGGCATATCCCCGGGGCGCAGATGTACGAGATCAAGGGTCACAACACCTCGCTCTTCACCGGAGACCTGCACACCGAGAACACCCGGCTGACCTATGGGGCCAAGCCGGTGAAGTGCGATAATCTGATCATCGAGGCCACCTACGCCGGTAGGAACCATCCCCCGCGGCCGAAGAGCGAGGCGCTGCTTCAGCAGAGGGTGCGGGAGGTCGTGGAACGCGGCGGGACCGCCATAATCCCCTGTTTCGCCGTGGGGCGAATGCAGGAGGTAATGATGATACTCAAGGACCTCCCCTATGACATGTGGGTGGATGGGATGGGCAAGACGGTGAACAGCATGTACACCGATCACCAGGAGCATCCCTACCTCCGCAGCATGAGGGATTTCAAGGCCGCCAAGCGCAAGTTCAACCCGGTACGGACGTCGTCCGCTCGCGAAAAGGCCCGCCAGGGGCAGGTCATCATCACCACCTCCGGTATGTTGGACGGCGGCCCGGTCCTGCATTACCTGAAGGACCAGAAGGACAACGTCAAGAGCGCGGTCATGATGGTCGGCTATCAGGCCGAGAACTCGAACGGTCGCATGCTCAAGGAGAAGGGAAGGGTCGAGACCATCCAGGACGGGATCATCGACATCAAGTGCGAGGTCATGACCTTCGACCTTTCCGCCCACGCCGACCACGACCAGCTGCTGAGCTTCATCAAAGGCTGCCAGCCGGAGAAGGTCGTGCTCATGCACTCCGACAACCGCGCGGAGCTGGCCCAGGACCTGGAGGGCGACTACGAGGTCCTGATGCCCATGCCCGGGAACAACTTCGAGCTCTGAGGGCATCCTTCATAAGACCAGACGGTGATTGACCAGCATGGACCTCATCGATCTATATCTGCAGGAGGACCTGGGGCAGGGGGACGTCACCTCCCAGGCCTTGGTCGACGACCGGGACGGCCGGGCGGTCATCACCGCCGGGCAGGGCGGCGTCCTTGCCGGCATCGAGGAGGCCGTGGAGGTCTTCCGCCGCCTGGGGTGCTCCTGCCAGGTCCTGACGAACGATGGTGAGGAGGTCACCTCTGGACAGAAGGTCCTGGAGGTAAGCGGTTCCCTGAAGGGATTGCTGGCCGGTGAACGTCTGGCCCTGAACTTTTTGATGCGCATGAGCGGTATCGCCACCCTCACCCGCCAGGTCGTCGAGTCCTGCCGCAAGGCCAACCCGAACCTGGTCATCGCCGCCACCCGCAAGACCACTCCTGGCTTCCGCCGCTATGAGAAGAAGGCCGTCAGGATCGGCGGAGGGGACCCGCACCGTTTCGGACTGGACGACGCGTTCCTGATCAAGGACAATCATCTGACCGTGGTCGGCAGCGTCTTCAAGGCCGTGCGCAGGGCGCGATCCTTCTCCTTCGGAAAGAAGGTGGAGATCGAGGTGGAGGACCTGGATGCGGCCAAGGAGGCAGCCAGGGCCGGAGCGGACATCGTCATGCTGGACAACATGACGCCAGCCCAGGCCAAGGAGTGTTATCTGGCGATTAAGGGTATAGACCAGCGCATCACCGTGGAGGTGTCTGGCGGCATCACTCCCCAGAGCGCCAAGAGCTACGCCCAATACGCGGACGTGATCTCCATGGGCGCGCTCACCCACTCCGCTCAGGCGATGCAACTGTCCATGCACATCCTGGAATGATCAGTACCTCATCGGCGGCGCCTGTCTGTTATAGTCATCGGCGCAGCGATAGGCGTCATAGATCTGCCAGATGTAGAAGATCAAGGCGATTATGCTGACCACCACCATCAGGGCGAAGAATCCTGCGAAATTGAAGCTCGCCGGGTCGAAGATGAACAACAGCGGGATGAACGACACCAATCCGAACAGGCCGGAAATAACCAATATCCCAATCCCCCGGCCGATCCTTCCGCAATATATCTGTCCCACTCCCGGAATTATCAAAGAAAGGATAACGGCCAGTATGATCTCCTTCTCGTCCTTCCGGTAGGTGTAGGGCATCGTGGTCTGATTGCCTTGGCCATAGCTCTGGAAACCGCCCCCCAAGGATGCGCCGCAACGGTCGCAGAACTGAGCGCCCTCCGGAACCTGGCTTCCGCATCTTGAACAGAAAACCATCTCAACTTCCCCGGAACGATCATTTTTTTACTAACTTAAGAAAATTTCGAAAGAGCTTTATCGATAGGGGACGGTGGACGCACCATGGACTTCTCTAAGTACAAGTGCCAGTTCTGCGGCCGGCCGGCCAAGCAGTACGTGTTCGCCGCCTTCTGTTGCGAGAGCGAGAACTGCGTGGACCAGGCCCGCGAAGAGAGGGGCGGTCCGGGCGGCCACATGAAGGCCAAGATGCACGGCGACATCGTGAACATCAAGGACGAATGAAGGTTTTTAGAGATACCCTTAAAAACCACCTGGAATTATTCCAGCCGATCATGATCGCCAGAATAGTCGGATTCGCCAAGACCTCGCTTCTCGATTGGGACGGAATGGTCGCTACCACCGTCTACCTGCAAGGCTGCAACCTGCGCTGCCCGTTCTGTCATAATCCCGACCTGGTCGCCGTCACCGGGGAAGTGGAGGAAGCTCCCTGGGAGGTCCTGGAGGAATATCTGGCGGACAATACCGATTTTTTGGACGGGGTGGTCGTCACCGGAGGAGAGCCCACGTTGAACGAGGACCTTCCCGAACTGATCAGAAGGATCAAGAAGCTGGGTCTCAAGGTCAAGCTGGACACCAACGGCACCAACCCGGATATGTTGCAGGACCTTCTGCAGGCCGGTCTGCTGGACTGTGTGGCGATGGACCTCAAGGGGCCTCTGGACCAGCAATATTCCCAGGTATGCGATGCCGAGGTGGACCTGGAGGCCATCAAGCGCTCCATTAACCTCATCATGACCTCCGGCATCGACTACGAGTTCCGGACCACGGTAGTCCCGCACTATCTGAAACCGGCCGACATCGAGCGCATGGCGTCCTACATCGGCGGGGCCAAGAAGTACGCCCTGCAGAGATTCAAGAACGACCGCACGCTGGACAAGCGTCTCAGTCAGATCGACCCCTACTCTGAGGGGCAGATGCTGGGCATGGCGGAGACCGCTCGGAAGTACGTCAAGAAGGTCATCGTCCGCGGCATCTGATAACCGTCGACGAGTCCTTTATTAGCCTGTAAACGCATGGAACCCCGAAAGGCCTGGTGGCTGGGGGTCGGGGAGATGGAAGCGGGAGACGGCCGGTTAAAGACGTACATCGAGGGTTTCGACAGGATTCTGGAAGGAGGGATACCGACCGGGCACATAGTGCTGGTGGCCGGCACCCCGGGGACTATGAAGTCGTCCATAAGTTACTACATGCTCTACAATCACGCCGTGGAGTCCGGCCGGACCTCCGTTTACGTAACTCTTGAGCAGAGCCGGGAAAGCCTGCTGCGCCAGATGGAGAAGATGGGCATGGACATCGAGAAGGTCAGCGAGAACCTGAACGTCCTGGACCTCTCCTTGATCCGAAAGAAGCTCAAGGAGATCGCCGGCGGCACGTCCTGGCTACATGTGTTCAAGACCTACATAACCAACCTCAAGCAGAACCTGGACTTCGACATCCTGGTCATTGATTCCATGGAGGTCCTGGAGACCATGGCCGAGATCCGGAACCGCCGCACGGACCTGTTCTACCTTTTCGAGTGGATGCGGGACCTGGGAGTCACGGTATTCCTCATCTCCGAAAGTTCCGCCGAGCGTTTGATCGAGGGGAAGTTCGATGAAGGTTATCTTTCGGACGGCATCATCACCTTGAAGATGCAGCTGATCCGCGACGTGGAGATGCAGCGCCGCATCAGGTGCGTCAAGATGAGGGAGACCAACCACGATCCCTCCTACTATTCGTTGCTGTACAACGGCGGCCGCTTCCAGGTCACCAGGGTGATAAGCGAGTGATCTGATGCGCCTCCCGCCCAGTAAGTTCGAGTGTCCCCGCTGCGGCTTCGGCGTGCGGCCGGGGGAGGAACAGTGCGGCCGTTGCGGCGAGGACCTCAAGCCCAAGGCCAGCCAGCCGGTGCAGGTCAACCTGGCCTCGGTCAAGCTGGACCGCGATAGGGACGGTGAATGCTCGACGGTGCGAATTCGTTCCATCGAGACCATCCAGGTGGGCCGGCCGGACAGCGCCATGCAGGTCCGGACGGACGAACTGAACAAGCGGGAGAGGGAGCTTCAGGAGCGCGAGCGACGCCTGAACGTCAAATCCAACGAGATCGAGGAACGCTCTAAGGAGATCAAAGAGAAAAAGGAGCCCCAGCCGAGCGTGGACATGGATGAGGTGCGCCGCCGGCTCAGGGAAGAGCTCACCCGTCACTTCGAACCGGAGCTGGAGGCGCTGCAGGCGCAGCTGGACGAGAAGGAGGCGGAGCTGCAGGAAGCTCGATTGAAATTGCAGATGCTGGACGCCGGACAGGAGATGGAAGTGGTGGACGAGGCTGAGCTGGCCCGCATCACCGAGGACATATTCCGCGAACTGCACGCCCAGGTCGGGGCTTCCCTGAAGGTCGTGGATACCGGTCTGCTGCGCACGCACATCAACCGTCTGGACGAGGTGCTCGGCGGCGGCATACCGCAAGGGCACATAGTACTGTTCAACGGCTCGCCAGGTACGATGAAGAGCACCCTAGCCTACACGATATTGCACCGGGCGGCGGTGAACGGAACTCCTGGACTGTACCTGTCCGTGGAGCAGAGCCGTAGATCGATCCTGAGGCAGATGGAGCGCATGGGCATGCCCGAGGCGGACACAGACGGAAAGCTCAGGGTACTGGACATGCGCGAACTGCGCAAGGAGATGGCGGCGCACGAAGGCAACTGGCGCGAACTGATCATGGGCTATGTGCGCCGGGAGCAGGAGGCCACCGGTTTCAAGGTGTTCGCCCTGGACTCCCTGGAATCGTTCAAGGCGCTGACGGAGCACTGCTTCTCCCGTCAGGACCTCAAGGACCTCTTCGACTGGTTCAAATCCCTGAACATAACCGTGCTGGTTATCTCCGAGAATACCTCGGACGAGTATGACGAGGCCGACCAGGGCGAGGCATATCTTTCCGACGGGATCATGGAGATGCTCATGCGGGAGATGACCGACTCCCGGGTGCAGCGTTGGGTGCGTTGCGTGAAGATGCGCGGGGCCAACGTCGACAACCGCTATTACAGCATGTTCCACAACGGGAAGGAGTTCAATTTCGCTCTGCCCCTGGCCAACCAACCTTTCTAAAAAATTAAATTTTAAATACGGTATTATATACCTGGTATATCCATAAATCCCCGAGTGAATGGGCATGGGCGTAGAACGGGTGAAGACCTACATCCACAACTTCGATGATTACATCCAAGGTGGAGTGCCGAAGGGTCACGTAATTCTGATATCTGGTACGCCTGGCACGATGAAGTCGTCGGTATGCTACAGCATCCTGTACAACAACGCCAAGAACAACGGCGTACGCAGCGTCTACATGACCTTGGAGCAGAGCAAGGAGAACCTCCTGCAGCAGATGGAGCTGATGGGCATGAACGACCCGAAGGTGCAGGAGATGGTCTACGTTCTGGACCTGGCGACGATTAGGAAGAACGTCACCGAGATGATGGCCAAAGGTTCCTGGCTTCAGGTCTTCAAGATGTACGCCGAGACGGTCAAGAAGGACTTGGGGTTCGACCTTCTGGTGCTCGATTCCCTGGACGTGCTGGAGATGGCCGCCCAGCTGACCAACGACCGACGTAACGACCTGTTCTACCTTTTCATGTGGCTGAGGGGTATGAACATCACCTCGTTCCTCATCGCCGAGACGCCGGTGGACAACATCAACGGCGGTCGTTTCGAGGAGGGCTATTTGGCCGACGGCGTGATCTCCCTGAAGCTGCAGAACATCGGGGAGACCGACGTGCAGCGTCGTATCCGCGCCGTGAAATTGCGTTCCACCAACCACAAGACCGGCTACTTTTCGCTCATGTTCAGCGACGGCATGTTCCGGGCCACCCAGGTCATCAACGAATGATGGCTGGTCATCCGCTAAACATTTTTATATCCCGTTCCCATTTGCATCGCCTACCGAAGGGCTCATGGTCTAGCGGTTATGACGTCTGCTTCACACGCAGAAGGTCGCCGGTTCGAATCCGGCTGAGCCCACCACTACTTATATCCAGACAATTATTTTTTGAATTCAATTCAATCGTTTTCAGCCTTTATAGCTGGCTCGGTCCGAAACATGCTGTTGTATGTTTCATTGACCCGGGCGAACGCACGGTCAGCCTTGGCGCGGCAATAGTACCGCTCCGTCGTCTTCGTCGATGTGTGCCTCATGCTCAACGATACCTGATCTATAGAAACGCCGCCGTCCAATGCCAGCTGCCCTCCAGTAGGCCGGAAGTCCTTCCACTTGAAGGCGATGCCCGTACGCTTCACCACGTCGTTCTTCAACCGCCCGAAAGCTTGCTGAGTGTAGTAGCCTGCGCCATTGCAGGAAACTGCCGGTATCAGCGGTTCCGCGAACGCGATCCCCTTGGACCTGAGCATCTCTTCCCTCGTACTGAGATATTCGAGCGCGAAGGGCTTCAGGACGTCCGGTATCTGCAGGCGGCGAACTTCGCCGTATGAATCCTTGCCTTTGGGATTGGACACGAGGAAGGTCCACTTCCTCACGTCTAGGTCCCGCACGGACGCCTTCTGCAGCTCCCCCGGGCGCAGTTGGAGG
>DAONGL010000004.1:56311-68945 GCA_035404085.1 Methanomassiliicoccales archaeon | reverse complement strand
TGTTCGAAGAGGTCCCCTGCCCATCTCATCGATTCCGGGTCGGTTCCTTCCAAGACCTGATAATCCATCTTTCCGTCCAACTTCGGTAGCGCGATCCCTACGACCTTTTCCGTTAGGACGACCATCGCGCAAATTCTGGGAACGCTTCTCCTCTCCCACGCGGTCTGCAGATCGGTCCCTTCAACTATCTTTTCATTCATGTTCTCCTGTACGATGGACCTGACCTTCACTCCCTTCAACGACTGTTGTCGGAGTATCTGGGCATTGTGCTCTAGGTGCTGCTCGGTCATAATATCTATCCGCTTACCGGCGTCCTTTAGGACCTGAGAAGCGGTGTTGATGTTAACGACCGCCTCAGTGCGAAGGGCGGTCCTCGATAGCTCTCCGAACCTGGCGCGGAACTCAGGAGGAATGAGCGAGGTATCGTGTCCCAAGAAGAATTCTCGGTGCTTGGAAATGAAGTTCATGGCGGTGGAGGATTCCAGTATGAGCCTGGAATAAGGGGTGGAATGATACTTGCCCTCGGATGATTTTTCTAAAAGACCAGCATCGGTCAGCCGTTGCAGCTGTCTGCAGGCCTCGGTGGCGGTCATGTCCAGCTTCTTCGCCACCTCGTTCAGCTTGAGGCTCTGCGTTTGAAGCTCATCGATTATCTTACGCCGGTCTACGTTCGTCAATAGAAAATGGATGTCGGAGACGGGGTCCTCATCGATCTTCATTTTTTCCACGATAACACCTACACGCCGATGTTTACAACAGCACATACGAGTCAAATAATAATTATCAGCATCGTTTCGCAATGGTTTTGGTCCGTGGTATGAAAATGACCCGACCAAGACCTGTAAAAAATGAACGGATGTTCTCAATCGAGCTCAGATCGAAAGGGGATGTGAGGAACGCATCCCTGGATGGGGACGATACGGTCTTCATCGAAGGTTCCATTGGAACATTGGTAAGAGCCCATTTCGTGGAAGACCTGGTTCTGGAAGTCATAGGAAGCAATGGCGAACTGAGGGTAGATCTTGCGGTGAACGACCTGCATCTGCGGTCAAGTGAATCTAATGGGCTCGGGGAGAGCCAGGAGGGAAAGCGATGAACGCCCTTTCCTTCTTTAAGGGGAATGATCACCTTTCGAAGGATGGAGATGGGCGATCCAGCCCGAGGGTCAGGCAAGCAAGGATCGCAGGGTCGCTCTATCTGATCTTCATCGTGTTATTGCCTATCGCCACCACCATTCGCGACCAGCTTATCGTGTCCGGGGATGCCACTGCCACGGCCCAGAACATTTTGGCGAACGAGCTACTGTTCCGAATCAGTTTCATGATCGAGCTGGTTTCGGCCCTGTTCTTCGTTCTGGCCGCCTGGGCTCTCTATTCGCTGCTGAAGTCCGTTAATAAGGATCTCGCCCTTCTTTTCCTGTTATTGAATCTGTGCGGGGTCGCGGTCCAATGCGCAAGCGTGCTCGATCTGTCTACGGTCCCATCGCTGTTGGACGGTACTGGTTATATGACCGTGTTCTCAGCGGATCAGCTTCAGGCTCAGGCCCTGTTGCATATCGACATGTACCACGACGGTTTCATCCTCTCCCAGCTCTTCTTTGGCGCCTGGTTGGTACCCCTCGGGTATCTGGTCTACCGGTCAGGCTTCCTTCCCCGGCTGTTAGGCATCCTACTGATAATCGACTTCTTCGGTGTGCTGTCACGATTCCTGCAGTTCTTCCTGCTCCCGGAGTACGAGCTCATATCATACCCTGGTTACGCGGCAGGCTTCATCGCCGAGGTATCCCTGACGCTGTGGCTTCTGTTCAAGGGAGCAAAGGAAAACGAACGGTCTCTGACCGATGGGGGCTGATCCACTATGAAATTCAGATCTGCGGATTCAAGCAAACCGGAGGCGCCGCATCTGGATAGAAGAAAGCTGTATGAACTGACCATCGCGGGAGGAGCTGCCTTCTGGGCGACCAACTTCGCAATTTCATTGACGCCCATCGCCGCCGAGTATAGGGCCGCTCTCTCCATCTCGTATTTCCCGATGATCCTTCAATCTTTGTTCGGCGGTCTTATCATCGGATCTATCGTCAGTTTCATCATGCTTCGATTCTTTGACAAGGTCCCAGCCAAGGACCCGATCCTAAAATCCGTGATGCTCAGTTTCATCGCCCTCATCATAGTTACAATGCTGTTCCAAGGTCCGGCGGGTCTTCTCACCCCAAATGATGGGTTGCGCTACTTCCTAATTGGCACCTCGTTCAATGTAGTAAGGATTCTCGCCCTAGGGGTGGCCATTGGATATCTCTTTAAAAGAATGCAATTCGCCTTATCAACTGGAGGCCAAGGAGGGGTTGGGGGCTCATCCATTCAAAATGGTCAATAGATGAGAAAACTGGCTTGGTTGTGCATCGTAAAAAATTTTAATCATTTGCATTTTCAAATCTGCGATCTCAGCCAAACCTACCTTTTCAATAGGGCTGAATTTCGCCCCGCGCAATGCCAAAATGGTCCGGGCCGGTCCTATTCTATATGACGGTCGCGGTCCATCTAATATAAGGCCATATCGAAAAACTTTTAACTGGATATTTAAATAACGTGAGGAAAGGGGGCATCATGGCCAAGATCAAGATCGAGAACGTTGTCGCTTCTACTTCCATCGGGGACGAGCTCGACCTTTGGTCCGTCGCCCTCGCCTTGGATGGCGCGGAGTACGAGCCGGAGCAGTTTCCCGGCCTGATCTACCGCATCAAGGACCCCAAGACCGCCACGCTGCTATTCCGCAGCGGTAAGGTCGTCTGCACCGGCGGACGTTCGCTCTCCCACGTTCAACAGGCCATCGCCAAGGTCGCCAAGCAGATCGAGAAGGCCGGGGTCAAGATCAAGGTCCGGCCAGAGATCGTGGTCCAGAACATCGTAGCCTCTTCGGACCTAAACCAGGAGATCAATCTAAACGCCATAGCCATCTCTCTCGGCCTGGAAAAGGTGGAGTACGAGCCGGAGCAGTTCCCCGGGCTCGTTTATCGTTTGGACGATCCGAAGGTGGTCGTGCTCCTGTTCGGTTCTGGAAAGCTCGTCTGCACCGGCGCCAAGGTCGAGAAGGACGCCGCGGAGGCCGTCGACAAGATCACCGTGGAGCTGAAGGCGGCCGGCCTGCTGAAGTAGGCCGATCCTTTCTTTCGACCTATTTCCTGAAGGACAGCTCCGGAAGATGATCACTTCTTCTCGCGGGCCTCGTTCTCGGCCACTCGGGCCAACCATGCTCATCCCGTCATAGCAAAGTGATTGGTCGTATCATAACCTTGGAAAGCGGCCTCGAAGCACCTCTTAAATAACGATAAACGGTAATCAGCGATAGCTCCGGAGGTCTCCTGTTGAAGCATGTCCATAGTTTCATGACCGATATCGGGCGGATACACGTGGCCGAAGAGGATGGTGCGATAACCAACGTGATGCTCCCCGGAGGGAAGGCCCCGCCAGGTACGTTCGCCAGCACCCCGCTTCTCGAAAAGGCCGCCGTCCAGATATCCGAATACCTCCAGGGGAGGCGCCAGAAGTTCACCGTTCCGCTGGCTCCCCAGGGAAGTGATTTCGCCATGAAGGTCTGGAAGGAGATGTTGGATATCCCCTACGGGAAGGTACGCACCTATGGCGAGATGGCCGTGGCCATCGGTCGTCCTGGAGCGGCCAGGGCGGTGGGTCAGGCCTGCAATCGTAACCCCATCTCCATCCTTATCCCATGTCATCGGGTGGTCGGCGCCGGAGGAAAGCTCACCGGCTACGCCGGGGGTCTGGACCTCAAGGAAAGATTGCTGAGGTTGGAGAAGGATGCCCTGCTTTGAGTATGGCCAGGTAGAGATCGATTATCTCCGCCGAAGAGATGAGAGGCTAGGTCAGGTCATCGATTCCCTTGGGATGTTGAAGGCCGAGATGTATCCCGACCTTTTTACGGCCTTGATAAGCAGCGTGATCGGCCAGCAGATATCCGGCAAGGCCGCCGCCACCGTCTGGAACCGAGTGGTCGAGCGCTTCGGCGAGATCACGCCGACAAATCTGCACCAAGCATCCCTCGAGGATATCCAGTCCTGCGGCACGTCCTTCCGCAAGGCCAGCTATGTCAAAGGCATAGCGGAGGCATGTGAGAACGGAGGTCTGGACCTGGAAGGTCTGAAGGCACTTCCGGACGAGGAGGTCGTGAAGGCCCTGGTCTCACTGAAGGGCATCGGCCCCTGGACCGCGGAGATGATGCTCATATTCTCCCTGGGAAGGAAGGACGTGGTGAGCTGGGGTGACCTGGCCATCCGTCGCGGGATGATATCGCTGTACGGCCTGGAATCTCTGGACAGGCAGGAGTTCGACAGGTTCCGCGAGAAGTACCGGCCCTACGGAAGCGTCGCCTCCCTGTACATTTGGGAGCTGGCGCATAGGCCGGAGCTTCTGGCAACATCATCCAGGAAGACGGTATGATAATTATTGTTAAGTATGAATTTAGCCATATCAGTTCTTATGGCAATGTCCAAGAAGGATCTCGGTAAGCAAAAGAAGAAGAACGAAGAGAAGAAGACTGCCGCTGCGTCTCCGGCCAAGGGAAAGAAGAAGTAATTCCCTTTTTCTCTCAATCATTTTCTGGCCTTCTAGGCCACCGTCCGCCCCGCTGGGGGCGATAAATCCGTTCTCCATTTTGTTCCACCTATAGCGAAGGCGCCCTGGGGTAGTCGGTTTATATCCTGCGGCCGATACCGTTCCGCATGCCCGGCGAGCCGATCATCGAGATGCGCAAGGTAAGTGTCAGCAAGGGCTCGGCAACCCTCCTGCGGGACGTGGACCTCACCATACGCAAAGGGGAACGACTGGTGGTACTGGGTCCGAACGGTTCCGGAAAATCATCGCTCATCAAGACCATGATGGGCGAGCACCGTCACGACACGTCGGTGCCCGGATCCTACGTCAAGCTGAGAGGTTCGGACCTCTGGAACCTCTTCGATGTGCGCCAGGCCTTCGGGCTGGTCTCCGCCGACCTTCAGGTCGACCTATCCCGGGACATGGATTGCCTGGAGGCCGTTCTATCCGGCTTCTTCGGTTCCGTCGGAACGAACCGCTCGCAGGACATCGGCCCGGAGATGGAAATTATGGCCAGGGGCGCCCTGACCGCCGTAGGATCGGCTCACCTGGCGGAGCGAAGGTATTACACGCTCTCCACCGGCGAGGCCCGCCGGGTGCTGATGGCCCGCGCCCTGGTGAACTCCCCGGAAGCGCTGATACTGGATGAGCCGATGAACTCCCTGGACCTCACCGGCAAACGACTGGTCCGGTCGGCCATCAGGACCTTGGCCAAGGAAGGGCGATCGCTGGTCCTGGTCACCCACGATCCGGCCGATATCGTCCCGGAGATCGACCGGGTCATAATGATCAAGGACGGCGGGGTGCTCAAGGACGGAGGGCTCCAGCTTCTGAACGAGGAGAACCTGTCCATCCTCTACGACGGACCGATCGGGCTACGCCGGGTGGAAGACCGCTACGTCGCCTGGCCCAAGGACCTTTGAACTCCAGGTCCAAGTAATATGTCCTGATCTTGCGGGGTCGGGGATTTTTGATAATCCTGATATACCTTCCAATGGATTAGCCGGATTCGTATGTACGACCCCAGAATGCGAAAGTTGGCCGACGTGCTGATCGATCACTCCGTTCGCCTCCAGAAGGGAGAGACGGTCTACATCGAGGCGTTCGATATCCCCTCCGAGATGGTGGAGGTCCTTCTTGACAAGATCTACGAGGTCGGGGGAGTGCCTATGGTGGCCCTCCGCTCCGCCAAGGTGTTCAGGAAATTGCTCATGAACGCCGACCAGAAGACCATCGCCCAGATCGGCGAGATCGAGCTGGAGAAGATGAAGAGGGCCCAGGCCTACATCGGCATGCGCGGCTCGTACAACATCACCGAGAACTCGGACGTTCCGGCGGACAAGATCGACCTTTACATGAAGTACTGGTCCGGGCCGGTGCACACCGGCTGGAGGGTTCCCAAGACCAGGTGGGTGGTGCTCAGATGGCCGACATCTTCCATGGCCCAACAGGCCCAGATGTCCACCGAGCGCTTCGAGGACTTCTACTTCAACACCTGCACCCTGGACTATCCGAAGATGTCCAGGGCCATGGATCCCTTGGTCGCGTTGATGGAGCGCACGGACAAGGTGCGCCTGGTCAGCCCAGGCACCGACCTCACCTTTTCGATAAAGGGCATGCCGGCGGTCAAGTGCGAGGGCGACCGGAACATACCTGATGGAGAGGTCTACACCGCGCCCATCAAGGACTCGGTGAACGGCGTCATAAGTTACAACACCCGGACGCTCTACCAGGGCAAGGTCTTCGACAACGTGGTCCTGAAGTTCAAGGATGGTAAGATATTCGAGGCCACCAGCTCCGACACCAAGTCCCAGAACATCATTCACGATACGGACCCTGGGGCCAGATACGTCGGGGAGTTCGCCATAGGTGTGAATCCCTACATCAACCAGGCCATGCTCGACACCCTGTTCGACGAGAAGATCGCCGGTTCGATACACTTCACGCCAGGCAGCGCCTATCAGGAGTCGGACAACGGCAACAAGTCCACCGTCCATTGGGACATGGTGCTGATCCAGACCCCGGAGATGGGCGGCGGGGAGATGTACTTCGATGACGTACTGGTTCGAAAGGACGGCCGCTTCGTCATCGACGAGCTCAAGGGTCTGAACCCCGAGAACCTGGCCTGAGCGCCGGACGGGTCGCCGTATAAGGCGCGCTCCTCCTCTTGGGCACCAGCACGGCAAGGGATAGCGCTATCCCCAGTCCCAGGGCCAGGTACATCCCTACGCCCGGCATCGCCGGGATCAAGGACGATTCGGGGCTCAGGTTGTATCTCATGATCTCCACGTAATCCAGGGCGGTCAACGCTGCCGTACCGATGCCCACCCCGGCGATCACGCCCCGGCGGGGGATGCTAGCAGGCACAAGGTTGCCGGCTAAGAGCATCAACAGTCCCATCGCCGCCAGCAACACCACGTACCGGCCGTAGAAAGCTTCATTGAAGGCGGCGCTGGTTCCGATCAGACCTCCGAACGAGCTGAGCCAAGTGCAGAACGGGGCCATGCAGGTCATCGCCAGCAGCGCTATGACCAGCTCCCTACGGGGTACCACGTCATCGACGTTCTTGGCCTCCTTGCGCTTCGCTTCACGGGCCGGCAGCACCTTGGAGGGGTTCACCGGCGAGGTCCTCCGGGCCTGAGGTACGGAAGACGTGCTCTTTCCGCACACATTGCAGTATTCGTAATCCCTTCTTATGGGTGCTCCGCACCTCTGGCATAGTTGTTTCTTGCCCACCATGAAAAATGAATTGAAATGGGAGGTTATCCCCGATGGGCGTACAGTTAGCCTATCCTTCGTCAACGATTAAATATTGGAGAATGAAATCAAGTGATGTTGACAGCAGACTGCCGAATCGAGATGGCCTACATCGACCCGGAGACGTACACCTCCATCGTGAACCACGACATGAGGAAACGGATCCTGACCAAGCTCTACCGGTCCACCAGGGACGCGCCGATAAGCAAACAGGACCTGGCCGACTCGCTCGGATTGGACTATAACCAGCTGGTCTACCAGCTCAATAATCATCTCCGGGACTTCTGGGCGGTGAAGGAGGAGAGGAAGGTGCGGGGTACTCGCATGGAGCTCATCGAGGCGTCATACCCTTACGCGGTCTTCATCACCATCGGCAAGGACCACGGGATCTTTCTAGTAGATCCATTGGCCGACATCTATGGGGCGGTGGTCAAGGTGGGCGCGCGCTGCGACCAGTGCAGCGAGGAGGAGGCGAGGAGGTGCATGGAGTTCGCCCAGTCCCGTTTTGACTCGGAGGCGCTCTCGGAGGCGGAGAGGGGAGTGCTGGCCGCCAACAACCGCCGCTCGCCTTACCGGCCGATGGACCTGGCGCTACTGGCGGCCATTAAAGGCATGCCAGTAGGTCAGCGTTGCGTGATCGACATCCCCTGTCAGACCTGCGCTTTCCTACGGCGCACGGTGCGAATAGAGGGACTGTAATATTGGAGTGGCAAGAAACGTATAAACCCGGCGGCGCGTTAACCGGTGCATGCAGTCCGGAGACAAGGCCCCGACCAGGTTCGTGGTGCTGGGTGGATACCTCGGAGCGGGAAAGACCACATTGGCCGCCGCCCTGGGGAACGAGCTGAGGTCCAAGCACGGAAGGTCCGTGGCCATCATCACCAACGATCAGGGCAACGTTCTTGTGGACACGGAGTACATGAAGAACGCCGGGTTCGACGTCAAGGACGTGCTGGGCGGCTGCTTCTGTGCCAACTTCGGGGAGTTCGTTAAGAACGCCCGGACATTGGTGGCCATGGGACGGCCGGACGTCATCATCGCCGAGCCGATCGGCACCTCCACGGCCATTCTCGGTTCCGTCGTCTCGCCTCTGCGCTCCATGTACCCGGACGAGTTCCAGGTGGCGCCGTTCTTCGTCATCGTGGACGGGACCAGGGCGGCCGAGACGCTGCGCAAGCCGGAGGGCTTCGGGCTGGGCGGCGGAAAGCTCATTCCGTCGCACCAGGTCCGGGAGGCGGAGTACGTTCTGATATCCAAGGTGGACCGTCTTAACGAAGGGGAGGTCGCAAGCGCCAGCGATCTGATACGAAAGGAGGTCTCGGACGCCGAGGTGATCCCCTGCTCGGCCTTCAGCAGGAAGAACCTGGACCGCATAGTGGACATCATCCTCTCGGACCAGGTCAGCACCAAGGAGCCCAAGGACGTGGACCAGAGGATGTTCGCCGTAGAGAAGGCATCCATGGGATGGTTCAACGCCCACGCCAGATTGGTGGCTGAAGGACGTGTGGACATCAACGCCTTTGTCTCCTCCCTCATGAGAAGGGTGGCCACGGAATTTGCGCCGGAGACCATCGGCCACGTCAAGGTCATGCTGACCTCTTCCACCGCCTCGGCCAAGATGAGCCTGGTGGAGGACCGCATGCAGGTGGACGGGCTGAAAGGGGGGCGCTACTTTACCGGGGAAGGCAAGATCGTGCTGAACGCCAGAGTGTCCGCCTCACCGAACGAGCTGAAGAAGGTCTTCGAGAAGGCGATCTACGATACGGCCTTGGAGGCCGGGGCGAAGGTGGAGGAGATGGGAGAGGCCTGCTTCTCCCCCAAGCCGGAGGCGCCGTCGCTCTTCGTGAAGTGAACCGTCCATCGATGAAATCAACTAATTTTTAAACAATTTCTTCCATTATTTCATTTTTTCAATGCTCAATTCGACGTTCCATCGGAATTTATTAAGAATCATAGCGCGATAAAGGCCCGACATGCCCGTGGTCGACGCCATGAACCGGCGCATCCTGCAGCTTCTGGTAAACGACGGCAGGATGACCCACAACGAGATAGCCGCCAAGCTGAAGCGCTCCCCGTCCACGGTGCGCGACCGTATAAAGCGCATGGAGGACGACGGGATCATACTGGGCTACTTCGCGGTGGTGAACAATGAGCGCATGGGTCTCAAGGTGGACGCCATACTTTTCGCCAATCTGCGTCCGGGCGTTCCGTCCGAAGAGCTCAGGAAGCTGAGAGGGGTGCAGGAGGTCAAGGAGGTGCTGCAGGTGACCGGTCCGCGGAGGATCGTGGTTCGACTGCAGGCCAGGGACGTCAACGCCCTGGAGCAGGCCATCTCCGCCAAGGTGATACCTCTGGGGCTGGAGGACGTGGAGCTGCGCATGGTGACCAGCTCCGCCAACCGTTTGCCAGGCAACTAGACGTTGGTCTTGTCGTAGTAGCCGGAGAACGGCCTGCTGGAACTTGGGGACACCTTGACGAAGTCCTTCGCATCATACGGAACGTCGGTCCCGAACGCCTTCCCGAAATCTTCCAGTAGGGAAAGCACTTCCTTCTCGTCCTCAGGGTTCAGCGGGGATATCGCCGCGCCAGGGCCCAGCTGTTCCGATGCCACCTTTCCCCGTACGAAGATGCGCCCGCCATGCATTCCGGCCCCCAGGCTACGTCCGACCGGTGCGCCTCCGCCCAATCCTAGCACCAGTATGGTCCCGCCGGCCATGTACTCGCCAAGATAGTCCTTGGCCGTTCCGCCGATGACCAGGGTCGGTCGCGCTTCCCCGAACTCCTTCATGTGGATCCCCACCCGGTATCCGGTATCGCCCTTCACCAGGATCTGTCCGCCCCGGGCCGCCAGTCCCGTAACGTCCCAGGCGTTGCCGTGCACTATTATCTTGCCCGAGTTCATGGTGTTCCCGGTCATGTCCTGGGCATTGCCGAACACCTCGATGGTCGGTCCGTTGAGGAAGGCCCCGAGGTCGTTACCTGGGGTGCCATGGATGGCTATGTACAGGCCAGGGTCGGAGGCGGTGGACGCCAGGTAGCGCTGCCCCATCACCCCTTTCAGTTCGATGGAGGAGCAACCGCGGCGCATGGCCTTTCGCATGGTGCAATTGAGGGTGGTGTAATGCATGGGCTGGGTGGGCGAAAGGTGCAGGTCGATGATCGCTCGTTCCCCGACCACGCTCAAGCAGTCCTTCCCGCAGTCGCACTCGTGGGCGTGCCCCTTTGGCTTGCAGACGTCCTTCATCAACCCCACCCTTCCCCGATGTGCTTGACGTTCATCACTTCGGCGATCTTGGGGTTGGGGCCACGGTAGCGCAATCGGTCACGGTTGCCGACCAGGCTTTCCACCGAATCGATGCCCATTGCCCCCAGCACCTCCTTGAGCTCCTCGTTCCAGGCATTGAACAGGCGGACGATGCGCGCGGCGGCCACGTTAGGGTCGAGCCTGTTCGTCAGGTCGTCCCGCTGGGTGGCGATGCCCCACGAGCACAGACCGCGGTGGCATTGCTGGCACACCCGGCAGCCCATGGCCACCAGGGCCGAGGTGGAGACCATGACCACGTCCGCGCCCAGCGCCAGCGCTTTTATCATGTCGGCCGAGGAGCGTATGCCGCCCCCGGCGCAGACGGTCACCCGATTACGCAGCCCTTCCTGGGTCAGCCTCCGGTCGACAGCGGCGATGGCCACCTCGACCGGCAGGCCGGCGTGGTCCCTGATGACGCGAGGCGCGGCGCCGGTGCCGCCCTTGTATCCGTCCACGGTGAGGAAGTCAGCCCCGGCCCGCACCAGACCGGAGGCGATGGCGCCCACGTTGTGCACAGCGGCGATCTTGACCCCTACCGGAAGCCGGTACTCGGTGCTCTCCTTGAGGACGGAGATCAGCTGCGCCAGGTCCTCGATGCTGTAGATGTCGTGATGCGGGTACGGCGACAGAGCGTCCGTCCCCAGAGGGATCATCCGGGTCTCGGAGATCATGGTGGTGACCTTCTCACCTGGCAGATGTCCTCCATGACCGGGCTTGGCGCCCTGCCCTATCTTGATCTCCACGGCGGCCACGCCTTTGAGGTACTCCGGCTTGATCCCGAATCGTCCGGATGCGACCTCGGAGCATATGCGGTCGGCATACTGGTAGAAGTCAGGGTGCAGTCCCCCCTCTCCGCTGCCGGCCACGATGTTGAGCTCCTTGGCGGCCATGAACAGCGCCTTCTGAGCGTTGTAGGAGATGGACCCCAGGGATATGTGCCCGAACATCAGCGGCATGTTCATCCGTATCAGGGGTGTGTCATCCTCCCGGATCATCACCTTCCCGTCGCACACCTCCAGCTTACCTGGTCTTCGTCCCAGGTAGGTGACGGTCTCCACCGGTTCCCGCAGCGGGTCGATGGAAGGATTGGTCACCTGCGCCGCGTCCAGCAGCAGGTCGTCGAATATCGCTGGATGCTCGTCGTCCGCTCCGCATGACGATAGCAGGACCCCGCCAGAGCTGGCCTGGGCCAATATGGACCTTCTGCTACGCTCGGACCAGTTGCCGTGCGGGGCGAACTGGGGCGGAACCGGGCGGATCTCTATGCAGTTGGCTGGGCACACCGCTATGCAGCGGCCGCAGGCCACGCATCCCCCGGAGGGCACGACCCTGGACTCCAGGAACTCCAGCGCCTGGTAGGAGCAATCGTTGACGCAACGCCGGCACACCCGGCACAGGTCATAGTTGATGGTGGGCACGAACCTCTCCGGGAGGCGATGGTCAAGTCTTTTCATCGCTGGCGTCTCGCTCATAGGCTAACCCCCTGGAAGGACGGTTCGATGCCCTTGCGGACCACTCCCTTGCCGGCCACGGCTATGAACGGATTGCCGGCGCCAGGCGCCCAGGTGCGGGCGTCCGGCTCCACGATGCGTATGGCGCTCTCCTCGCTGGCGCAGTACGCCACGCCATCATCAGGAGATAGTCCCGCGATCATCGGCCTCAGCTTCTTCCTATCGGCCAGGGCGATCAGCGCTATCTCAGGCTGGCTTCTCCCGACGATGATGCTGAACGGCCCGTTGAGGAAGGCCTCTTTGTACGTGATCCGCAGCCATTCGGCCAGGCGGCGTTCCGCCGCCGGCATCTGCGATATCTCCTGGAAGGTGGAAGGGGCCATGACGAAGGCCGCCACCTCCACCGGTAGCCCGTTGCGGCGCACCAGCAGGTCCCACAGATAGGTGACCACCTCCGTATCGGTCAGCACCGTGCACTTGTAGCCGTTCATCTCCACCAGTTTCCTGTTCACCCC
>DAONGL010000004.1:53874-56211 GCA_035404085.1 Methanomassiliicoccales archaeon | reverse complement strand
CGGTCAGCACCGTGCACTTGTAGCCGTTCATCTCCACCAGTTTCCTGTTCACCCCGTATGAAGTGATCTCCCCGTTATGGCATACCCCCCAGTCCAGAAGGGACAAGGGATGGGCCCCGGCCCACCAGGCCGGGGAATTGGTGGGAAAGCGGGAATGCGACAGCCACATGGTCCCCGAATATCGCCCCAGGTCATACAGCTCAGCTATCTCGTACGAGTAACCATTACCCTTGAAGACCGCCATGTCCTTTCCGCTGGAGACGCAGAATGCCTTGGGTATCTTCTCATTGACGTGCTGGACCATCTCCACCATATAGTCCTCCTCCCCGAGATCGCGATCGCCCCTCCATTCCCGGTGGCCCGGTACGTTGGCGAAGTAGCGCCATACGATCGGGTAAGGGGGCGATATGGTGGAACGGTCCCGGGTGAACACCTTCTCGTCGTGCACGATGTCCAGCCGTCCGTCGAGGAAGTTCTCGGCGTTCCTCTTCCCTTCCTCGTCGTCAAAGAAGAACTGCAGGCAGTACTGGTCCCGACGGTCCGGGAACAGGCCATAGCAGGCGTAGCCAGCCCCCAGGCCGTTCTCCCTCTCTTCCATGATGGTGAGCATCCGGGCGATGCGGTCCCCGTTGATCCTCTCTCCCTTCAGGGAGATACAGGAAGCGATGCCGCATCCTCCGAGCTGGCCCTGCCAATTCGGCGGTCTGCTGGCGGTGTAGTTCTCGGCCTGCACCGGCATTCCCAATCGGTCCGTCCTGACCTCTCGGCCCGTTCTATCGATCATCGGTGGTTCACTTCCTTCGCATGGCTATATGCGTGCCCGAGGCAATACCCCTGGTATCGTCCGGATTATAAGGCCTTTTTTCATAGATATTCGTCTATTATTTCGTAAATATTTCGATTATAATCTATTTATTTATCTAATTTCTAGACAAATTACCACTAATCGAACCCATTCCAACCTTTCTCCGGTCATTTCTTCGTTCAGGTGCTCCATTAATATCGTGGATCCAGGCGCCTTTCGACTTGTACTGTTCGGGTCCTTCCAAAATAATATATTTATAACTATTAAAAAAAATTCCATCGATCACGCAATCCCGACCGAGCGTCGAATGGAACATTCCCCTTCCATGATTCTTATAAAACTAACGGATACAAATCTGGAAAAGGATATTAAGGTGAGTTCTCTCTAACGCAAGGAAGAAGGTGAAGTCGGCTTGACATCCTCCCGTACGGCATTGGTCCCCCAGCTACCCGACCTCGACAAGATCAGACAGATGAGAAAGCGCTTGAACCTGTCACAGCGGGAATTGGCAGGCCTGGCCGGAGTTAGCCAATCCCTGATCGCCAAGATAGAGCGGGGCACCATAGATCCCTCTTACAGCAACGTACGCAAGATCCTCGCCGCCTTCGAAGAGGTGATAAGGCGTCGGAAGGTGGAGGGCGTGCGTTCCGGCACCCAGCTCACGGTCGGTGATCTAGCCACGCGAGGTGTCATATTCGTTACCCCGGACCAGACCATCGGCGAGGCGGTGGAGAGGATGATGAAGGGGCGGTTCACCCAACTGCCGGTGATAGTCGGGGAGCGCATAGTTGGCGGTCTGACCGACGACGCCATTCGGGATCACACCATTGAGCAGACCAAGACCCGGAAGAAGACCTATGAGGAGGTCATGCGGACCAGGATCGAGGAGATCATGGACGCTCCGTTCCCCATATTGAACGAGGACACCCCTATCGACCTGGCCTCGTTCCACCTGCAGAGAGAGGAAGCGATACTGGTCTCCCGCAAGGGAGCTATCGTAGGCATACTGACCAGCGCTGACTTCCTTAACCTGGGCCTCAACCAGTGATGGTTCCGGAAACCCTTTCCAGAGCGGTCCGAAGGTGAAATGATGAAGAGAAGGGAACTGGAGATGGCATTGCAGTCCCTATCTCCCTTCTCATCTCCGCGTCCGGAACTGGAGCAATACTCCACGCCGGCGGTCATGGCCGCCGACCTGCTGTTCGATGCTTTGGCCAGAGGCGATATCGAAGGGCGCAAGGTCCTCGATCTGGGATGCGGCACCGGGCCATTAGGAATCGGGGCGGCCCTGCTTGGCGCCGATCCGGTCCTGGGCTTCGACAAGGACCCCAAGGCGTTGGAAGTGGCTTCGGCCAACGCCGCCAAGGTCGGCGTGGAAATGGATCTTCATCAGGCGGACATTTCGGACGTGCAGGAAAAGGCGGACACGGTGATCATGAACCCACCCTTCGGGGCGCAGCGCAAAGGGGCCGACAGGCCGTTCCTGACGGCGGCCATGAGGTGCGCCCCGGTCATCTATTCGCTTCACATGA
>DAONGL010000004.1:51816-53774 GCA_035404085.1 Methanomassiliicoccales archaeon | reverse complement strand
CCGTTCCTGACGGCGGCCATGAGGTGCGCCCCGGTCATCTATTCGCTTCACATGAGCAACACTGAGGACTTCATCCAGCGTTTCGTTGGCAGATCTGGATTCACCGCCACCCCGTTAAAAAGGTATAAATTCGGGATTCCTTATATGTTCGAATTCCATAGCAAGGCGAAGAAAGAGATCGACGTCACGCTATTTTACATTCTAAGAACAGGTGTGTTGGAATGAGTGACAAGAAAAAGGTTTTACCAGGTGACGAGGTGGCCGTGGCTGAGGAGTACCTCCCGGCCGATGGCACTTATGAGGAGGACGGGATAGTATATTCCGCCCTGACCGGCGAGCTGAAGGTGAACGACAGGGACAAGACCGTCAGCGTGGAGGCCGAGAATCCCATGGTCTCCCTGACGATCGGCGATTCCGTTTTCTGCGAGGTGACCGACGTGCGCGCCTCCATGGCCATATGTGAGGTCGTGGCCGTAGAGGGACGTTCCCGCAATATCACTGGAGATACCAACGGGACCATTCACGTTTCCAAGATATCTTCGGACTACGTCCAGGACGTGGGCCGGGAATACAGGCCCAGCGACATCATCCGGGCCAAGGTCATGCAGGTCAGGCCATCTATACAGCTGAACACGACCCAGCCGCATTTCGGCGCCGTCAAGTCCTTGTGCCGCAACTGCCGCTCTCAATTAAAGAAGGCGGACAAGGGGCTGTACTGCGATCACTGCGAGGCGTACGAATCGCGCAAGGTCGCTGACGACTACGGCTTCGTGGAGACCATCCTCATCACCGGCAAGGATTGAGGGGGTAGGGCTCCTGACCGAGGCCGATCTGGCACGTGAGATCCGGAACCTCCGGGAGGAGGTCAGGCAGATGAAGGAGCTCATCGACCTGTTGGTAGCGTTGGTGGTGGAGAGCGACGACATCGACGAGGAAGAGCCGGGGCTGGAACTGGCCGGCGGTGCGGAGATCCCCCGCCTTAACAACTGAACCATGAAACTTATCGCTCTTTTATCTGGAGGGATCGACTCCCCAGTGGCCGCGCACGTCATGGCCGAGCGAGGCGCGGAGATGGTCCTCCTCCACATGGACAACCGCCCCTTCTGCAGCGACCTCGGAGTACGGAAAGCGAGCCTTCTGGCCGAGGCGCTGCGCAAGGGAACGGGGCAGGAGATGCCCCTATACATGGCACCGCACGGTGAGAACCAGGCGGTGAACAAGGAGAGGTGTCAGAGCTCCTATCAATGCGTTCTCTGCAAGAGGCTGATGCTGCAGACCGCCCAGGCGGTAGCTAGGCAGCTGGGGGCGTCAGGGATAGTCATGGGCGATTCTCTGGGCCAGGTGGCCTCCCAGACCTTGAACAACATAAGGGCCGAGCAGTATGGCCTGGAACTTCCAGTATTGCGACCATTGATCGGCCTGGACAAGCTGGAGATCGAGCGTATCGCCAAGGACATCGGTACCTACGAGATATCCATAATGAGCGACGGCAACAAGGACTGCACGGCCGTGCCATCAAGGGTCATAACCAACGCCTTGGTGAAGGACATATTGGAGGAGGAGGCCAAGGTGGACCTGAGGTCCATGGCCCTCCGCTCCGCCGGGATGGCAAAAAGGGTCTAGAGGCCCGGATAGGCGTTGCAGGATAGTCCGACCTCAGGGTCGTAGATCATGTCCGAGGTAACCTTCCGAAGGTACCTGGCCTGCACTCTGGAGATGTAGAGCTTGTTCTCCCCGATCTCGATGACGATATCGGTGGACTTGGGGGACTTCAACGCCACCGGGAGCATGACCGGCCCGGAACAGGAGGTGCAGATGCGGTAGTCCTGCTTGTTCTGAGAAATGAAATCGATGACTCCCTGCTCCAAAGGTATCTGTGACATCGGGGCTCGTTTATCAGGAGATGGTATTTATAAATCTCGCTGAAAGCACCGTCATCCACAAAGTTATCAAGGGCG
>DAONGL010000004.1:0-51716 GCA_035404085.1 Methanomassiliicoccales archaeon | reverse complement strand
GGGATAACCAAGGTGGTGCGTTGGAACTACCTCTGCACTGGCTGCGGAAAGGTGTTCAAGGAGCCGCAACCGGACTGCCCGATATGCGGCTCGTCCCTGCGAACCACGCGCCGAAGATGATCAGTTCTTCCCGCCCAGCTCCTCGCTGCGCTTGGCCCCGGCCTCCACGGCGTCGATGAACGCCCCGCGAACCCCTGCCTCTTCCAGGACCCGAAGGCCTTCGATGGTCGTTCCGCCCGGGGAGGCCACCATGTCCTTCAGTTCGCCAGGGTGCTTCTTCGTCTCCAGATAGGTCTTCCCGGCCCCGATGACGGTCTGCGCCGCCAGCTGCAACGCCACGTCCCTTGGCAGTCCGGCGAGAACGCCTCCGTCGGCCATCGCTTCGATCACCAGGTAAATGTACGCCGGACCGCTCCCGCTAAGCCCGGTCACGGCATCGAGGAGCTTCTCGTCGAGGGCGAAGGCCACCCCCACGGAGTTCAGGATGTTCTGCACCGTCTCCTTGTCCTCCTTCTTTGCCGAGCGGCCTAGGGCGAACCCGGAGGCGGAAGCCCCGACGAAGCAGGGCTGATTGGGCATGACCCTCACGACCCGCACGCCCCAGTTCAGATGGGACTCCATGAAGGCTATCTTGACCCCGGCGGCGATGGAGATCAGAAGATGATTGCCGCTGAGATACGGTTTCAGTTCGTCCAGGACCGGGCCGACGTGATGTGGCTTAACGGCCAGGATCACCACGTCCGAGGAGCGCACGACCTCGATGTTGTCGGAGACGGTCTGCACTCCCAGGGTGTTGGTGATGTAGTCCCTCCTCTCCGGCACTATCTCGCTTGCTATCAAATCCTCGGTCTTGGCCAGTCCGCCCGATATGATGCCCTTCATCATGGCCTCGGCCATGTTGCCCGCCCCTACGAATCCGATCCTCATGATAACACCTATGATTGGATGACCTTCCATCGATAACTTCGTATTAATCCGATTTGGTCCGATCCCCGTTCAAGACCTTGAGAACATTTTGTGATGACCTCAGTAGAGGATATGGTCCTCGGACCACGGCAACCTTTCTCCATGACCGGTCGACGATGCTTCGTTAGATCGGATATAGAGACACAAAAGTTCCAGGTTTTTATCTAGTCCTTTGCCCGACCGCTATCTTGTTCCGATCATCCGGTGTGATAATAAGATTCTGCTTTAGGATATTAATAATTCATCGTCCGGAAGTGCCTTAAAAGGACCAAATATTAATTATTATGTCATATACAAAATATAACTATCTGGTCATACCAAAAAAAACTTCACAATTGACCCTCTGGAAATGTTAAAGGTATAAATAAAGGAAGCATTATCCCCCTTCAATGCTCGTAGACGACTATTTCCCGGTAGCAATGTTTGCTCTGGTGGCTCTACTTATCCCCGCCGTGGCTATTATCACGGGGAAGCTGTTCAGGCCGACTAATCGCGCTGAGATGAGAGACACGACCTACGAGTGTGGTGAGAGGCCCATCGGAGTGGCCCAAATTCAATTCCACGTTCAATTCTACATATATGCCATCATCTTTGTGGCCTTCGATATCCTTACGGTTTTTCTTATCGTTTGGGCTATGGCCTTTGAAGGACTCTCCGACATCGCCAACATCGCGGCGATAACGTTCCTCGTCATCCTGCTCGCTGGAGTCTATTATTCTTTGAAGAAGGAGAGGATATTGTGGATATAGACCTGTCATTCAACGCCATGACCATGACCGCCAAGCAGTTTGGCGAGATGACCAAGACCATGATGAGGGAGACCATGGTGGCCACCGGCGGAAAGAAGGTCGTCGACAAGATCACCGCTCCCATCTGGTCCTGGGGTCAGAGGAACTCCGTCTATCCCCTGCACTTCGGTATCGCCTGCTGCGCCCTGGAGATGGCCGCCGCCGGTGGTCCCCGTTATGATGCCGAACGCCTCGGCATTGTTTTCAGATCATCCCCCAGACAGTCCGATGTGCTGCTTCTCAACGGCTGGATATCCGCCAAGCTCCGACCTTCCTTGAAGGCATTGTACGAGCAGATGCCTGGTCCAAAGTGGGTCATCGCTATGGGCGAGTGCACCATTTCCGGCGGCCCGTGGTATGACGCTTATAATGTGATACAGGGTGCGGACACCTTCATTCCGGTGGACGTTTACATCCCCGGATGCCCTTCCCGCCCCGAGGCCATGATACAGGCCTTCAACATGCTGAACCGAAAATTGACCGCTGAGAACCGCGGCAGCTTCCTGGACGATTGAGGTGTAAAGATGAGCCAAGTCATAGTGTACGACACGCCCGACCGGTCCGTGGAGGACATTGCCAACGACCTTAGGTCCAAGTTCCCTGCCGTGGAGGTCCTGAAGACCGCCCCCAAGAGGCTGCACGTTCAGGTCCCCCGCGATATATCTTTTGAAGTATGCAAGTTCATGAAGGAGGGTCTCAACTTCGAGCATTGCTCCTGCGTGACCACCGTCGATTACATGGACCATTTCACCGTCGTATTTCACATATCCTCGTGGACCAATCACATTCTGTCGGAGGTGCTCGTCGACCTGCCCAGGGACGATCCCATGGTCGATTCGATCACCCCGCTGTGGGGCGGAGCCAACTGGCACGAGAGGGAGGCCTACGACCTGATGGGCATCGTTTTCAAAGGTCACCCCGACCTGCGCCGCATAATGATGCCCGAGGAGTTCAAGTTCCATCCCCTGAGAAAGGACTTCATTGTTGGAAGGAGGGTCTGAGATGCCTACTGATGAGATGTGGATCAACATGGGTCCCCAACACCCCTTCAACCACGGTCTGTGGAACCTCAGGGTCAAGCTGAAGGGAGAGACCATAACCCAGGCCGAGCCGATCATCGGCTACCTGCACCGCGGCTGGGAGAAGATGGTGGAGAACCGCACCTACTCCCAGATCGTTCCTCTGGCCGACCGTCTTTGCTACGGTTCGTCCCTATCCTGGAACCACCTTTACTGCCTCACCGCTGAAAAGATCTACGGAATCGAGGCGCCGGACCGCGCCAAGTACATTCGCGTGGCCGTGCTGGAACTGCAGCGCATAACCTCGCACTTGACGTGGTTGATGGCCGTCGGTACCGACCTCGGTAGCTACACCATCATGACCTGGTCGATCAGGGAGAGGGAGCTCTTCCTGGACCTGCTCTGCAAGTTGAGCGGCGCCCGCATGACCTACAACTACTGCCGCATCGGTGGGGTCCGCAACGACCTCCCCGAGAACTATGAGCGCGATGTGCTCCGTGTCCTGGATGAGTTCGAGAAGCGCCTGCGCGACCTCGAATCGCTGATGGACGAGAACACCCCGTTCCTGATGAGGACGGTCGGTATAGGCACGATGGACGGCAAGACCGCCATGAACCTCGGCCTAACCGGACCGATCATGAGGGCCAGCGGAGTGGATATGGACCTCCGCAAGCTGGACCCCTACGAGGTTTACGCGGACATGAAGTTCGAGGTCTGCACCCACACCGATGGCGATGTGTACGCCAGGTACCGGGTGCGCATGGACGAGATGCGCGAGAGCATGAAGATCGTCCGCCAGGCGTTGTCCGAGGCTCCCGCCGGCCCTATCCGGGTCAAGGTGCCTAGGTGCCCGCCCAAGGGGAACGTGGTCTGCCATGTGGAGGACCCCCGCGGAGAGTCGCTGATGTATATGGTCAGCGACGGATCGGAGAAACCGTACCGTCTGAAGGTGCGCTCCCCGAACTTCGTGAACCTGTCGGCCTCGCCGCCGATGCTGGTCGGCTTCAAGATATCCGACGTCCCGGCCATCATGGGCGTCATGGACATGTGCATAGGAGAAACGGACAGGTGATCAGATGTCGAACCTTTACATTGAACTGACCAACTTCACCGAGTGGCTGCTGGGACTGGTCGCCTCGATCCTCGATTGGACCAAGCTGGGATTCCTCAGCGATTTCGGGGAATGGCTGCAGACCGCTCCGGTGGTCGACTTCATTTCCACGCTGCTCGTAGCGGTGATATTCCTGATCACGGCCATGATGTTCGGGCTGTGCTTCATTTGGCAAGAGAGGAAGTTCCTGGGGAGGTTCATGGACCGCCGCGGTACCCAGGTCGGGTTCCTCGGTTTCTTCCAGAACTTCGCCGACGGTATCAAGGTCGTCCTGAAGGAGCACATCGTGCCCAAGGACTCCGACCACCTGCTGTTCGAGGTAGCGATCTTCACCTACCTGGCATCGACCTTCATGCTGTTCGGGTGCATACCGTTCTCCGATAACTTCTACGTCATAAACGTCAACCTGGCCGTTCTGCTGGGTGTGGCGATATTCGCCTTCGGGCCTTTCAGCATCCTGATCGGTGGATGGTCCTCCAACAACAAGTTCACCTTGATCGGTGGTATGAGGGCCGCCGCGCAGCTGATCGCCATGGAGATACCCCTGCTGCTGTGCATCGTCTCCGTGGTCATCATGACCGGGGACCTGTCCTTCGTAGGCGTGGTCACCTGGCAGGAGCAGAACATCTGGCTCATCGTGCCCCTGTTCATAGGCGCCTTGACCTTCTTCATAGCCGCCATCGGGGAGTCCGAGCGTATACCGTTCGACCTTCCGGAAGCAGAGGCGGAACTGGTGGAAGGATGGGCTACCGAGTACGGTGACGTGCGATGGGGTCTGCAGATGGCTTCCGATTACTTCCGGGCGTACGTACTAAGCGGACTGTTCACCATGCTCTTCCTGGGCGGATGGGCCGGTCCGGAGTTCATATGGGCCGAGGCCTGGTACCTGGGCAAGACGTTCGTCGTGTTCTTCTTCTTCATATGGGTCCGTGCGGCCACCGTGAGGATCAGGACCGACCAGATACTGAAGCTTGGATGGAGGCGGCTCCTTCCCATGGCCGTGATCAACCTGTTGATCGCTGTGGCCCTTAAGGTCGCGGGGGTGTTCTGATGAGGATAGAGGAAAGGACGTACACTAAGGATGACCACTTCCGGGCCACCGGTTACATACTGAAGACCATGCTGGTCACCTTCAAGGGCGCGATACGCGCCACCAAGAACCGACCCTGCACCATACTATACCCGTGGGAGAAGCTGATCTACCCGGACAATTACCGTGGACGCCCGGGCATTGTCCTGGACAAGTGCATCGGCTGCGCCCGCTGCGCCAAGGAATGCCCGAACCAGTGCATCGAGATGGTGGATTACCAGGATGCCGAGAAGGGCAAGGTAAAGCGCCCGCAGGTCAACGTCGGCCGCTGCATGATGTGCGGCAACTGCGCCGAGATGTGCCCGACCAACGCCATGATCGTGACCCCGGAGTTCGAACTGTGCTCCTATAGCCGCGCCGGTCTCATATTCGACCCGGTCAAGCTGCAGCACGCTCACAAACCCGGTTACGAGGTGAACTTCGAGTTCGCCCTTCTATCTGAGATGAAGGCTGGCGGGGAGGTCAAGACCTACGCCAAGAACGATCCGAACATCCACGACACCGTATCTCTGGACGGTTCTAAGTGCATCTCCTGTTCGAGGTGCGCCAAGACCTGCCCGACCGGTGCGATCGAGATGGCGGATACCGGGGAGCTCAACCCCAAGACCAAGAAGCCGATTAAGCACCCCAAGTTCGACAACGCTAAATGCGTCGTTTGCGAACAGTGTGTCGAGGTGTGCCCGAAATCGTGCCTTAGCATAAAGGAGGTGTTGTGATGATCTTGGATGGAACGACCCTGTTCTTCCTGATATTCGGCGCCCTGACCGTGGGATGCGCCGCCATGGTGGTCATCTCCAAGGATATCGTCCGCAGCGTGGTTTGGCTGGCGGCGACCTTCGTCGGCGTCGCTGTGCTCTACATATTCCTGAACGCGGAATACCTGTTCCTGATCCAGTTACTGGTCTACGTGGGCGCCATCAACGTCCTGATCCTGTTCGGTATCATGCTCACCAAGCGCCGGATGGTCGGGGGAGACGCCTGCGAGGAGTATGAGCAGGACATAGTCAAGAGGAGGCGGTCCAAATGAAGCGCGGTGACTCAACCCAGGCCATAGTGGCCAAGGTTCTGGTGGTCGGGCTCCTTCTGGAGCTCATGCTGTACTCCGTGTTCACCATCGAATGGGGGGACATCGGTAACACCGTGATCAAGACCGCCGAGGTCGGAACCGTAATATTCACCGACTACGGAGCGGCCGTTCTAATGTTGGGGCTGATGCTCTTCGCTGTCATAATCGGTGGAGTGTTCATCGCCCAGGAGGATGATGACGAATGATCCCGCTCGAGTTCGTGTTGATAATCACATCGGTCCTGTTCGTCATCGGGGCGGCCGGGGTACTTCTGAAGAAGAACGCCATCCAGATCCTGATGTGCATCGAGATAATGCTCAATGCGGCCATCATCAACCTGGTAGCGTTCTCCACGTACTTCGGGGACGGCACCGGCCAGGGCTTCGCCCTGTTCGCCATAGGCATTGCCGCGGCCGAGGTCACGATCGCACTGGCCATACTACTGAACCTCAACAAGCTGAGGAAGACCGTGGATGTGGACGACATTAACCTGCTGAGGTGGTAAAGATGGACATACTGGAATACGCATGGTTGATACCGGTTCTGCCGCTGCTGGCCTTCGTCTTCATCGCCTTCCTGGGCAAGAAGCTGGGCGACCTGAACGGTTACATCGCCGTCGGCGGTGTCGGCGCAGGAATGGTCCTGGCGCTGTGGACGGCCTATGAGCTACTAACCACGGGAAGGATATACAGCACCAGTCAGACCTGGGTAGTGCTCAGCAATGAGTACACCCTGGAGATGGGCGTATATCTCGACAACGTGGCGGCCATGATGCTCATCGTGGTCTCCTTCATAGCTTTCCTGGTGGTCGTCTATTCGACCGCCTACATACACGACCAAGGCCCCAGGCGGCACCGGTACTTCACCGAGATATGCCTGTTCGTGGGCGTCATGCTTGGGTTAGTTCTGGCCAACAACTTCTTCCAGATGTTCGTGTTCTGGGAGCTGGTCGGGGTCTGTTCCTATCTGCTGATAGGGTTCTGGTACGAGAGGCCCGCCGCGGCCCGCGCGGCCAAGAAAGCATTCTTGGTCACCAGGGTGGGCGACGTCATGTTCATGATCGGCCTGTTCATCCTGTTCACCGAGCTGCGCACCTTCAACTACGTTGATGTGTGGGCCGCTCTGGACACCGCCGACCCCACGATGATGGCCTTCGCGGCCTTCTTCCTGTTCGGCGGGGCGATAGGCAAGAGCGCTCAGTTCCCGTTGCACGACTGGTTGCCTGACGCGATGGAAGGCCCCACGACCGTTTCGGCCTTGATTCACGCGGCGACGATGGTCAACGCCGGTGTGTACCTGGTCGCCAGGTCCTTCCCGATCATCGCCACCAGCGCCGAGGTTGCGCTATTCGTAGGCGCCATTGGAGGTATAACCGCCTTCATCGCCGCCACCATGGCCTTGTGCGCCCCGAAGATCAAGGGAGTCCTCGCTTATTCGACCGTATCTCAGCTGGGATACATGATCCTGGGGCTGGGAGCTGGTGCGTTCCTGTGGCATCACGGCCACCACGCCGCCGGTTCGATAGCCTTCGGTGCCGGCCTGTTCCACCTGATGAACCACGCCTTCTTCAAGGGCCAGCTCTTCCTGGGCGCCGGAGCGGTTATCCACTACGTGCACACCGAGGACCTGGCCAAGATGGGCGGCCTGGGCAAGTACATGAAGGTGACCATGATAACCATGCTCATCTCCTGTATCTCCATCGCCGGTATACCTCCGCTCTCCGGATTCTGGAGCAAGGATGAGGTACTGGCCATGACCTTCGAGGCTGGCGATGCCGGCCTGACCTTCATGGTCTTGTGGGTACTGGGCGTGCTTACGGCCTTCATGACCGCCTTCTACATGTTCCGCATGTGGTTCATGGTCTTCGGTGGCAAGCCCAACGAGGGCACCGTTCATGCCACCGAGCACGGGCATCACAAGCACGAGGCGCCTATCGCCATGCTGATCCCGTTGGTGATCCTGGCCTCTCTGGCCTTCGCCTCTGGATTCTCCCTGTTCATCGGGGATGGCTTCTTCGGCGCCATATACTACGGGGACGCCCACGTACTGACCATCGGCGAGAAGTTGGAAGAGGTGTTCACCTCTCCGCTTACCTACATATCCATAGTCGCCGCGGTGGCAGGCATATTGCTAGCCTACTTCAGCTTCTATAAGAGCAAGATATCGGCGGAGAAGGTCGTGTCCAAGGGATTCCCCAAGGCCATGCACCAGCTGCTGCTGGACCGTTACAAGTTCCCGCAGGCCTACGACAAGATAGGCTACGTGGGAGTGTACGGCTTCTCCCTGCTGCTCGACAAGTTCGATCGCTACGTCATCGACGGCATAGTGAATGGCATAGCCGCTTTCCTGATGGCCATGGGTGGAGTGACGCGCAAGCTGCAGAACGGCTTCGTGCAGAGCTACGCCACCCTGCTGGTGATCGGTGTATCGGTGATCGTAATCCTTCTCTACGTCGTAGGAGTGCTGAGGTGATCCCATGGAAATACCGATACTATCTCTGATGTTGCTCGTATCCCTGGTCGGTGCAGTGGTCACCTTCGCCCTGGGTAAGAACCCCAAGATGGCCAAGATCTCCGCGTTGGTGTTCTCGGCCATACCTATGCTGCTGTCCCTGTTCATGCTCACCCAGTACGTTCAGACCGCCGGCGGTTATCAGTTCAGGGAGTCATTCACCTGGATCGATTCCCTCGGCATATCCTACATACTGGGCGTGGACGGAATAAGCGTGCCCATGGTCTTCCTGAGCACGCTGCTGGTGTTCCTGGCGGTCATCTTCTCCTGGGACGTGGACCATCGGACCAACCAGTTCATGGCCCTCCTGCTGGTGCTGGAGCTGGGAGTTCTAGGTGTCTTCATGGCCCTGGACTACTTCCTGTTCTACATCTTCTGGGAGGTCGTGCTGATCCCGATGTACTTCCTGATCAGCGTGTGGGGCGGTCCGCGCCGCTCGTACTCGGCGATCAAGTTCTTCATATACACTCACATCGCCAGTTTGGCCATGCTGCTAGGTATCTTCGCCCTGTACTTCGAGGCCGCCTCGTTCAACGGGTTCTATTCCTTCGGAATGGAGGACATCAACTCCGTATCCCCGTTGTTCGGTCTGACGTTCCAGATCGTGGTGTTCGGGGCGCTCTTCTTCGGCTTCGCCGTGAAGATGCCTACCTTCCCGTTCCATACCTGGCTGCCCGATGCGCACGTCGAGGCCCCCACCGCCGGATCGGTCCTGCTGGCCGGTCTGCTGCTTAAGATGGGTGCCTACGGTATCATACGGGTCGCTTTACCGGCCTTGCCGGACGGTGCCGGTGAATGGCAGATCGTAATGGTCATCCTGGCCATTCTGTCCATCGTCTACGGCGCCATCATGTGCATCGCCCAGAAGGACCTCAAGAAGATGGTAGCCTACTCCTCCATCAGCCACATGGGTCTGGTGCTGCTAGGGTTCGCCACCTTCACCGAGATCGGCATCGCCGCCGGTGTGTTCCAGATGTTCGCCCACGGTCTCATCACCGCCGTCCTCTTCATGATGTGCGGTGTGATACAGCACAAGGCGGGCACCAGGAACATCCCCCGCCTCGGCGGGCTGGCCGCAAAGATGCCGATCGCCGCGGTGTTCATGATGATCGGCTTCATGGCCTCTCTCGGACTCCCGGGAATGGTCGGTTTCGTGGCCGAGTTCTCCATCATGACCGCCACCTTCGACGCCTTCGGCTGGTTGATGCTGATACCCGTTACCAGCATCGCCTTCACCGCCGCCTATTACATATGGGCGATGCAGCGCACCCTGTTCGGACCGCTGACCAAGGAGGTCGACACCGAACACCTGCACGACGTATACTGGTTCGAGGCGCTGCCCCTGGCGGTGCTCTGCGGTCTCATCGTGCTGTTCGGAATGTTCCCCGCCATGGTCATGGACTACATACGCCCTGCTCTTGGCACCGTACTGGGCCTCCTGGGAGGGATCTAAGTGGACTATACGGCATTGTATCCTGAGATAATCGTGGCCCTGTTCGCGCTGGCCCTGCCGGCTGTAAATCTATTGATCAAGGACAACCGGTTCTTGGCGGCCGTTTCGCTAGCTGGGGTCGGCCTGTCCATATTGGCCGTGCTCATGTTCTATCTGGATGGCATGGGTTCGATAGCCTTTGACAATGGACTGCTGGTCCTGGACAACTTCAGCGCCCTGTTCATGATGGTGTTCCTGTCCGTGGCCTTCGTGGTCATTCTCGCCTCGGTAAAATACATCGAGAAGGAGAAGCACGGCGCGGAGTACTACTCCCTGGTCCTGCTGGCTACCGTCGGCATGATGTTGGTGGCCTCCGCTACCGACCTGTTCGTGCTGTACATCGGCATCGAGATCACCAGCCTTTCCTCGTATGCCCTGGTGGCCTTCCGCAAGAAGGACATCAAGGGGACCGAGGCGGCGACCAAGTACTTCATATTCGGCGGTATCTCCTCGGCCTTCACCCTGTTCGGTATCTCCCTGATCTACGGGGTCACCGGAACCACCAGCTTCGCGGAGATCGGAGCTTTGGTCGGCACTCTGACCGAGTACAAGGAGATGCTCTGGCTGGCCCTGGTCATGGTCATCGTGGGCTTCGGCTTCAAGGTGGCCATGGTCCCGTTCCACTCCTGGGCCCCCGATGTGTACGAGGGCGCGCCTACGACCATCACCGCCCTGCTGGCGGCCGGGTCCAAGAAGATGGGTTTCGTGGCCATGTTCAAGTTCTTCCTCATCGCCATGCTGGCCATCAAGGCCGACTGGGAGATCGTGGTGGCCGTGCTGGCCATAGTCACCATGACCGTGGGGAACCTGGCGGCCCTGCAACAGACCAGCATCAAGAGGATGTTGGCCTACTCGAGCATAGCTCAGGCCGGTTACATCCTGATCGCGGTGGCGGTTGGAACTGAGTACGCGGTCACCGGCGGTATCTTCCACATACTGACCCACGCCTTCATGAAGGGCGGCGCGTTCATCGTCGTGGCCACCCTGGCCACCGTGGCCATCGGAGAGAAGATCGCGGACTACAAGGGACTGGCCAAGAGGTCTAACTTCATGGCCTTCTCCATGACCGTGCTGCTGTTCTCCCTGGCCGGGATCCCGCCTCTGGCCGGTTTCGCCAGTAAGGTCGTCCTGTTCTCCTCGCCCATCATGGGCACGGTGGACGGAGCCGACTGGATGATCTGGTTGGCCGTGGCCGGTATCATAAACAGCGCCATATCCCTGTACTACTACGCTCGCGTGGTCAAGTACATGTACGTGGACGAGCTGGAAGAGGGCGCCCCGTCCGAGAAGCTGAAGCTGCCCAAGAGCATGATGGCCGCGGTGGCCATCTGCGTGGTGGCCATAATCGGCATCGGTGTGTTCCCCGAGCCGTTCATCCAGCTTTGCAAGGACGCCGCCCAGGCCTTGTTCGCCTGAAAACCCTTTATCCATTCTCTTCTTTTTTTACCAAGCGGCGGATACGCTGGCCATTCTTTTCGTTTAAAAAGCCAGTAACGGTTAAGTATAAATTTACCATATCGAGCGAACGATGTCTCAGAGCTGGGATTCCTCAATAAAGGATGAGCTGCAGATGGTGGAGCAGGAGATCCGCCGCAGCATAAGCTCGGAGCAGCCAGTTCTAACCGAGATATGCGATTACGTCATATCGTCCGGGGGCAAACGCATGCGCCCCGGGGTCACCATCTTATCTTATCTTGCGTCGGGTGGCAAGGAGGTCAGCGAGGCGGTCAAGATCGCCGCGGCCTTCGAGATGATACATTCCGCGACGCTCATACACGATGATATCAACGACCGCTCGGAGAAGCGCCGTGGTCGTTTGTCAGCTTACAAGAAGTTCGGACTGCAACAGGCGTTGGTGAGCGGGGACTTCCTGTTCGTCAAGGCCTTCGCCATCGGCGGTTTCTTCAACGAGGAGATCGTGAGCCTGGTCGCCGAGGCCTGCACGGCCATCGCGGAGAGCGAGATAGTTCAGTTCGAGAAGGAGGGCGAGGTGGCCTCCCTGGACGTCTATCTGGGCATAATCGAGGGCAAGACCGCCAAGCCCATAATGGCCGGGGCTCGCATCGGGGCGTACCTGGCGAAAGCCGAACCAGACCGCATTCACGCCCTGGGCGAATACGGGCTCAACATCGGCATGGCCTTCCAGATAGTGGACGATATCCTGGACATAATGGGCACCGAGAAATCATTGGGCAAGCCCCGCATGGTGGACTTCTTCGAGGGTAAGGCGACCCTTCCATTGATCCATGCCATGGAGGACCCTGCGGTAGGCCCGCGCCTCTATCAGCTTTTCCACAAGAAGGCCAAGGATGAGCAGGATATCCAGGAGGCCTCAGCCCTCATCTCCCGCACCAACGCGGTGGAGAGGTCCAAGCAGAAGGCCAAGGAGTACGCTGAGAAGGCCCTAAGGTCACTGGAGGTCCTCCCGGACTCGGAACACAAGGTGGGGCTTCAGAGGCTGGCGGCCAAGGTAGTCGATCGAGACTACTGACGACGTTCGGAGGAGAATCACATGGTCAAGGAGCTTAATTACGACATAGTGGTGGTGGGAGCCGGTCCCGCCGGGTCCACCACGGCCCGCTTCGCCGCCGAGGCCGGGGCCAGCGTTCTGGTTCTGGAAAGGCGCGCTCAGATCGGCGTTCCGGTTCGCTGCGGGGAGCTGATGCCCGACCTTGAGGAGATGAGGAACATATTCCCCCTGGCCGGGGACATGTCCGATATCTTCGAGGTCCCTTCCGATCTGGTCTCCCTCAAGTTCAGCTCCATACGCATCTTCTCCCCGAAGAACACCAAATATGAGGTTCCCTTCACCGGCTATACGACCGACCGGGACCGGCTGGACCAGTTCTATGCCTCGCAAGCGAGCAAGGCGGGGGCGGAGATCATGACCGGGCAGCGGGTGCTCAAGGTCGAACAGGGCATGGTGCGCACCGATGACCTCTCGGTAAGGGCCAAGGTCATCGTGGGGGCCGACGGGCCGCTATCCATGGTCGGAAAGGCCTTCGGGCTGGAACGCTCTGCCGACCTGTGCCCGGCCGTCACCGTGCAGGTGCCCGGGGAGTTCGAGCCGGTGCCGGAGATGTACTTCGGCACGGTGGCTCCCGGCGGCTACGCCTGGGTAATCCCCAAAAAGGGATGCGCCAACGTTGGTCTCGGGGTATCGAAAAAGTTTGCCAGGATGACCGTTAACGAGTACTTCGAGGGGTTCGTGAAGTTCAGGGGCCTTACCGCCGGAAAACCGGAGGGTAAGGTAGTTCCCATGTCCAAGCCGGTCAAGAGGACCGTCTCCGGTCAGGCGATGATCGTCGGGGACGCCGCCGGCCAGGTGATGGCCGTTAACGGTGGCGGTATACCGATGGCCCGCATCACCGGAAAGGTGGCCGGGACCATCGCCGCGGCCAACGTTCTACAGGGAACGCCTCTGACCGACTACGAGACGGAATGGCGCAAGCAGGTCTACAAGCCTCTGCGGACCGCGGCCAGGACGAAGGTCATGGCGGAACTGTGCTTCGGCAGCGTCTGGCGCACGGAAACGGCCATGAAGGTGCTCGGACCGCGCCGGATGAACAATCTCATCCGCTGCCGGCCGATGTTCCCTTAGACGCCGCGCAGAACGGCCCAGGCCGCCCGGGGGACGCTCCATAGAAGCCCTTTCGCGGACCATTCCATCTCCCGCTTGTGGGTGATGGTGCTCTCCATGAGCTCCTCGGAACGTCTCTGCAGCTCCTGGAAGGCCTTCCTCTTCTCTTCCGGGTCGGTTATGACCATGGCGGCGTCGACGCGCTTCATCATGTCCGCCGCCTCGGCCGAGCGCTTCAGGCGATAATCCAGTTCTTCCTTGTCGATCAGGCCGCATTCGAAACGCGCTCTATTGATGGCGTCCGCCGCTTCGTAGGAGACCTCGGCTATGTCGTCCCTGGTCATCCACTTCGTTTCGTACGATAGCACGTGCTTCCAGGACGGGGACGTCAAACGGGCCCGGTGCTCCTCCAACGTTCTGGCTAACGATACGTAACCGAAGCGCTCAGGGTCCTCGAAGGCCAAGGACGCCGGGTCCAGGAACGGGGCGAGCGGTGAGATGAACACGCAGAGCCGGGGGTCCTTGTCAGCGGCGAGATAGAGCGTCTTGGCGTACTCCGCGCTCTTGACGGCCGACTCCCTGGTCTGCTTCGGCAGACCGATCATGAAGAACACGTCGAACCTCTCCGCACCGTACTTCAGGGCGTTCTTGATGGAGGTCTCCAGCTCCTCGTTGGAATACTTTCGTCCCAGGGCCTCGCGCACCTCGGGGTCGTGCGAGTCCGGCGAGATCTCCACGGCGAACCCCTTGGTGTGCGTGGACGCCAGTTTATAGAACTCCTCGTCCGGAGGGGTGAAGAACTCGAAGACCAGGGAGTTCGTCACGCCCAGGCGCTTGACCTCGGCGAAGAACCGTTGCATGTAGTCCAGGCCGCCCCGGCGGGGATCGCCGACGATGAAGGTGGGGGCCTTGATGTATTGCTGGATGTTGTAAACGTCCTGCGCCAGCTTCTCCGGGGAGCGGAACGCCGGCTTCTGCCGGTTGAGGAACTTGTGCATGGCCGGGCACGACCCGCCGCACACCGTGCAGTTGAGGTGGCAGCCCTTGATCGAGAATACCATGGTGATCGGGTAGCGGTCCCAGTCCTTGAACGGCTTGTGCCCTTCCAGGTCCAGGTGCCTTATCACCGAGCGGACGATCCAGCCGTAATCGACGTCCTGGTAGTCCAGGGAGTCCGGGACGTAGGTTATGGGGTTATGATGTTCGCCCTTCTCGTCCTTCCAGCTGAGGTTGGGAACGTTCTCCAACGGCGTTCCGTTCTTGAGCGCCTCCATAAGCTGCCTGAGCGGTTCCTCGGTGGAGTCGCCCTTCATGATCAGGTCCACCTGCGGGTAACGCAGCAGCTCCTCCTGGAAGTAGGTGGATGAGAAACCTCCGAAGAGCACCTTGGCGTCCGGGTGATGTTTCTTGACCAGCTTGGCTATCTCGAGCGCGCCGTGGGCGTGCGGCAGCCAGTGCAGGTCGATACCGAACACCTTGGCCTTGAGCTTCGATATGAGCTTCTCCACGTCCAGCTTGCGGTCGTTGAGCATCATGCTCGCCAGGTTCACCAGGCGAACCTTGTAGCCGTTCCTGGCCAGGTGAGAGGCCATGGACGTGAATCCAAAGGGGTACATCTCGAACACCGGCGTGGAGGGGACCATGTCGCTGACCGGTCCGTAGAACAGGAACTCCTTCCGGAAGTCGTAGACGCTCGGCGCGTGCAGGAATATGATGTCCTCTTTGCTCATGACTAAGCTCACTGGCACGCTGACACAATCGGAGATATTTATAATCCGCCCTATTCACTTTCCGAAGCGCCTCTGCCTATCCTGGTAGGTGCGTATGGCCCTTAGGAAATCCACCTTTCGGAAGCCGGGCCAGAACACGTCGGTGAAGTACAGCTCGGAGTACGCTAACTGCCAGAGCAGGAAGTTGGAAACTCGTTCTTCACCGGAGGTGCGCAGCACCAGGTCCGGATCCTTGAAGTCGGCGGTGTACAGGAAGCTGGAGAATGTCTCTTCGTCTATCTCGTCGACGGAAAGCTCACCGTCCTTCACCTTGGAGGCGATGCGCTTGATGGCGGTGATCATCTCCTGGCGGCTCCCGTAGGCCAGGGCGATGTTGTAGAAGTAATCGTCATAGTCCTTGGTGCGGTTCTCGGCGACCTCGATGGCCTTAATGACCTTCTCCGGAAGCAGCTCCCGCTGACCCAGCACGGTGACCTTGATGCGGTTCTTGTGGATGCGTTGATCCTCCGCCAGCTTGAGGAAGCTCTCCTCGAAGAGCTGCATCAGGTAATGAACCTCGTTCTCGTCCCGGTTGAGGTTCTCGGTGGAGAAGGCGTAGACGGTGAGGACCTTGATGCCCATCTCCTGGCACCATTCCATGACCTCCTCCAGCTTGTCCTTGCCCTTGATATGTCCTTCATGGACCGCCAGCCCGATCTCCTCAGCGAATCGGCGGTTGCCGTCCATGATGATGGCCACGTGTTCCGGGATGTCCCCCTCCATCACCTCCTTGAACAGCCGCTTCTCATAGGTCTGGTAAGCGGTGTTCGCGAAAACGCGGGTGATCTCGTTAGACATCAGGGGTACCTACCAAGTCGGTGATATTCTAGTTTTCGAAGTCCTCGGGGAGTCCGGCGGCCTTCAAGCCCAGGTCGAAGCATCCGATGGCCGCCACCGCTCCGATGGTGCCACGCCTGCCGGTTATCTCCACCACCTGGACGCCCGTTCGTTCAGCGACGTCCAGAGCATCCTGCGGCTTGTAGATCACCTTTTTAGCGTTCCAGCCGTACTCCTCCAGGTCCTTGGGGATGCGCAGACCGACATAGTAAGCCATGGTGGTCTCCTGGGAGTAGGTGTTCTTCCTGAACGCCTCCTTGAAGTAATCCAGCAGAGCCGGGATCTCGCTCTCCTTGATGGCGAAACTTACTCCGGACGAGGAACAGTTGGTGGTCTTCTGCGGGACGTTCGGATTGAGCTGGATGATCTTGTGCTGCAGGAACGTGCCGACGGGGCATTCGCGGGCCGCCTTGAGCATCATGGACCACGACGCTCCCTTCTCCTTGGTGTCGGTATCGTCGACGGAGATTATGACCCGAACCAGCTTCGGGGTGATCACCGTCACCTCCACCTTGTGGGCGCCGCCGATCTTCACATCGTCCGGATACTCCGTGGCGATGGTCCCCGGCCCCTGGGGCATGCAGGCTCCGATACCCACGCTGGCGCCGGCCAGGCCGACCCAGGTGGTGCGGACCTTATCTCCGTCAACGACCAGCGAGCGCAGCCCCTGGCCTCCGAGGTCCTTGGACGCCGGGCCGAAGTGCAGCTCGCCCTCGCCGATGATGGTGTCCATGATTATGGTGTTGCCTTCCACGGTGATGTTGGTGATCGCCCCGCCCGCCCGCTTGCGGTTGCAGGCGTCCCATTCCACCGGGCCTTTAGCGGAGCATTCCTCTATGACCTGGGCGACGCCGTTCCTCTCGTCCACCAATGTGAAGACGCCTCGGCAGAACAGCCTTCCGTACTTCTCGGTGACCTCTTCCGGTTTGAGAACTTGCACCATGATGACACCTTAGGTTAACTTGACGGAGGGGAATGGATATTGTTACGGTTTATTTATGTTTGCCAGGCTGATGGTGATGTAACGCGAAGGGACGCTGGACATGTTCAGCAGCATCGTTCGGCCGTCCTTGAGGCGGTAGAATAGCCATTTTCCCTTGCATCCCAGGACCTCTCCCCGGTGCCGACCGGTCACCTCGGCGAAGACGGCCTTCGATGGTTCGTACGGCAGTAAGGGATATCGGTCCAGCATGTTCAACTCCCCTGGATCGGTGGCCACACCGTCCAGGGACGAGAACAGAGCGTCCAGGCGCGCCTGATAGACCTCGCGGTCCCTTATCGAGCCCTGCGCCTTGAGAAAGGTGGTCTTGCGTACCCATTGCGTGGCGTGCAGCGCCTTGGACAGAACGTTCTCAGCGTCCCTGGCCGCTCTGCGGTTAGGGTACGTTCCCAACCTGGCGATCGCATCCGCCCCCTGCTCGATGGCCCGCTCCATGAATCTCGTGGAAAGTGTCATTCCCACCTTGACCAGGTCCCCGTAGAATGCGGCGTAGACGTGAGTGGGCTTGGCGCAGATGTCCCCTCCCTTGCCTATGCACCTCTCGTTCGTGATGTTAGTGCCGTCGCACTCCGGCTCGAACACACAGTTCTGCACCGGTATCCAGGTGGAAGCGCACAACGGGCATTGATCGAACTGCCCGGAGACGACGTTGCGCATCTTGCACGGTTCATACTCGCCATCAATGAAAGATCCAACGCAGCGCCTGGCGTCCGAGATGAGGAGGTCGAAGCGCTCCCCGGGCCGGAACTGGTCCGTGAGCTCCTGGACCTCCTTGGCCTTCTGGTCGTAGGTGACCAATATCGGCTGGTATCCTTCCCACTCCCAGGATATGGCGTGACGGTCGTAGGCGACCATGCCCTTCCGGCGAAGGATCTCGTCGGCCGTTTCGAACACGAGGACGTCAAACGAGGAACGTCGATTTAAGTGTGACCGGGAGTTCGCCGATCGTGGAAATTGATATGGCACCTAGTTCAAAAAGTGAAACCCTTCCAAATATTCTTTTATACTAGGTATCCCGTGGGCTTGATATCATGTCTTTGATACTCGTGAGTGCAGCTACTACGGCCGCGGCGACCAGCGCCGTGTCCATAACCACTGCGGTCAGTGTAGGCGTGGGCGGGGCGCTCATCGCGATACTGCTGATCATGCTGCTTTCTTCCAGGGAGCTCATTTCCGCTTCCAACAAGGGCTCCAAGAAGGTTCTGGCCACTTTGGACTCCGCTATAGTTCCGTTGTTAGTGGTGTTCTCCCTGACCATCGTGTTCCAGGTCCTGCAGATCGTGGGCACCATCAGCGTCTGAACGCTCAGTTCAGCGCTTTTTGATCTTTATTTTCTAAGCGTTTTCTAATTTTCGGCCTTACGGCCGTTCTAAAAAAATAGAAAAGGTCCTCAGAGGACTTCTTCCTCTTCCTTACGGGAGAGGAACTCTGGGGGGATCTCTTGGGCCAGGAACACGGTCTTGCCGGCCTGGGATATTACGTTCCCGGCCGCGATGGCCGCCGCGGAGTCTATCTCCAGAATGATCGGCGCCTCAACTCTTACCTTGCCGGCGTTCAGGGCGTCCTGGTACGTTCTCGAAAGGTGCACCATCTTGCGGTCCGACGGTCGGAGCCCTGTCTCCAGGATGATGTCCGCCTCCTCCGGCGTGGCCGGATAGTACAGGTGATCGGGAATGTTCTCGGTGGGCAGCTTGAGGTCCAGTTCCAAGGAGTGGCCGTAAGTCGCCCGCATCAGATCGTTGCTGATCTGGTACCTTCCCTTGGGGTCGGTCTCGATTATGGCGACAATATGGTGCGGCCTGAGCCAATGGTAGCGGCGGTTGCTGTCCCGGAGGGCGTTTATGAAGCCTCGGATGCTGACGAACCCCTGCTCGTCCATGTCCAGTCCGAAGCGTTCCGGGAAGTGCCTGAGCACTCCGGCCAGAGTACGTCCCAGCTGGTCCAGCTCCTGCTCGCTCAACAGGAACTTGCCTGGTTCACCGCAAATCGGGCAGGTCTCCCCGCGAAAGTATCCGTGCTCGCCGCATTCCCGCAACATAACGAACCCTCGAACATACAAAGTGGGACTTAAACTTTAGGACGATTCTGACGTTCCAGGGACCGCTCCGCGGCCAGCACAGTGTTGCTCATGAGCATCACGATGGTCATCGGCCCCACGCCCTTCGGCACCGGGGTGATGGCCGATACCTTCTCCTTCACGTTGTCAAAATCCACGTCCCCGACGAAGCGGTAGCCTTTGGGTGCTGATGGATCATCTATACGGTTCGATCCAGCATCGACCACGACCGCCCCCTCCTTGACCATGTCGGCGGTTATGAAGAGCGCTTTCCCGATGCCGCTGATCAGCACGTCCGCCTGGGCCGTTATGGCCTTGAGGTCCCTGGTCCGGGAATGGCATACGGTGACCGTAGCGTCCACCCCCTTCTGCATCAATATGGCGGCCATCGGTTTGCCGACGATGTTGCTGCGTCCGACGACGACCACGTGCTTTCCGGCGACGTCTATGCCGTAGGAAGAGAGCATCACGCGGATACCGTACGGCGTGGCTGGCAAGAAACCGTCCTCCTCCCCGATGAGCATCTTGCCCACGTTGGTCGGGTGGAAGCCGTCCACGTCCTTCTTCGGGTCTATGGCGGCGATGACCTTTCCAACGTCGATATGTCGGGGCACCGGAAGTTGAACCAGAATGCCATGCACCTTAGGGTCCCGGTTCAGATAGTCTATCTGCTGCAGAAGCGCGTCCTCGCTGAGGTCGGCCGGTTTCCGCACGGTGAGAGAGTACATGCCGAGGTCCTGGCAGGCCTTTCCCTTCATGGTCACGTAGGAAACTGAAGCTGGGTCATCCCCGATGATCACGACCGCCAGTCCGGGAACGACGCCCTTCTCCTTCAGCGCGGCGATCCTGACCGCCAAATCCTTCCTGATGCGGTCGGCGACCTCCTTGCCCTCTAAAAGTCTTGCGCCCATTTGCTGACCAGGATTCTTGATGCCTTAGCCGTATTAAAGAATTGCCGGGCGATAAACCATTTTAAGCTCGGTCTGGATATCGGTTCTCAAGGTAGTGCATGAAGAGCAACATCGAGATCTCCCAAGAGGCCAAGGTGCTCCCGATCGACCAGATAGCCGTTCAGCTCGGGATCGCTGAAGAGGAGCTCGTTCCCTACGGCAGGTACATTGCCAAGGTTCCGCTCTCCGTGCTCAAGCGTTACGATGACCGCCCGAACGGGAAGCTCATCCTGGTCACGGCCATCACCCCCACTCCGGCCGGTGAAGGCAAGACCGTCACCACCATCGGTCTGGTCGAGGCCCTGGGAAAACAGGGCCACAAGGTCATGGGAGCGATACGTGAGCCATCCCTTGGTCCAACGTTCGGATTGAAGGGAGGCGCCACCGGCGGCGGTCTCGCCCAGGTCTATCCCATGTGGGACATCGACCTTCACTTCACCGGCGACATCCACGCCGTGGGCGCCGCCCACAACCTTCTTTCCGCCATACTGGAGAACCACATCGCCATGGGGAACCAGCTGAACATCGATCCCACACGCATCTTCCTGAAGAAGGCCATCGACATGAACTGCCGGGAGCTGCGCAACATCGTCGTCGGCCTAGGCGGACGCAAGGAAGGCGGGATACCGCACGAGAGCGGCTTCATAATCACCGTGGCCTCGGAGATAAGCGCCATATTGGCTTTGACGTCGGGAATGACCGACCTCAAGGAGCGTCTGGGGCGGATCTTGGTCGGCTACACTTACGATAATCAGCCGGTGCGAGCCCGGGACCTGGGCTGCGTCGGAGCAATGGCAACTTTGCTCAAGGACGCCATCCACCCCAACCTGGTGCAGACCTTGGAGGGGCAGCCGTTCTTCATTCACGGTTTCCCGTTCGCCAACATAGCGCACGGAAACAGCTCCATCATCGCCACCAAGTACGCTTTGAAACTTGCGGACATGGTCGTTACCGAAGCGGGTTTCGGTGCCGACCTGGGGGCGGAGAAGTTCTTCGACATCGTTTGTCGGAACGACGGATTCCGACCGAACTGCGCCGTTCTCGTTTGTTCCATCAAGGCCCTCAAGATGCACGGGGGCTGTCCCCTGAAGTCCGTGGGATGCGAGGACCTGGACGCCTTGCAAAAAGGCTTCTCCAACCTGGACAAGCACATCGAGAACCTGCGCCACTTCGGAGTTCCGATCGTGGTGGCCATCAATCATTTCCCGGCCGATACGGAGGAAGAGGTGCGCACGATCAGGGAGCATTGCCGCGCGATGGGCGTGCGTTGCGCTCTTTCTGAGGTGTTCGAAAAGGGCGGCGCCGGCGGCCAGGAGCTGGCCGATCAAGTTACGGAAGCGATCGAAAAGGATGAAAGCGATTTCCGCTTCCTGTACGACACGGAGCTCCCGATAAAGGAAAAAATAAGGATAATCGCCACCGAGATGTACGGCGCCCAGGTCGTGGAGTACGAGACGGCCGCGCAGAGGCACCTGCGGGTGATCGAGGAGTCCGGACAGGGCAACTTCATGGTATGCATGGCCAAGACCCAACTATCACTTACCGATAAACCGCAAATGAAGGGTGCGCCGACCGGCTGGGAGCTGACCATCAGGGAGATATTCGTGTCCGCGGGGGCTGGTTTCGTCGTTCCGATATGCGGACGCATAATGCTGATACCCGGGCTGCCGTCGCAGCCATCGGCGCTAGGCGTAGACATCGATGAGGACGGAAAGATCACCGGCCTGTACTGAGAATCGCCTGGGCGATGCTAATCCCGACCTCGGCCAGGTCTTCGGCCGGCAGCGTTCTCGCTCCTCCTGCCTCGAAGAGCATGACCGCTTTTCCTGGTACCTCATCATCGCCCTGCCAGGCCGCGATGGCGATCTTCAATCGAGGGAAGGCCTGGATCATGATCGCCGCGTCCCCCAGATCGAACTTCGTTCCACCGAGCGCAGCACCGTCCTTCAGCAAGGCGTCCGGGGATCTACCGTAACGCTCCGCCAACGGCATCAGCGCACGTTGCCTGAAAGCCTCGGCGAACGGGCGTCCCGTGGGGATAACGTCAAAAGAGGTCCACTCCTCATCCCTCTTCCAGGTCAGGCATCCTTTCAGATGATGCAATGTCGCCAGTCCCCATCCACCACCTAAAACGTCCGGGGCGGTCAAGCATCGATCGGCCAGATCGACGACTGTCTCCTGTCCCACGGTCTGCAGTACCAGCTCCCGGCCCCGCAGATCTGCTTTTGAAGCGGAGGCCAGTTCTTTGTCCGGGATCCCGGCGATGGAATCCCAGGCCAGCATGATCGCCTGGCGGTAAGCGGGATTACAGGGCATCCTTCCTCCGCAGGTGGTCGGCAATGCTGACGAGCTCGCATCCTGAACGCTCGATATGCTCCAGCAGCGATCTCAGGTCCGCGATTCCCTTCTCCACATCATCTGATGTACGGAGGCCCGAGCAGTAGCTCTCCACCGGATGCCAGGAATGAGTGGCAATGACCAGCAGACCCTCTTGGAACCCGTCTGCCAGGTCCAGATAGTCGGATATCGGTCGTTTTCCCTCGTGATACGGCCAAAGATAGGAGACGATCCTCTTTCCCCGGCCGTCCCGGGACCAGCACACTGGCACCTCCGGCAGTCCATTTTTATTGCGGTAAGGACGAACCTGGCCATCCGACAGTTCCGCCGTTTCCGAGGAGTCATACAGGAAGGTCCTAGCATGCAGCTCGTCCAGAAGAACGTCCGTCACTCTCTGGTACGGCGCGCGGAAACCTCGCTCTTCCTTTCCGAAGACCCGGTCCAGGACCCCGGTCCCCCTTTCCAGGACGGCACGCGTGCTCTGCCTGTCCAATGGTAAACCGGTCTCCTTTCCAGCGAAGTCCTCGTGATCGTAACCGTGCAGCGCCACCTCATGCTTTTTCATCAGGCCTTTGAGGTCCATGCTCTCCGAGAGAACTTCCGCCGTCCGACCTTCCCAGAAGAACGTCCCCTTGATGCCCATCTCTTCCAGGAGACCGGCCATCAGCGCCAGGCCCTTGGCAGACGAAGAAAAGCGGGGGAGCTTTCCCCCGTTGGAGATGGAGCATAGCTCCCCTTGACAGGCCAGGTTGACATCCCGGTCCACGTCCACGGTGAAGGCCACGGCGCGCACGTGGGTATATCCTGCGGCCAGGACTTAAACGGTATGGTGCACCGCAAAAGTTTTTAATATCTGGCTAATGCTGGCAAATCTGTGATGGACGCCCTCTCCGGACCACATGGACCAGCCTCTGCGCCAGGCACTTTCTTCATACCATCAGAGGGGGCGAGGGCATAGCCAAAGTGGTGGTCCTCGGCGGCGGCCCGTCCGGACTGGCCTGCGCGGCGGAACTGGCCGAAAGAGGAGTGAGCGTCGCTTTGCTGGAAAAGCGCGAGACGCTGGGCGGAAGGGTCCAGGACCTGTCCTGCAAAGGCTTCGTTCATTGTCGTCAATGCGACGTCTGCCGGGTGCACCGCCTGCGATCGCAGGTTCTCTCGTCCGAACTGATCTCGGTGCACACCCTGGTGGAGCTGGAGCAGGTGGAGCGCAACAACGGGCGTTACCGCTTCGATCTGGTGCGCCCGAAGGAGGCCATCGATGTTGGAAGGTGCTCTCGTTGCGGCAAGTGTACGGAAGCCTGCCCGACCGGAGCCATGACCAAGGTGGCCGGCAGGATCCGATTGAACCGGAACGCATGTCGCTCCATCCATGGGCTGGAATGCGAGAGGTGCGTGAGCGTCTGCCCGACCGGTTCCATCGACCTCTTCGGGGAAGAGCATCTCAGCGTGAACGGGAGCGCGGTGGTGGTAGCGACCGGTTCGTTGGAGTTCCCTGCCTCCAAGGATAAACGCCTGGGATATGGCGAGGTTCCCGGGGTCATCACCTCCATGGAACTGGAATCCTTCCTGGAAGGGAGAAGGGATGCGGACATCGGGAACGGGAAGGAGGTGGCTTTCATCCTCTGCGTCGGCTCCCGCTCCTCCGGGATGGGAACTGAAAAGTGCTCCTCGGTCTGCTGCAAATACTCCCTCCGTCAGGCGTTGGCCCTCAAGGAGCGGTTCCCTAAGCTTTCGATCACCATGTTCATGATGGACTGGCGGGGATTGAGCTCGGACGACGAGCTCCTCCGGGAGCTGGCGACCACTGACGTACAGGTGGTCCGCTCTCGCCCGGCCGAAGTGCTAGCCGAGGGCGGCCGTCCCTCGGTGCGCTATGCTTCCGGGAACGATATCATTTGTCAGAACTTCGATTCCGTAATTCTCTCGGTCGGGTTGGTGCCCGATCTGGAAGATGATACCTTATCGCAGCTGGCCATTCCCCGGGACCCCTGGGGAGACCTGCAGGACGATAACTGCTCCGACCGCGGGATATTCCTGGCCGGGAGCTGCCGTGGCTCAAAGGACATAGGCCATTGCGTGGCCGACGGCATCCTGGTCGCTCAGCAGGTCATGAAGCATCTGGAGGCGGACCATGAGTGAGCCGATGAAGGCGGCGGTGTTCATCTGCCGGGCGCATGGGGCCAATCTGGTCGCTTACCGGGGTCTCATGAAGCATCCTCGGGTCGGACACTCCGAGATACTTCCTAGATGCTGCTCTACCGAGGGCCGGGACCTGATACAGCTTCACCTTCTCGGCCTGACGACGCAGGCGCTCCTGGTCCTAGGCTGCGCCGCCTCCGAACTGAAGAGGTACCAGGACCTGGCCGCCCTGGCCGGGATACCTCCGACCCGAGTGGCGGTGGTGCCGTTCCAGGTCAGGACCGCTCACGCCGCCGAGCTTGCCTTGGCCAAAGTACTGGACGAGCGGGAGGCCAAGTTCTCCGCCGAGGCGAGGAGCGACGAGCTATTGCTGGTCGGAGAAGGGATCTCCGCGGACGCCGCGTATGAACAGGCGTTGGCCGAGGGCCTCAAGGTCGTGCGTCTGGCTCCGGAAGAGGTCGACTGGAACGAAGCGCGGCTCACCGGGGGAAGGGGCAATTTCGTCCTGGAAGCGGGAGAGGTGCTTCACCAGTTCGGTCACGCCCTTCTCTCGTTCGATCCGATGGTGATAATTGACAGGACTGGCCTGGGGGAGGGCGACGCCGTGGTGGCCTTGGCCGGAGGCGAGGAATGCCTTCGTTCTTTCGTTTCAGAGCTTGAGGGCGCCCTGTCCAAGGGCGGCAAGGTCTACGCCGTCGTCCAGGAGACGCCGTTCTCCGGAGTTGCCGAGATAGTGTATCGGGACCTCCAGTTGCGTGGCGTGGTCTTTCTCAGAACGTCAGAGATCGAGGTCCAGGGCGCTTCGGTCACCGTGAACGATGAACATCTTGGACGTCCGGTCAAGATCTGGACCGGAGAGCTGGTCACCGTTCGATCTTCGCGCCCCAAGGCGGCCGACGAGGTGCTGAAGGTCTTCGGAATGCCATCATCCCGCAGATCGATAGGCATCGTACCGGGCGACAGCGGCGTGCCTGGCATATTCCTATGCGGTTCGGCTCTGTCCGCTCATCACGAGGGCGACCCGGCCGGGATGGCCAGGGCGATCGTCTGCTCTCTCGTCAAGGACATCGGTTCACCGCTTCCCAGGGTCCCGATCGCCGTGATAGACCAGGAGAGGTGCTCGAAATGCCTCACTTGCTTGCGCGTCTGTCCGTACGGCGCTCCCTATTTCAGCGGAGAGGGCCTGTCCATATCCGCCGAGAGATGCCAGGGCTGCGGTCTATGCTTATCGATGTGCCCGAGCCTGGCTATTGAGATGCCGCCCTCGGACCTCCGGGCAGAGGCCGGAAGCGTCAAGATGGGAGGGGGTCTGAAATGATCGTCTGTTACTGCTGTTCCCGCTCCGGAATGCCTGCGGCGCTCCTAGCGTTGGAGGAAGGAGGGCTGGACGACGTCATCGTCAGAGAGGTCCCCTGCGCCGGTTCCGTCGAGCAATGGGAGGTGCTTCGCTCATTCCGTCAGGGAGCGGAGGGCGTTCTTATCGTCGGCTGCCTGTTGGAGAACTGCGCCCATCACTACGGCAGCGAGGTCGCCGCCCGCCGGTCCTTGATCCTGGAAAGGACCGTGCAAGATATCGGATTGACCAAGGGCAGGGTGGCCATGGTCCACCTGGCCGAGCAACAGTCCGCTCGTTTCCGGAGGGCGGTAGAGGAAATGCGCGCTACCATAAGGGAGCAAGGGGGTCAAGCATGATAATCGCCGAGAGGAAGCCGCTGCCCGAGGTCCTGGGGATGCTGGACGGTTCGAACGAGATACTGGTACTGGGATGCAGGTCCTGTACGGCCATCTGCCTGGCGGGAGGGGAGAAGGAATCCAGAGCGTTGTCCGAGGCGTTGGCGTTGCATTCCGAGCTCAAGGGCAAGGGCTGGAAGGTCGATACGCTAACAGTGGAAAGGGCCTGCGAGAAGGAGTTCCTGACCCCCCTGAACGGATTCAAGGGCACCGTGGTCAGCATGGCCTGCGGCGTCGGAGCGCAGGTGGTGCAGGACCACGGTCCCGAAGCCATGGTCGTCCCGGGAGTGAACACCTCCAACATGGGGGCCCCGGAAGGCATGGGCGTGTTCGTGGAGAAATGCGCCGGCTGCGGCGACTGCATAATTCATCTCACGGCGGGGATCTGTCCGATCGCCCGCTGCGCCAAGAGCCTGCTGAACGGACCTTGCGGAGGAAGCCAGAACGGTCTCTGCGAGGTGTCGAAGGAAACGCCCTGCGCCTGGGACCAGATAATCAGGTCACTGGAACGCAGCGGAAGGCTTGACCTGCTCAACGTCAACATCCCCCCTAAGGACTGGAGGGCCAGTCGCAACGGCGGTCCGAGGCGCGTCGTGAACCAGGAGGCGCTGCCTGGAGCGGCGCAGAATGGATGGAGGGGCGAACCATGAGCGTATCTCAACTGCAGGGAACGCTCGACGCGGGCAAGTTCGCCGTCACCGCCGAGATCGGTCCTCCTCGTTCATGCGAGGTGGACAAGCTTCGTCAAATGGCTCGCCTGCTCAAGGGCAGCGCTCACGCCTTCAACCTGACGGACAATCAAGCGGCGAACGTGCGTATGTCCAGCATCGCCTCTTCCGTGATATGTCTCCAGGAGGGCCTGGAGCCGGTCATGCAGATGACCTGTCGGGACCGCAACCGCATCGCCATGCAGAGCGACGTCATCGGCGCCAGCGCGCTAGGCATCAGGAACGTGCTGTGCATCAGCGGCGACCATCAGGTGTTCGGAAACCATCCCCAGGCCAAGAACGTCTATGACCTCGACTCCATCCAGGAGCTGATGGTCCTGCGCAATCTGACCAAGGGGAACAACTGGTCCGGCGAGACGCTCCCGGAACCGCCGCAGCTCTATCTCGGGGCGGCGGTGAATCCGTTCGCCGACCCCTTCGAGTTCCGCGTGACCCGGTTGGGGAAGAAGGTGGACGCCGGGGCGCAGTTCGTGCAGACCCAGTGTGTCCTTGACGTTGAGCGTTTCAAAAAGTTCATGGGCCTGGTGGTGGAGAAGGAGCTTCATGAAAAGGTCCACATAATCGCCGGGGTCATCCCGCTGCGCTCCCACAAGGCCGCGCTCTTCATGAAGAACAAGGTGGCCGGGATGAGCGTTCCAGACGAGCTCGTCGACCGCTTGAGGAGATCGTCCGATCCTAAGGAAGAGGGCATTCGCATGTGCGTGGAGATGATGAACGAGCTGTCGTCCATCAAAGGCGTTCACGGGGTGCACATCACCGCCATCGCCTGGGAGGACATCATCCCCCGCCTGGTCGAAGAGGCGGGCATCAGGCCTTGAGGCGATGGAGAAGAAGGAGCGATCAACCGCCCGCTGCCGCCGCTCCGGAGGCCGCCGCCGCGTCCTCGGTGACCATCACCGCCAGGTACCATCCCAACGTAACGAGTAGCGCGATATCCCGGTGGCTCAGGCCAGCCGGGGATATGTGCACCTCTCCACTGTGCTTGAACGCGGCCATTTTTTTATTCAGGGAGAACATGTGCGCCCCGCGATGATCGGTCACCTCGTAATCGAAGCGGGACATGGCCACCCGGGTGAACGTGAATCGCTGGGCGTTGGTGAAGACCAGCTCTCCATTTCCTTTCCAATCCATAGTCATTTTAGCGTGCTCCATCTCGAACTCCTGTCTTCGCACGGTTATGAACGGGTGCAGGAAGCCACCGCGTTTGAAGGAGTAGCGTCCCTCGCGGGAGATGGACAGGCCGGTGGAGCGGAAGGCCTGCGGCCACTCCAAAGTGGCGTAAACGGTCTCACCAGAGACCAGACGATGCATCCGTTGGGTCCACTTGGGCTGCTCCCATCTCAACGACGGAACGTCGATGCTCCCCAGGTCACCGGTCATGGTTAAGATATTTCACAGCGGGGCATATCATTATTTGCTATTCAGGCGCAGAATGCAAATACCTCCTCCTTCCCTCCCTAGGGCATGAGCGACGTGGCCGCCGATATGAAGCCCATTGACGAAAAGTGGTTGAAGGAAGCTAAGAAGCGATTCGCCTCTCCCTTCATGGGTTCCAACTACGGTCACATCCCGGTCGATCCGATGATGCTGTCCCACGCCGCGATTTCCAACGGCCACACCATTCGGGAGTTCTACGAGAACCCCGAGCAAGGGGCGCATTGGGTGGCCGCCGCCATGCAGTCCTATGACCTTTTGCCGATAACCCACTGGTACTACTCCTTGCCCTGGTTGACGGAAATTGGCATGGAGGCGCAGTACATGGACTGGATGCCCCCGGTGCCTAAGGCGCCGTTGATATTCGATCCATCGCAGGTGGAGGAACTTGCCGTTCCCAGCAAGGAGGAGCTTTTGAAGGGCGCCACGCTTGACCAGCTGTTCCGTTCCAACGACTATGTCAAGAAGCACCTTCCGGAGATGTTCTCGCCCATCGCCATCGCTACCGATATCACGGGCAGCGGGGCGCAACTGGTGGGAGTTGACAATTTCATAATGTGGACGCTGCTGGAACCGGAGCTCGCCCACGTCCTGGTCCGCCTGTACATGGAGACGGCGGCGGCCGGAGCGGGGCTCATCGCCGAGCGTTACGGCGACGCGGCCATCACCACTGGTTCCGTGCTCGGCAACAACGACATCTTCTCCGACGACATGGTCCGGGAGTTCTCCGGGAAGTACCTGAACGAGTTCGTGACCAAGTGCTTCGACAACGGCGCCGGGCCGCAGGTGTTCTACCACTTCTGCGGGAACCATGAGACTGACTACAAGGTGCTGAAGGAAGAGATCGTGTGGTCCCCAGTGACGGTCGTTCACGTCGGATACAAGGGCCGAGAGGTGTTCCCCTCCGACCTGTTGATCCAGGAGTTCGGCGGTTACGCTACCTGCATGGGCACCGTGGACACCAAGCTGATGTTGCACGGAACGGAGGAGCAGGTGTACGAGCAGGCCAAGACGCAACTGCTCAAGGGCCGCAGTTGTTCCTCCGGTTACATACTGGGAACCGCTTGCGAAGTGCCTCCGTTCACCCCGCCGGAGAACATCCGGGCGCTCAACCGAGCGGCCAAGGACTTCGGCACTTACGGGACCTGGTAATGCGCTAGATAGTTTAATTATCCATTCAACTGAATACTGTTCGGGGAAGCGAATGGAGGAATGGCAGGCTACCACGGTCCAACGGTGGGAGTCGGAACGCGCTTCGCATCCGACCGTCGCCGAGATCGGACAATGGGAGCGAACCGTGGCCGATATCCGTGTACGTTACAAACTGGCCGAGGACCGCAAGGAGCGTGCCGAGCTCTGCCACCGTCTCGCCATATCCTACATCAAGATGGAGGATTACTCCCAGGCCATGACCTGGGTCGATCTCGGTCTGGCCGAGGGCTCCGAGGATCGGGTCCGTGATCTCCAGGAGGACATGGCGCTCATTCTGTACCTTCAGGACAGAAAGGAAGAGGCCATAGCGATACTGGACGAGTTGGCTCCCAAGGCCCCTATTTACTCCCAGACCACCGCTCCCAAGCGCATCAAGCCGAGAGCGCCGGAAGGAGCGATGCTCAACCTAGTATGCCCTCATTGCGACGGTGAGGTCCCCTACGGGCAGTTGAGGTGCCCAGGCTGCGGGGCGAAGGTGGATGACAAGTTCGCCCTGGTCCGGTCGACGAAGGAAGGCCGAAAGGTCATACCAAGAGAAGAGATAGAAACGCACCGCACAAAGGAGTTCTCAATATTCCTGACCGATTTCACCGTCGACTACGATGACCCGGCGAATTTCCTGACCGCGCACCGGGTGAGGTTCATGGGCGGGGAGATGGTCACGGTCACCGAAAGGTCATGGTACATCTGGATCGGGTCATTCCTTCTGATCTTCTTCTATCTGGTGTTCGGCGCCCTGCTGTGGTCTCTGCTCAGCATCGCCAGCCCTCCAGGCCCACTCCTCGGCGTGACGGTCATGGCGGCGGCGATCCTCCTGCCCGTCACGATATTCTTCCTTTACGTCGTCTTCCCCAACTTCCTGGGGAACGCGATAGACTTTCCAATACTCCGGGGCTAGGGCTGAGCCAGGTTCCCTCAGGCCCTGAGAAAATCGTCGCAGTAGAGCTTCTCTGACTTCAGAAGCTCGCCAGCCTTGATGATGGCCATAAGTTCGGCGTCCTGCACGTCCACGATCGCCGCGTCAAGACCGGCGCCCATTAGCATAGCCAGGAACGTCCGGTTCAGCAGGCTTCTCTCCTTCCCTCCGTTGGAGACGTTAGAAAGTCCGACCACCGTTCGCGGTGCGGGATCGTTCAACGTCTGGAAGAGATGCATGGCCTTGATGACCTTCATGGCCTGGTCCTGGGCGGCCTTCATGGGCATGACCAAGGGGTCCAGCATCAGCCGGTCGGGCATGATCTCGTACTCCATGGCCGTGGTCATCATCAGCATGGCCATCTCCGCCCTCGACTCGGCGTCGTTCGGTACCCCGCGCTCGTCCATGGTCAGGCATATCACGTCCGCGTCGTGCTCCCTGGCCAACGGAAAAAGTGCCTGCATCTTCTTCATTTCCGCCGTCGTCGAGTTGATGATCAGCTTGTTGCGGCAGGCCTTCACACCGGCGGTCATGGTCTTGATGCCCGGGGTATCGATGCACAGCGGGAGGTCGGAGACCTCTTGAACGGTTCGCACCAGCCAATCCATGGCCGCCGGGCCGTCGTCCCTTCCCGGGCCGACGTTGAGGTCCAAGGCTTGCGCTCCGCACTCCATCTGCTGGACGGTGTGCTGTTGGATGAACTTCTCGTCCCTGGCGTCTATGGCCCGTCCGACCGCGGCGAACAGTCCGTTTATCCTCTCGCTGATGACCAACATCTCGGTTCAAAAGGCTATGGCTACGGACGGTTTTAAGCGTTCCCGCCCTTCCCGACCGTCCCTCCGATGATAATTTATGATGAACGAACAAAGTGATATGGCCAGTCGCCCGGTGATTCCTATCGGCTATCGCTATCTTTAATACGGATTGAGCAATATACCCCTGGCATACCATCTTTCGTGGTGTGCCCATCCCACTGAAGGAATTCTCATGGTCAAGGTCGAAAGGGCGGTCATCAGCGTCTCGGACAAGGACGGTATAGTAGATTTTTGCAAGGGGCTAAGCCAGCTGGGCGTGGAGCTGATCTCCACTGGCGGCACGGCCAAGCTGCTGTCCGCTAACGGTCTGAAGGTCGTGGGGATATCCGACTACACCGGTTCCCCGGAGATGATGGACGGTCGCGTGAAGACGCTGCACCCGGCCATCTTCGCTGGACTACTGGCCAGAAGGGATTCCCCGGAGCACATGCGCCAGTTGAGCGAAGCGAAACTGAAGCGCATCGACATGGTGGTCGTGAACCTGTACCCGTTCCGGGAGACCGTTCTAACCAAGGGCGACGACCTGGACGAGGTCATCGAGAACATAGACATCGGCGGCCCGTCCATGATCAGGGCGGCGGCCAAGAACTCCGACTCCGTGGCGGTCGTCACCGACCCGCGCCACTATTCCGCCTTACTGGAAGAAATGAAGGCCAACGGCGGCGAGATATCGAAACCGACCTTGCGCAAGCTCATGCTGGAAGCGTTCCGCTCCACCGCCTATTACGACTCGCTCATCGCCTCCCACCTGGGCTCGGAGTTCGGGGACCAGGGTTTCCCGGAAACCTACAGCATGGGGCTGGAGAAGCGCCAGGACCTCAGGTATGGCGAGAACCCGCAACAGACCGCCGCGTTCTATGTCGACCCTTTCGCCAAAGGCGTGTGCGTCTCTCGCTCCGAACAACTGCACGGGAAGGAACTTTCATTCAATAACATCCTGGACCTCGAGTCCGCGTTGGAACTGGTCCGGGAGTTCGAGAGGCCCACGGCCATAGTCATCAAGCACACCAATCCCTGCGGGGTGGCGTCCGCCGACACCATATCGGAGGCTTTCACCCGCTCCTATGCCGTTGACCCGCTAGCGGCGTTCGGTTGCGTCATCGGCTTCAATCGCAACGTCGATGTCGCTACGGCCACGGACATCTCCCAGCACTTCGTGGACTGTGTCATAGCTCCCGATTACGAGGCCGACGCCTTGGAGATATTGAAGAAAAAGAAGAACATCCGGCTTCTCAGGACGAACGCCCCAATCACTCTGGACACCGCTCCCGAGTGGCGTATGAAGCGCATCAAGGGCGGACTGCTGGTGCAGACCAACAAGTTCGTGCCCGTCACCGCCAAGGACCTCAAGGTCGTTACTACCCGCGCCCCGACCGAGGAGGAGATTCACGGTATGCTCTTCGCCAACAAGGTGTGCAAGCATGTGTGGTCAAACAGCATCATCCTGGCCAAGGGTGAGACCGTGGTCGGCATCGGCGCCGGGCAGATGTCCCGCGTCGACTCCTCGATGATCGCCGCGCACAAGGCCGGGGAGAACGCCAAGGGAAGTGTGATGGCATCAGACGCCTTCTTCCCCTTCCGGGACGGCATAGACACCGCCGCCAGGGCCGGGGTTACGGCGATAATACAGCCAGGCGGTTCCATACGCGATCAGGAGTCCATCGACGCGGCCAACGAGCACGGAATGGCCATGGTGTTCACCGGAGTGAGGCTCTTCAGGCACTGACCGGATCAATCGTGATGGTCTTCTCGGCAGTTGATGGTGCAGCCGTTGGCAGGGCAAGCCTCCGTCTCTATCTGGATGGTGGCGTGACCGATATGGAAACGCTCCTCCAGCATCCTTTCCAGATCATGGATGACCGGTGAACAGGCACTGACCTGCTGATCCTCGACGACAACGTGGCCGCTAAGGGCATAAACACCCGACGAAAGCGTCCAGACGTGTAGATCGTGCACCATTTTCACACCGTTGACGGAGTTCATGGCTTCCTCAACCTCCTTGAGCTCGATGTGCTTGGGGACCGCCTCCAGCAATATCGACACCGATTGCGAGATGAGGCGGTACGCGCCGACAATTATGATGACCGCAATGGCCAGTCCGATGATGGCGTCCGCTTCCTGCCAGCCGAAGAACCGAATCAGCAACGCCGCGACAATGACCCCGAACGAAGAAAGCAGGTCGCCCATCATGTGCAGGGAAGCGCCACGCACGTTCAGGTTCTCCTTGGAGCCCCGATGCAGAAGCGATATTCCCAGCAGGTTCGCCATCATTCCGATGACGGCCACGACGAGCATGAGGTCGGCGTCCACCGATGTGGGATCGGAGAGCCGGCCCAGGGCTTCGTGTATCACCAGCAACGATATCCCGACCAGGGCGATCCCGTTCACCAGCGCGACAAGTATCTCCGCCCTCAGGAATCCGTATGTATGACGTTCCGTGGCCTGACGGGCGGCCACCAGTGAAGCTCCTAGGCTGAGGCCCAGCGCCAGCACGTCAGTGAACATGTGACCGGCGTCACTGAGCAATGCCAGGCTACCGCTGAGCAAGCCACCGACCAACTCCACCAGGGCGAAGGCGGCGGTGATGACCAAGGCGTACGTCAGCATCTTGGTCGAACCTCCGCGGTGGTCGTGCCCATGCTCCATGCTCATCCTGACCGCAGTCTTGCCCTAAATCATTTTCAGGGTGGCTTGCGAGAGCTTTTATTAACGCAGGAAGGGATTCGCTCGGGATGAGCCCCCAGGTGACCTTCCATCCCAAAGGCCGCAGCATCGAAGCTCCAGTGGATACCAACCTTCTGGAGGCGGCAATCCTAGCCGGAGTGGAGATCAACAGCGCCTGCGCCGGAAAAGGTGTCTGCGGACGCTGCCGGGTGGTGGTCGAGGGGGACGTGGACTCTCAGAACACCCCTCGCATAACCGAGGAGGATAGGTCGAACGGCTACCGCCTGGCATGCCTGTCCAAGGTCAAAGGGGATTGTATCGTCTTCGTCCCCGAAGAAAGTCAGCTCAAGCCTATGCAGATAGTCGGTGGAAAGGTGAGCACCGATCTGAAGCAGATCTCCCCCCTGGTGAGGGCGATCTACGCCAAACTGCGTCCTCCGACCTTGCAGGACAACGACGCCGACCTAGAGCGCCTGTTGAAACAACTGGGTTACGAGCCTGGCGCGCTGGAGGTGCCTCTCTCCCTGCTCCGGGAACTGCCCAGGGCCATAAGGGAAGGGGAATGGACGGTGACCGCGTTCCTGGACGGCAACATACTGGTGGACGTCCTGCCTTGGAACGTCGTCTCCCGGAACTTCGGGGTGTCAGTGGACATCGGCACCACTACGGTCGCCCTGCAACTGGTCGATCTCAGCACCGGGGAGATGATCTCGCAGGTCTCCGATTACAACCGCCAGCTGATGTACGGCGAGGATGTGCTGGCGCGGATCATGTATAGCGAGGACCACGGGCTCGAGCGCCTCCGGCACACGATAGTTGACACCATCAACCACATGCTGGCCCGGGTGTGCAATACCGGGGATGTCTGCGTCGGCAAGGGCAAGAAGGTCTGCGCCGAGGAGATCATGGCCGTTAGCGTGGCCGGCAATACCACCATGATGCACATGCTGCTCGGCCTGGACCCCAAGTGCATACGTTACGCGCCTTACACGCCGGTCACGAACCTATCACCGCGGATCAACGCCAGCGAGCTTGGTCTGAACGTCAACCCCCGGGCCTCGGTGCACCTGGTGCCCGGACGCGCGAGCTACGTCGGCGGCGACGTCGTAGCGGACGTGGTGGCCAGCGGAATGGCCAGGAACGAAGGTATCAGCCTGCTCATCGACGTGGGAACGAACGGGGAGATAGTCCTCGGCAACAATGATTGGCTTTTAGCCTGTTCCGCCTCCGCCGGTCCGGCGTTCGAGGGCGGCGAGGTCTGCCACGGCATGCGCGCCGGCGATGGGGCGATCGAAAAGGTCTCCCTGAAGGGCGGCGTGGAGTACAGCACCATCGGAAAGGTCCGTCCCAAAGGGATTTGCGGCTCCGGGCTGATAGATCTGCTGGCGCAGTTGTTCCTTACGGGTGTATTGGACAAGAAGGGCCACCTGCAGCCCTCGGAACGCGTCAGGGATGGCGAGTTCGGAAAGGAGTACGTTCTGGTCTATTCCAAGGACGTGGAGAGGGACGGCTACGACGTCAAGGCCACCGGCATGAGCTGCTGCCCCACGGACAAGGTGGAGAGACGCAGAGATATCACGGTCACCGAGGAGGACATCGCCAACATCGTGCGCACCAAGGCGTCCCTATATGCAGCGGCGGAGGTGCTGCTGGACACCGCCGGTATTGATTTCACCGACCTGGAGCGGGTGTACATCGCCGGCGGGTTCGGTCATCACATCGACCTCGATAACGCGGTGGCGATAGGTCTATTGCCGGACCTGCCCCGGGAACGCTTCACCTTCCTAGGGAACGCCTCACTGGACGGGGCCAAGCTTTGCCTTCTCTCTCAGGAAAAACGAGAGGAGGCGCTGGCGGCGCATCGGGCGATGACCTACGTGGAGCTATCGACAGATCAACGCTTCTTCGACCGTTTCTCGTCCGCGTCCTTCCTGCCGCACACCGACCTGAGCAGATTTCCGTCGATCGAGCAAATCAGAGGATGACGTCGAAGCCGTTGCCTACTACCTTGACCCGGGGAAGATGCTTGCGCGCTATTCGTCCGAGCCTCATCATGGTCTCCTGGTCCGGTCCCGGGTTGTATATGCCGGCATAGCCCACGTCGTTCTGGCTGGACATGAACTGGATGAGGTGCAGCTCATCCACGTAGCCCTTGAGGTCCTTGGCCATTCTTTCCACCGTATCCTCTGTGTATCGCTCGGGAATGACGCGCAATGTGGCCCGCACCCTCGAACCTTTCATTATCTCCAGCGTCCGCCGCAACTTCTCCTGTTGCTCCTTCGCCTTCTCCATATCGTATATGGTGAGCTTCGTCAGCAGCTCAGGCTCGTCGAGGGGCGCCTTCAGCTCCAGGACGAAGCGGGTGACCTTGTCCTTGGCGGCGGCTACGAAATCTGGATCGTGCCCGGTGGTCTTAAGGATGACCTCCTTGCCCTTGGCCTTAAGTATTCGGATCAGTTCCAAGGCTTCCCTGCTGTGCACGGCCGGTTCCGCCCCTCCGATGAAGACGCTCCTTATCCCGTTATCGGACATGGCCAGTATTATCTTGTCCAGGTCGTAGTCCTTGTACTGCGCCGCCGTATGGGAGCAGTACTTGCACTGCATGGGGCATCCATAGAACTCGATCGAGGCGTTGGGCTTGGTCCGGTTGACCGTGATCAGCCGCATGTGATTGATATTTAGCGAAAAGGGGATAATCTTTTCCTGACAGCGTTGAAATATTTTCATTAGGATGCAGTTACGTGAACGGGAAAAAGGTCCAGGAGATATTCGGTAAGAGGGCCGAGGGCTATGTGAAAAGCGCCTCTCACGCCGATAAGGAAGTTCTCGAGCGCGTTGGTGAGATGTGCGGGGACCTTCATGACAAGCTCGCTCTGGACGTGGCCACGGGGACGGGACATGTGGCCATGCATCTGGCACCGGCTGCCGGAACGGTGATCGGCCTGGACCTCACCCGCCGTATGTTGGAGGTCGCCAGGGAAGAGGCGGTCAAGCGATCGATTTCGAACATCGCATGGCTGAGGGGCGACGTCCGCTCCCTGCCCTTCCCCGACGGCTCGTTCCATGCGGTCACCTGCCGCCGGGCACCGCATCACTTCCCTGATATCAACAAAGCGTTGAAGGAGATGGCCAGGGTGCTCAAGGACGACGGGGTCATGGTCATAGACGACCGCAGCGTTCCGGACGATCCTGAGGTCGACCGAACCATGAACCATCTGGACCTCCTCCATGACCGCTCTCACGTTCGTGAGTACGGACGGAGGGAGTGGGAGGAGATGCTGGGCGAGGCCGGTCTTGCGAACATCGAGGTGCGCGAGTACCGTCGTCATCTTGCGCTGTCCACCATGACCTGGAACGCCGAGCCTTCTGACGCTAAGGAGATCGAACGTGTGGTGTCCTCTTTGTCATCCGATCTGAAGGGGCGTATGGCCGTCGAGGAGGCGGACGGCAAGCTCTTCATCGACCAGTACTACATAGCCATCCGGGCCACCAAATGATTTTATAACGAGAACGATAACTCCAGGCCATGGCCTGGAACTGCGCCGCGACCGGGATAGGCTCCCTGCCGCACAAGGACCCCCAGAAGGCTCTGGACATCGTCACGGCAAGCATGAGCGAGGTCCCCTACTGGCCGCAGATGCCCTCTCTCGGTTTCGGGGAGAACATGTACGCGCAGTTCTCGTTCACTCTTCCAGGCGTGAAGGTCGACGCGCACAAGAAAAGAATAATCGTCGATCTGAACGATTACGATCCCGAGGCGTTCTACACCGCGGTGGTCACGGACGACATCGAACATTTCGCCCATCACAAGGACCACTTCCAGGGGCTGTACGCTCTCCTTGACCGGTTCAAGGGAAAGAAGCTGCCGGCGGTCAAAGGCCAGGTGACCGGTCCGGTGAGCGCCGGGCTGCAGATACTCGATCAGAACGGCAAGGCCGCCATCTACGATGAGGCGTACGGCGAGATCATACGACGAAACTTGAACATGCAGGCCAAGTGGCAGGCCAGGAAGCTCAGGGAGATATCCGACCGGCCGATCATATTCCTGGACGAGCCCTCGCTCACGCTCATCGGAACGCCCTTCGCCTCCATATCCCAACGTCAGGTGGTGGACTGGACCGACGAGGTGCTGGAGGGGGTTGACGCCATCAAGGCCATGCACTGCTGCGGGAACACCGATTGGCCGTTGCTACTTTCCACGTCCATCGACATGCTGAGCTTTGACGCTTACAACTACGCCCACACCGTTTCGCTGTTCCCGAAGGAGGTCTCGGCCTTCCTGGACCGGGGCGGCTCCATAGCCTGGGGGCTCATTCCGAACATGGAGGACCAGATCGCTAAGGAGACCGTCGGGACGTTGCTGCAGAGGTTCGAGAGCTACATGGACCTGCTCTATCGCAAGGGCATGGATTTGGACCTGGTCCTGGAGCGTTCCCTGATAACCCCGCAGTGCGGCCTGGGCGGCCTGGACGAGGCGAAGGCGGAGAGGGTGCTCGAACTGCTCAACGGAACGGTCGAGGCGATAAGGCAGCGCTACCGGCTGGGTGGCATGTCATGAGCTTCGTGGCGGCCGTGGCGGGCAAAGGTGGGGTCGGGAAGAGCACCGTGTCCGCCCTGCTGGTCCGGATACTGTCGGAAAGAGATGTAGTACTGGCCGTGGACGCCGATCCCAACAGCAACCTGGGGCAGAAGCTGGGGACGGACGTGCCGGGAACGGTAGGCCAGGTCCGGGAAGGGCTCCTGAGCAAAGGCGGTCAACCGCCCCGAGACATGAGCAAGCAGGAGTACCTGAAGCTCAAGCTGCGGGAGATACTGGCCGAAGGTCACGGTTACGACCTTTTGACCATGGGCCGCCCCGAGGGGCCGGGCTGCTATTGCTACGTGAACAACCTTCTACGCGTTTTCGTCGATCAGCTGATGGAATCCTATTCCCACGTAATAATCGACAACGAGGCGGGGATGGAGCACCTCTCCCGCCGCACGGCCAAGGAGATGGACCTTCTGGTCCTGGTGTCGGATCCCACGGCCGTGGGCGTGGCGACCGCCGTGCGACTGTCGGAACTGGCCGACGAGCTGGACCTCCAGGTCAGGAGAAAGGTCCTGCTGATCAACGGCGTCCGGTCGGGAAAGGAAAATAAGGCCGAGCAGCTGGCCAAAGGCACCGGGCTTGAGTTCTTCCTGTTGCACGATGACGAGGTCGTTCGCGACGCCTCCTCCTCTGGAATTCCGGTGAAAGGTGACGAACCTCTTGCGTCCGAGCTCAGGGAGATCGTTCCGAACCTTTTCCCTTCCAGTAGGCGAAGATGAGCGTGGCGACGACCACGGTCAAGATGATGCTCATCACCATCACCGGAAAATCGTTCGAAGGAATGTCCACCACAACGATATCGCTCAGCGGTCCCTCGCCGGCGGTGGTGCTGGCGCTCACTGCGTAATAGTACCTCTGATCGCGAACCACTTCCGTGTCATATCCGGCGGTAAAGTTGCCAGGCAGGGAATCATAGAATTCCAGCTTTCCCGACTCCGTACCCCGGTAGACGTTGTATAGCACCACAGAGACATTCCCCTCTGGCGGCTCCCAGGAGATGAAGATGCGCGCTCCTTCCCTCTCCGCCTGCAGGTTCCGAGGGGCGCCCGCCACCTCCTCCGCATGTACCATCGGCGCCATGGTTAGCGCAAAGAACATGAGGAGGAGGGCCCAAGCGAGCTTTTTCACGACATGGAATCCCCCGGTCCGATAAATAATGCTTTCAAGAAAAAAGGAAAGGAAAGGTTTGGGAAAGGGTTTACTGGAAGGTCACATCCTCGGGGTCCGGGATGGTGTAGTCGTCCAGGTTCGGCTCGAAGCACTCGAAGGTCATTATCCCCGACCATCCGGTACCGGAACCGAAGGAGCTAGCGCTTCCGGAGCTGGCGCTCCCCAGATAGCCGTCGTAGGTGACCTCCTCCCAGACCTCCTGCCCTGTCGCCTCTATGTAGATTACCAGGTAGGATATGGTGACGGTCCAGGTGATCGGCTGGGTCTCATCAGGGTTGCTATCGTGGTCGGCATAGTAGTGCACTCCGATCTGGTACGTTCCAAAGATATCATTGCTCTTCACCGTTCCAGACGAGTCGTACATCACATTACCATCCGTGGCATAGTAGTGCTCCGGACCGTATCCCCGGGTGTTGTCGAAGTCCAGGTACGGGCCGTTCGTGTCGTAGCCCTTGTTGGCGTAGTAGATGTGGCGTCCGAACGGCTCCAGCACGTGCAGGTCCACGTCACTATCGCCCTGTCCCCAGCTCATGGTCACGGTCAAAGATCCCATGGCCGCGGTGCTCTTTATCTCAGTACGATAGTAGCCAGCCCAATTGGTGAAGGTATTGCTGTCGGTGGCTAGGACGACTATGTCGTTCACGCCCTGCTTCAGCGGCACCTGCACCTTGAACGCTCCGTCGGTGACGGTGGCCTGGAACTTCTTGGAGCCTACGAACACCAGGGTCTTCTGTACCGGCGCCTGTCCTCCGTCTATGGTTCCAGTTATGGTGCAGAAGGACTCAGTGGTATCGCGTATACCGTCGGCGTTGGTGTCCATCGGGGTTTCACCTTGTTCGAAGGTACTCTCATCGGTCAGCTCGATGTTCGGGAACACCGAGTCGTCGTCGAAGCCGTCCTCCGCGCTGTCATATAGTCCCTTGTAAGCGTTCAGCGGGCTGAACACCTTGGCACCGGCATGATAGAACACGTTGAACAGCAGCGGATTGGCGGCATTGAGCCCGGATTTGAATATCTTGGAGAAGCCGGTCGTATAGTTGAACGGCATCTGCTGCTGGGCCGAGCTGGGATCCGACCCGGGGTTGTTCGGGTCGTACATGTAGAAGCGCCCGCTGTCATACTTGTAAGCAAGCACGGCATGCCCGCCCGCGCCCCAGGTCCCATTGTTGTACACGGTCTTCAGGCCGACCAGTTGCGGCTCTCCTGATATGAGCATTCCGTGAATGATGCTCAATCCGGTCTGCTTGGTAGTGGTGTTCGCCCGCTCCTCGGCGGTCATCGCACCCCAAATTCCCTGCACGCCCATCTGCACACGACTGGCTAGTTCCAGGGCGGTGGCGTCGTCCCTCCATTCGTTAAGGTTCCCCTCGCGGTACTTGTCGTAGAGGCCGGTCCCGGCGCCCTTCTGGTAGGTGTAGTACCACTTGGCGTAGCTGACCATGCCCAGGCACAGTCCTCCGCTGGCCAGGTACGATCCGTAGTTGGGTATGTACCAACCGTCTTCGGCCGGGCGGAACCCGGTGTCCACGGAAAGGCTGGACCCCGCTCCTTCCAACAGGCTCATGGCCACCTCTATGGCCACGAACTGCGAGAACGTCGAGGCCTGGAAAGTAATGGTGTTCTTGGCGAGGTTCTGGGATATGAACCCGGTCGGTTCGAAGTGGTCCCGCACCGGGTCGTAGACGTAGAAGCGCACCGCTTCCTCGTCGTCCACCAGATCTTCGTCATACGGCAGGGTGACGGTGAGGGCGTTGTCGAACATCTTGAACACGTTCCAGGAGTCCGAGCCGTCGGTGTTGATGGTTATCAATCGGCTGGCTATGCTTCCCACAGAGGGAAGTCCCGGAAGGTCGTCCACTACCTCGCTGGTCACGTCGATGTTCACCGGGCTTTCGGAGGCGCCGGAGGGCACCTCTATGCGCAGTCCGTCAAGCGCGCCGCTGGTGATGGAAAGCACTCCTCCCCGGGAGCCTATGGTCTCGCTCCCATTGTCGTCTCCCTTGGGCCAGAAAAGCACCGCCATGGACGCGATCAGCAAGATCGCCACCACGGCGACGACGGCCACGATGAGCTTCATGTTCCGCTTCTTCTTCGGCGGCTGGTAGTACTGTTGCGGCGGGTACGGTTGGTATTGCTGTGGTTGGTACTGCTGCTGGTACTGCGGCTGCTGTTGAGGCGGCTGTTGATAATTATTGGGTGGGTTTTGCTGAGGCCACTGCTGCGGCCCCTGCTGCTGGCCTTGATACGGTTGCTGGCCAGGCTGGTTCGGGTCGTAAGGTCCTTGTTGCATCCGATCTCCACCTTGGGGTGTTAGGAATGCAACGGAATGTCTGGTAATAATGATTTCCAGACGTTCTTCGAGATGTTAAACCGTCAGGACCTCAGGAACTTCGGCAGCCCGGACGATTCCTTGGGACCGACGATTATCTGCAGCCCGGTGGCCTCGTTCAGCTTGACGGCCATCCTGGCCACCATGCCCGGGATCACCAAGGTTCCCTTCTTAGACCTCTCCAGAGCGCCCGTGGATTGCAGGGCGTTCTTTACCGATTCCGAGGTCAGCTTGCCGGCCGAATAGGCCGTCAGGACCGACAGTCCTTCCGTGTCAACCACCTGAAGCCAGACCGGCACCTTGCTCTTCTCCAGGTCGGACATGACCGTGAAGAACGTAAGCGAGAAGTTGGTGGTGAACAGCAACGGAGCGTCCGGCCCGGGGTTGTTCACCGGGTAGAGGTCCGGCTTGACCTGGATCGGCACCTGCGGATCGGTATAGATGTTCTGCCTCAGGACCATGAGCGGCAGGGCGTTGGATGCCGGAAGTTCTTCAAAGGAGAGCAGGCTGCCATACTTCATGACGGCCGTGGAGGCCATGAGCATGCCGTCGCGTCCGGCCGGTATCGATAGGTATATGGGATAACCGAGCCCGCGGAACGTCTTTCGGATGGCGCTGCGCCTGATGATGGTGCATCTTTCCAGCAGCTCCTTAAGAGAGCTTGGTCGAGGATCGAGGACCATGTCCTCCACGCCTTCCTTGCGTACCGCTTCCACCATGTCCGCCAGGCCATTGAGGTCGTCCGCGCCTACGGTCAGAGGGCAAGCGCAGCTCTTGGCGACGACGCACATCTCCTTGAGGTTCGAAGCGTCCGCCCCATGGAGCAGAGGCCTTTTTTCCTTTATGGCATTGGCAGCGGCGGACATGGCCGCCGCGTCCTTGGTTCGAAGGACCAGGGGCAGCTCGGACTCCGAGGCCACCTTTTTGACGAAGGCCGCGAACCTATCGGCGTCGCCGGAGCGGCATTCCAGCTCCAGCAGGTCCATCTTTAGTACTTGGCCCACCCGCTCGAAGCGCAGCGACCGAACGTAGGAAAGGCGCTTGTATAGGTCGTCCTCCCCCAGGTCGTCCGCTATCCGTAACGCAAAGGCCACCGGGTGGAAGAAGCGCTTGTCGTGACGGTACAGTTCCGTCTCGTCGCCCATGTCCACCGCGTTCTTGCCGGAGCCGACCTTGATAAGACGGATGGGCGGAGCGGATGAGCTGGCCAGGGCGTTACGTCCCGCCTCGCTGAGATGCGGGCAGTCGTCCAGCTTGGCCTTGTTGTTCGCTAGCTGCATGGCGAAGGCCAGGCAGGTCGGGAACTTACAGTCCCCGCAGTTCTTCTTGGGGAGATGCTTGAAGATCTCTATCGCGGTGGCCATCAGGCCTCACCCCTGAAGCCCTTCAAGGCGTCCTTGGCTATCTGCAAGGACCCCGGGTGCCCGAGCACCAGTATGTCCGCCCCGGACAGCAGCGCCGCCAGAGCGGTGGTGCTCTCCCACCAGATGCCCCTTTCCAGGGTGTCGCCGGCCTGCGGTATGTCGTCCGAGGCCTCCCTAGCCTTCCAGGCCGAGACGCAGTCGCATATCATCGGCACCTGCAGCATGGCGTCCCCGGACAAGGCGGATATCCTGATCCTCTCGTTGACCGAGTATGAGTACTCGAGCCCCATGCCCAGGGCGGCCATCAACGGGTCGATGATCACATCGCCTCGTCCGACGCCGTAATCCGTGAGCAGGATGACTATCTGCTTGGCCAGGTTAATGTCCAAGTTAGAAAAACCGATCACCGCGTGACCGTTGGCCATGGACGCCGCGGCCACTGACTTGTAACCGCCCTCCTCGGCCTGGCCCAATAGTAGCCGTTCACCTTTGGCCGCCTCGCCCACCTTCTCCAGGACCTTGGCGTCCTTCTCCGGGTGACCGCTGCCGTAGATGATCAACGGAAGCTCCACGGCCTTCATGACGGCCATCACGGTCGCCGCGGCCTCTTCCGGCGATACGTCCTTCTCCTCGGGGTTGGTGGACGTCAGATGCAGGCAGATGAGGTCCGCGCCCTTCTCCTTCCAGGCGGCGGCCCATCTCGCCGGGTCGTTGACAGCGTTTCCGAACGCCCTCTTTACCGGCAGCGGCACGTCCTCTAAGGAGTCGGCGACGAAACCGGCCAGAGCGACGTTGCGGCTAGTCGGGTCCTCAAAGGACAGGAATGGCAGGCCCTTGTTGCCGCCCAGGCGCAACGAGCTTCGGGACCCGCCCTTTTCCAGGGAAGCTCCCAGCTCCATCTCTCCGATCGAACCCGCCCATTTCTCCCTTGGCACCGGCACTTCCATCTTCTCACCTCAAAGCAGCGGGGGCAGCCCCAAAGCGGGGTGGCCCACCTTGACCATCCACTGGAACAGGCCTTCGGCGTCGGTGACCACCGTCTCGTCAGCCACCTTATCCAGAAAGTCTGGCGCTCCCAATTCCCTGGCCCTATTAATAAGCTCTTCCCTCATGCTCTCCTTGAGCGACGAAGGCATCCAGGAGATGCGCAGGAAGCCGCCGTCGGCGGAGATGAACTTCTTGCTCACCAGGTACTTCCTTCCGATGCCGATGAATCCCGGGGTCTGCTTTCCGCCGCCTATGCTCCCGGCCAAGGTGGAGAACTTCATGCCCACCGGGGTCATGTCCGGGAACTCGCGGTTGACGACGACCACGGACTGCATGTCCGGGCTCATGGCCACGATGACCTCGAAGCAGCCGCAGGACGTCATGGGGTCCTCCATCATGCTGTAGGCGCAGAACCTGGTTATCTTCCCGCGGGTCAGGGCGGTCACCGCCTCGTTCACCCCTTTCCAGGAGCCTTTGCCAGCGTCGTCCTCCTCGCCCTTGGCGATGGGCTGGTTCGGACCGGAGGGAACGATCTCCTTCCCGGTCTTGGCGTCCAGCCAGTTGATGGCGCCGCACAGCCCGAGGCGCTCCGGCGTGATTATGCACACGTGGTCCGGAGCGAAGGATTGGCACATCAGGCATGAGTAATATGTGTCCACGCTCTCGTCGGTGAGGCCGGCCATGCGCTCCTCTCTTATCTGATAGGCGGCCAGGGCCTCCGGCATCCTCTTTCTCAGCTCGTTCTCGTCGGTGACGATGGTGACCTGCACGCGGGACACGATGTTCCCGAACTCCTCCTTGAGCTTGGTGACCAAGATCCGTCCGAGATGCTCCAGGCGGAACCCCGCTCGGAACGCTTTCTTGCTCAGCCGCAGCCAGTTCATGTTGCGCTGCCCGGTGTGCCACACGCCCTCGGCAAAGTTCAGGTACAGGTGGATGCGCCTCTCCATCACCGATTCGAAGTCCTCCTGCATGCGCTTGCCGAACACGTCCACCAGTATAGCCAACGGCGATTGCGAACCCTCGGGAAGGCGGTCCACGTCCGGTCCGATGACCATTATGGATCCGTCCTTCACCTGCTCCTCCGGGCGCATCTTCAGCAGCTCGAAGGACGGCGTTCTGCCGCCGCCCGCCTCGAAGTAGGTGTCCGGTCGGCGAACCGTTTCTCCTTCGAACGCTGGGCCGAAGGGCACGGGTATGTCCACCAGGGTCACGGCGGTCCTGATGTCCCTGGATTCCAGGCCTCCTTGCAGCATGGAGGCCGGTTCCTTGTGTATCAGAAGGTCGGGAACGCCCTCGACCAACTGATCGGTGATTATCGGAACGTGATGCAGCAGCGCCGCCAAAGCCAGCGACGCCCGGCTGGCGTCAAGCGGTCCGTAGTGCAGGACGAAGGCCTTAGGGCGCTTAGCCAGATACGCCGACAGTCGCTCCGAGTCCCCTTTCTGCAACCCTCCGAAGGATAGGGCGGCGCGGACCACGAAGTCCAAGGAATGCACCAGTTGCGTGAAATTGCCCAGAGGGTAGAGCATCATGCCCAGACCCATCTGCACCTCGTTCTCCTGCAGTACCTTGACCACCTCGTCGGCGGCCATTATCAGCATTCCGCGAGCCTGAAGCTCCCGAACGGTGGTCACCAGCTGGCGGCGGTCCTGGGGAATGCCCATGATCACGGCCGCTCCGGGGATGGTGTCGTCCACGAGGGCCAGGCCCAGTTCCCTGAGCACCTTGTCGGGGATGAAGCCCACCGCGGAGGTCCCGGCGTGCGGGTCCCCGTCCAGATATCGTAACGCTTCCAGCGCCTCGGCGGCGATCATCGCCGTCCGTCCGGCCTCCAAGGCCTGCGCCAGTCCCCTCTCCGAAGGCAATGAGGAATGCCTTTCCAGCACGGTGAGCAAGGTGCCCAGGCTGGCTACCTCCTCCCCGTCCCAGCCCATTATGCACGGTAACGAGTACGCCGTCTCCGGATATTCCAGGGGAGCGTCCCCCTTTCGGGAGATGGCGGCCTTGGTGACAGTTATGGCGAGAGCGGAAAGCAGCGAGGCGCCTAAGAATCCGAGACCTATGACGGCGGCGTTGCTGGCTTCGGCCGGGGCAGGCGGTTCGTACCTGTGCGGCAGACCGCTCAGCCACCTCCGGCGCTCGATCTCCATTCCGATCCCAGCTTCCGGTTCTAGGCAACCGCCGAACACGTCCCGAACGGTATGGAAAAGGAACTCCTGGCAGATATCATCGAACGCCAACCCTTCGAGCGAGACCGGGGAGCCCAAGAGGACCTCTCCCAGGGCGATGTCAAGCTCTGTCGTCCGAAGAACCAAAGGTAGCTGGGCGGAGGTAGTTCCGAGCTTCCGGCACAGGTGCCGCCTCAAGGAACGGAAAGAGCGCAGACCAGCATCCCCTTTGCTGGCCGGAACGGTGGTTGCTCCTAACCCATACCATCCTTTTCCCAGGTCCAGGGCGAGGCCGCGCAGGACCCCTTCCTTCAGGTCGGAGTCTTGGACATCATGCTCGATGTTCTCCGTGTTCGCGTCCAGGCAGAAGCGCAGCAATGAACAGGCCAGGGCCTCCCGCAGCGCCAGTAGCAGAGCGAAAGCGTCACCGGACGGCATGGCGTCCATAGGGGCCAGCATCCCGGCCTGCTCCCATACCTTCCGCTCACGGACGACCATCGGTTCCAGACCGGCCTTCTTGGCCAGGTCCCGGTCGACCAGGTCCAGGCACGCTCCGAGGTCCACCTTCCACAGGTCGGGAGCGGATAGCGGTCCGGTCAAGGTTCGCCGGACCTCGGCCACCGGGTCCGTCGGCATGCCGTTGACGTCCGAGAGCAGGGCTAGGCGTTTCGATCGGACCAGGTCCAGGACCTCCTTGGCATTCGTACGGTACGGCTCGGGTGACAGATCAACAACTCCTTGGAACGACATAGGCCATCGGGTTGCCTACGATATAAATTTGTGCGGTTTTCGGCGGGGTTAGGCGAACAGAAAGTTCGATGCCTTATTATTGTCATCCATCCTATTGAGTGAAGGGGGCGCGGTCATGAGCTTCAGGAACCTGAACACCTACGAGAGCATGGTCAAGGCAGGCGAGGAATCGTCGTTCCACACCAGATACGACAGGGCGGTGGAGAGGTTCGTCCAATCCCTGGAGGTCGGGTCGACATACGAGAGCCTGATAGACGGTAAACCGGTCCCAACGGGTAAATATTTCACAGACACCAGCCCCATCGACACCGAGCTGGTCCTGGGGGAGTTCTCACTGGGCGGTGAGAAGGAAGCGTCCCTGGCCCTGTCCGCCGCCCGCCGGGCCTTCCAGACCTGGTCGGTCATGGACCTGGACAAGCGCTTGGTGATATTCCGAAAGGCGGCGGAGATCATGCGCCGCGAGCTGTTCGAGATAGCGGCGGCCATAACGATAGACAACGGCAAGAACCGTTACGAGGCGGTCGGCGAGGTGGACGAGGCGGTGGACTTCATCTCGTTCTACGCCGACCGCATGGAAGCGCGCCACGGCTTCCGGGAGGATACCGAACCGGCCTATGCGGACGAGAAGCCGATCAGCGTCATGCGGCCTTACGGCGTATGGGCCATCGTCTGCCCGTTCAACTTCCCCATCGCCATATCGGCGGGGATGCTGACCGCGGCGATAATAACTGGCAACACCGCGGTGCTGAAACCGTCCACCCCGGCGCCTCTGGCGGTGCACATGCTCTACGACGTGTACGAGAGGGCTGGCGTTCCGAACGGTGTTATTAACTTGCTCTCCGGGAGCGGCTCCGTGGCAGGGGAGGCGCTCGTCTCCAGTGACAAGATCGACGGGATCGCCTTCACCGGCTCCAAGGAGGTGGGGTACCGGCTGCTCTCGTCCCCGCGCCGCTACCCTATCCCGGTGATAACCGAGCTGGGAGGAAAGAACCCGGCCATAGTCACTGAGAAGGCCGATCTGGCCAAGGCGATCGCCGGGGTGGCCATCTCGGCCTTCGGTTACTCCGGCCAGAAGTGCAGCGCCTGCTCCCGGGTCTACGTTCACGAGCTGGTGTACGACGAGTTCATGATATACCTCATGAAGCACCTTGCGCGATCGCGGGTCGGGGATCCCCGGGAAAGGGCGACGTTCACCGGGCCGGTCATACACCAGAAGGCGTTGGACGATTATCTGGGATATTCCCATCAGGCCCGCATCGACGGGGTGCTGCACGTCGGCGGGGAGGCGATGAAGGGTAAGCTGTCCAAGGGGTTCTACGCCACCCCTACGTTGGTCACCGGACTCCCGGAGGACCACTTCCTGGTCAGGAACGAGCTCTTCCTTCCGATACTGTGCGTGCAGCGCTTCACCGACCTGAAGGACGCGGTGCGCCGGGCCAACGACGTGGATTACGGCCTGACGTCCGGGATATACTCGGACGACGAGGACGAGGTGAACTACTTCTTCGAGAACATCGAGGCGGGAGTCAGTTACGCCAACCGGGCTCGGGGCGCTACGACCGGAGCTATGGTCGGGGCGCAGCCCTTCGGCGGCTGGAAAGGAAGCGGCTCCACCGGACTGGGTAGCGGCACGGACATGTACCTGGCGCAGTACATGAGGCAGCAGAGCCGAACCGTTTCACGCTAGCGGACGGCAGCGGCTGATGCGCCTTCTCGACTTTGCCCCATCATCAGATTAGCCCGACGGACCGAAGGTCGTGATGGCGGACGATCGATGGTCAAGTCGCTCATCATCGCGTCCTGAAAATCGATTTAGAGGCGATAGGATTAATACCAATCTAGGGAGTTCATCGCCAGGGAGAACATGTCAGGACTAGAGGACATCATGGGTAAGGAGGTCATCAGCTCCGACGCTATCATCATCGGCACCGTGGACGGGGTCGGTATCGACACGGACAACTGGAAGGTGCCGGCCATCCGGATAAGCGTGCGGAAGGGGAACGAGGCCGCCTTGGGGCTCAAGAAGAAGGCCATAGGCGTGCGGAAGATATTCGTGGCCACTCCACAGGTATCCTCGGTCAGCGACACCGTCACCCTGGCGGTCAAGATGGACCAGGTCAAGGAGGTCGTGGTGGACGAGAAGAAGGTCTTCATGACCGCCGGCGACATGCTCAACAAGAAGGTGGTGGGCCAGGACGGCAAGCTGATAGGGTTCATGGACAATGTCTACTTTGACACGACCAGGAGCTGGGAGATCGGCAAGCTGGGGATCAAGCTGGACAAGACCGCCAAGCAGTCCCTGGACCTTCAGAAGGGTCTGGCGCCATCGTCGCAGATATCCATTCTGTCCAAGGACGTCAAGAGCGTGGGCGACATGGTCATGCTGCGTCTAGACATCGACAGTCTGAAGACCTATCTCAGTACGAAGCCGGTGTCCAAGAAGTGAGAACGGTCCGCATTTGCGAGAAATGCGGCCACCAGTTCCCCCCGCGTATCAAGGGCTGGAACGCTGTCGACGTTCGATACGAGAGATGCCCTCGATGCGGGCACGAGAACGGTTACGAATCGGACCTGTACCGTTGGCTGCGCCGCCGCAAGGAGAGGGGACGGCGGAAGGTAAGGAAAGGCTGAGGGCGGCATCCATTTCATAAGGGGGAAGCATATCCCGCTCATGGACCGTTCCGGAAAAAGCCGAAGGGTGGACCAGGACATCAAGGTCGGGAGCACCCCGGGCGGCATCAAGGTCATCGTGGAGAGCATGCCTTACGTTCATACCGTGGCGCTTTCCGTCGCCGCCACCGTCGGCTCCCGCGATGAAAAGGTGAAGGAGAGCGGGGTGTCGCACTTCCTGGAGCACATGCTGTTCCGGGGGACGAAGACCAGGGATTACCGCGATATCAACGAGGGCATCGAGGCCTCGGGCGGTTATCTGAACGCTTATACTACGCATGAGCACACCTGCTTCTACGCCTTCACCATCGACGAGTCGCTGAAGACCGCCGAGGGCCTGCTTTCCGACGTGTTCCTGAACCCGCGCATGGACCCCGAGCTGGTCGATCTGGAGCGGAACATCGTCAAGCAGGAGATAGGCATGCGCATGAACGATCCCGCGGCCCATCTCCGCACCAAGATGTCCGAGTCCATCTTCCGCGGCAACCCTCTGTCCAGGTCCATACTGGGGACGCCGGAGAGCTTGGACGGTTTCGATTCCGAGTTCCTTCTGAACTACCACGGTACGCACTATCACCCGCCGCACGTGGTGATCTGCGCCGTCGGCAACGTCGATTTCTCCCGGGTGCTGGAATGGGCTGGGCGCTTCGATGCCGTGGGAGGCAAGGCCGCCGTCAAGAGGCGCCGCAGGCCGGAGATCCGCACTGGAGTGAACTTCTATGAGAAGGGTTCCGACCGCGCCTACATCGGGATCGGCGTGCCAGGATATTCGGCCGCGCACAAAATGTCGTTGGCCCAGGGCATGCTGACCATGGTGCTCTGCGGCGGAACTTCATCCCGCCTAAACCATCGGATAAGGGAGGTGGAGGGTCTGGTGTACTCGATAAGCATGTATCCCCTGACCTTCCCGGACTGCGGGGCGCTCATGACCTACTGCTCGACGTCCATGGAACAGGTCCCGCGTCTCTTCGACACCTTCGGCCAGGAACTTTCCCGCTTCAAGAAGGAAGGGCTGAACGAAGGTGAGCTGGAAAAGGCCAAGAACGGTCTCAAGGGATCGCTTCTGCGCAACGCCTGCCGCCCGGACCAGAACATGTCATCGCATATCGGGCAGTTCCTGGAAAGGGGAAAGGTGATGAGCATCGAGGAACAGCTGGCCGAAATAAACGCGGTGACGGCCGAACAGATAGCCAAGGCGGCGGAGGCCCTGCTCATCGGTAGCAAGGCCTGCGTCACCATCTGCTCCGCCAAGGACATGAGGGCGGAGATGACCGAGGCGGCGGAGGCCCTGGACTTCTAAGGCTCCACCACGATGAGGGGCTGTCCGCCCTCCACCGTCTCCCCGGCCTTGACCTTGACCTCCTTGACCTTGCCGGCCACCTCGGTCTGCACCTCGTTCTCCATCTTCATGGCCTCCAGGACGCAGACCACCTGGTTGGCGGCGACCGTATCGCCGACCTTCACCTTGACGGACAT
>DAONGL010000003.1:22440-83351 GCA_035404085.1 Methanomassiliicoccales archaeon | reverse complement strand
GAGGTGTTATAAAAAATGATGAAGGCGAGCATAACAATATCTAGGCTCACCCCTATCTCAAGACGATCGAAATGACGCAGGAGAGCATGAGAGAGATAATAGAGAAGCGCAAGTTCCTGTTCTTCGGAGGCAAGGGCGGAGTAGGGAAGACCACCATGGCCGCCACCACCGCGACGTGGTTGTCCGACCACGGTTACAAGACGCTCATCGTGGCCACTGATCCCACAGTAAGCCTATCAGCCATCTACGGCCAGGAGATCAGCGCCACCGACATCACCAAGATCGGGACCGAGCGCAACCTGTGCGGCCTCAACATCAACCCCAAGAAGGCCATGGGCGTGTTCCAGACTAGGCTGGAAGGGATGATGGAAGGGTTCTCGTCCATGTTCGGTTCGGAACTGCTATCTACTCCCTGCACGGAGGAGATCGCCGCCTTCGACCAGTTCGTGAGCTACTTCGAGGACACCGAGCACGACAAGGTGGTCTTCGATACCGCGCCGACCGGACACACCTTGCGCGAGCTGTCCATGCCCTTCGATTGGTCCGGCTATATATCCAACCAGATCAAGAACCGCCGCGAGCTTTCGGAAGTTCTAGGTTTCGTCTACGACGAGAACATGGTAGCCGACCTGGAGGCGGAAAAAGCGCGCTACGACAAGTCCGTGCGCGGCCTATCTGACGAGACCGTTTCCGCCTTCAACTTAGTACTGCTACCGGAGAAACTTCCCATAGAGGAGACCGCCAGGGCCATAGAGGACCTGGGCGGTTTCGGCATCAAGGTGAAATCTTTGATCATCAACGAGGTCATCCCCCGGGAGGTTCTGCAAGGCAACTGGTTCCTGGAGCGGAGGAGGGCCACCCAGGACAAATATCTCAAGGAGATCGCCCAACGCTTCTCCGCCATCCCAAGCATAGAGGTCCCGCTGTTCGATACGGACGTGTACGGGATGGAGATGCTTAGGAAGGTGGGGAGGGAGCTGTATGGGAAATAGGCTCAAACTGACCGTCTTCTCGGTCTCCTGCTGCCACCCCCAGACCGCGGTGCACGATAAAAGATACCTGGAACTGATAAGGCAGGTACTGGAGGAGACCGGTGTGGAAGCAGACCTCGACCTGGTCACGGCCACCGAGGCCCGCATGAGCCTGACCTACTTCTTCGTGGGGGCGATCCAGCCGCTGTATGGCAAGTACGGCCCGGCGGTCGCTCCCGCCCTCTTTGTCAATGAGAAATTGACGTTGTTCGGCGGAGTGCCGAGCAAAGAAAAGTTGAAGGAGGTCCTGGAAAAAGCGGCCTCGGAACCCCCTTCGTTATTGATGTGGTAGCTCACTTTCCCAGCAGCATGCCGATGCCCGCCACCGGGACGATGGAGAGCAGCAGCACCGCCAGGTTCTGGTAGAGGCTGTAATCGCCGGCGTACCAGAACAGCCAGACCCCTATCGCCACCAGCCAGATGAGCGCGAGGGCGCCCTTGGCCATGCCGTGCTTCTCCCCTTCGCAGCTGATGTCCTTCAGCTCGCCCATGCTCTGGGCGAAGGTCATCCAGGCGGTCACGTTGATGATGGCCAGGGCCACCACGGACAGCATGAGGACCGCAAGGTTCTGCAGTATGCTGTATCCATCGGCCAGGAAGAAAAGCCAGGCGATCACGAAACCGAACCATCCTAACGCGGATACGGCGCTGACCGTGACACGCCAGCTCATTCCCTTGACCGACCTCCAATCCCTGCGATCGCCGCAGGCCCATTCGTTGTCGCTCATTGAAGCATCACCCTCCATTATTCCTTGAGCTAGGCTAGGTTGAGCACTTTACTAAACAGGAGCGGACACATGTGACCATTCGAGCACATTATGTACGATGCGGTCGTTCGTGTCATTATGCCCGAACTGCCGGAGGTGGAGATGGCCAGGATGTTGGTTCAGGACCGCCTGAATGGGAAGCGGGTCGCTTCATTGCAGGTCAAGGACCACAAGATGCTGACCAACGGGTCCGAGCGTACCATGCGGGAGGCTTTCATCGGACGGAGCGTCGGTGACGCCCACCGCCACGGCAAGAACCTGCTGGTGAGGATCGGGGACGACCATCTCTTCATACACCTTGGCATGAGCGGCTCACTGCATCTGGTGGATGATCGCGAGACCACTCCTCATGAAAGGCTGCGCCTGGGCCTGGACGAGGGTGCCTTGGTCCTTGACGACCCCCGGCGCTTCGGCCGGTTCGGCCTCTACCATCGGCTCGAGGACCTGCTGACCGAAAGGGACCTTGGGCCGGACGCCTTGACCATGTCGGACAAGGTCTTCGTCTCGCAGATGGCTGGCCGACGGGGTTCCATCAAACCGCTGCTTTTGGACCAGTCGCTGATCGCCGGCGTAGGGAACCTGTACGCTGACGAGACGCTGTTCCAAGAGCATCTGCATCCTGCCACCAAGGCCGACACAATACCTGAGGCGAATATGGCTAGGCTCGGGAAGCGCGTCAGAAAAGTTCTGGAAGCCTCCATATCGGTGCGCACGGAGTTCTCCAGGCTTCCCGAGGGCTTCCTGCTTCGGGACCGAAGGGAGGGTGCGGCATGCCCGCGCTGTTCCACTGAGCTCGCAGCCATCCGGATCGGCGGCCGGACCACCATACTGTGTCCGGAATGTCAATCGCTCAGAACGAAACCATGACTGGTTCCTTAATATAGCATCTGAAATAATAGTACAGGACGTCATGGACATAGACCTGCTGACCCTGGCGAACCTCCTTCTGTGCCTGACCATCGTGGGGTTGGGACTGCTGGGATATCGTAGGAGTAAGCACACCTTGCCGTTGATGCTGGCCGGGGTCTTCGCCTTGTTCGCGGTATCCCACCTCATGATACTTGTAGGACTGTTCGATGGCCTGGAACTGGTCGTCTTCGGGATCCGGGTGGCCGGTTACGCCCTGGTGATCTATCTTCTGTACCGTTACGTCCAGGTGCTCGACATCTTCTGAACGGTCGTGGCTTAATTCCGCAAGTAACCGAAGGTAAAATAACGAGGTGCGCCTCTGTGGTGTTCGGTGAGCTGGTAAGATGGCGAACGAAGGGGTCGGCGGGTCTGGCGAAGGTAACTGTTCCCTGCCCAAGGAAGTGGCTGACGGGCTTCGGGATGCTGGAGGACGCGAGGGGCTCCTGTCAAAGGTCCCGGACAAGGACTCCATAAAGGACCAGGCGGACCGCCACCAGGCGCTCTCCGATCCCGTGAGATTGCAGATCGTCCATCTGTTGGGCGTTAGCGAGCTCTGCCCCTGCGTTCTGAAGGAACTTACGGGGCTCACGGACTCCAAGCTGTCCTATCATCTCAGCATCCTGGAGAAGGCCAAACTGACCGTATGGCGCCAGAACAAGAACTGGCGCGTATACAGTCTGACGGAGCAGGGCCGTTCGTACTTGGATGGCAGGTCCATCTGACCGTATGTTCTTTCTGTGATAACCTTTATGATTGGGCCATGCCCATCGACGGCCCATGACCTCTGACCATTCAGATACCATTTATCAGAAGATCGAAGCTGCCGCCCGGGAGTCCGGTTCCGGCCTGGTAGGATTCGCGGACCTGTCTCCATTGAAAGGAATGCTTGCTGGCGATGCCACGACCTTCGAGTTCCCTTATGCGGTGACCTTCGCCGTGGAGATCCCCAAGGAAGCCGCCCTGGCGTCCTTGAAGAAGCCCAGCGAGGAGATGCGCTCGGCCTACAAGATGTGCAACAAGAAGCTCAAGGAGGCGGGCGAGAAGATCGTCCAAATACTTGCCGCGGAAGGTTACCAGGCCAGGTTCGTCGACCCCGCGCTGAGGGTCGATAAGGAAAAGCTCCTCGGACCGATATCCCAGAAGGCCATCGCCTCCCTGTCGGGCATGGGATGGATAGGCAAGAACGGGCTCTTGATAACCGAGGAGTATGGCGCCAGGCAGCGCATGGGCGCGGTGCTCACGAACATGCCAGTCACCCGCCAAGCCAAGCTCATCGACAACCAGTGCGGCGACTGCACGGCTTGCGTCGACCGCTGCGCCATGAAGGTGCTGAAGGGACCGAACTTCAAGCATCACCCGGAGAGCCGGGACCTGGTCATCGACTGGGCCAAGTGCGGTGTCTACGAGGCCAAGCTGATCGGCGACGGGAGCAAGCCGGAGATGGCCTGCGGAAGATGCATCTCGGTCTGCCCGTTCTCCAGGGTCAGCGAGTGAACTGGGGGTCCGCCCCTTTCTTCTTTCCTCGGTCGGAGCGTAGCTTCAGGAATATCATGACCGCGTTCAGGGCTATGGAGACCGCGTTCCACAGGATGATCGGAAGATCGTTGAGGAAGATCCCGTAGACCAGCCAAAGGCCCATACCCACCATGAGCACCGCAGGCATGATGAGCGAAACGTCCTCCATGCGCCCGCTGCGGTATCCCTTGACCACCTGGGGAACGAAACCCAGGGTCGTTATCAGGCCGGCAAGCAACCCGACGACGGTCAGTTGGTCCATGTACCGGCAACAATGTTCCTGATAAAGACCTTTTTTCACCTGCTAGCCGATGGCCTGCGCTCCTTGATGCGCGCCGAGAGGTCCAGCCCGGTCATCTTCTCAGACAGGTCCCAGACCCTGGATGCCAGTTCCATGTCCTTCCCTCGGCGATGCGGCGGGACCAGAACGGCCGGGCCTTTGAACTCCATCCAACCGCCCGCGCCATAGATCTGACCTCCTTTGGCCGCGGGATCGAGCGCCGCGCGCAGGGCCGGCATGGCACCAGCTTCCAGATCGTGCATGAACGGCCTCAGCCAACTGCGCATCCTCTCCCGGTTCCGATATAACTGGGTGTTCACCAGCCCGGGGTGGCAGGCGATGCTCATCGGCGCATCGACGCCTATATAGGATAGCCTTCTGTCCAGCTCTCGGGAGAACAGCAGGGTGGCCAGCTTGCTCTGTTTATAAGCGTTCCAGGGACTGTACGACCTCTCCGAGTTAATGTCCTGGAAGTTGATCTTCCCTCCGCGGTGCACGATGCTGGTCTGGGTCACCAGGCGGGAACCGGTGGTCGCCGATAGAAGGGGGAACAGATGATAGGTCAGGGCGAAATGCCCCAGATGGTTGACCCCGATCTGCGACTCGAACCCTTGCGCCGTTCGTCCGTACGGCGGGGTCATGATTCCCGCGTTGTTGATCAGAATATCGAGCGTATTGTGTTCGGCCTGGTACCAGGAGGCGAACCGTTCGATCGAGTCCAGGTCGGCCAGGTCCAGCTCGTGAACGGTCGGTTCGGCTCCAGGGACCGATGAGCGGATCCTGTCGGCGACCGATCGAGCGCCAATGATGTCTTTGTCGGCCAGGACCACGAATGCGCCTTTCGCGGAGAGCGCCTCCGCGATGTACGCCCCTAGACCGGAAGCGGCACCGGTGACGATGACCCGTTTTCCGTCAATCCGGGGTATCCGATCATCGCGCCAGTTCCAGTTATCTGCCATGACGGGTGGAACGAAGGAGGGTGAGATAATCGTTTCCTAGATAGGATGGAAAACCTGATCCTCCGACGAGCATAGTTGATAAGCCATAAACTGACGTTCGGTCGGATCTAAAAAAAGGACCGAGGTCTGGTTCAGAGACCTATTTCTTGGCTGCCAGTTCCTTCTTCTTCCTCTTGTTCAAGGTCATGTAGACCAAGGCTAAGAGGACTATCGTAGGAAGGAACGGTGCGATTATGAGTATCATGCCGTCTATGATGCCACCCCCTAGGGATATGTTCGATTTCGTCAATGCGCTTCCCCTACTTATTTACCACTGTCTATTGACCGGCGGAAAGGAAAGAACGAGGGCGTTATTGGCGCCTGAGAAATAATTATCTGTCCGCACTTCCAAGCAAAGCACCATGGCGAAGGAGATGGTGAAGGAACTGACCTCGGAGCAGCGAGAGGCCCTCTTGGCCGTCTTGCAGGCCCGTTTCGAGGAGAACCAGAGCCGCCATAAGGACCTGGATTGGAGCAAGGTACAAGCAAGGCTGAACGCCGATCCAGATAGATTATGGTCGCTCCAGGAGATGGAGAGGACCGGCGGAGAGCCGGACGTGGTCGGTTGCGATCGCTCGTCCGGCGCTTTCATCTTCTTCGATTGTTCGAAGGAGAGCCCCAAGGACCGCCGGAGCGTCTGTTACGACCAGGAAGGTCTGGAGGAGAGGGAGCGGAAGGGCGTGCATCCCGCCGGTAGCGCCTTGGGCATGGCGGCCGCCATGGGCATAGAGCTGCTGACCGAGGAACAGTACCGGGATTTACAGAGACTGGAAAGCTTCGACACGAAGACGTCCAGCTGGATCAGGACACCGACGAACATAAGGGCCCTCGGAGGAGCACTGTTCGCGGATCGGCGTTACGGACACGTGTTCGTATATCACAACAGCGCCCCCTCGTTCTACAGCTCCCGGGGGTTCCGCGGATCGCTGAGAATGTGAATGAACTTCATCCGATGAGACCGCACCAATCTTAAGAATTAGACTGAGCGATTCTACGAGGACTGATATCGGATCGCTTGGACCAGGTGACCCACGCTAGAAATAAGATGTCGTGATGGCGCACACATCATTGACGGACCTGGCCATGTTGACATGGGTGGGGTAACAAGAAGACCGGGTAAAACTAATGCGTCCACTTTTAGAGAACCAGATAGAATCTATATTAATAAAACGCAGTTATTTGCCGTCACTTGACCAGAGTCCTGGTATATATTGACGAAAGCGGTATGACCGATGCTAGTGAATCTGTTTTTACTGTAAGTTCGGTGTGGTGCTGTCCTTCAACAACCAGAGGAGCACAGAATGCGTTGAGATATACCATAGACGCAATGAAACCCGTTGCAAATTCGTTCTTAAAAAGTCAAAAAAAAGAAATTCACCATTCCGATGGATTAGGGCAGATATCGGCTACCTTGCTTGAGACCGCGTTGCATGCGTCCCATTCGGACAACTCGATACTGAGAGGTGATGGAATAATTCTAAAAGAACCTCTGTGCTGGAGAACCGTCGACTTTTCTCCAGAGTTCGAACATCAGATCGCCAACGGGAACGAACCGTGTGGAAATTGGATCAGAGCTCGTTCGATCGTATCCAATCTCCGACCGTTGCTGACATTTCAGAAAAATGGAAAATTTGAAGTCGGCGTCGTGCTAGACTCCGAGGTTTGGGGAAAAGCACTGGAATTATGCAAATATATGATATTGGACAATTTGAAAGACAAGGGTATAACAATTTCCTTTGATTTTGAGAGGAGCAACAGGATTCCTGGCCTCCAGATAGCCGATATGGTCAGTGGTGTGGCTAGGCAATATTATAGGAACCAGAAGGAGCAGGACGCTTTCGACCTTGTTAGAAAACATTCATTCGAACACCTCAAACCGATCCAGAGACCGAAATAGATATCAATAAAAGATAAGAGACCAAGGAGAAGGGCTCGTAACCATTCAATGATGGGTCATTGACCTTCTCGCCGTCTCTGTTAAACAAATGCGTTGTACGAACTTAAATAACTATTGGATGAAACTTTTTTAATTGAAGTGACCAGGCTATTGTATGATCGTTTGTCTTTAAAAATTTGTAAACCTGATTCAAAATTCTTACAGACCGAATATTGACCAGGTTGGCTTTCATAGATGGTTAGGATGATGGCGGGCCCGTGGGGATTTGAACCCCAGTCGTCGGCTTCGAAGGCCAAAAGGATAATCCAGGCTACCCTACGAGCCCCTGCCTTGGCGCATAAGGAACGGGGGAATTAAAACTATTCCTCCCTTCCCGGGCATCGACTTTTGGGAATCTTAATAACCTGCCTCCTTCTTCGGCAACTCATGAAGCGGGTCACCATGGGCCATGGGGCTGGCGGGGAGATGATGCAGGAACTTATCTCCAAGTCCATCGCCCCGTTCTTTCCCAAGATCAAGATCGAGGTCCCCCTGGACTCCATGGACGATGCCGCTATAGTTGACGATATCATCTTCACCACCGACGGTCACACTGTAAAACCCATCTTCTTCCCGGGCGGGGACATCGGTTCTCTGGCCGTAAGCGGCACCGTCAACGACATCGCGGTCATGGGAGGAAGACCTTTGGCGCTGTCCATGTCCATGATACTGGAGGAGGGGCTGGAGATAGAGGTGCTGGAGCGAGTGACCAAAAGCATCGGGCGTTACTCGGAGATGGCCGGCGTGCCGGTGGTTACTGGCGATACAAAGGTCATGGAAAAGGGAGCGATCGAGAGAATGGTCATCTCCGCGGCCGCTGTCGGCAAGCGCCACCCGGCCATGGACCACAACCTGAAGATCGCCTCGTCCTACCGCAAGGTGGACTCCAGATGGCTGACGGACGACAACGTCCGGGACGGGGACGTCATACTGGTGTCGGGAACGCTCGGCGACCATGGAATTGCCTTACTATCCTTCCGCGAGGGATACGGATTTGAGAGCCAGGTGCAGAGCGATTGCGCGCCGCTAAACCACATGATCGGAAAGCTGCTGGAGGTCGGCGGGATAACCGCCATGAAGGACGCCACCCGCGGCGGCTTCGCCAACGCCATCAACGAATGGAGCTCCAAGTCGAAGGTGGGCATGGAGCTGGTGGAGAAGGACATCCCGGTCGCGGACGCGGTGAGGAACGCCAGCGAGATGCTCGGCCTCGATCCGCTGACCATCGGAAACGAAGGAAAGGTCGTCATAGCCTGCGTGCCGGAGATGGCCGAGGAAGTTCTGAAGGCGCTTCGCTCGGACGAGCACGGTCGGAACGCGGCCATCGTTGGTCACGCCAGCAAGGCGGTCAAGCACGTCATGATGAGGACCGAGGTCGGCGGGCGCCGCATACTGGAGCCACCGGTGGGAGACCCGGTGCCAAGGATCTGCTGAGCTGGTTGTTTTTTTCTTTCTGACCAAATATATTATTATTAATTTATTATATTTTATATGCTATATAGATAATTATATTAACGGCCAATATCGCTATTTGTTTGGTGGTTTTATGTCCGACTATGCTGCGATGGCACGCGATCTGAAGGAAACCTTGGGCTTGAAGCATGAACCAGTTGCGATAACCTTGATCAAGAAAGGACATGCCCTTCCATCAGATTATCCAGTGACCGAAACCCCGGTCAGGCACTGCGGAACTATCATGAGGGCTCGCAAGGGCGAGAAGCTGTTGGTGACCCCGGAAAAGGAGGCCTGCCCGGTGGGGGCGTCCGCTCTGGGCATGGTACCGGTGCCGGAGAAGGTGGCGTCCGGAGAGTTCCACGCTAACATGGGAATGTTCAAGGACCCGGCCGCGGCCAAGCAGACCCTGGAGATGAGAACGTCGTTCCACCTGGGTGACGTCATCGGCGTCGCCGCCGCTCCATTGGACAAGGCCACCCTGGTCCCTGACGTCATCGTCCTGACCGCCTTGCCGGAGCAGGTGTTCTGGCTGATCCCTGCCGCGCAGACCTACGAAGAGGGGGGAAGGGTGTCCGTGGAGATGGCCGCCGTTCAGGCCAGTTGCGTTGACGCCACCGTCATCCCCATAGTCAAGGGCAAGACCAACATATCCCTGGGATGCTTCGGCTGCCGCAAGACGACCGACATCATGGCCGAGGAGATGCTGATCGGCATCCCGTTCAAGAACTTCGAGAAGATCGTGGCCGCCGTCAAGACCATGGGCGCAGGTGCGATCCCGAAATCCAGGGCCAAGGCGTTATAGGAGCGTAAAATGTCCGAGGGTGAGCAGCGCAAGCAGTGGAACTCAACGTACTCCAATAAACCGAACTTCTTCGGGGCTGAGCCGAGCGACCTGGCCGTCCGGGCCGTGGACATATTCCGGAAGAACGGCTGCCGCAAGGTCCTGGAGCTGGGATGCGGACAGGGTAGGGACACCTGCCTGTTCGCCAAGGAGGGTTTCCAGGTCATCGCCCTTGATTATTCCGAATCGGGCATATGCCAAATGAGGGAGAGGACCAGGGAGATGTGCCTGGACGGGAACGTGGAATGCATGTGCCAGGACCTCCGGGCCGGAATTCCGCTCCCGGACGGCTCGGTGGACGCGGTGTACTCGCACATGCTGCTGACCATGGAGCTGTGGGAAAAGGACATCCAGTTCATATTGGACGAGTGCCGCAGAGTGCTCAGGCCAGGCGGATTGAACCTGTACTCGGTGCGAAACGACCACGACCCGCATTTCGGAAAGGGTCCGCACAAGGGGGAGGACATGTGGCAGAACCCCATCGGCTTCGTGGTCCACTACTTCTCCGAGGACAAGATCAAGAGACTGTCCAGAGGTTACGATATCGTGCACGTAAGGGAGTTTGACGACCCCTCCCCGCCCTTCACCAAGAAGCTGTACGAAGTGTTGCTGAGGAAACCGTAGTTCACACCGCGCCGCCGATCATGTAGCAGACGAAGAAGGCGGCCACCCCGACCAGGGCCATCCTCATCCCTTTCAACCAGGGGTTGCGCTCGCTGATCTTGCCCATGATGAAGCCAGTTATGAACAACAGGATGATCGCCAGAACGATGGCCACCTCCGCCGCGACCAGGATGGTCTCATCGCCCAGGAGCACGAAAGGAGAGACTATTATCGCTCCGCTCATCAGGGGCGCCAGGGAGTTCGAGAGGGCGATGATGGCCGCGCTGGCCTTGGACGCCTTACCCAAGTTCGTCTCTTCCACCGGGCGCAGCATGGCCCGGCCGATCTCGTCCATACGCCGAGACTGCTCCAGCGTCTCCCCTTCGTAGACGCTGCTGCCGGTGGATATGGCCAAAGCGACGCAGCTGGTGATGATGGTGGCGATGACCAGCCCTGAATCCGCGTCGGCGGTCAGGGCTGAACCTATGATGATGCCCAGCACGGCGAACGTGCTGTCGAACATGGTGTTCACGAAATATCTGCGCAACGCCGGACCTGTTTCCGGCAGGCTCATGGCCTCTTTGAACCAGGAACCTTTACCATCATTTTTGGCCAAGTGACCATCACCGTTTAACGTCCTCTTTAATAATGGAGGCTTACTAAATCCTTTTCGGGAGAAAAAAACCCGCCGCACCCTTCCAGACCATTTTTTCCTTTTCCTTTTTATAATCCCTGAACAATGACCGAAGCCGAAGGGCCCATGGTCTAGCGGTTATGACGACTCCCTTACACGGAGTAGGTCGCCGGTTCGAATCCGGCTGGGCCCATCCCAATGTTCTGGTGACGCGACTTCTTCTGATGAAATTCAAGGCGATCTTGTGCGCAGCGTCCTTGACCGAACGAACTGTCGCCCTGTTTTGAAATTTTTCAGAACAGATACATCGTAAATATACGAACGAATATTATGACTAGGTAACATGGCGGAAGAGACCGAGAAAGGACCGTGCCTGTGGCACGCGCCGGACAACAGATGCGCCAACTGCAAGGCGAGACGCTATCGCCTTGACGCTCTGGGCATGAAGGACATTTACGGCGAATGCCGGGGCCAGGAAGATTACCGCACCTGCGAGTTCTACAAGCTGAAACCGGTCCCGAAGTGCTGATCTGCCCTCAGGAGCTGAAGAAAAGTGGTGGACATCGAGCTGGATGGGATCCTCAGGGGACTGCGGTCCCTTAACGTCGAGGAATGCCGAGCGGCGTTGGAGGACAGCCGTGAGCTCCTGATGGCCGGCTGGGCCGATCGACGCCTGCTCCAAGCATTGATCCCACTGACCGAAGTGGAGAACGACCAGGTGCGAAAGGATTCGTCCTGGTGCATCGGGAAGCTAGCTCAGATGAAGATCGGCGATCCCCGCTCGGTGCCAAGCCTGATCCTGCTCACCACTGATCGTGACGAAGAGGTGCGGTCCAACGCGGCCTGGGCCCTCGGTGAGCTGGCCGGGCAGAGCATAGGCGATACGATATCCATAGAGGCCCTTAACATCCTCCTTACCGACCCAGACCGGGAGGTGAAGGGCATGGCGGCCTGGGCCTTGGGCCGGATGGCCGACAAGATGCGGGTGACCTCACCCTCCTCCGTCCCGCTTCTGGAGGCCATGCTCCTTGAAAATAGCGAATTTTTACGTAAGGGGGCGGAATGGTCCCTGGAGCGCATACGTCGGTTGCATCCGCTCTAAGAGTAACGGTTATATCATCGCGGCCCTAATCGGCTGAACATGCCCGGAGAACGCATGCTCAAGGTCGGACTGGTGCAGATGGCCATGTCTTCCGATGTCACGGACAACCTGGAGAAGGCCGTCCGCATGTCCGAGGAAGCGGCATCGCGAGGAGCGAACATCATCTGCCTCCCTGAGCTGTTCACCACCCCCTACTTCCCGAGAGAGGAGGACCCCGAAGGAAAGAGGGAACGGGGAGGATTCCTGAGCACCATCCCCGGTCTGGTCACGGAGACCCTGTCGGACCTGGCTAAACGGACCGCTACGGTGGTGATCGGCGGTTCGATCTACGAGGCGGCGGAGGACGGGCTGTTCAACACCGCCACCCTGTTCGAGAAGGACGGCAAGATGCTAGGGGGATATCGCAAGACCCACATACCGCATGATGAGTGCTTTTACGAGCAGGATTACTTCAAGCCTGGCGATACCGGTTTCCAGGCGTTCCCGACCTCCTGCGGTAAGGTCTCCGCCCTGATATGTTACGACCAGTGGTTCCCGGAAGCGGCTCGATGCTGCGCGCTTCTGGGAGCGGAGATCATATTTTACCCGACGGCCATCGGCACGGTCCGGGGCATCGGGGAAGCGGAAGGCGATTGGCAGGAGGCCTGGGAGAACGTTATGCGCGGGCACGCCATAGCGAACGCCGTTCCGGTATGCGCGGTGAACCGTGTAGGCACCGAGGGAGATAGCGAGTTCTACGGCGGCTCCTTCGTCTGCGACGCCTTCGGCAAGACCTTGGCTCGAGCGGGGAAGGGAGAGGAGGTACTTGTGGCTGAGGTGGACATGGACCACGGCAAACGCGTCAGAGAGGGCTGGAGGTTCTTCCATAACCGCCGCCCGGAGTGCTACGGGGCGCTCGTCGAGAAAAGAGAGGAATGAGAATGGCTCTGCAGAAAGGAACACCGTTGTCCAAAGGATATCGCATGCCTGCGGAATGGGCTAAGCATGACGCAACGTGGCTCTCCTGGCCTAAGAACCCGTTGACCTTCCCCGAGGAAGTGATAGATGAGGTGGAAGGCGTCTTCGCGCAAATGACCGCCGCGTTGAGCTCGGGAGAGCTGGTGAAGATACTGGTGGACGATGACGCCCTGGAGGAAAGGGCCTACGCCAAGGTGTCCAAGGCCGGAGCGGACATGTCCCGCGTCCGTTTCGAACGAATAAAGAGCGCGGACGTCTGGATCAGAGATTACGGCCCCTCTTTCCTATTGCATAAGGACACCGGCAAGAAGGCGGCGGTGAAATGGGACTTCAACGCTTGGGGCGCCAAGTACGATGACCTGCTGTATGACGATATCGCCGGACAGCATGTGGTGGAGAGCTCGGGCGTTCCCTACTTCAAGCCTGGGATCGTCATGGAAGGCGGTTCCATAGACGTGAATGGAAAAGGTCTGGTGCTTACGACCGAGCAGTGCCTCTTGAACAAGAACCGGAACCCGAACTTGGACCGCCTTCGGATCGAGGATTACCTTAAGCAGTACATCGCCACGCCTGACGTGATCTGGCTGGCGTCCGGGATAGAGGGGGACGACACCGACGGGCACATAGACGACTTCGCACGTTTCTCGTCCACGACCTCTGTGCTCTGCGCCTTCTCCGATAGAGGTGAGAACGCCCCGGTGCTGGAGAGGAACTGGTCCTTGCTAGAGAAGGCCCAGGACCGCTTCGGACTGGAACTGCAGCGCCTCCCGATGCCTGAGCCTCTGTATCTGGAGGAAGAGGACCGCAACCTCCCGGCCAGCTACGCCAACTTCTACATCGGCAACAAGGTGGTGCTGTTGCCGGTGTTCGAGGACCCCATGGACAAGGTGGCTGTGGAAATAATGTCCTCCCACTTCCCGGGCCGGGAGATCGTTCCCATCGTCGCCCGGGAGCTGGTCTACGGCTACGGGGGCATTCACTGCGTGACCCAGCAGGAGCCGATCGAGCGCGGTTGAGGAGTAAATTCCTGCAATAGCGAACCGCCGGACCACTCGCCCTGCCTGGTCATGAGGAACACCTGGTCGGATATCCTCTGCAGACCTCCGGGTTCCGTCCCCCCGACCAGCACGGTGAAGATGCGGCATCCCTGTCTTTCCTTCAGGCGGTTCCAGTCGTGCAGGCAGCCCCGGTCCTTTATGCGCGCCAGACCGTCCGTTATGAAGAGGATGTCCGCCCCCTGCCATTCCGGTTCGCTCAGGCTCTTTATGCCCTGACGCAACGCGGCATCGAAATCAGTGCCCCCGCCGAAGGTCTGGCACAGGAACTCCAGGAACTGGGACCGTCCGCTATGATCATACAGATCGTAAGCCTCCACATCCACCGAGAACATCAAAGCGCGTAGCGGACGCCGTTCCTCCGATAGACGCCTGGCCAATGCCAGCAACAGCGCTTTCGCGGCCATCTCCGGCTCGCCGCTCATGGAGCCGGACGAATCGAGCAGCGCCACCACTGGACCGCCCCGCTTCCTCTCCCCGTCCCGGAACTCCTTCCCTCTCAATTGGTACGTTAGCAAGCGCCGCTCGCACATCCGGGCATAGAAGAGCAGCTTCAATCGTTCGTCGGCCAGGTTGACCATCTCCTGGGGCAGCATGCGCTGCACATCGCCGGAGAAGATCAGGGAGTGGGTTTCCGTTAACGAACAGGAATCGGATGACGCCCTCCGGTCCTTATCTCCTTCCATCCTCCCCAGCAGCTCCTTCAGGCGATCCACGTCCCTGTGCTTTCGAAGCATGGAGGCGTACCGTTCCAGGTTTCCGAGCTTGGCCCGGTGCAATCCTACCCGGTGCAGGTCCCAGCCCTGGCCGGGAAGCAGCTCCTCCAGGCGCAATAGCACCTCGGAATCCTTCTGCAGCCTGTCGATGAGCGGCGCTATGCTGCGGTCCAGGGACCTCACCAGCATTCTGAGCACCAGCTTCAGCGCTTCCCTCTGCCGCTCGTCCAGCTCGACCTCCTCACCGCCTCGTCCTTCGGCATCCAATAGCGCTTCCAGAAGGTCCTCGGTGCTGCGCCGCTCCTCCTCAGAAAGCTCGCTCCAATCCAATCCCCCCACGCCATTGGCCATGGCTTCGATCACCTTAGGGAGCGCCAGCACCAGCAGTTCCGGCACCAGGTCCGGCTGGCCCTTGGCCAACTTCCTAGCGTCCGCCCAGGCCTTGCTTTCGAAAAGGGAATGGATGACCATGGTGGTGACATCGATGGGTTCCACGCTCCGGATATCGCCCAAGAGATCGGAAGCCATCAGCGCCGCGGCCATATCCCTGTGGTCCAGAGGAATCGAGCTCGGAGCCATAAGTATCTCCTGGACCTCCGACCTCTCCAGAAGTTCACGGATAAGGCCTTTCATCGGTTGGGGATCACTCCTTGAGCTCCGCTTCCACTTCCTTTAGGGAGCGCTCGATCTCGGCCATCGACTCCAGGCGGCGGTCCTGCCTGGAAAGGATGTCATGGCGGTCCCTCTTGCTCAGCCAGATGTTCCCGTCGAGACGCTTGCGCAGCTCGCCCCTTTCCATCTCGTGCGCCCCTCTCACCTTATCGTAGACGGAACGCAGGTCCTGCAGCTCCCTGGCGTAAAGCCTTTGTTCGGCGCCCCCGCGCAGGCAGGTGACCTTCCAGCCGCGCACGTTCTCCAGCACGTGCATCAGCTCCGGCAGCTCGAACTTGCGGTAGGAGGGGTTCACGCCCTGGGCCTCCCTGGCGTAGGGGTCCATGTACAGATGCTTAGGGAAGGACTCGCCGTGCCGGCAAAGCTCCTTGGCGCTCATGAACGTCGAGCCGCAGTCGTAGCAGCACACCGGCCTCGGGAACTGCACGTCGGAGGCGGAGTGCTGCTTCGCCTTAGCCAATAACGAAAGCAGCTCCTCGCTGCTGGACTGCAGACGGCGGAGGTCCACCCCTCCGCTGCTGGTCAGATCGATCAGCAATGATCTCAATCCCTCTTTCTGCTCCGGACGGTCCCACAACATGTGCTGCAGGAGCGGCAAGAACGTCAGGTCGACGTTTCCCCGGCCCATGGCCGCGGCCGCGGTGCGCAGCACCAGCAAGGTCTTGTTCCAGCGACGGTCGGATATGTACACGCTCTGGGACCGGAAGTGCTTGCGCAGGCTCAGATAGGCCTGCAGCACCTCCTCATCGACCTTCACCGATCGAGCGTCGTCCTTGATGCGTTCGATGTCCTCCAGCCCGACGGTAGTCGTGGCCGCCTTTCCGTTGCTGGACGTTAGCACCTTCAGGAAGTTTCCCTCGTCCTGGACGTTGGTGATGAAGAAACGGTACAGAAAACGGTCATAGAGCGCCGCCAGCCCCTCCTCCTCGTTCGGAAGCTCGTTCGAAGCGCCATAGACGGAGAGTATCGGAACGTCCACCACCTCGTTGCCATTGTGGTACTTCCGCTCGTTCAGGATCGTAAGCAGACTGTTCAATATCGACGAGTTGGCCTTGAATATCTCGTCCAGGAACGCTATGTTGGCCTGCGGGAGGTAACCTTCGGTGCGGCGGCGGAACTCGTCGTTCTGCAGGGAACTGAGCGATAGCGGGCCGAACACTTCCTCGGGAGATGTGAATCGGGTCAGCAAGTAATAGTAGAAAGAACCGCCGCGCAACCTCTCGCACATCACCTTGGCCATCTGGCTCTTGGCGGTTCCCGGCGGGCCGATGAACAGAACATGCTCCCCGGACAGCATGGCCAGTAGCGCTCCGGCGATCTCCTCCTCCCTTTCCACGAACTGCTCACGCAGCTCGCCCATGAGCGCGCTCAGCTTGTCGGGGAATCCCGTGCCCTTGTCGCCTTGAACGTGCCCTCCGCTCATGTGAACACCTGCTGGAACGAAAAGAGCGGTAGCAGGATTTATAAAATCCTAGCGGAGATATCGAATAGTTATAGGAACGCTGACATCTTTCGGAGGACCATGGAGCTGGGTTTGGGGATCGACACCGGAGGAACGTACACCGACGCGGCGATGGTCGACCTCAGCACCAAAAGGCTCCTCGCCTGGAGCAAGAGCCCCACCACCCCCCAGGACCTGACGGTCGGGATAGAGAGTTCCGTGAGGTCCCTTCTCAGGAAGGAACGATTCGATCCCACCCAGATCAAACTGGTCGGACTGTCTACCACCCTGGCCACCAACTCGGTCCTGGAATCCAGAGGAGGAAGGGTCGGCCTCATCGGCATCGGCTGGGACATCGAGGACGGGAACTCCCTGGGGGCGGAGAATTGCGCCTTCATCAAGGGCGGTCATGACAGCAAGGGCCGGGAGATGGACTCGCTGGACCTGAAAAAGCTGCGCGAGATCGCCATGTCCATGGCCGAGGAGGTGGACGCTTTCGTAGTTTCCTCGATGTTCAGCGTGTACCAGCCCAGTCACGAGGACCGGGCCCGCCAGCTCATCCGGGAGGTGACGGGGCGGCCGGTGGTGGCGGCCTACGAGCTCAGCGGGGAATTGGGAGTGGTGGAGAGAAGCGTCACCGCAGTGCTGAACGCTCGACTGCTACCGGTGATCTCCGACTTCCTGGACCGCATCGAGTCTTCGATGAAGGTCCTGCGCATCGCGGCGAACATCGTGGTGCTGAAAGGGGATGGCAACGTGATGCCGGTGAAGTTGGCCAGGGAAAGACCGGTAGAGACCATCCTTTCCGGGCCGGCCGCCTCCCTTCTCGGAGGTTCCCGTCTCTCCGGACTGGACAACTGCCTGGTGGTAGACATGGGCGGAACGTCCACCGATATCGCCTATATCGACAACGGTTTCCCGCGCATCGGTCGCGAGGGAGCCCAGCTGGCCGGATGGCGAACACGCGTTCGTTCCATAGACGCCACCACGGTGGGTCTGGGCGGAGATTCGGAGATCGGTTCGGACATGCACGGAGATCTCAGGATAGGGCCGACCAGGGTGCTTCCGTTGGCATTCGCTGGTGAGCGCACGAAGGATCTGCCGCGCATGATCATGGAGCGGCGAAGAACTGATTTTTACGTCACCGCCCGAGGCCCAGAGCGGCTGTCGGGCAGCAAGCTCCAGGTGTATCACAGGGTGGAGGAACTGGGACTATGCGACGAGGAGGAGCTGCGCTCCGCTCTCCCGGACCTTTACCTGGTCAGGGAGATGGCCAGAGAGCTGGTGCACTCCGGGCATCTGCTGAGGACCGGGCTGACGCCTACCGACATTTTCAACCTGGAAGGATTGTACGTGATAGGCGACGAGGCCTCGTCCCGCGCGGGTGTAGAGCACTATCTGGAAGGGACGCGAATGAGCGTGGAGGCCTACTGCGCCCGGGTCATGCATCGCATGGTCGGAAGACTTGCGGAGGAGATCGTACGCAAGGTGGTGGCCGAGGAGATCGGGGACCTGCCGAAGGACGCCACGGTAGACCGACTGTTGCAGCTAATGGCCGGCGAACGTTCTTCCAGTTCGTTCCACATCGGCATTCGACTGGACCGCCCGATCGTGGGTATCGGAGGACCGTCACGATTGCTGATGCCCTCCCTGCGCGATCTTCTCGGCGCGGAGGTGGTCATTCCCGAGGGAGGGCCGGTCGGCAATGCCGTGGGCGCGGTGTGCTCGCGAATATCGGAAACGCTCACGTTACGCATCCAGCCCCTGAGCGACGGCCAGTTCCAGCTGGTCACGCCATGGGGAGACTCCCAGGACTTCCGGAGGGCCGAGGACACGATAAGAAGGGCCAGGGAGCTGGCGGAGGAGCATGTCCGGGGGAAGGCCGACCGGGCAGGCGCCATCGACATAACCGTACGCTCGGACGTTCGCGAGGTCCACTTCAAGGACCAGAAGGGTATGGACCACCTGAACTGGATCGAGGTCACCGCCCGGGCGACTGGCGAGCCGCGGCAAGGTCATCATTAAATCGGTTCATGCTGATTCAGGGGCATGGCTTCCTCCAAGGTCTACTTCACCGACATGCACACCTGTCAGGGCAGCAACCTGCTGCAGAAGATGGAAAAGCTACTGCGCAAGGCCGGCCTGGACAAGATGGACCTGGACGGAAAACTGGTCGCGGTGAAGCTGCACATGGGCGAGCCGGGCAATCTCGCTTACGTACGCCCGAACTTCGCGGCGGTACTGGTCAGGATGATCAAGGAGAAGGGCGGCAAGCCGTTCCTGACCGACTGCAACACCTTGTACCTGGGAAAGAGGGCCAACGCCGTGGACCATCTGAACTCGGCGATGGAGAACGGGTTCAACCGCATCGCCGTGGGCTGCGACGTGATCATCGCTGATGGCTTGTGGGGGAACGAGCAGCGGGAGGTGGTGATCGACAAGGAGCTGTGCCGCACGGCCAAGATAGGCAGCGCCATCGCCGACGCGGATGTGGTGATCTCCCTGACCCATTTCAAAGGTCATGAGCTCACCGGCTTCGGGGGAGCGCTGAAGAACCTGGGAATGGGAAGCGGCAGCCGCTGCGGCAAGATGGAGATGCACGCCTCCTCCCATCCTACGGTGGACAGCAAGAAATGCGTGGGTTGTGGACAGTGCGTGAAGAACTGCCCGGAAAAGGCGATAACGCTCACCGGCAAGAAGAAGGCGGTCATCGATGACGGCCTGTGCGTGGGCTGCGGTCAATGCATCGCCGTTTGCCGTTACGGAGCGCCGGAGGTGGAATGGGAGGGCTCCTCGGAGATCGTGAACCAGAAGATCGCCGAGTACGCCTTCGCGGTGGTCAACGGCAAACCGTCCTTCCACATCTCCCTGATAACCGACGTCTCGCCGAACTGCGACTGCTGGCCCTTCAATGATGTTCCGATAGTGCCGGACATCGGCATCGCGGCGTCCAAGGACCCGGTGGCCTTGGACATGGCCTGCGTCACCCTGGTGAACGAGGCCTCGGTGGTGAAGGGGAGCGTCCTGGACGTGAAGGGCAGGAAGGGCGATAAGTTCAGGTCGGTGCACCCGACCACGGACTGGATGACCGGGATGGACCACGCCCAACGCATCGGCCTGGGTAATAAGGATTACGAGCTGGTCCGGCTGAAGTGATTGTAAAAGATATTATCGGATAGAGCGATGACTGGTCATGGTCGATTTCCGTCCGTTCCGTCCCTACATCCCCCGTCTCGAGAATGGTGAGGGGATCATCGAGCGTGTGTCCCCTCCTTACGATGTCATCTCCGCCGATGAACTGGCCAGGCTCAAGGGGAACCGCTATAACGTGACCAACGTGACCATGGGCGGGGTCGACGGTAACTATTCCTCGGCTGGCGAAGCGCTGCGCTCCTGGATAGAGCATGGCGCTCTGGCCCAGGACCGCCGCGATGCGTTCTATACCTACAAGCAGACGTTCTGCGAGGGAGAGCATTGTTGGCAGAGGACCGGCATCATCGGGTTGCTGGCCGCCAAAGGATACGCGGAAGGGGTCGTGCCTCACGAGGAGACCTTTCCCAAGGTCAAGGAGGACCGCCTGAACCTTTTACGCGGCACGGAGACGCATTGCGAGTCGATATTCGGCATATTCGATGAGCTTTCGGCCAAACTGAAGGACAGGATCGATGACCGGGAGACCATGGTCCTGGAGTTCACCGACCCCCAGGGCGTGCGGCACTGCCTGTTCCGCGTGTGCGACCCGGAGACCGTCGAATCCATAATGGCGGAGCTGAAGGGGAAGACGGTGCTGATCGCCGACGGGCACCACCGCTACGAAACGTCCTCCCGCTACGCCCAAGAAAATCCAGACTCCCCGAAGAAGCAGTTCGTGCTGGCCACCCTGGTGCCGTCCAACGACCCTGGGCTCCTGGTCTTCCCGACGCACCGTTTGGTGAAGGAGCTGCCTGCGTCCGCGGAATCGTTCCTGGAGTTCGTGAAAAGCCGTTTCGACCTGTTCGATGTTTCTGAACCTTCCGAACTGGCCTCCGCCCTGGAGGGACGACCGTCGTCTGACGTGGGCCTGGTGATCGAAGGGAAGGCCTACGTCGCCTCTCCCCGGGACCTGCCGGCCGATGAGATGTGGGAGCTGGACTCCTATGTGTGTCAGGAATGGGTGCTGAAAGGAGAGGCCTGGAAGGACGAGCCGACGGTGTTCTACGAGCACGACACCGCGAAAGCTTTGGCCAAGATGTCCGAAGGATATCGGCTGATGGTCATGCTGAGGTCGCCCTCGGTGGACATGATATGGGAACTGGCCCGCCTGGACCGACGCATGCCCAAGAAGTCCACCTACTTCTGGCCGAAGATGTGGTCCGGGTTCGTGTACTACCGCATGGCGTGACCTACTTCCTGCGGCGCAGGATCACCAAGGCGATCACTGCAACGAGCAACACCAGAACGGCGATGACCACATAGAGCATGGTTCCGCCGCCCAGTATTTCATCTGCGGGAGCTTCCTAAAGGACCGAATTCCCCAGGACCAGGTCGCCACCGGGCTCCAAGTGCACCATTACCATCTTGCCCAGGTATCCGTGTCTGCTCATGTTGAGGATGTAGCCCCCCGGAGAAAGTATCAGGCTGAAGCTGCCGTTGACGTTGGTCAGCGCCTCCTGCTCCCCGACGGTCACCCGGACGTACCAGAACCGCCAATGACCATTTTCTGGACCGGGTCCCCCTCTCCACTATGTCCTAGCCGGTGGAAATGCTGGGTCATCAATATTTGTTGAGAAGGATATGGAGCCACTGGAGGGAATTGAACCCCCGACCTACGCCTTACCAAGGCGTCGCTATACCTCTAAGCCACAGTGGCCTGCTCCACCGACAAACCGGTGGTCGTTCATAAACCTTTTGCTACTGGTAGTAGGCAAAATCCTTTTGATTGAGGGGGCGCTAGAGGTGGTGATGAAGAAGGAGATGACGGCCTTCGACGTGGCGGCCATAACGTCGGAGATGCAGGGGCTGGTCGGAGGCTTCCTGGACAAGATATTCCAATGGGACGGCCGCAACGTGCTGCTACGCATAAACGTGCAGGGCGAGGGCAAGAAGGAACTGGTGCTCAGGGACGGCAAGTGGCTGCACTTCGTGGCCGATCGCCCGGAGACGCCCGACACGCCGTCGGGATTCGCGGTGCACCTTCGTAAGGTGCTCTACAACACCCGAATAATGTCCGTCTCCCAGAGGGAGTTCGATCGCATAGTCACCATCGGTCTGGCCGATCGTGACGGGACGTATCAGCTCATCTTCGAGCTGATAGGCGAGGGCAACCTTATAATGGTGAACGACGGGAAGATCATCAATGCCCTGCAGCAGAAGCGCTGGAGGCACCGGGACGTTCTCATCGGAGCCGATTACGCCTATCCGCCCTCGCGGTTCGATCCCCGGACCGCTTCCGCCGAGGAGTTCCAGACCGCCGTGCTCACCTCCAAGTCGGACCTGGTTCGAACCATGGCGACCTCGGTGAACCTGGGCGGACAGTACGGGGAGGAGATCTGCCTGCGCACCGGTCTGGACAAGGACCGAAAGGCCTCCGGGATGACCGAGGAGGAGATCGCCTCATTGCGTTCGGCCACCCTTGGTCTTTTCGAGGCCCTCCGGGAAAGGGAGTTCGCCTGTTTGGTGTCCGATGGAGAGGCGGCCATCGACGCCACCCCCTATCCCCTGATGGTCAATGAGGGATACGAACGGCAAGAAATGCCCACGCTATCGGCCGCCATCTCGGCGTTCCTAGAAAAAAAGAAGGAGGACGAGGTCAAGGTCGACCCGGAGCTGGAGAGGCTGCAGAGGCAGCTGGACCAGCAGTTGAAGGGAATCGAGGCCACGGAGAGGGAGGCGGCCACGCTGCAGTCCCATGGCGATATGCTGTACACCAGCTACGCCGAGGTCTCCAAGACCTTGGAAAGGATGAACGGGCTATCGAAGAACACCAGCTGGGAGAAGCTCATGGAGCAGGGAGCGAAGGTTCCTCTGGTGATCTCGGTGGAACCGCAGAGGAAGAGCTTCGTCATGAAGCTGGGCGAGGAGAAGGTCACGCTCGATTACACCGTGGCCATAGACGAGAACGCCAACCGCCTTTATTCGCAGGCCAAGGAGATGCGGGAGAAGGCCGCCGGGGCCAAGGGAGCTTTGGAGGAGACCAGGACGGCCATCGCCAAACGGGAGGTCAAGGGCGCCAAGGCCGCCCAGCAGGCCAAGGAGCGCATGCTGCCCACCAAGCGCTTCTGGTTCGAGACGTATAAGTGGTTCATCACCTCCAATGGACGCCTGGTCCTGGGAGGGAGGGACGCCAAGTCCAACGACCAGGTGGTCAAGAAGCATCTGGGGGACCGAGAACGCTACGCTCACGCCGACCTCCACGGGGCTCCGTCCATCGTCCTTAAGGACGGCGCGGACGCCACGGAGCAGGAACTGCGAGAGGTGTGTCAGTTCGCCCTCTGCCACTCTAAGGCCTGGAACGCCGGAGCCGCCGAGGGAACGGCGTATTGGGTATTGCCGGACCAGGTCTCCAAGACTCCGGAAGCCGGAGAGTTCGCCCCCCGCGGGGCCTTCATAATCCGCGGGAAGCGCAATTACGAGCACCATCTGCCATTGGAGATGGTGATCGCCGAGGTGCTGATGGAAGGCTCGCGGAAGATATCCTGCGCCCCTCGGGAGAGCATTTCCTCGGAGAAGATGGTGGTCATAGTTCCCGGCAAATTGCCAAGAGGAAAGACCGCCTCGATGCTGGCCAAGGCGTTCGGCGTGCCGGAGGAGGAGATATCCCGCATAATACCGCCGGGGGACCTGGAGATCAAGGAGACCGTCGGTATGAACCTGTAGTTAGAAGAGCGCCCGGGCCGGAATTCGAATCCGGGTCTAGAGGTTCGCAGCCTCTTAGGATATCCAAGCTACCCCACCCGGGCCTATTTTGTGGAGAATATGCTCCAATTACTAAAGCGTTGTTACTCCCCGGACCGGCCCAAAGGATCACCGATACCTTTGCCAGGCGTGGTGTTCGCCAATAGTTGAATCGAAAAAGCGGCAAGCGGATAGAAGATGAAGAATTTACGACGGTCGCGCCAAGAGGCGCGAACCTAAGAGTTTCAGAAGTCCTTGTTCTGCCAGTAGCGGCTGACGTAACCGGCGATGCGGTTCCTCATCATGATGGAGCTCACGTTGGTGAGCCTCTGGACCAGGATCTTGTTGTTCTCGAAGTCGGCGCTGAAAGCGCGGGGGTACTTCTCGACCAGTTCCACGGCCACTCTCTTGATGTAAGTTGGTCTGATGTTGCCCATAGCAATCTTCCCAGGTAAATGCGGCCAAAGTATTGGAGTTATTTAAATCTTAGCTCAGTGCGCGGCTTGCCACAGCTGAGCTTCCCTTCTGGACACTTTCCCCGGAGACAGGCGGGACCAGCATCCCGGAAGATGGTCGGTGACGCTTTCCTAGCCTCAGTGAGCATAAGCTCGGCGACGGTCCGTATCTCCTGCTGCGCCCTGCGGCACGTGCGCAAGGTGAAGAAGTGCCACAGCTCCCGGGCGTTCATGGTGACCACGATGTTCGTCGTGCAGGCGTTCGGCAACACGTACCGAGCGTCCTCCACCGGGACCACCGTCGCCAGCTTCTGGTAAGCTTCCCAGGCCTTCTCCATGGCCTCCTCGAACATCTTGTTCAGTTTCGGATCGGCGCGTATCGTCTCCGGCGTCACGTAGTCCGGCTCCAGCAGTGATACGTATCGCTGGCTCTGCTGCGAGTAGCTCGCTATCCGATGCCGGACCAGCTGGTGGGTGAGGGAGCGGGAGACGCCTTCCAATGAGAAGGTGTAAGAGGCATGCTCGATGACCGAGTGGTGACCCATGCCCACCACCTTGTCGATGAAGGCTCCGGCCTTGTCCTCCTCCACGCCCTCCAGTATCTCGCTCGCCGCGTCCGGCGAATAGCAGGAGCGGGCGGCCGCGGCGCAAAGCCTCTCGGCATCGTTGGTGTAGGAAAGAAGAACTACCTTCATCGGGTGGGATATGCCATCCGGAGAAAAAGGATTTCCCTCAGTTCCCGATGGTGAAGGAGAAGGATGCCTCGGCGTTGCTGACCGGCCGCTCTAGACGCAGGTCGTTCAGGTCCTTGAGGCGGTAGGCCACCAGGTCCTCTCTCGATAATATGCGACGAATGCCTTCCACGTGCCCGTCGCCGATCACCGCCAGCACACTTCCGTACTGCCCCTCCGCCCTCAGGATGTTCCGGGCCATGTGCTCGTTCCTTTCGTCGATGAGAACGCGCTTCACGGTCGGAAAGCTCTTGCCCAGGGTCTCCATGTACCGTTCCTCGTTGTCCTGGAACTCCTGCAGCTCCTTCTCCACCCGTTTGCGGGTCATGAACAGTCCGCCGAAGGATGACAGCAACAAGGCCACTCGTTCCTTCAATGGCATCTGGCTGATCAAGGAATTGAATAGGCGGCCGGCCTCCATGTCTATGAACAGGACCTGCGCCCCTCGGGCGTTGGCGGCGTCCACGGCCGCCAGCATCTCCGCCCCGACCTCCCCGCCGAACTGATCGGCAAGGCGCCTTTGCATGACCGCCAGCAGACGGTAGGGGATGGGGACCTTGCCCCGCGGCGATCCTTCCTTCAAGGCCCGGTACCGGCCGGGGTCCAGCTCTATGCCGACCGCTCCCGGAGCGTAATGCTCGACCAGGGAACCTATCGGCTTCGATACGTCGATAACGTGAGCGACACCGACCAGCACTATCATCGGCTGGTCATTGGAGCAACTTTCTTATAATCATTGCCTCCTGGCTTGGAACGTGAGCGAGAACGGGCGCAAGTTCGACCTGGTGGCCTTCGATATGGACGGCGTGTTGGTCGATTATCTTTCCTCCTGGACCTGGGTGCACGACCGGTTCGGGGTGAGCAACGAGGAGTCGGTCATCTCCTTCATGGACGGGGACATCGACGATATGGAGTTCATGCGCCGGGACATAGCCCTATGGCTCAAGCACCGCCCCGGCCTGAACCTGAAGGACGTGGAGAGGGAGCTTTTACGGCTTCCCATAAACCCGGGGATCGGAGCCACCGTTCAGGCCCTGCGGGAGCGAGGGACCAAGGTGGTCATCATCAGCGGCGGGCTGGACCTCATCGCTGAAAAGATAGCCAAGGAGCACGGTTTCGACGCCCAGTGGTCCAACGGACTGGAGGCCGATGCGCATGGGACCCTGACCGGAGAGGGCGTCCTTAGAGTGGAACTGTGCAACAAGCGCAGATCGCTGCGGGAGGCGCAGGAGATGTTCGGCGTTACGCCGGAGAGAACGGCCGCGATAGGCAACAGCTCCATCGACGTCTCGATGTTCCAGACGGCCTCGTTGGGCATCGCGTTCAATCCCATTGACGAAGAGGTCATACAGGGCGCCCACCACGTGGTCCGGGACGCCAGCCTGAGCGCCGTGCTGCCCTTCCTATTGTGACGGGTGACCCTTTTCACCGATCAGTGGGACGAACACCACCGAGCCGAGGTCCTCGGCGATGGTTCTGCCACCTAGTTTTCTGACCCTTAGCAATGACTGGTATTCTAGGTTACCCACCGGGATGAGCATTATGCCGCCGTCCCGAAGCTGGTCCAATAGAGGCAGGGGCACCCGGGGCGCCCCGCAGGTGACGCTGATGCGGTCGTAAGGCGCCTGCTCCGGGAGACCTAACGAACCGTCACCGACCACCACCTGGACGTTGGCGTATCCCGCCTCCAGAATTGTTTTGGCTGCCCTCTCCGCCAGGGAAGGATGCCGCTCAATGGTAATCACTTTACCCTGGGGACCTACCAGTTCGGCCATCACCGCGGCGTTGTAGCCGGAGCCGGCGCCGATCTCCAGGACCGTCTGCCCCTTGCGCAGTTCCAGGGCCTCGGCCATGATGGCCACCATGTGCGGGGCCGATATGGTCTGCCCGTCGCCGATGGGCAGAGGGGTGTCACGATAGGCGAGGGCTCGAGCGCTCTCCGGTAAAAAGATGTGGCGGGGGACGCTCAGCAGCGCCTCCTCGACCCTTTTAGAGAAGGTTAGGCCGCGGCCGCGCAGAACGGCCACCATCTGCCGGCGTTCGTCCATGCCCATCACGCGTAGGTGATGCGGGCCTTCCTGGCATATAACCGGACAATGTCCCTGGCCAGTACGGAACCGCGGCGGGCCATGCCATCCGAGGTCTTGATCTGGGTTATGACCACGTTGTACCTTCCGACGGTCATCAGGTCCCCGATGAAGAACTCCTCTTCTGGCAGGACCACGATCTCCGCCGGTATGGTCTTGTGCACGTCGTTGATGGATATCTTTACGTGCACCTGGTCGAAGCGCTTGGCCCAGATGGTGGTGATGTCCTTGGCCAAGGCCTTCACGACCCGGCCGTCCCCCTTCTCCACGGAGCTGACGATTATCGGAAGGTCATCCAGGATGAGCTCGTCCTCTATGCGGATCACTTCATCCTCGGGGATCTCGATCTGCGCCTTGCGGGACTCGCCCTGATCACTGATGATCACCGGGACCATCACCGTCCTGGTCTCCCTGATCACGGCGGTGTGCACCCGGCCGCAGTCCTGGCAGCGAAGGGTGCCCTCCAAGGTGTTCCCGTCCTTGCCTAATCTCCCTTTCAGCACCTCGTGCAGGGTCTCCTCGCCGCAGTCCGGGCATTCAACTTGTATCGCGTTCGGTACGTTCATTCGCCTCGCCTTCCTTTTTCCTTGTATGGAGCCGTACGGAATGCCGGCCCGTGGCCCGGCACGACCACGTCGGCCGCCTCTATCAGCATTTCCATGGACCCCATGGCCTTTCGCCGGTCATAATGATGCCCCGGCGGCACCCATTTCCGGGCATTGTCCTCGGTCGGTATGGCGTCGCCGGCTATGGCGTACGTCTTTTCGGCCTTGACCAGCACGCTGATGCTGCCCGGCGTATGCCCGGGAGTGTTCACCAGTCGTACGCCTTCCCATATAATAACCTCGCCCTCTAGATCGAGCTCGCCGCCTTCCGCGCGGTGCGCTACGATCTTGGCCTGAGGGAACAGGCTGAGATTTCCTTGATGATCGCCGTGGGCGTGGGTGAGCACGACCATCTCGATGTCCGAGGGAGCCAGTTCCCGGGACCGCAACGCCTCCGTCAGCATCTTTCGGTTCTCCGGTGCACTGGTGTCCACCAATAACCGTCGATCACCACGGCTCACCAGGGTCACGGTGGAACGGGCCTCCAGGACGGCCGGCCCGTCGCGGACGATCATGCCCGGGCAGAGCACCTCCACCCTGTTCGCGCTCATCTTACCGACCTCTGCCATCCGCATGGGCACTTGATACGGTTCCCCTCCAGGCGGGGACGCGCGCCGCATTCGGGGCACACGGAACGCTCCACGAACCTTTCCAGCCAGGCCCTTCGGACGTCCGGTTCCGTCTCCGTTTCGATGCGTTCCTTGATGTTGCGTAGCTCATCCGTGATCGCCAGGTCCCCCAGGTCCACCACGTCGTCCGGAACGTCCTCCCCCTCCGAGGGCAGAAGGAACGCCACGCCCATCCCGGCCACGAAGCCGCCGATGTGCGCCGCGTACGCGATACCGCCAGAAGCTATCCCGGAGGGAAGGGTGAAGGCGGATACCGCCTGCAGGGCGAACCAGGCGCCGACCGATATCCAGACCGGAACCCGGGGCAGGAATATGAAGCCCAGGAACATGGGGATCTCGTCCTTCGGATAGAGGAAGAGCAGGGCGCCCATGGCCCCGGCCACCGCTCCTGACGCGCCGAGTATCAGTATCTCGGGATCGGAGACCCTCACCGCTGATTCCAATAGCAGGGCCAGTAGCCCCGGGATGAAGAAGCACAGGGCGAAGTTGCGCCTCCCGATGCGCTCCTCCAGAGGAACACCGATCAGGACCAGGAATATCATGTTGAACAGCACGTGCAACAGGTCGGCGTGCACGAACATGTGAGTGAACGCGGTGAACCAGTGAGAAGGCTGGTCCACGTAGTCCGGTCGGAAGCCGAGGTCCCTCTGGACCGCCGATAGGAAGGAAAAGGAATCCCAGGAGGCGATGGTGCACAGCAGGAATATCGCCAGGTTGATGAGTACCAGCATCTGGGCTAGCGGATATCGCTTGAGGTAGGCGAGCAGTAGTCCGCCCAATATCAGACCGATGGCGACCAGGCTGTACAGGTCCACGTTTCTCCGATATAGCGTCCCGGTTTAAACCCTTCGGGAAAGGTTATTACCCCTTCCGCCGCTGAACGTCCGTGCTGCGCGACCGCTCCCTTCAGCTCTATGTTCATCCTGACGTTTACGCTCCAGCTGAGGACACCTTTCTTCTATTATCCGCGATTGACGTCGAGAAAGGGGAGAAGGCGTTGGAGATGGGCTGCGGTTCCGGCATCGTTTCGTTGCACATGGCCAAGGCCGGGACTAAGGTAACTGCGGTCGACATCGATGAACGGGCGATCGAGGCTTTGGAGAACAGCGCTATGATGAACGGTCTCTACATCCAAGCGGTCCAAAGCGACCTTTTCACGGACGTAGAAGGCAGGTTCGACCTGATCGTTTTCAACCCCCCTTACCTGCGCGGGGACGTCCAGGGGCAGGAGGACCTGTGCTGGGCGGGCGGGGAGGACGGCGTTCAGCTCACGTCACGTTTTCTGAAAGAGGCGAAGGAGCACCTGGAACCTGACGGCAGGGTGCTCCTGCTCGTCTCCGACGACATGGACCCCTCGGCCCTGGATGAAGCGCTGTCGGAATGGAAGGTGCGGACCGTGGCCTGTAAGACGCTGTTCTTCGAAGAACTGCGAGTGTTGACGCTCACCCTCTGAGGAAGGCCTGCACCCTTTCCCGGAGCAGGTCGGCGGCCTTCTTGCCGTCCACTTTTCCGCGAAGTTCCTGCATGGCCACGCCCATGAGCGGCCCCACGGCGCCTTCGCCCTTCTCCCGGACGAAGTCAGCTCGTTCCTCGATGATCGCGTCTATGATGTTGGCGGCGTCCCCCTGGTCCATGGAGCCGATGCCCAGGGAACTGACGGCCTTTTTAACGTTCGAACCTTTGGCCAGCTCCTTGAGTACGGCGGGCAGCGCCTCCTTGGCGAACTCCCCCTTCGAGAGCGACGCGAAGGCCTCGACGATCTCGTCGTCGCCTATCTTCGACGTGTCCACCCCTTCCTTCTCCAGCTCCGGCAGCGTGTTCAGGAACGTCCGAGCGGCGATGGCGGCCATGCCGTACCGTTCGGCTAGGTCCTCGAACAGGTCCTCATAGCCTTCCTTCACGATCTGCCTCGCCTGCTGCTCGTGTATGCCATATGCCTTCACGAACCTCGCTGCCTTCGCGCCCGGGAGCTCCGGAAGGGAAGAACGTATCGCTTCGAGCCTCTCTACGCCGATCGTTATCGGCCGGACGTCGGTCTCAGGATACATCCTTCCCGCCCCTGGCAGAGGCCTGCTGTATGCGGAGCCGCCGTCCGGCAGCGGGTCTCTCGTCTCCTCTGGCACGCCGTTGAGCGCGCTGTAGGCCCTATCGGCCGCCATCTTCAACGCCGATGATGCTTTTGTCCTTTCGTCCGCGCAGATCGCGAACGCCTTTCCAGGCGCGAGGCCAAGCTTGTCCCGGAGAGCGTCGACCTCCTCCTGCGTTATGCCGTATCCAGGTAGTTCGTCGGTATGGAATATCCCGGCGACGCCCTTGGTCTTGGCATACTGCGCCATCTCCGAACCCAGCCTGAGCTTCGAGTCAGGGCTTTTCATGAGGCCTTCGAAACCCGCAAGGGCGACCCCGAACACCTTTCCGCCCTTCGATAGAGCGGACGAAATGACCTTTGACCTGCATCCTTTCAGGACATCTGAGCAATCGATGATGTCCGGTTCCACCTTCGTCACGCCCCTCGCGACGAGCTCGTCCCTGATCTTCAGAAGACCGCTCTGTCTCTCGATCTCCCTCTCGACGTACGTCGGAAGGAGCTTGAGGTCCTGAGCGCCCTTGATCTCGACCCTGGCGCCCCCCGGAATGGAGACGTTCAGGTCCTCTCTGATGGTACCCAGCCCCCTTTTCACCATCTTCGTCGCGCGCAGTATCGAACCGATGCGAACCGCGACTTCCCTGACCTCCTCCGGATCATGCATGTCGGGGCCTGTCGCTACCTCTATGAGCGGGATCCCTAGCCGGTCAAGCCTATAGGTTATCTCTGAGCCCTTGGTCTCCACCTTCCTCGCGGCATCCTCCTCGAGGCAGACGGTCTGTATGGCTATCTTCTTCCCGTTGATTTCGATATCACCGTCGATAGCGACCAGAGCCGTTCTCTGGAACCCGCCGGTGTTCGAGCCGTCGATGACGATCTTCCTCATGAAGTGGACCTCGTCGACCGCCCGGCACCCCATCATCTCGGACACGATGAGCGTGGCCTGCATCGCGTTGACGTTAGCATCGTGAGGAGGCTCCTCATCCGCCTCGACGAGGCAGCACCTCGACCGGGGGGACTGATATCGGAAGCTCATCTTCCTTGCGGCCTGGGCCAGGACGGCCCGGTCTATCTCTCCGAGCTCGCTCTGGGAAGGCCTGAGCTTCCTGAGGATCGTCGCTCCCTCCTCCTCTATGAGATCGCAGGGGCAGGAGCAGAACAGCTTGTTAGTGTTCAACTGCTGATGTATCTCAATCCCGCAGGTGACCCTCTCAGCCATCGATCTCCCTCCTTTGAGATATCTCTCCCCTGAGGTTCTCGGTCATCATCCTCGCCGCTTCCTTCATATCGCTTGTCTGACCGAGCACCCACATGAGCTTGACCAAGGCCGTTTCGGGAAGCATGTCCCCGACCGGTACGACGCCTGCGTTGATCAGGTCCCTTCCTGTCGCGTAGACGTTGAGATTGACGCTACCGCTCAGGCATTGTGAGGTCATGATCACCGCCGTCCCTGCCTTCACGACCTCGCTGAGAGCCTTTACCATCGGCGTGGAGACATGACCGAGGCCGGATCCGGCGATGACTATGCCCCTGTGCTTGAGCATGAGCTCTTTGAAGAGCTCGACGTCCATGCTAGGGTGGAACTGAAGGAGAGCGACCTTCCTCTCGAGAACATCCTTTACCACCAGGGATGCCGCGGGTTTCGGCGTCTCGTCGCACAGCATCTCGATCTTACCTTCGAAATTGATCCTAGCCACGGGCGAGCTGTTGATGCTCTTGAAGGCGTCCCTGCGACTTGTGTGCATCTTTCTGACCCTGGTTCCTTTGTGCACGACCGCGGTCGTGTCCGATAGCGTCTCGTGCATCAGAACGAAGACGCCTGGCATGGATGTCTCTATACAGAACCTTGCGGCGGCGATGAGGTTGGTATACGAATCGGAAGAGGGACGATCCGAGGACCTCTGGGCGCCTACGAGAACGACTGGCTTGTCCAATCCATCTAGCATGAAGGAAAGCGCGGCCGAAGTGTATCCCATCGTGTCCGTCCCGTGCGGTATGATAACTGCGTCCGCACCGTTGGACAGCTCTTCCTTCACTGCCTTGGCTATGGCGACCCAACACTCGGGGTCCATGTTCTCGCTGAAAATGGAGAATAGCACGCGGGCCTTGACGTTGCAAATTGACGATATCTCAGGAACCGCGCCGACCATGTCGTCCGCGGACAGTGCTGGATGCACCGCGCCTGTCCTGTAATCCACGTAGGAAGCTATCGTCCCGCCCGTTCCTATCACTGCGATGGTCTTTAAGTTATCATCAGATCTTTGAGGCCTTGCTGGCTTCATCTTGGCCTCCCTCTTCTCGATGACCGAGACCTTGGACCCTGCAGATAACTTAACCCCGATGTTGTAACCGCTCTTCATTTTGATCACAATGACATCGGGATGGCTGAACTCGTGATGAGGCATGAGCACCCCTTTGTACGAGCGTTTCCCCGATACGATCTCGAGCGTGTCCCCTTCCTCCGCACCAGCGGTCTCGAGGGATGTCATTACGAACTCGGAATAGCTCAATTCAAGGCACCGAGCGGTGATGGCATTTACAACTTAACTCTTTTTTGAGAAATAAAATAAAAAAAGGAAAAAAAAGGAAGAAAGTTGGAAAAGGTTTAGGCCTTCTTCTTGCGGCGCATCACCATGACCACTACGATCAGTAGGATGACCACGATGATGAAGACTATGCTCACATACAAGACGGTGTTGTCCTTGTTGGCTTCTATGGTGAGCTCAGTGACCGAGCTGTCACCTAGGGTGACCTTCTTGCTGACCTTGCCGTTATCGAAGTCCGCGGTTACCTTGTACGCGTCGGTATAGTTCTTACCCTCGCTGGTAACGGTATACGCAAGGACGCTCGCCCTGTAGACACCGTTGTCATCGCTCTTGCCCTTGGAGATGAGCGTGCCTGCAGAGTCCTTGATCTCGACGGTAACGCCGGACATGGTTTCGTTGTCATCATTCTTGGTGATGACGTCCAGCCAGTTGTATACCATCAAGGTTGAGGAACCCTCGACCTTCAGCTCTCCGTCCAGGGTCGTGCCGGATAGCGACACGTCGCAGTCACCGGTCAAGTACACATCGAATCTCTCGGCCACCAGTTCACAGTTCGTGATCGAACCGGTGCAGGTGTCCAGGAAGACCGCGGTCTCCATGCATTCTATCCTGGAGTCCTTGATCTCGACCGCAGAGTTCGAAGCGTAGATGCCGTTGAACAGATAGGTCGGCACCGATATGTTCACCTGCTCGAGGTTGGCGTTCAACAGTGAGAGCACGATCTTGTTTGATGTCAGGTCATCACTGAACGTCACTGTCGAATCCTCGGCATAGAAGGCGTAGTACAGCATCCCATAGGTGTTGCCGGACGCCTTAACTGTCGAGCTCTCCGCAAAGATACCCATGTGGTTGAACATCGATTCGGATGAAACCTCAAGGTAGGTTGACATCAATCCAGAGACGATGTTCCCGGACATGTTGTTGAGCAACTGAGAGACCGGCCCAAACTTGGCCAGAGCACCTATCATCCTAGCATATCCGATCTCATTGCTTTGGATCGATACGTCGCTGTCCTTTACGTATATCTCGATCCTGTTCATCAGGAACGTGTTACCATGGATCGCACCAGTTACGTTTTGGGCGTACAATCCTGCAACATCGTTGCCCACGAAGATGTTACCAATGACCTGGTTCAGATCACATCCGCGGGCACTGATGCCACGGCTGTTTTCAGTTATGAGGTTGTTGGTGATCCTCGGCGAAGCAGATGCTCCCTCGATGAATATGCCATCCATATAATTCCCTGAGATCGTGTTCAGGGATATCCGGGGTGAGCAGCCATCGATGTGGATACCGTTCTTGTCGTTGTCGCTTATGTAGGATGCACTGATCGAGCCAGTTGCAGTAGGACCGAGATATAGCTCAGACCATTGTGTTAACCAGGTGTTGGACATATCCAGATCACCGTGGATAAGGAACCGTCCATCCCCGTCATCTGACTCGAGCCATGAGTTCCCGACTATCAGCTTTCCTCCCTCGAGCACCTTGAGAAGGGTGACCCCGTCATAACCATCTCCAAGCAGGAAGGATTGAACGCTGTCTATGGTCAGAACCCCGCCGGCTCTAACCTCGACGTGGGCGTAGATCTCGGCGTCGTTGTTGACGATCTCAGACGCAGCGTCGACTACCCAGTATACACCCTTTCCACCATAGATGTAGATGCCCATGTAGGAGTTGTCGTCATACACGCCGTTATAGATGGTCAGATACTCGCAACCATAGTCGACATAAAGTCCATATTCCCCATTCTCAGAGAACGTGTTGTTTCCGATCACCGAGTTCACTAGATACTCAACATACGCACCATCGCCCATGTTGTTGGAGAACACGTTGTCCTCGACATACAAGTACTCGACATCATCGACGTACAAGCCATAGTCGGTCGTCTCAGAAACGGTGTTTCCGGTTACGAATACCTGTACACCATCGGTGCTATCGTAGATATAAATACCATCGTATCCAGCGACAACAACGTTATTGGAGATCACGATCGGTATATCCAGTACATATTCGCCAATATAGGTTGGATCGGCGAGATCAAGATAGATAGACTCGACGTCCAGACCGTACGCGTAGTCGTCATTCTCGATGTACTCGACGGTGTTGTCAGATATCTCCATCGGGGCGATCAACGTCGCATACGAATAGTCGTAATAAACGTCGTAGTCCACATAATAGAGGTATATGCCATAGGAGGCCAATCCCGTCTGGACTATGCTGTTGCCCGAGATCGATATTGGTACGTTCACAGTTGCTTGGGACCAATAATCATCGGAATACACATAGCGATACACATATTCCAAATAGAGCGCATAGGTGTAATCGCCGACCATTGATATTGTGTTGTCATCGATGTTGAAACCGTTGGTCGCCTCGAGAGTGGCCGTGTTCAGATACCACCAATCTCCACCATACACGTAGCATTCGAAATCCGGCTCATAGACATAGATGCCATAAATGGAGTCACCTAAGGTGTCTATGCTGTTACCTACAACATTGATCGAATCCAAGGTCAACGTTGCATTACCATTATCCGCATATACGTAGAAGTACGGATAATAGAGATAGATCCCATATCCGTCATAGGTATCCAGGCTTATGGTGTTCTCAGTTACGCTGAACTCACTTAGCACCAATGTTGCATCCCCACCATACGAATAAGACTCGGCGTAGATGTAGAGATAGATGCCATAGAGATACGACTCTCCGCTCATGCTGACCGTGTTGCCCTCGATCAGGACATCACCGACCGTGAGGGATGCCGCGCCCATGTCTCCATCCGATTCCAGATAACAACCGAGGTATGCGTAGATACCGTATGTGTAATCCCATGCGTTGTCATTGAAGACGGTTATTTCGTTATCCTGGATGACATAGTTCACATCGTAATTGGCGATGGCCGAGGTGTAATCATCATCGGTCTCGACATCGATATCAACATAGAGATAGATGCCGTCGCCAGATATGATGGATATCTGGTTGTTCTCGATCGTCACATCACCGGATATTGTCGCGGTGTTGTTGAAGGACGAATACGCATCCAGCACATCATAAACGTAGATCGCATAATAATCATCCCCATCATCGACGCTTATGACATTGTCCTGTATCGTGATCGGATACAGAACGTTGAATATCGCGTCATCCCTGACGTCCATATACCTCTCGATGTACGCGCTCTCATCATAAAGGCAATTCACATCGTTATCGATGAAGTCGATCTTGCCAGATACGTTCAGGCTCGCATCATCATAGCTCTCATAATATAGGTATGCATATAGGCTATAATCATAGAGCTGGCGGGCAGTGTTGCCAGTGATAACAACGTTTTCGTTCGTGATGTTCATCACGGACTCATCGTACGCATAGTAATACGGATATATGTCGATGAGTTCGTCAGCGATCACCACGTCGTTGTTGATCATAGAATACGGACAATCGCTTGAAAGCTCGCTGAGATCGTATGAATAAAGTTCGCGTTCGACCTCCATGACATAGCGGTCAATGTTCCTTATTACGTTCTCTGAGAAGATCGTCTCGCCAGAGATGCTGATGGCACCGTATCCGTCCGATTCGAAATAAGTGTATTCATAGAATGCATCACTGCTGCAGTTCCAGAACTGGTTGTTGTTCACATATGAGCTGACGTCCATGTTGGTGGTCGAGTTCTCATCGCGTGAGCCTCCCTCTTTCTCAACATAGATGCCATCGTCCCCGCATGATTCAAAATAGTTGCCAGTTACGGTGACGTCCCCACTTATCGATCCTGTTCCGTTATCATCCGTATCTATGTACAGTTGATAGTAAAGTCCATAATCGACGTTCTTGATTGTGTTGTCGACGACAGAGATGCCGCCAGAGATCGTGGCCTCAGCGTCATCATACACATATGAGTTCCAGCCGATGTACTTCTCGCAGTAAATAGCAGACCCGCCAATATCCTCGAAAGTGTTGCCGCTTATCGAGATGTCTCCGAGAATGCTCACTGTCGCTTCGTCATAGACATACTCAACTTGAGTGTTAAGATATATCGCATCATCAACGAGGTCCTCGAACGTGTTGTTGACGATCGAGATGTCGCCAGAGATCATGACATCGCTTGTGTCTTCGGCTCGGATGTCATTATCATTCTCCTTCTCAAAGCCATAGTTAGAGGTCTTGATCGTGTTGCCCTTGATCAGAATGTCGCCGGCGATGACTACCGTCCCATTCTCAGAGATATCAACATTCAGGTCGTAGTAAATCGCTGCCGAATTGGAACCTTCAAAGGTGTTGTTCAGAATAGAGATGTCGCAGGTCATCTTAGCAGTGGCGTTGTCTTGCGCATTTGCCTCGAGCCACCAGATATCAACGCCATACCCGTTGCCATCGAAGATGCTGTTGGTTATGGATATTGGTACCGTTATATCGGTCACGTTGCTGTCAACGGCCCATGCATATCCGTTGATCCTAACACCGAAATAATCCATGTGCGTGAAATTGCAGTTGTCCACCGATATGGATACTGCCTTGTTCTCAAACTGATAATCGACACCGGAGTATGAATTGTTGACTGTCACATATGTCATTCCCACGGTGGCATTCAGGACAGTGATACCTGCATTTCCTCCCGCCTTGTCGATGAATACGTTGTCGAACAAGGAACCGGTTGAGGTATACTGAATTTCGATGCCGTTCCATCTAACGAATGTTACGGTATCGTTCGTAGTGAATGTGATCGGCAGAGCGGCCGTCCCGTCCGCTACGATCGTTCCCTTGACAATGATCATATTTCCAGGCTGCACCATGACGGTCACATTGGGACCGATCGTCAATGTCGCACCGACATTGACGGTTATAGTGTCGTTCACAATATACGGCGAACCTGCCTCGGTCCAAGCCGTGTTCGTAGTAATATCACCATATTCATAGGTCGGCCCTGCCGCGCTGGCGTTCGGAGCGCCAACAATTAAAAAAGCAGCGCAAACTAAGAGCAATGCCCCAAACAAAAACAAATATTTTTTACTCGTCAATGTTTGAGCAATTGACCTATTTTGATTAATCCCCTCGTTTGACAATTGTTCATCCCCCTTGCGAAAATTGATTAGGTCTTGAATTTATTGGGGAAATATAAATGTATTGTAGGATTCGTCAGAATCTCCCACTTCAATTTGATCATATTAACCAAAATATTTCTGTGGATTCGTTTTTTCTTGCCCCTAAATCCAGGAGATATCAATATTTAAATAGTTCCCGTCACACCTTCGATGCGATCTTTGGAAATAATTAAGTGAATAATCACCGTTGTTGAAAAGGTGCATAAGATCACCAATATTTCCATGGAGACAGATGTTCTTGCCGAGAACAAGCATCTGGCAGATCACAATCATGAGAACCTCCGTTCCAAGGGCATTAGGTCCCTAGACATCATGGGCTCGATAGGTTCGGGCAAGACCGCCTTGATCATCAGACTCGCAAAGGAGATGAAGAAGAAAGGCATAAATGTGGCCGTGATCGCCGGTGATGTTACCGGTCAGGATGATTTCAATCGATTCCAAGAAGCTGGAATCAAGGCGTTCAACATCAACACTGGAAAGGAATGCCATTTGGATTCCCTGATGGTCGACAAGGCCCTGGACCACATGGACCTTGAAGGCGTCGGATTCCTGTTCATCGAGAACGTCGGGAATCTCGTATGTCCGGCGGACTTCCCGCTGGGCACGGACAAGCGCATGGTCGTGATCTCCGTGACGGAAGGCGATGACATGGTGCGCAAGCACCCCATGATCTTTCAGGGGGCGGACGTTGGCGTCATCAACAAGATGGACCTCGCGGAGTACATGGGCATTGACATCGCTAGGGTGAAAGCGGACTATCGCAAGCTGTCCGGCGGGCGCGAACTTTTAACGGTGAGCGAGCGCACCGGCGAGGGCTTGGAAGCCCTGGTGGAAGCGCTGCTGGTCTGAGAATCAATTCATTTAATAATGCTCAGCGCCATCCCCGAAACGCATGACCGCGAAGGTGCTGGTTGTCGGCGGAGGAGGGCGGGAGCACGCCATCGTCGAAGCTCTGATCAGGGATGGCGCGACCGTTTACGTGGCAATGAAGAACCACAACCCCGGGATCGCCCGCTCGGCCCAGGAGTTCAAGCTGCTCAAGGAGACGGACGTCGCAAAGGTAGCTGAGTTCGCCTCATCTTGCGGCGCCGAGATCGCGGTCATCGGCCCAGAGGCCCCGCTGGAAGTGGGGCTGGCGGACGAGCTGTTGAAGAGGGGCATCGGATGCGTCGGACCTTCGCAAGCCGCGGCTCGGCTGGAGACGTCCAAGCGATTCTCACGTCGCCTGCTCAAGAAGCACAACATCCCCGGGAACGTAGCCTTCGGCACCTTCCAAGATTATGATTCGGCGAAGCTGTTCGTGGATGATTTCCCTGGCGAACTGGTCGTCAAGCCGGAAGGCCTCACCGGCGGCAAGGGCGTCAAGGTGGAAGGGGAGCATCTTGAGGGAAAGTCAGGAGTCCTCGCTTACGTCAAAGAGGTGCTGGAACACAAGATCGGCGGCGCCGGGGTGGTGCTCGAGGAGCGCCTGGTCGGGGAGGAGTTCACCCTGCAGGCCTTCTGTGACGGACGAAACGTTCGGGGTATGCCGCTTGTTCAGGACCACAAGCGCGCCTACGACGGGGACGTGGGACCGAACACCGGTGGAATGGGCTCGTACACCGACGCCGACCATCTATTGCCGTTCGTCACCGACGCGGAACGCCAGAAGGCATTGGAGATCATGCAGCGAACGATAGACGCCATGCGCGAGGACGGTTCTCCGTACCGTGGCGTACTATACGGGCAGTTCATGCTCACCAAGGATGGCCCGAAGGTCATCGAGTTCAACGCCCGCTTCGGGGACCCGGAGGCGATGAACGTTCTGACGCTTCTGCAGAACGGCTTCCTGGACGTCTGCCAGGGTGTCGCTGATGGAAAGCTCTCCAAGCAAGTTCCGTTCCTCAAAAAGGCCACCGTGTGCAAGTACGTGGTTCCCGCCGGTTACGGCACGGAGTCAAAGGCTGGGCGACCGGTCATGGTGAACGAGAGGAAGCTGGCAGATACCGGCGCCCGCCTGTACTATGCGGCGGTGGACGAGAAGGACGGCATGGTCCTGACGACATCCTCGCGCACCTTGGGCGTGGTGGGAATGGCCGATTCCATCGAGGAGGCGGAGGCCATCTGCGAGGACGGCCTGAAGCACGTGCAGGGCGAGATATTCGTCCGTCACGACATCGGCAAGAGGGAGCTGGTGCGCCGAAGGGTGGAGCACATGCAGCAGGTCCGAAACTGAGCAAACTTATCATATACCCAGACAATCTCCCTTCATGCAGAACCTGGAGCACATCGCCCAGAGGATACAGGACTCCCTGGAAGAGAAGGATACGGTAAGGGAGATCGCCATCAAGTCCTCCCGCGCGATCATCAGAATGTCGAGCGGAGTGGTCCACGGTATGCACAAGGGCGTCGACGGCGAGGCCGCCCTGGCCGAGGCGATTGACGAGGCGCATAAGCTGAAGAGCGTTCTTTCCGAGCACGTGGAGATCTGGTACTCCGGAATCGTGCAGGACGCCCTGGTCGAGGTGGCCGAGGCGGCGATCCTGAACGCCTTGGTCAAGGGGCAGGAACTGCCGGACCCGGAGCACCTGGGAATGCCGGGCACCTCCTATCTTCTGGGAATGGCCGACACCATCGGTGAGCTGAGACGTTTCTCGTTGGAATCGCTGCGGCGGGGCAGCATCTCCGAGGCCGAGCGGTACCTGGACCTCATGGAGGAGCTGTTCCTGGTCATCATGAGCTTCGATTATCCGGACGCCATCGTTTCGATAAGGCGCAAGCAGGACATCGCCCGCTCGGTATTGGAAAAAACTAGGGGAGATGTGTCCCTGGCTGTGATGAGCGAGAGGCTGCACGGCCGCATGGGCGACCTGGAGAAAAGGTTGTAGGGAAGGGGTTTAGCGCTTCTTCTTGCCCTTGGCCGGTCGTCTCCAGACGAAGAAGATGGTCACGCCTAGCGCCACCACCAGTACCCACAGCAAGGTGTTGACCCAATCGTAGCCGGGCATCTTGTAGTATATTGTCGTCTCGTAGACGGACGAACCGCCCTCGAAGGTGACAATATCATTGTTGGGGTCGAGGACCATACGTACCTTGTGCTCGCCGGAGGCCAGGTCCGTGGCGGTCCAGTTGTACTTGAACTGGTACGATTGCCCTGCGGCCAGGTCCACGGTGGTCCGATGGAACTCCACCCACTGACCGTCCTGGTAGAGCTGCAGGCTGATCGGCACGCCTACGGCGGCCACCTCACCGGTGTTCTTGATGGTGGACCGCAGAGATATAGGCTCGACCACCTTGACCTGGAGGTCGATGGTGGTCTTCACCGTCTGACTGAGACCTATGGACATGCACTCTATGTGAATGCTCAGCGTCTGCGGACCCGCCGGCGCGGTCAGATTGATGTAGAACGTGCCGTCCGGTGACGGTTGTACCGTTCCCGGTATGAAGGACGCGCCGTAGGTGTTCCCGGAGCCGGTCATGGTGGCCTTGTACGTGTAATTGCCAACACCGACCTCGGCCGGACCGCCGAACATCACCAGGGTGTACATGGTCACCGAGTTGGTGGCCACTACCCTCGGACCGTCGATCTGCGCGTACAGCGGATCGTAGGTATCCGCCTGGGCGATGGGCATCACGGTCAGCAGCAGCAACGCCGCCATTATCAGCATCAGCGCTTTCTTCGTGAGAACACCCCCTTCTGCATGCTGAGGACGATAAGCACCGCCATCAGCGCCAACGCCAGACCTAGAAGGACGATCGAACCCTGACCCAGGGTGGGCGTGCTGTCCTCGACGTTCACGCCGGTGACCGTGAGACCGTTACCGTCCAGTCCCACGAACTGCGGTTCAACGTCCAAAGAGCTGCGGACCGCCTGATCGGCGGAGGACGTCGTTACCAGCTGCACGGTGACCGTGGGGCTGGGGTTGGAGCGCAGGGGCACCATGGACACCTCTATCTCCGAGCTCTTGCTGGCGGCGACGGTCACGGACAGGGAATCGGCCAGGGCGGTCTTGTTGACCAGCCTGACCTCCCAGCCCAGGTCCCGCAACGCCTGCTGGTTGCCTATGGATATGGCGTACGTATCGTCGACATTGCCGGCGTTGGTGACCGCCACGGTGTGAACGTATTCATCACCTTTCGTGGAATCTCCGCCCTGGTAGGCCATGCTTACCGCGCGAGCCGGGGCGATGACTGCGTCCAGGCTGACCGAGGCGGCCGCCGAGGAGTTGGTGATCGAGACCGCCCGGACTATTACGGCGGTGTGCTTCACTAGTACGCTAGCGGAGGGGGTCAGCTGCACGGTCACCGTCTGGCTGTTGGAAGCCCCGTAACCAAGGGTGACCTCGGTCTGGGAGAGCACAACCGTCCAACCGGTGGCTGTGGATGTCAACCGGAAGGTGTCCTGCAGGTTACCGTCGTTCACGATCCGGATGGTGTAGGTGGCGGTCTCGCCAGCGTTCAACGTGACCTTCTGAGCCGGATCCCAGGTGAGCGATACCTTCTGCTTGGCCACCCGCTGCATGTAGATGCCCTTGCTGGTGACGTCGCTTAGCGAGACGGACGCGGAACCCTGGTAATCGACGAGCAGCCCGTTCTCCAGTAGAGCCGTCTCTGCGTACAGCGTATAGGAACCGCCGGGCAGATAGATCTCATAAGCTCCATCGCTGGAACTGGTCATGCTGATCATCCCGTTCACGCTGACCTCGGAGCTTACGCCGTCGTTCTGGGCGAACGTAACCCCGGAAAGCCGGAAGGCCTCGACCAATACTATGTCGTAGGTGACATCATCAAGGTCGGTGATCGAGAGCTTGCCTAGATAGGCCCGGGAGCTGTCCTGGTTGATCGCATAAACCGTATAATTGCCCGGGGACAGACCTACAGCGTAACTTCCAACGGCGCTCACGGTGAGGTCCTGGGCGGTGGCCGACATAGCCTGGAACTCGATCTGGGCGGTGGCCGCCGAACCGTCTGCGGTAACGATGCCGCTCACGGTGGCGTTCTCGAAGGACATGACGGTGCTTATGGCCACGTTACGGCGGGAACCGGACATGGTGAAGTCCTGCTCTCCGACGTACTTCACGAACCTCGACTGCGATGCGGTGGTCAAGATGGTGGAATGCTCCACGGACGCGACATAGGAACCGACGGGCAGATAGACGCTGGCCTGTCCATTGTCGGGAGTGGTGACGTTGTAATAGGCCCCCGCGAGCTCGATGGATATGACGATGCTCTGGGCCCTCGCCCCGCTCATGGTCGCCTGTATGATGGCCGGGGCGGCGTCGCTGGTGGTGATGTTTAGCGGCGTGGCGCCGGTGACGTTCACCCGGCTGAGCGCAGCGTAGTTACGGGAGCCGTTGGACACGGTCGCGTACAGGTTGTAGGAACCGTCCTGCAGATACAATGAATAGGTCTGGCCGGCGGTGACGCTCACCTTGTCCGGCCCATCGAAGACCAGTTTGGCCGTACCGCTCGGACTGACCGCCCCGCTGACCAATGATCTCTTCACCAGCTCGATCTGCAGGGACGAGGGGTCGCTGCCGACCAGGACCTCCAGGTCCTGGTCGCTCAGGGATTGGTAGCGCACCGAGGGGTCCCCGGCGGTGACGTTCTGGTTAACCAGGACGATGTACTTACCAGGATAGAGCATGGCGCTGAACGTGCCGTCGGCGTTGGTGACCGTTTGATTGTCCATGGCCGGGCCGCTGACCGCGACGAACTTCACGGTCAGGTTACCCTTGTCCCCAGGGAAGTCCATGGAAACGCTTCCGGTGACCGTCCTCTGCAGGGCGACCATCTCTAGGTCGTCCGTGACGCTCAGGGATATGGACGGATAGTTCCGCGCCAGGGTCTGGAAGCCATCCTTGACCGCGGTCAGGGCGTACGTTCTTCCGGAGACCAGCACGAAGGAGTATTGACCGGTGGGGCTCGTGCCCATGTTCACCGAGCGACCATCCTGGTCGGTGACGGTGATCACGGCGCCGTTCAGTCCCTCCGCGGCGGAGGCCGCGTCGTTACCGTCAGCGTCATACCAGGCCTTTCCGCTGACCTTGACCGAGGTCAGGAGCTGGAAGGTCATGGACATGGAGGAGACGACGTTCACGTCGCCCCAATAGGCCCTGGTGCCGTCGTTTATGTACGTGAAGTATAGGCCCGAGGGCAGTACGGCCCTGAACTTGCCTTGCGAGTTGGTAACGGCGGTGAGCGTGGCCCCTCCGCTGCGGTCCTGCAGCACGACATCGGCCCCGGACACCGCGGCGCTGGAATACTGTACCGTTCCGGAGAGTACCATCCCGCCTGTCAGGACCAGGTCGATCACGGCGCTGTCGGTGGCGATGACCTTCTCCAGGAACACTACCTCCTGGCCGTTCACGGTGGCGGTGGCGTATAGGGATATGTCGCCCTTAGGAACGACGACCGAATACCTTCCGCGGGAATCGCTCTGCACCCAGACGTTGCCCAGGTCGCCGGATAGGCCGACCATGGCATTGCTTATGGCGTTCCCGTTGTAACTGACCAGCCCGCTTAGGCGCATGGAGTTGTAGAGGACCAGGTCCTTGGTCAGAGAGTCGCCGGCTCCCAGAGTTACGTCAGCGCTCTGGATGGCGGTCCCGTCCGGTGTCTGTATGGTGTAATTGCCGGCCAGGAGCCCATCGAAAGCATAGGCGCCGGTGGAATCGGTGATCGACTCGAACACCTGACCGTTGGTGCGGTCCAATAGGGATATCGTTATCTGTCCGGCGGCAGTGCCGTCCGCCAGCGTCGCCGTCCCGTTCATTCCGGCCGGCTCGACGTAGAGGTCCTTGGAGACCGGGGAGCCCATCCGGACCTGCACGCTGGCGGTACCGAACACGTGACCCTGATAATCCACCGAGATGGTACCGGACATCGGGCTGATGCCCGCTATCTCGTAACCATCGGCCGTGGACGTCGCCTGGGCCCGGAAGCCATTGGTGGCGTTCGCGAACGTTACGGTCGCTCCGATCAGCGCTTCATCCGCGGCGGCGGAGTACTTGCCGTTCCCGTCGTTGTCTAGGAACACCTGTCCGACCAGGGAGCCGGCCGATACCACGACATCAAGGTCGATCAGGTAGTCCAGCTGGTCGTTCTTGTCCACATCGGCCTCCACGCGCATGGCCTGATCGTACGTTATATCAAGGTTCTCGGAGTGCAGCTGCGTTCCGTATAGCATACGGGGGTCCAGGTCACCGTAGGAATAGACCAGGGTCACTTCCCCGAAGGGGACGATGACGCTGTATCGTCCGTCCGAATCGGTCTTGACCACCTGATGAGGAATACCATACTCGTCGAGCACGGTCACCCATATCCCGGCCATCGGCCTTCCGGCGTCGGTGACCGCCTGACCTTTGACGATAGCACCGTCGTAGTACTGCAGGAAGGTCACCCCGGAGTAAAGGCCAGACGACGACAGGTCCACGGTACCGATCAGCTCCTTGGCCTGGATACGGTTGTACATGCTGATCGCTTCGTCGTAGGAGACCGCGCGCCAGGCATCGGTGTGGTTGGCCACGTCCTCGCTGGAGTACGGGTTGTAGTATGCGGTACGGTACACCAGGCGGAAGTTGCTCATGTTCCAGCCCTGCATGGACGGGGAACCCTGCAAGCTTCCGGATATGCCCGGCAGGCCCTGCTTGGTCTCCCCGATGTCGCTGGGACCGTAGCCCATGAAGGCCCGATAGAGCATGGTGTCGTAGAACGCCTCGGTGTAGACGATCTCGTAGCTGGTGATATAACTAGAGGAGGTGACCTGGTCCAGGGGGATCTGGTCCCCATAGATGTCCACGGCGTAGATGGTATAGTAGTCGTAGGGAATGTTGTTACCGTCGACGCGCTGGTCCGAAAGCTTGGCCGGGGCGTAGAATATGTTGTAGGAAGTGGCGGTGAACGGGAACAGACGACTGTCCACGGAAACGTATCCGATGTCGTTCCCGGTTATCTCGCGCACATCATTGTACAGCGAGACCAGCTGGTCCTTGCTAAGAGTAGTGAGAACCTGCCTGGCCGCTATGTACCTGGCGTTGGCGGGGCTGAGATCGTCGTCGATCTCGCCGTACACCGCGGGATTGTTCTTCACCTCGTCCACGTAGTTGGCCGGGTTCATCATGATGTCCTTGAAACGTACGGTGTCCACACCGTACTCGGCCATCTTATCCAGGGTGTCCTGACCCTGGGTGGTGTTCCAGTAGACATCGTACTCCACGCTACGGATGATGAACATAGCGATGGCCCCGTCCTCGGTCTGGGTCATGAGGAACGTACCGGCGAAATTGTAACCGTTCTGGAAGTTATCGGCGACCGCTGGGTGACCGCCTTCCTGAATGGCTTCGAACCCGTAGTCCCACCAGGACACGAAGGCCGGACGGTCCATGGCGGCGACCTTTTCGGTATCCTGCGCGGCAAACCACTTCCAAGCCACTGGCCAATATTGGTTGGGTAATGTCAGGCCATAGCTGAACGCTCCCAGGTACCAATTGGTCCCGTTCTTCAGATCGTAGTTATCCGGCCGAAGGAAATCGGGCATGGCGTGGTATACCTGGGCGTCGTACTCGTTCTTGGTGGTCGAAGGTATGCCAGCGTCCACGGCGTACCACACGTTGGGCACCAGTATCATCACGATTATGAAGAACGCTCCCAGGACATGACGGATCTTCACCGAGGTCCTTATGGTCTTCCACAGTCCGCCGTGGTCGGTGCGCAGTCCGCGGATCATGCCATCGAACTTGAGACGGTCAATTATCAGACCGAGCATCCATCCGGCCGAAACGGCGAAGGCCGGGGAGGCGTTGAACACGAACCTGGCGGCCGAGGAGGCCATGTAGATGGATATGGCCACCCAGACCACCACGAAAATGAAGGATGGATTGAGGTTCTTGGGTATCTTGACCACCGCGTAGCCCACGCCTATCAGCGCCAGCCAGAAGGTCACCATGCCGAAGGACATGGCCAGGTTGGAGAACATCGGGGCCTGGGCCTCGGAGATGGTGTCGTACAGCTTGCTCTTGACCAAGTACCCCTGACCGGACATTATGGAGTCCAGAAGGGCCGGGTTGAATACGGATAGCAGGGCCAGGGCCGCCAACAGTATTGCGGTGAACACCGGCAGCACCAGGGTCCACGGGTAATCGCGGGTGACCACGAACATGAGTCCGCCCACCATGCCGATGGCGAAGAGGGACAGCGGGGTGTCGAACCAGGTGACGATGAGGTTAAGGCTCACATAGGCCGGGGCCATCACCAGGAAGGCAATGCCGAAGAAGGCGGCTACGGCAATGAGCACGCCCATGGAATCGGCGTTGCGGAAGCGATCGACCAGCAGCTGAACGATGAAGTAGACGAAGACGACGATCAGCAGGTAGGTGTAACCGGTCCAGATGAGGCCGACGGCCGCCACGCATAGTCCGCCCAGGGCGGCGTATATGAGCGACAACTGATTGGTGCGCAGGTAACTTTTCAGACCTGGCAATATGGCCTTGGGATCGGTCCATTTGGATACCCAGCGACTCCCGTTCACCGATTGCAGCGAACGCAACAGGAAGTAGAACGAGAACACCACGAAGAACAGCACTATGGCGTCGTGATCGGCGTTGGACAGCACCGTACGTTCGATATGGCCGGCCATGAGGGCGAATATGAACGCCCCTAGCATACCGGCCTTACGACCGAAGGCCGCCCTGCCCAGCATGTAAACTGGGACCACGGTTAGCGCGCCCCACACCGCGGTGGAGAACACTAGCGACATACCGATGGCATCCTTTACCGCCAGACCGGTAACGGTGCTGAGGAGCATTCCGACCACCGCTACTGACCAGTCATAGAGCGGCGGGCGAGGGTTCCTCATTCCATTGGGATAGTTGAGCATGTCATCCCACACCAGGTGGTCCCCAGTTGCCACCGCGTGATCGATGACCCTCATGTGATAGTAAGAGTCAGAGCCACCTGAGACCAGGTAGCCATTGTCCACCGAGGTGGAAAATCCGAAATAGCTCCTGACGAACAAGGCCAGGAACACCATCATTGCCAGCAACAGCACGGTCTGCCAATTTCTTCCGATCCAAGAATCCTTGAGGTCACGAGAGAAATTGGACAACGAAAGAGAGCGCTGCTTGTCAGTAGGTTGACTGGACCCCTCCTGCTTCGTTGCCATTAGTTAGTCTCCTCTGGGGTGATTAGCAACTGATAACGCACCCCGTATAAATACGTTGGTCCGACCCAGGCCTATAAAAAGAGACATCTGGCTAACCACGCCGGAACCGATATTTCGCCTCATCGGGAATGGGCGCCCTGGGCCTCTTTAACCACCTGCAAAGCTGCGGAACGGGGGTCCTCCGCCCCGTAGATGCTTCGTCCTACGATGACGTAATCCGCCCCTTTGTCCAAGGTCGCCGAGGCGCTTCCGCCCTGGGCGCCAACTCCCGGGGAAAGGATCAGCAGGTCGCCAACGATCCTTCTCAGGACCGCCACCCTCTCCGGTCGGGTGGCCGGGGCGATGATCCCGGCCGCGCCACAATCAACGGCCATCTTGGCCAAGGATTCGGCGGCCGGGGCGGTATACTCGGCTCCGCCGGGATGGGACATCTCGGTGACCACGAATATCTTGCGTCCGTCAGCGGCCGCCACCGCCGCCTTCACCGAATCGCTTCCGGTGAACCCGTGCACGATGACGCCTTCCGCACCGCGCTGCACCGCTTGCGATACTATGAGCGATACGGTGTTGGGAATGTCGGCCACCTTGAAGTCGCATATGACCGGGGCCATCTTCGACAGCCGGGTTATGGTCTCCGGGGACGTCGCCAGTACCAATGGCCAGTTGATCTTGATGGCGTCCACCAGGTCGTGCACCTGTTCCGCGACCTGGAACGCCTTCTCGGGACGCACCTCGTCCAGCGCAAGTATGACCCGGCTTTGCTTCCTCATGCTATCCCTGATGCCAACGTTCCTCGCCGATTTAGGATTTTGCCATGAGCAAGCGTTAAGTCCGCCCGGGACGGTAGAGGTGCCATGCGCCCCATCCCCATGGAATCGTCGTCCTGCTACACTAAACGGCTATCGCGAGGATGCCGCCTGTGCCGAAAGGGAAGCAAGATGGTGCTCCTGGTCACTGGCAAGTGCGGCGAATCGTGCTATTATTGCCCTCTGTCGGAGGCGAAGAAGGGAAAGGACGTGGTGTACGCCAACGAGCTACTGGTAAGTAAGGACGAGGACCTGATCAGGGAGGCGGAGGCCATCGGTGCCAAGGGAACGGGGATAACCGGTGGAGACCCGCTGCTGGTCATGGAACGTACGCAACGGTACATCCGTCTGCTGAAGCAGCGCTTCGGACCGGGGCATCACATCCACCTGTACACATCAACCATCGACCGCGAGAAGTTCCTGAGGCTGCAGGAGGCCGGGCTGGACGAGCTGAGGATGCATCCCCCGATCGAGCGCTGGGGTTCGTTGGAGGAACTGGGCATCGCCGAGGCCGTCCAAGGCCTGGAGATGAAGGTAGGATTCGAAGTTCCGGCGGTCCCCGGAGAGCTGAAAGGATTACTGTCGATATGCCGGCAGGCCGCCGATATCGGCCTGGACTTCGTGAACCTGAACGAGCTGGAGGTGTCCGAGACCAATTGCCAGGCGCTGCTCGGCCGGAACTTCCATGTCCGTTCGGACGTATCGAGCGCCATGCAGGGGAGCATGGAGACCTCCTGGCAGGTGATGGAGGAGGCTGGTGACATGGTTCCGGTGCACTTCTGCTCCTCCAGCTTCAAGGACCAGGTGCAGCTCCGCGAACGTCTTAAAAGAAGGGCCAAGCGGACGGCGAGGCCCAGGGACCTGATCACCTCGGAGGGGATGGTGCTGCTCGGAATAATCGAGACGGACCGGCCGGAGGAGGCCGTTCGTTCGTTGGAGGAACAGGAAGTACCGTCCGAGCTGTTCGGATGGGATGAAAAGAGAAAGAGGTTGGAGGTGGCCCTCTGGGTGTTGGAGGAACTGGCCGCCGCTCTGCCTTACCGCTGCTATCTGGTCGAGGAATACCCGACCGCGGACCGGCTAGAGGTGGAACGGCAACCGCTGAACTAGGCCACCGAGATGCTCTGCACGTTGTGGTGCCGGTTGACCAGGTCCCGGGCTATCTTCAGGTTCTTGCCGTTCTTGCCGATGGCCCGACCTTTTACGGCCGGATCGACGGTGACGGTAGCGTGAACGATGGTGCCGCGGGTCTCGATCTCCACCTTCTCCGGTCCGTAGTTGTAGAATACGTTCTTGATGAACGTCTCCGCGTCGTCGGAGAACTCCACGACCTGGATGTTCTTGCCGGTGGTGTTCTTGAGCTTGATCACGTTCTCGCCTGCCTTGCCGACCGCGCGGTTGGCCTGGCCTGGATCAACGACGTAGACGAGCTTCTCCTCGGTCTCCATGCAATCGCGGACCCGGGCCTTGGTGATCTTCTCGAACAGGCTGATGTAGCGCAGGGTCTCCTCGGTAAAGGTGATGTCAGCGGTCATGTTCAACCCAGCGAAAGTATGTTTGATGCTCCCTTGTCGATTACGGCAATGGAGGACACCGAGAAAGGCTTTCCGCACAGGGCGCCGAGCTCCATGTTGGTTCCCTCGAACTGAAACACCGGCACGCCGTGGTCCTTGGAGACCAGGTAGCCGCTGGGGCAGTTCTTGGCCACGATAACGAGCTTGGCCTCCCCGTTCCTAACTGTCTTTTCCGACTGCGCTACGCCGAAGACCACCTTTCCAGTGGTCATGGCAGATTTTAAGGCTCTTCCCAGATCGATCATTCAGATGCCCCCTTCTTTACAGGTGCGTACACGAGATTTACGGCCCCGGTTCCGAGTGTAACCGGCTGCCCGACTATAATGTTTTCTGCCACGCCGTCCAGGTGGTCTTCCTCCCCGGTCATGGCTGCGGTGAGCAGGTGGGCGGCGGTTATTTCGAAGGCCGCCCTGGCCAGCACCGACGATTTCCTTCCAGATATACCGTGTCGGCCGATGGCCTTGACGTCCCCGTCAGCGGTCATCAGGTCCGCCACCAGCATGATGTGGCGTATGTCCACGGACAGACCCTGTTCGTCCAGGGTATGGGACGCCTCCGCGATTATGGAGTTGCGCGCCGCCTCCACCCCCAGCACCTCGTTGACCTCCTGTATGGAGTTGGTGTAGGCCTGGGAATGGTCCAGTCCGTCTATCTTCAGCACTTCCCGCAGGTTGCTGCCCTCAGTGAATATGACCCACTGGTCATCCTTCTTCTTGAGCAGGGCGCGGGTGATGCCCTCTACCCCCTTGACCTTGGCCACCTTGACCATGTCCAGGGCCTTCTGCAAGGTCTTGAAGGACGGTTCCTTCGGCACCAGGCACAAGTATCCGATCCCGGCCTCGCCGGCCAGCTCCACCTTCGGCGGTAGCGATTCCTTGTCGATGTCGTCGACCATGACGATACCCCGCAGGCGGGAGACCTTGTCCCTGATCATTTCGATGGGGGCCACCTGTCCCCGGACCGGTCTTCCGTCCTGGTCCAGAAGCCCCTTCTGCAGGCACTTCCTCTGGTCCGGGACGATGAACAATCGCAGATTATGCAGGTCCGTCTCGATATCGGCCAGGTCCAGCACGGTGGTTATCTCGATGTTGGAGGCGATGTTCTTGACGGTGTCCACGTCGCTCGACAGCTCCTTGTTGACGTACAGGGTCATCATCGGAGTGCTCGGGATGCGGCGGGCGTCCACGATCTCGATGAGACGCGGCAGACCCAAGGTGACGTTGATCTCGGCCACACCGGCGTAGTGGAAGGTACGCATGGTCATCTGGGTACCCGGTTCGCCTATGCTCTGCGCGGCCAATATTCCAGCGCTCTCGTTGGGGTCCATCAGGTGGTCGGAATACTTTTGGTTGGCCACCTTCAGGATCTTTACCAGGTTCTCCTTGCTTATGTCGTTCCCTTCCAGGCGATGGGCGATGTTGAGTATCACCCGGCGGGGCAGGCGCAGCTTGAGCTCCTCGCACTTCTTGAAGAGCTGGTCCTCGAAAGGCGAGTACTTCTTGCTCTTGTCCGGGATCTCGTAGACCACCGGCGCGGCGGCCTCGGGCTGATTCTTCTCCACCTTCCGGCGGGAGCCGGTCTTGGCCTTGGCCGGGGCCCGGGTGGGCTTCTCCTTCTTGCCCAGCTTGGTCTGCAGGTCCTCGGCGGCCTCCTTATCCAGGCCGAGCTCCACCAGGTCGGAGACGGACGCCTTTACCAGGTCGGTCTGGTTGGTGTACTTCTCCTTGACGATGTCGATGGTGTCCATGGGGACCCCTTTCTTTTCCAGCGCGTTGATGAAATCCTTCTGGGCCATCACTCATCACCTCCGATGTCTAGATCGGCTTCCTCGGTCTCGTCGTCCTCGTCCGTGGCGGCCTCCATGAGGTCCTTCTCCACGGTGGCGTAGAGGCTGATCTTGCGCTCGTCCGGTCTGGACAGCAAATCGGCGTAATGCTCGCCCAGGACGTCCCTGAGGACGTCGTCCAGGTCGATCGCCTCGCCCTGCACGCTGCGCGTCGGGTCGACACCATCCTCGCCGTAATGGAACTGGATGATGCTGTCCGCGGTGTTGCGGACGGTACCGTCCTGCTTCAGCTTGAGGTCCTCCAGGGCGTTGATCAACCGGCGCTGCATGTAACCGGAACGGGAGGTACGAACGGCAGTATCGACCAGACCTTCGCGTCCACCCATGGAGTGGAAGAAGAACTCGGTTGGCGTCAGACCGCTCTTGTAGGAGTTCTTGACGAACCCCTTGGCCTGAGCCCCCAGGTCTCCCTGCTGGAAGTGCGGCAGCGTCCGGTTCCAGTATCCCCTGGAGAGACGTTCGCCACGCACGGCCTGTTGACCGATGCATCCGGCCATCTGCGACAGGTTAAGCATGGAGCCGCGAGCACCGGACTTGGCCATCTGCACGGCCGCGTTGCTGATACCCAGGTGCTTCCCGGCTATGCGTCCAGCTTCATCCCTGGCCTCACCCAGCTTCTTCATCGCCTCCACCTCCAGGGTCTCCTCGAGAGAACGCCCAGGCATCTGGTCCAAGGTACCGTCCCTATAGGACGCTACCAGCTTGTCGACCTCCTGGAAGGTGTTGTTGATCTTGTCGTCTATCTGCCTCTTCGCTTCCTCAGGAATATCCTCATCGTCGATACCGGTGGAGAATCCCTTGACCATGATGGCCCCGATGGCCAGTCTGGTCACGTCGTCCAGGAACTCCCGGGCGCGGTCGGCGCCGTAGTCCCTGGCGATCTTGTCCAGTATCTTGCCGCCGCCGGAACCGATGGCGTTGTCGTCGATGGTGCCCATGAGCACCTTTCCGTCACGGATCTTGACGTAGGCGTCATACTGACATCCTTCCTTCTCACACTTCGGGCACTTCATGCAGATGTGAGACTTGAACTGGGCGTTGAAGTCCTTCGGCAATATCGTCGAGAACAGGTCCTTGCCGGTCCACATCTCCTTGCCACCCTCGATGATTGGCTCGGGCAGAGTGTTCTCGCCCATCTTGGACACGATGAACAAGGTCTGCGCCTTATCGAAGTGGGGGTTCTTGTACGTCAGCTGGAACACACCGGTGATGTGGTCGTGTATGGCGCCGATGATCGGTCCGCCGAAACGGGGGGACAGGATGTGCTCCTGCACCTTCATCAGGATGTGCGCTTCCGCGCGAGCCTCCTCGCTCTGCAATACGTGCAGGTTCATCTCATCGCCATCGAAGTCGGCGTTGTACGGGGGACAGACGCAGAGGTTCAAGCGGAAGGTCTTTCCGGGCATGACCTTGACCACGTGGGCCATCATGGACATGCGGTGCAACGAGGGCTGCCTGTTGAACAGCACCACGTCGCCGTCCATGAGGTGCCTTTCCACCTTGTAGCCGATCTCCAGTCCTTCGGATACCGTCTCCGCGTTCTTCTCGGTGACGCGTATCCGGCGGCCGTCTATGCGTATGATGTAGTTGACCCCGGGAGCATAAACCTCCCCAACGGGCTCGGGGCCGCGCTTGACCATGTTGCGCAGGATCTCCAGGTTGTCCTTGGTGACCATGACCGGCACGGTCAGTTCGCGGGCGGCGAAGGTCGGCACGCCGACCTGGTTGATGGACAACCACGGGTCCGGAGAGACCACGGTACGGGCCGAGAAGTTGACGCGCTTACCGGACAGGTTGGAACGGAAGCGGCCTTCCTTGCCCTTCAGCCTCTGCACCAGGGTCTTCAGCGGGCGTCCGCTGCGGTGCCTGGCCGGCGGGATGCCCGAGGTCTGATTGTCGTAATAGGTGGTGACGTGGTACTGCAGCAGCTCCCAGAGGTCCTCCACGATGAGCTGCGGAGCTCCCGCGTCGCGGTTCTCTCGCAATCTCTGGTTGATCCTGAGAACATCCACCAGCTTGTGAGTTAGATCGTCCTCGGACCGGTCGCCGGACTCCAAAGTGATGGACGGCCGTACGGTCACCGGGGGTACCGGCAATGCCGTGAGCACCATCCATTCCGGGCGGCAGGCGTGGGGGTCTATTCCCAACGGTATGAGGTCGTTGTCAGGTATCCGCTCCAGGCGCTCCCTTACCTCCTTCGGAGTGAGCTTGTGGCCCTCCTCCCGGAAGGTGGTCGGCTTGTCCAGGGTGATCTTGAGCTGCTCGACGCCGCAGTGCGGGCAGACCTCTTTGGTGGCCTTTACCGCTGCTGCCTTGGCCGTCTCCTTGGCGAACTCCCGGAGATCGATGGCGTCGCTGCCCAGCTCCTCCATGGTGTCCAATCGGGCCTGGTATTCCTTCACGTCGTCCTCGGTCAGCACCAGGCGACCGCAGGATTTGCAGGTCGCTTGCAGGAGCTTCTTGATCTCCTTGACGTAACCGACGTGAATGACCGGCATGGCCAGGTCGATGTTGCCGAAGTGCCCCGGGCACTCGTCCACCTTGTGACCGCAGGTCTTGCACATCAGCCCCGGCTCGATGACCCCGAGGTGGGTGTCCATGAGACCCTGGTCGATGGGGAACCCATCGTCGTTGTAGGTGTCGGCGGTGATGATCTTGATGGCCGACATCTTGCGGATCTCGTCCGGCGACAAGCAGGCGAACCTGATGGACCCGATCCTCTTGGATACTCCTGACATCATCTCAAATCCTCCAGTTGTAAGCGCATGGCGACCCCAAGCGACAGCAGCTCATCGAGCAGCAGCTTGAAGGCGTACGACGTCTGGATCATGTGCACGTTGGTGTTGTTGCCGCACACCGGGCAGCGCAACGAACCTCTCTTGTCCAGTATGGCGATGTGCCCGCAGTTGGAGTTGCCGCACACCCATTGGAAGGTACCGTCCGACTCGTCCAGCAACCGGTCCTTGATGACCATGGCCGCCCCGTGTCCGATCAGACAGTCCCTCTCCATCTCACCGAACCTCAGGCCACCCTGACGGGACCGGCCTTCCGTAGGCTGTCTGGTGAGTATCTGCACCGGCCCGCGGGACCTGACGTGCATCTTCCCGGACACCATGTGGTGCAGTTTCTGATAATAGATCACGCCGATGAACACGTCGGCCTGTATCATGCGGCCGGTGAGACCGTCGTACATGACCTCGCGGCCGGACTTCTCGAAACCGGCGTCCACCAACGATTGGCGCAGGGCATCCTCGCGCTCTCCGCTGAAGGCCGTCCCGTCGACGCTCCTTCCCTCGAGGGAGCCGACCTTGCCGCCGATCATCTCCAGCACGTGGGCCACGGTCATACGGGAAGGTATGGCGTGGGGGTTGATGACCAGGTCCGGGATGATACCGTCGGTGGTGAAGGGCATGTCAGAGGCCGGGACCAGAAGCCCGACCACTCCCTTCTGCCCGTGCCTGGAGGCGAACTTGTCCCCCAGTTCCGGTATCCTCTCGTCGCGCACCTTAACCTTCACCAGGCGGGAGCCGTTCTCCGACTCGGTGAGCATTACGCTGTCCACCCAGCCGGTCTCTCCGGAACGGACGGTGACCGAAGTCTCGCGCCTCTTGTGACCCGAAAGGAAGTTAGCTTCCTCCTCCTCCACGAAACGGGGCGGGGAGGTCTTTCCGACCAGGACGTGACCGCCGGAGACCGGGGTCTCTGGCGAGATCAGCCCGTCCTCCTCGGACAGGTTGTTGTACGCGGAATCGGTACGGGCGCCGCGCACGTCAGGGGACGGTATCTCGAAGTGGTCCTCCTGACCTCCAGGGTAGCGCCGCTCTTCCGTGCGGTACGTTCGCATGAAGGTCGATCGCCCCAGACCGCGCTGCACGCTGCTCTGGTTGAGGATCAGCGCATCTTCCATGTTGTAGCCGTGATACGATAGTACTGCCACCACGAAGTTCTGCCCGGCCGGGCGCTGGTTGAAGGCCACGAAGTCCATGAACTTGGTCTGGACCATCGGCTTCTGCGGATAGTGCAGGATATGCCCGCGGGTGTCGGGGCGCTTGCGGTAGTTGCTGGAAGCGAGTCCCAACGACTGCTTGGCCATACCCGCTCCCATGGTGACACGGGGAGACGAGTTGTGCTCGGGGTAGGGAACCATTCCGGCGCAGACACCCAGGATGACCATGGGGTCCACCTCCATGTGGGTGTGGGCCTTGTCGAACAGGTAGTCGACCTTGGTCGTACCGCCGCAGTGCCGGCACTTCAGCTCGGCCTGCCTGTCGGTGGTCCCGGGGTTCATCCAGTCCATGTCCAGCGGGGAGATGTCCCGGTCGCAGTTGCCGCATCGGAGCGGAACCTCGTAAGGCTCCACGGAGACGAAGGTGTCCTCCTCCTCCTCGGCGTCGATCCATTCCAGTATACCCTCGCGCACCAGGTCGGACCAGCGCAGCTTGCCGGCCCGTATGTCCTCCAGGTGCTTGCGGGTGATCATGAGGTGCCCGTCCTTGAGCACCAGCAGTGCCCGGCGGAGGCGACCCTCGTCGCAGTTGATGATGACCTCGTCCATCTCCGCGTCGTAGCGGATGTTGATCTCGTCCGAGAGCAGACCGGTGCGGCGGCGGTTCCTCATCTGGTTTACCAGGTCCAGGGCGTGGTCGTGCACGCCCTTCAGGTCGCCGTTCACGTAGACGCGGGTACCTGCCATCTGCTGGCCCTTGACCTCGTGTATCCCCAGGTCCTTCAGCAGGAAGGTGACGTCCTCCTCGCGGAAGCCCTCGGAGACGTTGATGATCAGGGCGGCGTTCTTGACCAGTCCGCAGTTCTGACCCTCGGGGGTCTCGTTCGGACAGAGCCGACCCCATTGGGTGGGGTGCAGGTCACGCGCTTCGAAGTGAGGCTGGCTTCGGGTAAGTGAGGAAGTGACCCTCCTCAGGTGAGAGATGGTACCCATGTTGGACGTGCGGTCCAGTAGCTGGCTCACGCCGGCTCGCCCACCCACCCAGTTACCGGTGGCCAGGGCGTGCTGCAGGCGGTGGGTCATCAGGTCCGGCCGGATGGAGCTCTTGACCACCAGGTCCTTGCGCCTGGCGTAGGACCTCTCCAGCTGGTACTTCATGTCCTTCACCAGGTTGGTGAAGGATACCCGGAACAGGTCCTCCATGAGGTCCCCGGACAGCTTGAGGCGCTTGTTGGCGTAGTGGTCCTTGTCGTCCTCCTTGCGCTTTCCCAGGGAAAGCTCGAGTACGGACCTGGCTATCCTGCCCAGGAAGATGGCCTTCTTCATGCGGTCCTCCTCGACATCGCCGAGGTGGGGCAGCAGGGAGCGGTCGATTATGGACTCGACCTTCTTGACCCGGTATTCCTTGGCCTGACCGGTGGCGAACTTCTTCTCCAGGTAGGTCAGGGCGTGGTCGGTGGTGAATATGCCGTTGGGACCGTACAGCTTGGCGTCCTGGATCTCTTCCAGGTTAGCGTAAACTATGTTGGCCATCTCCGGGGAGGAGACTATGGCCTCGTAGATCTGCTGGTCATCCTCCATCCCCAGGGCCTTCATCAAGGCCACCAGGGGTATCTGCCCGGAGGCGGCGGGAACGGTGACCATGAGCATGCCGTCGCGCTTCTTCTCCACCAGGGTGAGGGCGCGGTGGCCTTCCTTCTGCGAGAATACCTTGGCCACCTCCATGGCGGTGCCGTACCTCTCGCTGAGCTCGACCATGACCCGGTTCGGGGCTAGGTCCTCCAAGGTGATGAGGACCCTCTCGGTCCCGCCCATGATGAAGTAACCGCCGGCGTCCATGGGGTCCTCGCTCTTCTTCATGAGCTCGACGTTGTACTGCTCGTCGGTGAGGTCGTACTCCTTCTCCATGTTCTCCTTGAAGATGTTGCACTTCCGGGACTTGACCATGATGGGGAGGTCTCCGATGTGGATGTTCTTCTCCTCCCTCTCGATGCCGTCCTCGATGATGGTGACGTCCATGTGCATGGGGGCTATGTAGTTCAGGTTCCTGAGCCTGGCCTCCATGGGGGTGATGTTGTGGGTGTGACCGTTGGCCTCGCGGACCATGGGCTCACCGATCTTGAGGGTGGGGGGCAGGTGCTGGTCGACCTGGCCGGTCTTCTCGTCCCGTCGGCGACCGACGCGGATCTGGATTATGCGGCCATTGGTCTTCTCCGGGTCCAGCGTGATCATGCCCCGCTCGGGGTCCTCGGCGGACACCCTCACGTTGTCCACGATCTTCTGCATCCTGCTGTTAGGATTGCTCTGGGATGACAGAAAATCATTGAAACTGGCTATATGATGGTTGACTATGCTGCTCTCTCTGAAATACAGTTCGACGAGGTCCCTCAATAAGTTCACCCTCTTATGACGAGGCGGAATATCTCCGCCGTCTCGGACGTCTGACTGTCCCTAATGATCCTGACGACGCTCTTCTCAGGGATGTCCCTGTTCATGGCCGCCTTTAGTGTCTTGATCGCCGCGTCAGTGTCCTTTATCTTGGGCAGCTGGTCGCGGGTTATCTTGAGCCGCTTGAGAACCTTGTCGGTCTCCTCATCGCTCAAAAGCTCGTGTCTAGGCACCATCATGTGCTTTAATACGTTAAATGGGACGGAATCATCCAAACGAATCACCTCATACGATGCAGAAACCGGGTCGTTCCTCGGCTAAGTAATGACTTACTAAAAACGATTTGGAAATCGGGTTTGGATACTTCGGTCTGCATGTTTCTTTCTCCTACCCAAGCGGGCCCGCGGGGATTTCCGCATACACGGAAGTACCGCGTACCATTCGAACCCCGGACCAACTGGTTAAAAGCCAGATGCTCTTTCTAGGGACGCTCCGTCTCCGAAGGTCCTACCTAGCTGAGCTACGGGCCCATTGGGAAGTAAGTGCCGGCGTGTGAACGGGAGAGTAAATCCTGGTTGTATTTAACATTTCCCATCCACCAAGGAACGTTAGTCCTGTTGGCACGCCGATCAACATGGACCTGCCGATTGTTCCTGCTGTTTTCACGGTATCGAAAGCAATGTATAAGAACGTGTGCCGTGAAGATTAATATCACGATATATAGGATATAAAGCGCTGTCCATGCTCCAAACCTATGCTTCCAATATAATGATGGTAATAACGTAAAGGGGCACCCAGAAGCTGAAGTGGCCGGTGGCGCCGACCAATCACGTTTTTATATAAGGACTATAATCACGCACAAAGCGATGTCCTATGGAGAATGAAAAGATCTGCAACTCATGCGGTGTTCGGCTAGTGGGCAATGGCATCACCTTCTTCAAGTGCCCTATCTGCGGCGCTGAGGAGATCGGCCGCTGCGCCAAGTGCCGTGACCAGAGCGTCAAGTACGAATGCAAGAAGTGCGGCTTCATCGGCCCATAAGGTGTTCATCATGGGAACCGTCGCCGCCACCTACGCGTTGATGCCCGAGGACACCGAGTTCGACTTCCCGGCCCTCATAGCCAAGCTGGCAACGATAATACCGGCGAACGTCAAGGTGGCCAATACCGAGATCAAGCCCCTGGCCTTTGGCCTCAAGATGCTGGAAGCGGCCTTCGTCATGGAGGACGCCCCCGGTTTGGTCGACAAGCTGGAAGAGGCCCTCCGCGCAGTGCCTGGTATCCAGAACGTTGAGACCATGCAGGTAAGCCTGCTCTGAAATCACCTTAAAGGCCTACCAAGGCCATCCCTTTCCTGTTTTGGACGGAGCCACCGTGCCTGAAGTTCTCATATTCGACGGCTACATAGACGAGCCGGGGTCGCTGGGGGTCCCCCCTTACATACATCCTCTACCCAGGGCGGTCTTTGGCGCGGTGAGGGATGCTGGGGGAACGCCTAGTTACATCACCGTGGACCAGTGGAGGAACGGGAAGAAACTACCGCCCTCGGACCTGCTGGTCGTTCTATCCGGCATGTCCGTTCCCGGAAGATACCTGCGGGGGATGCCGGCCTCCCGCCGGGAGCTGTTCCAGTTGATCGAGGGCTACCGGGGAGAGACCGTTCTCGGCGGCCCGGCGGCCCTGGACCCGGTGCTCAAGGAGAGGTTCCACCACTCGCATTACCTGGACGCCGCCGCGGCGGTCCATGATCTCATGAACAGCGGTAAGGCCAGTGACCGCTGGCGCGGGAGCGAGGAATGGGATCGCTGGATGCTGTTGGGCGCCGATTGCGTGCTCTCCCACCCGGACCATCCTCAGCCGTTGACCGCCGAGCTCGAAACGTATCGCGGTTGCGTTCGTTACGTGAACGGCGGCTGTTCCTTCTGCGTCGAGCCGCTCAAGGGCCGTCCGGTCTTCCGGGAGCCGGAGGCGATAGTGGCGGAAGCTGGCGCCCTCCGGGAACGCGGCGTGGTCAACTTCCGCCTGGGCTCGCAGACCTGCATCATTTCCTACAAGGCCGAACTGGACGGCACCGACTGCCCGAGGCCGAACCCGGAGGCCCTGGAATCTTTGCTCTCCGGCATGTCCGCCCTGTCCCCGAACGTTCTGCACGTGGACAACGCCAACCCGGCGGTCATGGCCCGCCACCCCG
>DAONGL010000003.1:0-22340 GCA_035404085.1 Methanomassiliicoccales archaeon | reverse complement strand
AGGTGGCCGATGCCGTGCTCCCCTTCCTGAGCTTCGACCGTCCCGAACACTAATTATCAGGCAAACCGATGCGGTGTAGCCGATGGAATTTCGAGACCTAGCCCTGTATCCTTTCCTGAGGGAAGCCACCCAGTTCGTCAAGGAGCGGCAGCTGGGCCTGGAGGACCTGATCGGCCATACCATCACAGCCGAGGCCAGGAGGAGAGGCCGGTCCCGGGTGCTCACCGCCCTGAGCGAGCTCGCCGTCCCTAATAACCCCGTCACCTCCGAGGACGAGGCGGTGCAGGAGATCCTGAGCTACCCTTACGCCCGCATCCTGGTGTCCTGCATCGGGGACGAGGCGCTGGTCCGTCGCTACGCCCTGGCGGAGGCGAAGACCTTCAATGAGCGCCTGAAGAAGAAGGACCTGGCCACGATCATAGCGTTGGCCAGAGAGCTGGAGGTCGAGGCGTCGTTGGAGGACGGCACCCTGAGCATGCACTTCACCGATTTTCTCAGCTATACCTCGGGACTGCGCGGTCCGGAGTGGAAGCTGGTCAACCAGGACATGCGAAGAGGTTTCGTGCTTCTGGAGAAGAACAAGTTCGTCCGGGTGCTGGAACAGGCTCTGGACGAGAGGATCGAGGACGAGCTGCCGCTGCCGGTGAACGACGAACTTCTGGAGGCGGTGAGATCGGACCTGGAAGAGGTAATCGTGGCCCTGGAGGCCTACAAGGAGAAATACCGGGACGAGGGGTTCGGGACGGTCAGCATAATCAAGTTCCCGCCCTGCATGAAGAAGCTGGTGGCCACCGCCCAAGCGGGACAGAACATGCCTCACGCCGGCCGTTTCGCGTTAGCCAGTTTCCTTAGCTTCATCGGCATGCCGGTGGACGACATCATCAAACTGTTCTGCTCCTCCCCGGACTTCGATCAATCCAAGACCGCTTACCAGGTCCGTCACATAACCGGGGACGGCTATGGGAAGAAGTACACCCCGCCGGAGTGCGCCACCATGCGCACCAACGGGGTCTGTTTCGAACCGGACGAGCTATGCAACGGGAGAAGGGTGAACCATCCGCTAACCTACTACCGGATCCGCTCCTACGACCGGAACCGGGACAAGAAGGCGGACAAGACCACTAAGCCTTCCTGAGCCAGTCGTAGGTCAGCACCGCCCTCTGCAAGGCGGTGAGGTTGCCCACCACGGCGAACCACAACATCATGACCTCAAAGGCATTGAACTGGATACCGAACAGCTCGAGGTCCGGGTGACCTAGTAGCACCATGACCATCTGCACCAGCGGGATGAGGAAGGAGAGAACGATGCGATCGGCCCGGCCGAGGATCCCGGCGTACATGCGCTTGGCGCCCACCGCCTGGGCCTGGGTGCCCATGTAGCTGGTGAGCAACACCCCGACCAAGGCCATCATTCCCAGGTACGGAGAGCACCAGGCGCTCACGGCGACCCCGCCGATCATCAGCATGTCGGCGTATCGATCGAGCACGTGGTCCAGGAAGTCCCCGCGGCGGTCGGCAATGCCGGCCAGACGGGCAACCTTCCCATCCAGGCCGTCGAAGAACCCACTTACCAGGACCACCACGGCGGATATCGGGAGAAGCACCCAATTATCGAACGAGAAGTACAGCATCACCCCGGCCACGGCGGCCAGGGCCAGGGCCATGAACGATATGTGATTGGGATGGACCTTGATCATGGCCTTGGCCACCGGGTCCATTAGGAAGTCGACCTTGCCACGATGGGAATCTAGGACCATTTCAACGCCTCCTCGCTCCAGTCGATATTTCCTATGGCGTACTTTTCCTTTTCCCCGGCCAGTATGGAAAGCACCGCCTCTTCCGTTTCAGGAAGCGACATCTCGGTGGTGTTGATCTCGAATACCGGGACCTCGGAATCGACCGCCTCGGCCAGAATGATGTCCAGCGATTCGGCCAGTGCGTTCTCCCTGATCTTGGTCAGAGGCCATTTCCTGGTCTCCAGCCGCTTGGCCAGGACCTGCGGGTGGCAGCGGAGCACTATCACCTGGTCCACGTCCAGAAGGTGGGACAGGTGACCGACCAGCACTCCGTCGCTGAAGGATTCCTTCTCCAGGGCCTCCTGCAGCTCGTCCAGGTCCAGGTCATAGCTGTCCCTGGTCGGGTCCTTGCTCTTGAGCAAACCGTGCCTCTTGGCCAGGTCATTGACCTCCAGGATGCACCAGCCCTTGGCCTGCAGTCCGAGCGACACGGAGCTCTTGCCCGTTCCGGGAGTGCCGGTCAAAGCGATCAACATCCCTAGGCCATCGTCTACCGTATAAAAAAGGGATGCCGAGGGAGCCCCACCGCCCCCTCGATCCCCACAGACCTTCTCCCCACCTTTGGGAACAGGTCTTCGAGCTACGCCGGCATATAAGAATCGGGCTGGAGCATGCTACCGTCACGGTTAAATATCATCACCCGGGGGCCTGGAGGCCAGCCGTGCTTTTTCCTGAAGCGCCTCCTCGAAGCGCAGGTGCACCCGGGCCTTGTGCGCCTCTTCGGCTATCGCCGCGGCCATCCTTCCCGTGGGCGGATATTGCCAATCCAATTCGAGGTCGATGTCCATCAGCACCAGTCCTTCCGGGTCCGCCAGGCCCATCGATCTACCACGTCCTTGCAGGGCGGACCGGACATCCTCCAAGGTCACCCTTCCCTGTCCCAGCTGGTCCAGGGCGGAGACGATCCGGCGGACCATGTTGCGCAGGAACTCCCTGGCCCGAATGTCGATGACGATCAGCTCCCCGTCATGTCGAATAGTTACGGACCCTATCGTCCTTAACGTCACCTTCCCATCGGGCTTGCAAAATAACCGGAACTCGCGCTCCCCCTCGAACTCCTTTGCTCCTTCGTTCATCAGCTCGACGTTCTGCCCGCGGTACGGCAGATGGTAGCGGTACCATCGGCCTTGGGCGCGACGGGGGGAGAAGTTCTTTGGTGCCTCGGCAAGAGCGTAGCAGTGCACGTCGTCACAGGAAGCGTTGATGGCGGCCAGGAGCTCCTGATGCCGGAACTCGGTGTCCACCGCGAAGACGTTGCCCAGGGCGCTTACCCCTCGGTCGGTGCGGCTGGCCACCCGGAAGCGGTTCTCTTCGGCGGAGGTTATGGCCCCGATCTTCAGCAGGGCCTTGAGCAGCTCGCTCTCCGCCGTTCGCTCTCCGGGCTGCCTCTGGGAGCCCATGAAACGGGTACCGTCGTAAGCGAACTTGACCGCCACCCTGCCCATGACGGTCATATCTGGACAGAGGACTAAATGCTTTTCCGGTGGGCGAGGATAATTAGATAAACGCGTCTTCCGTCCCGGATACCATGCCTCAGGTGAAGGTCGTGCTGGTGGAACCCCGTACCGACGGGAACGTGGGAGCGGTCGCCAGGTCCATGGCCAACTTCGGCTTCACCGAGCTGTGCATGGTGAACCCCTGCGAGCTTACCGACGAAGCGTTCAAACGGGCCAAGCACGCCGGTTACATCCTGAAGGAGGCCCAGGTGGTCAGCAGCTTCGAGGAGGCCATCGCCGACTGCTTCCATGTGGTCGGAACGAGCGGCATCGTCACCGCCGGGGAGAAGCACTACATTCGCATCCCGTTGACCCCCAGGGAGTTCTCCGAGCGGCTGGAGGACGTGGAGGACAAGGTGGCCGTGGTCTTCGGGCCGGAGGACACCGGACTGCGGCAGGACGAGCTGGCCAGATGCGATCTGCTGGTGAGCATACCGTCCCACGAGGACTACCCGATATTGAACTTATCTCACGCCGCCACCATCGTTCTTTACGAGCTGTACCAGAAGCAGGTCCATGTCGGATCGCCTAAGAAGGCCAGCGAGCACGAGAAGGAGAAGATGCTGGAGTTCTTCGATGACCTGCTGGATGCCATCAACTATCCCCAGTTCCGCCGGGAGCGCACCTCCATCATGTTCCGAAGGATGATGGGTAGGGCCATGCCCAGCCGCTGGGAGTTCCATACTATTATGGGCGTGTTCGGCGACGCGGCCAAGATAATTAAGAAGAAGTGATCACGGGCCGTACTTGCCCAGCACCTTTCCCAGGTCGTCCCCGGGGGCTCCGGTCGGCATTCCGTCGACCACCTCGGAGATGCCGGTGACGATGGCTATCATCCGGATGTTGCCCTCCATCCCTTCCTCCACCCGCACCCCGAACTTGACGGTGGCCTCATCGTCCAGCATCTTGGTTATGCTGGAAACGATCTTGTTGGCCCTCCTCATGGTGAGGTTGCTCCCCCCGGATATGTGGATCAGCGCTCCAGTACCGCCTTTGATGTCCACGTCGAGCAGGGGTGAGTTGATCGCGTCTCGGACGACGCCCTCCGGATCGGCGTTCTCGCCGTATAGGATGGTGGATATCCCGCCCTGTTCCATGATGGTCTTGAGATCGGCGAAGTCCAAATTGATCAGGGACGCCGTCGTCAGGATGTCCACCGTGCCCTTGATGAGCTCGGAAATCAGCTGGTCTATTATGGCCAGTCCATGATCGACCGGCAGGTTCTCCACGATGTCCAGAAGCCGGTCGTTGTCCAGGACCAGGAGGCTGTTGGAGGCCTCCCTCAGCCTTTTCAGACCCTTCATGGCGATGTTCCGCCGCCTGGCGCCTTCGAAGGAGAACGGGGTGGTGGCGATGGAAATCACCATGGCGCCGCAGCGGCGAGCGATGTCGGCGACGACCGGTGACGCCCCGGTCCCGGTGCCGCCGCCCAGCCCGGTGACTATGAACACCAGGTCGGCGTCCTGGAATATCTTGGATAGCATGGGCGAGGCGTTCAAGGCGCACTCCTCGCCAATGTCCGGGCGGCCGCCGGTGCCCAGTCCCTTGGTGTACTCCACCCCTAAGAGAAGTCGGTTCGGGCATTCGGTGGCCTTCAGCGATTTCTGGTCAGTATTGATGGCGATGGTCGTGGCTGCCGCTATCCCTATAAGATTGAGACGGTGGATGCTGTTGCACCCGCCTCCGCCACAACCGACGACCAGAATGTTGAGCTCATGCAGCTCGACCTCCGGCTCATCCATCCCTTCGAAGCGCGACCCCATCCCTCAGCTCCTGCGACGGGCGGGAGGTCACCGTATTTCGCCCATGGCCTTGTCCAACCTCATGCGGACGTACTCCCGCACCGCGTTGCGAATGGCATCATCGATGGAGACCGAATCGCCGTCCCTGATCAGAGACTCCAGCTCGATCACCTTCACCTTGGGCAGTTCCACCGTGACCCTCTGGATGTGCTCGGGAGTGAAGTTCGTCTCAATGAAGGAGTCAATGGCCGCTCGGATGGCATCGGATATGGTCGGGAACTTGCCGCCATCCACAAGCGCTTGCAGTGCTCCCAGCTTCTCCGCTTGGATCCTTACGGTTATCCTCTCGCTGTCGCTCATGACTCAGCCCTGACCATATTGTGTCCGACAAAAGTTATACATTTGTCTGACGTTTAGATGATATCCCTGTTGATATATAAAAGTTGGCGGTTAGCCAGGTCCAGGTAAGTGCCGGATAACCTATCGGTCTGGCAGGATCGGCATTAGGCCTTCGGCCCTACAACTGAGCCATCACCATAAACGTTTATAAACGGGTATATAAATAAGGACGGGAAGGTGACCCATTTGGCCACGATCAAGATCGAAAATGTCGTCGCTTCCACCACCCTTGGTGAGGAACTCGACCTGCCCTTCATCGCCCTTTCCATAGATGGCGCGGATTACGAGCCGGTGCGGTTCCCCGGCCTGATCTACCGGATCAAGGACCCCAAGACCGCGACGCTGCTCTTTCGAAGCGGAAAGGTCGTCTGCACCGGCGCCAAGTCCCTGCCTGACGTGGACATCGCCATAACCAAGGTGGCCAAACAGCTGGAGAAGGCGGGGATCAAGATCAAGCAAAGACCGGAGATCGTGGTCCAGAACATCGTGGCCTCTTCGGACCTGGGTCATGAGATAGACCTCAATGCCATAGCCATCACCCTGGGGCTGGAGAAGGTGGAGTACGAACCGGAGCAGTTCCCCGGCCTGGTATATCGCCTGGATTCGCCTAAGGTCGTCGTCCTTCTCTTCGGCTCCGGAAAGCTGGTCTGCACCGGCGCCAAGCACGTCGAGGACGTCGGCGTGGCGGTCGATAATATCACTGAGGAGCTGAAGGCGGCGGGCCTTCTGAAATGATGTTCGAATTTCCGGTGCTCGACAATCACGCCCATCTTCAACCGGGCGGACGCCACGTCGAGGCCGTCAAGGACTTCCTGAAGGCCGGAGGCACACATCTAATCGTGAGCCATATGCCTTATCGCGAGACGCCGGTCCGCTGCGTGGATGATTTCAGCAAGGCGTACGACATAACGCTGAGAATGGCGGAGCTGGCCCGTTCCGCCGGGGCGGTGGCCTTCTGCACCGTGGGACCTTATCCGGTGCAACTGCTCGAACTTGCCGAGGTCATGTCCTTGGATGAAGCTACGGAGGTCATGAAAGGCGGAATGGACCTGGCCGCCCGCCTGGTCAGAGAGCGAAAGGCCGTGGCCCTGGGCGAGATCGGTCGTCCACACTTTCCGGTGTCCGACGATATCATGACCGCTTCGAACGATATTCTGTCATATGGAATGCGGTTGGCCAAGGAATGCTCGTGTCCGGTGGTCATCCACGCCGAGAGCGCCACCCCGGAGAGCTTGGAGAACCTGGCGCTGATGGCCGACAGGGCCGGGCTTCCCAGGGAGAAGGTGGTCAAGCATTACTGCGGCCCACTGGTCCTGCCGAAGGAGAACCATGGCGTTTTCCCGTCGGTACTGGCCACCAGGGACATGGTCCAGGAGGCCTTGTCCAAAGGTGACCGCTTCCTGTTGGAAACGGACTTCATGGACGACCTGAGCCGGCCGGGGGCGGTCCTGGCCATTACCACCGTCCCGAAGAGGATGCGCCAGCTTGTTGAGAAAGGATGCGACGCCGAGGTGCTCTGGAAGGTCAACAAGACCAACCCAGAGAAGGTGTACGGTATCGATATCTAGGGCGATATCTCGAAGCCTTCGAGCCCTTGCGGCTCCTCCACCTTGATCTCCACCGAGGTCACCTCCGACTCGGGATGTTCCTCCTTGAGCCGGCGGATGATCTCCTGGATGGCCTGTCTCTGCCCTTCGAACACCGCCAGGACCGTCCCGTCAGGCATGTTCTTGACGTAGCCGCTCAGGGACAGTATCTCCGCCCAGCGGCGGGTGTACTGGCGGAAATAAACGCCCTGCACCTTGCCCTTGAACGTAACGGAGACGCGGTAGACCATATCATTAACATTGTGCGGCCTTAGTATATCATTATCTCGTCGGCTCTGGGGAGTAAGAATATTTAATAGAAATATCATATGGGGAGCATTATCGGAAGATGGCCGTGGCCAAAGGATGGGATGATCGATGAAATCACTTGTTGAGGAAGCTTTAGCTAGAGATGACGCCCCCGCGAAGATGGAGATGGCGCCTAATTTCGGATATCAGCAGTTGGACTCCACCGACGCCGAGCTCATAGAGCTCCTGAAGAAACTGAAGACCAACATCAAGATAATTGGTTGCGGGGGCGGTGGCTCCAACACCATAAACCGGATCTCGGACGAGAACATCTCCGGTCTGGAGACCTACGCCGCCAACACCGACGCCCAGCATCTACTGGCTACGAGGGCTCATCACAAGATCCTGCTGGGACGCCGGAGCACCCGGGGACTTGGCGCCGGTGCGTTGCCACAAGTAGGCGAGCAGGCCGCTCGCGAGGCGGAGGACGAGATCAGGAAGGCCGTCACGGACGCGCACATCGTCTTCGTGACCGCTGGAATGGGCGGCGGCACCGGGACCGGTTCCGCTTCCGTCGTGGCCAACATCGCCAAGGAGATGGGCGCGCTCACCATCGCCATCACCACCACCCCTTTCAAGGGCGAGGGACGGATGCGCATGGAGAACGCTGAGTGGGGACTGCAGCGCCTGCGCAGTTCCGCCGACACGGTCATCGTCATCCCGAACGACAAGCTCATCGAGCTGTACCCGCGCCTGGGGCTCAACCAGGCCTTCAAGATGGCCGATGAGGTTCTGACCAAGGCGATAAAGGGTATAACCGAGCTCATAACCAAGCCCGGCCTGGTCAACCTGGACTTCAATGACGTGCGGACGATCATGAAGGGCGCCGGCGTGGCAATGATCGGTCTGGGAGAGAGCGACGGTCACGCGGAGGATAGAGCGAAGGAAGCTATCGAACGCGCGCTCAGCTCTCCGTTGCTGGAAGTGGACATCAGCGGCGCCAACGGCGTTCTGGTGAACGTCATCGGCGGACCGGACATGACCATCTCCGACGCGGAGTTCATAGCTGAAGAGGTCCAGAGGAGAGTTTCCCCCAACGCCAGGATCATCTGGGGAGCGGCGGTCGACCCGACCCTGGAGAAGACCATACGCGTGATGGTCGTGGTGGCCGGAGTAAAGTCCAAGCAGATAATCGGGGCCACCAACGAAGCGGAGAAGCTGAAGAAGGCCGATCTGGACTTCATTCGTTGATCTTTTTCCAGCGAGGGCTCAGCCCTCGTACTGGAATATGTCCTCAATCGATACCCGGAAGAACTTGGCCATCTTGAACGCCAGGTCCAGAGAGGGGTCGTACCTCTCCTTTTCGATGGCGATCACCGTCTGCCGGGTTATCCCTAATTTTTCGGCCAACGCCCCCTGCGTCAGGTTGGTCATGGTGCGGTAGACCCTGAGACGGTTCTTCATTGCCCTCACTGATGTAAGGTTGAACTTACATTTTGAATATTAAACTTTACTTTTTGTAAAGTAAATAATACATTTTGTAAATTAATATATACATCAAACAAATTAAATATTCTTTTAGGAATCAAATATTACAAATCATCAACGTGTGGACGTTACAATTCATCGCAACATATATTCAATATTTTTTATTGTTATAGGCTGTTGGCACCGAAATGTTTTAAAGTTCGCATAGCGTGATAGCTCTCAGACGAGTGGCAGCTAAGGGCTTGAGAGCTAGCCGCACCCGTCCGAGGCCCCTCCATGAAATCATTCATCAGCGACGCCATGTCAAGAGCCGGTCCGGCGAACGAATCTAGCATGCCTTCTTACAAGGCCCAGACGGCCGAGGACGAGGAGCTGGAGAAGATCCTGCTGAGCCTGAAGACCAACATCAAGATCATCGGATGCGGCGGTGGCGGTTCGAACACCATCGACCGACTTTACCAGACCAACTTGAGGGACGCGGACCTGTACGCGGTGAACACCGACGCCCAGCACCTTCTCATAGTCCGAGCGCACAAGAAGATCCTATTGGGGCGGAGGAGCACTAAGGGACTGGGTGCCGGAGCGCTCCCACAGGTCGGAGAGGAAGCGGCCAGGGAAGCGGAGGAGGACCTGCGCAAGGTGCTCATGGGAGCCGATATCGTCTTCGTGACCGCTGGCCTGGGAGGAGGGACCGGCACCGGTTCCGCCCCTTACATAGCCCAGCTGGCCAAGGAGATGGGTGCGCTGACCATCGCCATAGTCACCTCCCCGTTCAAGGCCGAGGGTTCCATACGGGCGGAGAACGCCGAGTGGGGAATGGAGAGGCTGCGGTCCGTGGCGGACACGGTCATAGTCATCCCTAACGATAAGCTGCTGGACCTGGTGCCCCGTTACTCCATCAACGCCGCCTTCAAGGTGGCCGACGAGGTGCTGATGCGGGCCATCAAGGGCATCACCGAGCTGATCACCCGCCCCGGCCTGGTCAACCTGGACTTCAATGACCTTAAGACCATAATGAAGGGCGGCGGAGTGGCCATGATCGGTATGGGCGAGGGCGAGGGCGACGACAAGGTCGAGCAGGCCATAGATGAGGCGATCAACTCCCCGCTCATCGACGTGGACATCACCGGGGCCAACGGCGTGCTTATCAACGTCACCGGCGGCGAGGACATGAGCGTCAGCGAGGCGGAGAAGGTGGCCGAGGTCATACAGAGCAAGGTCAACCCCAACGCCAGGATCATCTGGGGAGCGTCCGTGGACCCGGCCCTGGAAGGAAAGATCCGGGTCATGGTCGTGGTCACTGGCGTCAAGTCCAAGTACATATTGGGACCGAAGGAGAACACCCAGCCCAAGGGGATGGCCGTGGACTTCATCCGGTAAAGAAAGGATTATTTATAAGGAAGGATTAGGGCGTTATCCAAGAGTGCGTGTAAATGGACATAGTCGATAAATCCTGGGAGATCCAAAAAGGGATCGAGGAACGGGTCAAGTTGCTCGGCAAGGGCAGGTATGGCCGCGTCCTGAAGATGGCCAGGAAGCCTACCTACGACGAGTACACCAAGACGGTGATGATCGTCGGTCTGGGCCTGGTCATCGTCGGTGGACTTGGCTTCACCGTCTACCTTCTGGTCACCCGCCTTCCGGGATTGCTCGGCCTTTGATGCCACTCCAGGAGGGCTGCAAATGAACGATCAGGAAACTAATCAGATACCCCAGTACGGGAACGGCCCGCTCACCCTATCCGGGCCGAGCAACGCCCAGAGGGTGACCGCCGGAAGCAGCGCCGTCTGGAAGCTCATCCTCAAACCGCGCCAGGCCAACAAGATGAAGGTCAGGATAGTTCTGACCATCACCTACGGCACCGAGGACGAGCCGGAGTGGGACATCGTCCTGTCACAGAGTTCCGGAAAGCTATGGGAGAGCGCCAAGCTTACCGTCCCCGACGTTGAGTTCAGCATGGAAGGGATGGGCGGCAAGGAGATCACCCTTTCTGCGGAATCCCCGCGCGGGGCCCGCCTGGACGACAGCGTGCACATCAAGATGCAGGTGATCGCCGAGGGACAGGAGTGCGGGAACATGGAGTTCTTCGCCAACACCATGCAGTCCATTCTGATCCTCAAGACCTCCATAGGTCACGAGAGGGCCGTGGTGGACGGAGTGGCCGGCAAGGCCAAGATCGGGAACGACAAGGGCATCTTCGCCCTGCTCGCGCCTGGTAAGTTAGATGGTTACGTATTCATGGAGGCCATGAACACCGACCTGGTCAGGGAGACCTGCCGGGGAGTGCGCAAGGCCAAAGGACTTGTGGACGGGGAGACCAATCTCACGGAGATCGAGCACTTCCTGACCCCCAAGCCGCTGGTGTCCGGTATATCGGAAGGGGATGTAGTGGAGCTCGTCGCCGGCCCCTTCAAGGGCGAGAAGGCCCGCGTGCAGAAGATCGACGAGAGCAAGGAAGAGATCACGGTCGAGCTTTTCGAGGCCACCGTGCCCATCCCTGTCACCGTCCGCGGCGACAGCGTGAGGGTCCTCGAGAAGGAGAGATGAAAAAATGGCAGAGACTATCGAAGTGTTAGTGGATGGCGGCAAGGCCACTCCCGGCCCGCCGCTGGGACCCGCCTTGGGCCCGACAGGCATCAACGTCGTTCAGGTCGTTGCTGCGATCAACGAGAAGACCAGGGGATTCGTCGGCATGAAGGTCCCGGTCAAGGTCATAATCGACCAGAAGACCAAGACCTTCGAGATCAAGGTCGGCACTCCGCCCACCTCGGCCCTGCTGTTCAAGGAACTGGGGATCGAGAAGGGCGCCGGAGCCCCCAAGACCGGGAAGGCTGGCAACATCACCATCGAGCAGGCCAAGAAGATCGCCCACATGAAGCAGGACTCCCTGACCGGCGCCGACATGAAGGCCCAGGTCATGGAGGTCATCGGCACCTGCGTCTCCTGCGGTATAACCGTGGAAGGCAAGGAGCCCAGGGACATGCAGGCGGAGATCAAGGCCGGCAAATGGGATGCCCAGCTCAAAGCCTGAAACCCTTTTCAGTTCAAACATTTTAACCATACTTTTACGATATCTTTATAAATGGCAGGGTGTTTAGGGGGGCTTACCAAACTGTAGGAGAGCCTTCATTGGCTCGTTGGAACTACAGGAGGGATTGAATTGGCAGAAAAAGCAACCGTTACGGCCGTTAAGAAAGCCTTGGAGCATTCTCCAAAGCGCAATTTTGTACAAACGGTCGACCTGTCCATCAACCTGAAGGATGTGGATATGTCCATACCCAAGAACAGGATACAGGAGGACATCATTCTGCCGCACGGAAGGGGAAAGCCCGTCAAGGTCTGTGTTTTCGGAAGCGGAGAGATGGTAGTTAAGGCCAGGGACGTAGCCGACAGGGTCGTGTCCGTGGAAGAGCTTGGCACCATCGCCGACGACAAGAAGCAGGCCAAGAAGATGGCTAACGAGTTCGAGTATTTCATCGCGGAAGCTCCGTTGATGCCCACCATCGGTAAGAGACTGGGTATCGTACTGGGTCCCCGCGGTAAGATGCCCAAGCCGATCCCCCCGGGAGCGGACCCCAAGCCCATGATCGAAAACCTACGCAGGTCTATTTCGGTCAGAAGCAGGGACAGATTGACATTCCACACCGCCGTCGGGACCACGGACATGACGCCAGAGGACATAGCCGACAACATCGAGCTGATCTTCAAGAGATTGGGGATGAAGCTCGAAAAGGGCACCATGAACATCCGGTCCGCTTTCGTGAAGACCACCATGGGACCCTCCGAGAAGGTGATTTGAGGAGGATCCAAGCATGGCACATGTAGCGAAGTGGAAACGGGAGAGGGTGCAAGCGCTCGTTGACCTCATGGTCAACAGCCACGTCGTCGGCATCGTCGATCTGCACGGCATTCCCGCTGCCCAGATGATCTCCATGCGCGCCGTGCTGCGCGGTAAGGCCGATGTGAACATGACCAGGAACACCCTAATGGACCTGGCCATCACCGAGGCCGCCAAGCAGAGGCCGGGCCTGGAGCAGCTGAAGCAGCTAGTTGACGGACAGTGCGCGATCGTCACCACGGACGAGAACCCGTTCAAACTATTCCGCCAGATGGAGGCCACCAAGACCCCGGCCCCGGCAAAGACCGGAGACATAGCGCCGGAGGACATAATGGTGAAGGCGGGGGACACCCCGTTCAAGCCAGGCCCGATCATCGGCGAGCTGCAGAAGGCTGGCATCCCCGCCGCCATCGAGGCGGGAAAGATCATCATCAAGAAGGACAAGGTCCTCGTCCCCAAGGGCGAGCCGGTCCCCGATGAGGTCGCCAAGGTGCTGGTCAAGCTGGAGATCCTACCCATGATCGTGGGAATGGACCTCCGCGCCGCCTTCGAGGACGGCGTGCTGTACGGGAAGAACGTCCTGGACGTACCGGCGGACTACTACACCAACATGTTGGGGTTGGCCGCCAGAAATGCCCTAGGCTTGAGCTTGTCTATAGCTTATATCACACCTCAGACTGTCACGCCCTTGCTATCCAAGGCCTATCGCGAAGCGATGGCCTTGAGCGTGGCTGGCGCGTTCCCGACCAAGGAGAGCATCGGTGCCATCCTTGCGAAGGCTGACGCGCAGATGATGACCTTGGCTTCGATCACCGGTCTGGAAGATGACCGAATAAAGAACAGGATGGCTGCGGTCTCCGCATCCGCTCCGGTGAAAGAGGTCAAGGCCACTGAGGCCAAGAAAGAAGATGAAGAGGAGCAGGTCAGCGAGGAGGAAGCCGCCGCTGGTCTGAGCTCGCTATTCGATTGAGGAGGTAAGGAAATGGAATACATATACAGCGCTTTGGTCCTTCACGCCGCTGGAAAGCAGGTGTCCGAGGACGCGGTTGCCGCGATCTTGAAGAGCGCCGGTGTCGAGCCGGATGCATCCAGGATAAAGGCCTTGACCGCTTCCCTGGAGGGTGTCAACATCGATGAGGCTATCGCCTCCGCGATGGTTGCCGCCGCACCCGCCGCAGCCGCTCCGGCTCACGCCGGTTCGGCCGCTCCGGCCAAGGAAGAGCCTAAGGAAGAGGAAGCTGTAACCGAGGAAGAGGCCGCCGCCGGTCTCTCCGCTCTGTTCGGCTAAAAAGGCCAGAAAAGGGCCGGTCTTACCGAGCCTTCTCAGGTCCTTTAAACCCCTTACAATTTTTACATTTTCTTCTCTGGGAAAATACATTGCTTCTACGAGCTAGTCATCGATGCTCTCGGACAACATCAGCTTTTTATGCTGCTTGCTCCAATGTTATTTCATGCAGGGTAAATTATCGGAAAATGCCGCCCGATTGAAGACCGAGCATATCTGGGGGATATCCAGGATCCTACTGGGCTGGATGTTCCTCTGGGCCTTCCTCGATAAGACGTTCGGGTTGGGTTACGCCACCTCAGCGGATAGGGCTTGGATCAATGGTGGGTCCCCAACCTCCGGATACCTGCAGTTCGCGGTGAGCGGGGTCTTTGAACCCATCTTCACCAGCATCGCTGGAAATCAGTTCATCGATGTGCTCTTCATGCTGGGACTCTTGCTGCTGGGCGTCGCACTAATATTGGGCATAGGCATGCGCCTGGCCACTATCGGTGGGATATTGATGTTCATATTGCTGTGGAGCACCAACGTGCCTCCGGCCAACAATCCGGTGATCGATGAGCACATCATCTACATCTTCCTACTGATCGGAATATACCGGGTACGAGCGGGCCAGGCCTTAGGCCTTGGGAAATGGTGGAGCACCACGCCGTTGGTCAAACGGATCCCGTTCCTGGAGTGATCCTCGAATCGAGGATGAAAAGCGCCGTCCGCGCATTCCTTCGACCTTGGTGTGGATAGAAATCAATTTAAGAGCCCATCCATCTCATCCATCCCGATGAAGCTTGGAGAGATCTACCGGTTCGCCGTTCAATTGGCCAAGGAGAACGACCCCCGGACCGGGGAGGAGATGGAGGACGAACTCCGCCGGACAGAGGAGCGCTACCGGAAGATGGACGAGGAGGAGAGGGGACGCTTCGACCTCGATTCACTGTGGAACCCCTACCCCGATTCGCGCCTGGTGCACGGCGATCCGGAGACGGAGATCGAGGGCGTACTTTGGGGAATAGACATCTCCACCGGAGAGATGGTGCTAGCCGACCGACTGCGGGAGAAGGGCCGCCTGATAGACGCGGTCATCGGACATCATCCGTTCGGCCGGGCGCGTCCGGCCTTCGGAGAGGCGCTGCACCTGCACGAGTACATCTACACCCAGCTTGGCGTGCCGATCAACGTCGCCGAGGACATCATGGCCCCCCGCATCCGCGAGGTGCACAATCTGAGCGCCCCGGCCAACTACGATCAGGCCGTGGACGCCGCCAGACTGTTGGAGATGCCGCTGATGTGCCTTCATTCGGTGACCGATAACCTAGTAGACCGCTACTTGAACGACCTGGTGGAGAAGGAATCCCCTCAACGAGTGGGAGAGGTGGTCGATCTGCTGATGCGGCAGCCGGAGCACCGGCACGCCGCCGGTAACAATAATCCCCCCGAGGTGTATGTGGGGGACAGGAAGCGCAAGGCCGGCAAGGTGGTGGTGAGGATGACCGGAGGCACCTCGGGACCTAAGGAGGTCTACGAGAAGCTGGCCCAGGCTGGCGTCGGCACGGTGGTGTTCATGCATATTCCGGAGGCGCATCTGGAAGAGGTCCGGAAGCACCACCTGAACGTCATCATCGCCGGGCATGTGGCCTCCGATTCACTGGGCATAAACCTGCTCGCCGATCGATTGGAGGAAAGGGGCGTGAAGGTCACCCCCTGTTCCGGATTCATAAGGACCAGAAGGTAATTCAGATGCGAAACCCACGCCTGTTCAAGGACCAATCCAAGCTCTCGTTCGATTACGTTCCCGACAAGCTGTGCCACCGCGAGGAGCAACTGGAACGCCTGGAGATGCTCTTCCGCCCGGTGCTCGACGGGAGCATGTCCCAGACCGCGTTCCTCATCGGGAGCGTGGGAACAGGTAAGACGGCCACCTCCAAGCGCTTCTGCCTGGACCTGATTAAGGCCGCTCAGGAGAAGGGCCGGCCGATGGACTTCATAATCGTCAACTGCCGGCAACGCTCCACCGAGGTGGCGGTGCTCAGAAGGATCGTCATGCACTTTGACGAGAACTTTCCGGACCGCGGCTTCTCCACGGAGGAGATGCTGCGCTCCATACGCAAGCACCTGGAGAAGCGGAAGATGCACCTGGTCGTGGTCCTGGACGAGGCGGACGTGCTGCTGGTGAAGGGCGCCAGCGACCTCATCTATCAGCTCACCCGCTTCGACGAGGAGGTGGTCGGCGGACGTCCGTCAATGTCGGTCATCATGATCTCCCAGAAGAACGTGCTGGACATGCTGGACGCCGCCTCGTCCTCTACCTTCCGCCGGGCCAACGCCATCCGCTTCGACCGCTACGGCGTCCGGGACCTGGCCGACATACTGAAGATACGCGCCGATCTGGCATTCTATCCCGGAACGGTGCGCCAGGATTCCCTGGACCTCATGGCCGACATCGCCGGGGAGTTCGGGGACGCCCGGTTCGCCATCGAGCTCCTGGACAAGGCGGGAATGCTGGCCGAAGAGGAGGGCCTGGAGCACCTAGCCCCGGAGCAGGTGCGCGGGGCGAAGGCGCTCACCTATTCCGTGGTCACGGAGAGCAAGATCGAGGACCTGGACAAGCAGCGCAAGATGGTGCTCCTGGCCGTGGCGCGAGCGATCAAGGACCAGGCCTACGTGAAAACGCCGGAGGCCGAGGCCATCTACAGGCTGGTGGCCGAGGAGTACGGCGAGAAACCGAGGGGGCACACCATGTTCTGGTCCTATCTGCAGGACCTCACCAACCAGGGACTGGTGGGGACCAAGGTCACCAACGAGGAGACCGGCGGACGCACAACCTACATTTCCCTCCCGGACGTCCCGGCCAAGGTGGTCCGGCAAAGGCTAGAGGAGACCCTGGGGGCCTGACGGAAAGCTATTGATAATGTTTCCGCCATTGAACGGGTGAAATAATGAAGAGAACACCGCTTTACCAGGAGCATCTGGCCGCCGGGGCCAGGATGGTGGAGTTCGCCGGGTGGGAGATGCCCATCCAGTACTCCGGGATAATCGAGGAGCACTTCCAGGTGCGGAAGCAGTGCGGGGTGTTCGACGTGTCGCACATGGGCGACCTGCTGATCAAAGGTCCCCGAGCGGCCATCCAGCTAGATGGGCTGCTGACCAATCCGATCAGCAAGGCCCCGGTGGGCAAGGCGGTATACGGTCACCTGTTGACCACTGACGGTCAGATCATCGATGACGTCATCACCTATCACATCGCGGAGGGACAGTACCTGATGGTGCCCAACGCCTCCAACGTGGACCGGGTGCGTGAGTGGGTCATCAGCAACACCAAGGGGCTGGAGATATTCGACCTCTCCACCCGGTTGGCCTGCCTGGCGGTGCAAGGACCGTCGGCAGAGGCGGTCCTGCAGGAGATGTGCTCGACCGACCTCACCACAATGAAACGTTTCCAGGGGCGCTTCGCCCTCCTGTCCGGGAGAAGCTCGTCCTTCCTGGCGGACCATTTCCCTCCCGAGGGAGAGGGGGTGGGCTGCTACATCGGCCGTACCGGTTATACGGGAGAGGACGGCTTCGAGGTCCTGGTGGAGGATCGTGACGCGGCCTGGCTCTGGAATCGATTGTTGCAGACAGGCAAGGTGAGGCCGATCGGGCTGGGGGCCCGGGACACCCTGCGCCTGGAGATGGGCTACCTGCTCTCGGGCACGGACTTCGACGGCAGCCAGACGTCGCTGCAGACCGGACCGCCGTGGGTGATCAAGATGGACCACCCGTTCATAGGCCGGGATGTCCTGATACTGCAGAAGGAGCACAAGTACCAGGTGCTGGTGGCGCTGAAGCTCACCGGAAAGGGCGTGCCCCGGCACGGTTACGACATAATGCAAGGAGGGAAGGCGGTGGGAAAGGTCACCAGCGGCAACATGTCCCCCTGCCTGAAGGAAGGGATAGCTTTGGGATACGTCCCGCAGAAGCTGTCGGCGATCGGTACCGAGCTGGCCGTCCAGATACGGGATCAGGCCGTGCCGGCCAAGATAGTCGAACTGCCGTTCTATAGAAAATGATCACATGACCCGAGAACTGGTTCGCAACCTGATAGAGCTGCTGAACGTGCGCAGCGATACCAACGAGGGCAAGAAAGCCCTGTTCGAGCTGGTGCGCTCCAAGCTGGAGGAGATGGACCTGACCATCGTGACCGGCGGGGCTTCCGACAGCCCGGCCATGGTCGCTTCGAACGGAACGGGAGGACTGGCCTTCTCCGCCCATCTGGACACCGTCCCGGCCGGCGAAGACTGGACCAGGGAGGACGGCGAGGTGGAGGCGGGTCGCGTCTACGGTCTGGGAGCGGCGGACATGAAGGGCGGGATGGCCGCCATGATGGCCGCGGCCCGGGTCCTTAAGGAAGAGGGAGTTCCGTTCAGCATGCTCATAACCTCCGACGAGGAGGAGCTGATGACCGGGGCGGAGTTCCTGGTCAAGAGACCGGAGGTCCGCCGGGCCAGTGGGATACTGGTGGGCGAGCCGACGGACCTTCGGGTGGCCTGGAAGGAGAAGGGCATATCCCGATTGACGCTCACCGCGCACGGGGTGGCGGCGCACGCCAGCATGCCCTGGAACGGGGACAACGCCATCATGCGCTTGGCCTCCCTATTGGACAAGCTGGACCCCCTGCTCAAGGTCCCGGACGGACCGACGGACGACCTCACCCTGGTCGTTTCGACCATAAGAGGGGGAACGCGCAACAACATCGTCCCGGACCGTTGCGACGCCCAGCTGAACGCCCGTTTCCCTTACCCGCTCACCGCGAAGGAGGTCCGGGAACGCATCATGCATAACCTGGAGGGAGAGTCGTACGACATCATCATGCAGTACGAGCTTCCGGCCTTCGAGACGTCGCCTGACACCGCGCTGATCCGGGAACTGCTGGACGCCGGGGCCGATGGAATATTCGCCGTGCCCTACGCCACCGAGGCGGCCGTCTATTCGACGGTGAACCCCCTGGTGGCGGTGTGCGGCCCGGGAAGCCCGAACATGGCCCACACTAAGGACGAGTACGTGGAGAGGTGGCAGCTGGAAAGGGCCTTCCGCCTCTACTGCGAGATGGGGCGGCGCCTTCAGGGGTAGACCCTGGCCACGGTGCGGGGGTACGGAATGGCATCCCGGATGTGTTCCAGGTTGCATACCCACTTGACTATGCGCTCCACGCCCAGACCGAAACCGGAATGGGGCACGGAGCCGAAACGCCTGAGGTCCAGGTACCAGCGGTAGGGGTCCTCGGGGATCCCGGCCGCCTCCAGCCTCTGCAGTATCTTGTTCAGGTCGGTCTCCCTCTCGCTTCCGCCTATTACCTCGCCGAAGCCGAACGGAGCCAGTAGATCGGCGCATTTGTAGGTGCGCGGGTCGTCCGGGTCCTCCTTCATGTAGAAGGCCTTGCACTCCTTGGGGAAGTTGGTCACGAACACCGGGGCGATCTCCTCCTCGGTTATCGCCCTCTCTTCCGCCGCCCCCAGGTCCGCCCCGAACTCGATGTCGAAGCCCTTCTTCTGGAGCAGATCGATCATGTCCGAGTAGCGCAGGCGCTTGAACGGCGGAGCGACCGCCTTCAAAGGCTCGATGTCCCGCTTGAGCAGCTCCAGCTCCTCCCGGCGCTCCTGGAGCACCTTGGCCACCATGGCGGAGACCAGCTCCTCCTGGATCTTCATGTTCCCGTCGTTGTCCACCCAGGCCTCCTCTAGCTCCATATGCCAGTACTCGGTGAGGTGCCTCGGCGTCCGGGACTTCTCGGCCCGGAACGACGGGGTTATCGAATACACCTTCTCCAGGGAGAATATTAGCGATTCCAGGTACATCTGGGCGCTCTGGCTGAGGTACGCCTCCCTATCGAAGTACTTGAGCTTGAACAGGGTGACGCCTCCCTCGCAGGCGTTCTGGGTGAAGATGGGCGGGGTGACCTCGGTGAACTCGTTCTCGGCCAGCCAGTCCCTGGCGCCGGCCAGCAATGTGGCCTTGACCTTCATGATCGCCGTCTGCTCCCGCGAACGGACCCAAAGGTGGCGGTTGTCCAACAGCAGCTCCTCGCTCTGATACTCGGTTATCGGATACGGAAGGGCGGGGGCGATCACCCGGAGGGCGCTGGCCCGGACCTCGTAGCCGCCCGGGGCGCGGTCGTCCTGGTGCATGCTGCCGGTGACCTCAACGGACGATTCAATGGAGGCGGACGCCGCCGCCTCGAACTGTTCGTCGGGAAGGTTGCCCTTCTTGATGGTGACCTGGATTATGCCCGTGGAGTCCCTGACCACGGAGAAGACGATCTTCCCACTGCTGCGCGTCCGGTATATCCAGCCCCTCAGGGACACTTGACCATCGGAAACCGGGGACCTGAGCAGCGCGCTGATGCTGGTGTAGGGAGACATTTGACCACTGGCCCTTGAAGAACTGCTTCTATGTATTCCATTATTTCGGTCCCCCGGCAAACGGATATAGCCTGGTGGCCGATTCCGGAACGTGCGAGCGCGAAGGGCGGAGCTCTCCGACCTACCGGCGATAATGGCCTTGGAGGATGGCTCCTTCGGACCACGCCGTTGGGACGAGAGTTTCATACGGGAACTGATGAGCGACGAGGGCGTCCTGACCATGGTGGCCGAGGACCCGGCCATCGTGGCCTACGTCATGTTCTCCATTTCCCGACCGTACGAGACCGTGGAGGTCCTGTCCTTGGCGGTATCCCCGGAGTTCCGACGAAAAGGGATAGCAAAAATGCTCATGGCCAACATTGAATCCCTGGCTGAGCGGGACGCACGGACCGTGTCGCTCTGCGTCCGTCCCGACAACCAGGAGGCCGTCAACCTTTACCTTTCCCTGGGCTATAAGGTACTGGCGCTCTGCTCCGGCTATTACGAGGACGGCAGCGACGCCTACATGATGGTCAAGCATCTGGAGTGATGAGATGGTCAAGATCAAGGTGGCTAAGAAGGCGGACCTCGCCGCATTGGATGGCAAGCCGAACGTTTTGGGCGGCCCGAGCTTTTCCTATTCCGCCCTGGAGATGTTCATGATGGCACCCGACTTCGCGGTGCTGGTGGCCGGTAGCTCGGCCCTGGTGATCTACCACGAGGGGAAGGGCGGGAAGAGCAGGGTGCTGCTGATGGTGGGCTCGTCCCCAGACCTTCTCAAGGGGGCGGAGGATTCCTCCCGGAGAGCGGGCACGGTGAAGATCACCCTGGAGGCGGCCCCGGACAGCCTGGCCCTGCCGGACCTTGAAGCGGCCGGGTACCGCAAGGCGGGGAACGTGGCCAACTATTTCGGCAAGGACCGACCGGCGCTGTTCTTGGAGAAGAATTTGTAAATAATTTATTATATAATAATATTATAATCAATATCTGATGCCAGACATCTGGATAGTGATTCTAAGCCTTAAGACAACTATTAAATAGGGAACTGTTCATTCGCAAAAACAGACCAACGCTCATGGATGTTGGACTGGGGTGAATGATCATGGAAGAGTCTCTTTGCAATGTTGAATTCCTCAAAGACAACAACAACTTCGTCGCGCGTGTGCAAAGCGAACTCGGGGGCCTCCGGGAATACCAGAGCAGCAGCCTGGAAGAGGTTCTTGAACAGGTCATCATTGATCTGCAAGAGGAATTCGAGAACGCGATGTGATCGCTTCCGTTTTTTTCACTTTATAATGTCCAGCACAGCCGCCTGAACGGCCTGCTCTGAGCGTGCGAGGAGGGTTGCGCGTGCAACAGAACGATAACGATCCGATATTATCCTCATATTACGGCGATGAGGAGGTCACGGCGATCATAACCCTCAAGGTCGAGACCAAGGACGCTGACGCGGTGTGCGAAAACGTTTCCTTGCTCAAGCCGACCGTGGACGTGTTCCTGGTGACCGGGGACACTGACATCGTGGTCAAGGCGAAGTTCCGTAACTATACCCAGCTCAAAAGGTTCCTGGTAGAGGAGCTGTCGGCCGTGAACGGGGTCAAGGACACCAAGACCCTCATGGTGGTGGCGACCTTCAAGGAGAAGGGAGAGACTATATCGGCTCCGGAGTGAGGGACCAGTCCGAATCAATAGGAAGTGATTGCATGGAATATGATGCGAAAACAAAGCTCAAACAGATCATCGATGTCTTGGACCAGTTAGCGGATGACACCTCCGTCCCCCGCAACATCAGGCGCGGGGCCACCGAATCTAAGGCCAAACTTAACCAGGACGGAGAGGCCATGGACGTCAGGGTCGCCGGGGCCATCGGAAAGCTGGACGATCTGGCCAACGACCCTAACATCCCGATGCATGGAAGAACGGTCATCTACCGGGTCATATCCGAACTGGAGAACTTGTTGAAAACGCTCAACAAGTGAAAAACTTTAAACAAGAACTTGTAATCTACTAGCCCTAAGCGGACATAGTCTAGTGGTCAGGACTGGAGCTTCCCAAGCTTCGAACCCGGGTTCGAATCCCGGTGTCCGCAC
>DAONGL010000002.1:82101-95793 GCA_035404085.1 Methanomassiliicoccales archaeon | reverse complement strand
CCCGAGAGCCGGGTGCTCTTCAAGAACCTCTTTCGCCAGCTATCTCGGGAGGGAACGACCATATTCTTCTCTTCTCACATATTGAGCGACATCGAGGACGTCGCGGACACCATCGGGATACTGGGTCAGGGTCGTATGCGTTATATCGGTTCCATGGAGGAGCTTAGGGAAAGGGTTGGTAGAAGCACCGAGGTGCGGCTGGAGACGGTCGAGCCGCTGCTTAACGATTCCGTGCTCGAGATTATCCCTGGCATAACCAGGGTGGAAAGGGTGGCCGACAACCGGTTCCATATATTATTAAGGGAACACGGAGAGATGGACGCCGTGGTGGACCGTCTGATCAAGGCGGTGCTCGCCGAGGGATTGCATATCAGGGCCATTCATCCCAACCGGCAATCGCTAGAGTCGCTATATCTCAGCTACACCGACCAGGAGGGGAGCCCATGAGCCTATGGTTGCTCTTCAAGGACGAACTGAACGGCTTCTACCGTTCCAAGGTCATGCTGGCCCTGTGGGTCGGTCTTCCGGTCATGGCCTTGCTGCTGTACTTCCTGGTGGATGACATCGAGGGAATACCGTTGACCGTGTTCACCGGGCTCCTGGTCTCCAGTATCGGCGGCCTTTTGACGTCGGTACTCATAGTCGTCAATATCCTGAACGAGAAGGAGAAGAAGGTCTACGACCTTTTCTTGATCCGGCCGATACGAAGAGAGAACCTGCTGCTGGCCAAGTTCGGGGCGGTGTTCCTATGCGTCATGGTGGCATCATTCATAGCCATCACCTTGGCGGCCATACTGGATAGTGCCAACGAAGGTTACGATATCGGGAGCATCCTGACCTCGATGAAGGACTCCTTGATAATCACCGTATCCTTGATGGCCATCAACTGCTCGGCCGGAGTCCTCATCGGCGTGTTCTCCCCGAGCGTTCTGGTAGGGGTGCTTCTGGTCCTGTTCGGCTCCAATCAGCTCTCTTCGCTGGTGCTCATCCCGATGATCTCTGGGTGGGGTGAGATGTGGATGGTCGGGCTGGCCTCCATAGGAATATCTGCGCTTCTGCTGTTCGGAGCCTCTCTGGTGTTTCGAAGGAAGGAGTTCTGATCTCAGAGGACCTCGGCCGACATGTGAGCGTCGATCAGCACATCGAAATTTAGCGCGGTATCCCAGCCTGCCTTTCGAAAGACGTCCATGAACCCCATCGCTATCAACAGTCGGTGGTTAGGTATCTGGGAGATGAGGAGCTTCACGTCCTCCACCGGGCATCCGAACTTCGGTATGGCCAATCCGCCCAGTATGACCACCACATCCGCTTCGGTCGATCGGAAGGGCTCTGTGCCTATCTGAAAACCCGCCCCGTCCAACCATCGCATCGTTCGGCTACGGTCGATCTCCGCTCTGGGGCAGAAACCGAAATGCATGTTTCGGTCTCGCACGGCATATGCCAGCAATTGAGCGAAAGGTGGGCAGACCGCCTCAGAACCAACGAACAGCACCTTGCTACCATCGTCCTTGCCGACCAGCGCCTCGCGGAACAATCTGGTCAGTCCGGAAATGCCGTCTGCTTTGACCATGTTGCCTTCCAGTTCGATTCTCAATGATATTTCTTTCTATGGCATATATAAATTGTATTGTATACATAATAATTAACTTCGGGATAGGATCTTTTACTCATGTTTTGTCCAGCTCATTAGAATATATTTACATAAATAATATATTATATTATAATATTCAAGTAGTATTGATAAATTAAATGTTATATCTAAACTACATATAATAAATTAGCAAAATTAAACATTTACTTCGTTGGCTCAAGACGTTGATAAGATTAACATATAATATTTGCTATTAGTACTAAACAAATTAAAATAATATAGCATATACATTAAACTGTATCCAAACGTCAGACAATCGTCGGCTATTATATATGCTATAATACAATTATGACCTGATTCAGCGGTCAATATGTCAGACAATGTGCAGCTGAGGGCAGCGATGTATGCCAGGGTTTCCACCGAGGATCAAGCCCGGGAAGGTTACAGCATAGCTGCCCAGCTCAAACGTCTGCGATCTTACTGTCTGGCCAGGGGGTGGACCGTCGCCAACGAGTATGTGGACGACGGTTTCAGCGGTCGGAGCCCGGAACGGCCAGAGTACAAGAGGATGATGCACGACAAGGACATCTGGGATGTGGTCGTGGTCCTCAAGATGGACCGTATCCATCGTAACAGCCGGAACTTCACCATGATGATGGACTTCCTGCGTTCCTGGAACAAGGAGTTCAACTCCACCCAGGAGAACTTCGATACCACTACGGCCATCGGTCGTTTCGTTATGGACACCGTTCAGAGGATCGCCCAGCTGGAGAGCGAGCAGATCGGCGAACGGGTAAAGGTGGCCATGGTCCAGAAGGCCTTGGAGAAAAAAGGTCATCTGGGGTGCCCGGAACCTTACGGTTATAGGTATCTGGAAGGCCAGTTGCTTATCGATGATAGCGAGGCGCAGGTAGTAGAGGGCATCTTCAGAATGGCCTCGAACCTCTGCTCGTTAGGCCAGATAGTTGAATGGTTGAACTCATCTCACATCCCGACCAAGAACGGAGGGGAATGGCAAAGATCCACCGTCCACGGGATACTGGCCAACAGGATGTATCTAGGCGAGATGGTCTGGGACGGCCTCGTCCAGGAAGCACCCAATCTGAAGATCATCGATTCCCAGCTATTTCAGGAGGTCCAGGGTTTGCTCGCCCAGAGGATGAAGTCCAGGCGCACCCCTAAGCGCATACCGGCCAAGTCACTGTTCCGGAGCGAAGCGCATGCCTAGGGCGGCCATTTATACCAGGGTTTCAACCGAGGACCAGGCCAAGGAAGGTTATTCCCTGTCGGCCCAGAAACAGCGACTGGAGGCCTATTGCGACGCTCAGGGTTGGGACGTGGCGGATTATTACATCGATGACGGTCATTCTGGACGTAACACGCGGAGGCCAGCATATCAGAGGATGATGGAAGAGCGTGAGAAGTGGGACATCATTCTGGTCATGAAGATGGACCGTATACACCGCAACTCCAAGAACTTCATGATAATGATGGAGAATCTGGAGAAGTGGGGGAAGAAGTTCAGCTCGATGAGCGAGTCGCTGGACACCTCTAACGCCGTCGGCCGCTTCGTGGTGGACATCATACAGAGGATAGCGCAGCTGGAGAGCGAGCAGATAGGCGAACGCACGTACATGGGCATGAGGCAGAAGGCTGAATCTGGCCAGGGGCTTCTTGGTTTTCGTGTCCCGTATGGATACCGGCTCCGGGAAGGTGTGCTTCACGTGGATGAGACCGAAGCTGAAGTGGTCCGCTCCATATACGAAAGATATCTGTCTGGACAGACCATGGAGATGATCGCCTGGGGCTTGAACCGGGACGGGATAACCACCCGCACTGAAGGAGAATGGACCGTCTGGTCGATAGGGCGGATATTGCACAACCCAGTTTACGCGGGATATCTGAGATGGGAGGACCTGGTAAATCCCTCTCCTCATGTTCCGATCATCAGTGTCCCAACCTTCAACAAGGTACAGATCGAGATATCTGGCAAGGTCAAGAACAAAAAGCACGCTTCTGTCAAACTCTTACCCGAAAATTGAAAAGTGGTATCCAGATCATTGAAAATTACATTGTAAACGGTAACTGGGTAGACAAAAATATAGGGGCTTATACACTGGTTTGAGAATATATATAATTATTCCAAAATTAAGCCAGTTAAGTGGTAGGTCCATCATTTGATATTTAACGGCATATAATAAAATCCATCAATACTGGGCAATTCAATAAGTTTATATTATCTAGTGCAACGGATACCATAAACAGGATTGTGCGAACAATCCATAGGGGACAGTCCGAAGGGAGAGGGGATCACAACATGGGAGAGACATTACCAGATTTTATGGGTGGGTCTGAAAAAGGCCTTTCCGTAGCAGTCTGGGCATAGACCTCGTCCTTTCTTTATGTCCACAAAAAGGAGAGATTGAAATGGCAGAAGAAAGCAACGTACATATCAAGGTAGCCGGTGCAGAGGTATTGGGTTTGCTCCTGATAGCTATGATCGGCGTCCTGATAGCAATGTATGGTTTGGGTATGTTCGACACCCTGTCTGTGATTGCCGGGGTGGCCGGAACCATTGGAGTAGGAATGCTCCTGGTTACGATCGTAGCATATCTCAATGAGAACATTCTGGTTTCCGCAGCGTTCGGCCTGGTAGCAGTTTTCCTGATGGGATTCGTCGGGATGGCTACTCCGGTCCTGAGCGGTGTGCCCGAGGCCAACTTAGCGGCTGAGTACTACACCATCTTCTTCGGTATCGGTCTGATACTGATAGGTGTTGTGGCCTTCGGCCAGCCGATCAAGATACTGCCCATATTCCTGTTGATCGCTGGTCTCTCAGTACTGCTGCTGGGACTGTGGTTCGACATGGGTGAGGACATAAGGATGGTCGTTGGAGTCTTCTGGCTCATCACCACCCTGATGGCTCTCTACATGGCTGCAGCGATCGGCATGTTCGTGGTCAAGGGAAAGATGGTCCTGCCGCTGTTGGTCAAGGCCTAAGCGAGGATTCTTATCCAAACCCAACAAACCCTTTCCCAATTCTAATTTTTACAAAGATTGAACTCTATCCATGGTCATTGACCGTTCATGACCGGTGACCGTGCCCGATGGTGCTGTGAAGATCTGAACGAAGCGATCGAGCTGGCTGCCAAGCGAAATAAGCAGGGCATTCGGTGCATAATCGATCCCCTGGGGGAACTGGCCAAGGATGATGCGGCATCCGATAAAGCCCTCGCCGAGGCCATCCAGACCATCGAAGCGATATCCACCAACGGTCTGCATGCTTCGGTGGCCTTAAAACCGACCGCGCTCGGCGCGGCCTATGATCACGATGGTTGTATGAAAAGAGCCAGGGAACTGGCTCGGCTGGCTTGGAAAGATGGCATAGATGTAGAGCTGGACATGGAGGCCCGTAAGTACGTGGACGATACTCTGCACATGGCCACTGAGCTAATGAGCACGGGAAATGGGCAGATGAGCATCGCTCTCCAGGCGTATCTCTATAGGACGCCAATGGACGCCAGGAGTATGAACATGGCCGGTGTGAAGGTGCGGCTCGTGAAAGGAGCGTACGCCGGCGACCTGGTCGACTTCAATGACGTGGCTACCGCCATGCTAGACAACATCGATCTACTAGCGACAGCGGGAAGGCCGTTCAGCATAGGCACTCACGATCCCCGGGTGATCGAACGGCTTTGGAAGAACCGGGCCTTCAAGGGACTGATAGAGGTAGGGATGCTCAAAGGGCTCGGGGATCAGACGAAGGTCAAGCTAGCCGGGAAGGGTTGGTCGATCGCCGAGTACGTTCCCTACGGCAGGGATTCCTTCGCTTACATCGCGAGGCGAGAGAACTATGTTCGGAACCTGAGCAAGTTAGGGTTGCAACCGGTTCCGTAAAAGGGTAATAACCCCCTTTTCTTTTGTTAACGGGGTATATTTTTTTAAGTATCGATTTTCGCCGTTAAACCCAGCCTAAAGAACCGGTTTTGACCCTTCCCAAGTTGATGTTAGGGAGTCCGTCGCATACAAATTTGAACTGGTGTGTACAATAGACTATCAAAACACATCATAATATTGTAAATAATATATACAATAGTATTATTGAAATATACATTTACAATATTACTATTATAAACTACTAGACCATTAGTAAACATTAAACTATATGTAGTAATAGTACTATAGTGATTCTAATGTCAGATGGAAAGACGACGATACAATTGAGCGAGGCGACCAGGGACCGACTCTACAAATTGAAATTCCGTCGGACCTATGATCAATTCCTGAACGAGCTCTGTGATCTGTACGAGGCAGAGGAGAAGAAAGTACAGTAAATTGGCTAAATAATCTATTCATATTGCTGTTAAATTAATAAAAATATGTAGTTTAGCTACATACTATAATAATACATGATTATAGTATACATTGATTATTTTCATTATTTTATCGGTTCCGACTGAGATAAGAAGGATTATTAAGTCGGTTGCTCCCATAGCAAACCCAGTGATCTATTCATGAAGGCAAGCATTGAGAAAGCATTGAACGACCAGATAAACGCCGAGATATATTCGGCCTATCTGTACAAGTCCATGGAGATGTACCTGCAATCGATCGACCTGCCTGGAATGGCCAACTGGATGAACGTTCAGACCCAGGAAGAGCTGGCACATGCTGAAGGTATGATCCAGTACATTAATGTCCGAGGCGGCCGTGTTTTACTGACCGCCATCGAAGCTCCGAAGAAGGAGTGGAAGTCCCCGGCTGAGGTATTTGCGGACGCCTATGATCACGAAGCGAACGTCGTCACAGTAAAGATACACAAGCTGGTAGATCTGGCCATCAAGGAAAAGGACCACGCTTTCAACCAGTTCCTGCAATGGTACGTGGCGGAGCAGGTCGAAGAAGAGGACAACACTTCCACTCTGCTGAGGAAATTGAAGAAGGTCGGTGACCACACGCCCAGTCTGATGCAGGTCGACGCGCAGCTCGCTGCCAGGGTCTTCAGGGCTCCGGTAATTCCAGGTACTACAGTGGGCGGACCTTAAAAAAACTCAAAAGGCAGGGGGAAAACCCCCTGCGATTTTTTTTAAAAAAGTTTACGGAACCAGAACCTTGTTGACCACGTGGATGTATCCGTTCCGGCACTTTATGTTGCCGCGGATGATGGTCGCACCAGCGATCTTCAGAAGTCCCTTGGCGTCGACTGCCAGTTCCTTCTGGTCGGCCGCAGCCACGGTGGGCTTGGCCATCAACTGGTCGTAGGAGAATGCGCCCTCGACCACATGGTGCGTGAGCACGGCCTTCAACTTGGCCTTGTCCTTCAACAGCGCCTCGACCGTTCCGTCAGGTAGATCGATGAATGCTGAGTTGTTAGGCACGAACACCGTGAACGGGCCCTTCTTTCCCAGCAGGTCGACCAACCCAGCTTCCTTCAGTGCCGCAACTAGTGTCTTGTAGTCGTCGTCTGCTACCACCGTCTCGGCGATAGTCTTCAGATTCGGGTCTGCGACCCAAGATCCCTTCTTCTTGAGAAAATCAAATAATCCCATATAATCCCTGGACACCGATTTGACTTGTATCAATATAAAACCATACTATTAACGCGATAAAGTTTCCTATTATAAGTTATAAATATAAAATTAAAAAAACAATTTTTTATGAGCCTTTTCAATAAAACGCGAAAGATATTTATAATCGAGTAGAACGCGACCTACGAGCTCAGGACAAATGCTATTTGTTTAGTAACATGCTAAATAAATATAATCGGTATAACTATAACATAATAAAATATAGTACAATCAAAATGATTATTATAATACTCAAAAATTAAACATTATTTTTCATCATTCAATTCAAATATGTTAAAGTCAATATATTTTCTAAATTTCTTAAATAATGGAGGGATTTGGGATGCAAATAAACAAGCTGAGAGCATCAGCAATAGCTTGGATACTGTTGGTGCCCTTGTTCATGGGATTGATCCTGATTACGGATGTCGACGCCACACCGACACCCGTTCTCGACGAAATCTCATGGATGAAGGGGGCCATCGATAGCCATTCGGATGTAAGCAATATTGTGAGTCAGGCGATAGATGGCGACGGTCACATTCACGTCAGCTATTACAATTCGGACACGAATAGACTAATGTACGCCACCAACAGTAACGGCGTTTGGAGGTCACAGGTAGTCGATTCGACAACCAGTGCCGGCAAGTATAACTCCATAGCTGTGGACGGGGACGGAGTTGTGCACATTAGCTATTCAAACGACGCCAATAACGACCTCAAGTATGCCAGTGGTAATTTCGACTCATGGACATTGACCACGGTGGATTCTGCCACAGCAGTCGGCGATTTCAATTCTATCGCCTGCCATGATAAGAAAGTCTTCATTTCATACTATAACTACTCGGGTCAATCTCTTAAGTTGGCGGTCAAGACGGCAGGCAGATGGTCCACAACCACCATCGTCGAAGACGTCTCTCAAGGCAGCACTATGGCCATGAAAGACGGGAAAGTGTACATCGCCTACCTTTCCAGCAACTTTAAGCTCAAGATGGCAATTGGAAATGGGACAGGATGGGTCGTTCAGGATGTGGATTCTACATCGGCTTTCAGCAAGTACCTGGCCATAGACATACTGAATGGATACCCATGCGTAGTTTACTATAGCACCATCTCTCAAGATCTCAAGATTGCTACCACATCCGGCACCGCATGGGACACTCAAGTGGTGGACGACGTGACCTCCGTAGCATATGGGGTTTCTGTCAACGTCGACTCTCTACAAAGGATCCATATTGTATACTCAGATGCCGCACTGGACCTGAGGTACGCAATATACAACGGTACCTGGAACTATTTCATTCTAGATGCCAGTGTTGGTAATTTCAAGTCGATCGTATCAGATGTGAATGACAAGCAACATGTCGTGTACATCGACCGTGAACCCACCTACTACCAGCTGGGCTACCTTACAAATTCTGGAGCAAAGTGGCTCATAAAGGACATCGACTCAAGCGGGGGTGCAGACAAATTCAGCTCCATAGCCGTGGACGCTATGGGATTCGCACACATAGCATTCTATGATACTTATGTCGATAACAACGTCACGAAGGGAAGGCTTTGCCACGCGACCAGTGCTAATGGGTGGCAGGTAGAAACAGTCGATATATCTGCTTCAGCGGTGCCCAACCATCCCTCTGTGGTCGTAGACTCACACGGATTTGTGCACATAAGTTATTGGGATGCTGCTATCGGCGGGACACTAAAGTACGCTACCAACGCTGACGGGCCCTGGAAAAACTACACACTGGACGCTCTGGGCAACATAGGTAAGAGCACTTCGATCGCTGTTGATAGCACGGGTACTGTTCATATCGTTTACACTTACCACACTCCCAATCCTGCCAACAACGTGCTGAAGTACGCTAACTTCTCTTCCGAAGCTGGCCTAAATACCGGTAGTATCGAGACTGGTGTCGTCACCAACGGGCAGGTCGCTCTTGTCGCTGATTCCGAGGACCACCTGCACGTCGCCTACTACAAGGAAGGGGAGCTCCACTATGCGATAAAGAGCGGGGCCACCTGGGGCGATGCTGAGTCGGTCGACACCTCTGATCAGCTTGGTGGCGGAATATCAATGTACGTAAACGCAGCCGGTAATGTTTTCATAACATACTATGACAACGGTCTGAGCAAACTCATGTATGTGAACAATACTGGTGGGTCGTGGGTATCTCAGGATATAGCCCTGGCAGCTGGCGGCGCTAGCGCAATATTCGTTGACGAGGAGGGTGATGAACACATTTCCTATCTCGAGACGAACACCCCCAACGGGATCTTGAAGTACAAAGAACGCAGGAACGGCATCTGGATGGATCAGAACATAGACCTAACCGGATGCTCGCCCCAAATTTCCATGGCCATGGATTCCCTCGGTCGGGGGCATGTAAGCTACTTTGATCCCAGCACCAAGGTATTGAAGTACGCCACATCTATAATGGCGCCATCTGCACCCACCAATCTGACCATAGATGTTGAGAGCAATAAGCTAACTCTGAACTGGGCCGCACCCAAGGTAGATGGTGGATCATCCATCATCGAGTACCGGATATTCCGCTCCGTGGCGGGTGGGGAATACCTCTTTTTGGATGCGGTGCTTGCTCCCGGATTAGCGTACATCGATGATGGTCTGGAGGACGGTGTGACTTACTCCTACTACATCAGGGCGGTTAATGCCGAAGGTACAGGTGAACTCTCTGAGTTCGTTTCCGGAATCCCTTGCAGGGAGCCTCAGGCGCCGGTGCTAAAGGCCTCTGGTCAGGACAAGGCCGTGAAGCTCACCTGGAACGAGCCTGAAAATGGTGGCGCGGATATCACTGGATATAAAATATATCGCAAGAACGCGACCGGTGTGTTCGAGCTATTGGTGGAGCTGGGCGGAAACACCCGGTCCTACACCGACAAGCAACTGGAGAACGGTCAGGAGTACTCCTATTACATAAAGGCGTTCAACCCGGCCGGACCTAGTGTCGATAGTGCCGTTGCTTCCGCCACACCTGAAGAGTCCAACACTCTAATGATAATCGCCATCGTGATTATCGTGCTGGCTGCCGTCGGAGTAGGTGCGTTCGTCTTCCTTAAGAAGAGCGGTCGAATCTAAGAACGAGGGTCCCAACCCTCCCCTTTCCTTATTTTCATTTTTCCCTCCCTCAGTTTTATTACCAAGGCGGTCATTGTGAAGACCGATGGCTGACGATTGGACCGAGCTCTACCGCCCCCAGGGGCTTTCTGAAGTGGTAGGCAACCCCAAGGTCATCAAGGACCTCCAACAGTGGGCGGTTTCCTGGGAGGAAGGTCGCCCGGAGTTCAAAGCGGTGGTTCTAATGGGACCACCCGGCGTGGGCAAGACCAGCGCCGCGCTCGCCCTGGCCAGGGACTTCAAATGGGGAGTGGTGGAGATGAACGCCTCCGACCAGAGGAACGCGGACGCCATCAAGAAGGTGGCCATTCGCGGTTCCCGTTCCGAAACGTTCAACGACGAGGGGGAGTTCCTCTCCAGCAAGGATGGGCACCTCAAGTTGATCATCCTGGACGAGGCGGACAACATATTCGGGCGCGAGGACTCCGGCGGCATACCGGCGATCGCGGAACTGGTGGCCAAGACCCGGCAGCCGGTCATTCTGATAGTCAACGATTTCTACGAGCTGAGCCGGAAGAGCTCGGCCATCAAGAACAACACCCTGCAGCTCAAGGTATCCAAGGTGCAAGGGGCGACCATGCGCAACGTGCTGCGCCGGATCGCTCTGGACCAGGAGCTGGAAGTGCCGCATCGGGTGTTCGAGACGATCATCGAGAACTCCAATGGGGATATGCGGGCGGCCGTCCGCGACCTACAGGCCGTCGGCGAAGGCAACGCCAATATGGGCGAGGACGATGCGTTCGTGCTGGAAAGCCGCATGTCCATTAGGAGCATGTACGACCTGATGCGCGACATCCTGCACGAATCGGATTCCCGGAGGGCGCGGCGCACGGCGATGGACGTCGATGAGACGCCCGAGCATATCATGATGTGGCTGGATGAGAACGTCCCTATGGAGTACAAGGACCCCGAGGACCTGTACCGGGCCTTGACCCACCTGGCACGTTCCAGTACTTTCTTGGCCAGGGTCACCAGGCGCCAGTACTATGGTTTCTGGTCCTATGCCAACGATCACAACGTGATGGGGGTCTGCTCGGCCAAGTCCCGTCCCTATCGCGGCTGGGTGCAGTACCGTTTCCCCAGCTACATCATGAAGATGTCCCGCAGCAAGGCCTTCCGTTCCATGAAGTCCGGGATAGCCAGCAAGATATCAGAGCATACGCATACCTCGACCCGCCGCTCGGCGCAGGACGTTCTTCCCTATTTCATTGAGATGTTCAAGGCCGATCCGGAGTTCCGGTTGACGATGATCAACACCCTTCGTCTGAACACCGAGGAGGTGGCCTTCATTCTCGATAAGAAGGTCGATTCCTCGGAGGTCAAGAAGCTCATGCTGGAATCGGAAAAAGCCAAGGCGTCCATGGAGCCCGTTCCCAAGTCCATCCCAGAGCCGGTCGAGGAGAAGGAGGAGAAGCCTGAGCGAAGGCCGGAGCCGAAGGGAAAACAGGCCTCTCTTTTCGAGTACTAGGTGTAACATGAAGGACGACCTGCGGGAGATATTGCAGAAGCAGCAGTACCGGCTGTGCGGCGATCACGCGGGGGTTAAGTTATGTCACTGGATGAAGCAGAGCCTACTGAAAGGGCGGACCTGCTACAAGCAGGACTTCTACGGCATCCGTTCGCACCGTTGTTTGCAGATGACCCCGGCGGTGAACGATTGCACGCACAACTGCCTGTTCTGCTGGCGGGTTCGTGGCTTTGAATCGACGGTCACCAAGTGGCAGGACCCCGAGACGGTGTTGGACACCTGCATCGAGGGGCAGAGGCAGCTGGTCACCGGTTTCAAAGGTGATCCAAGATGCTCGCCGGCCATGTGGGAGGAGGCCCGTCAACCACGACAGGTGGCCATCTCCTTGGCCGGAGAGCCGACCATATATCCCTATCTGGGGGATTTCATAGAACTATGCCACAGGCGGGGAATGACCACCTTCCTGGTGACGAACGGAACGTTCCCCAAGGTCCTCGAGGAACTTTCGGAACTGCCCACCCAGCTCTACGTGACGGTGGCCGCGCCCAATAAGGACATCTACAAGAAGCTCTGCGTGCCGCAGATCGACGACGGCTGGGAGCGATTGATGGAAACGCTGGAGCTCTTACCATCGCTCAACACCAGGACGGTCATCAGACACACCTTGGTGAAGGACTGGAACTTGGGCTGGGAGAAGGAGTACGCCGCCCTGGACCGCAAGGCCGACCCCACCTTCGTGGAACCCAAGGGATTCGTGTTCGTCGGCGATTCCCGTCGGCGAATGTCCATGGACAACATGCCCTCCCATTCCGAGGTCCTGGAGTTCGGTCGCCGGGTGGCGGACGAACTGGGCATGTGCATGCTTCGTGAAAAGTCAGATAGCCGGGTGGCGGTGTTCGGAGAAAGCGGCACGGACACCAAGATACCCGGTCTGGATCAGAGCGAGTGAGCGTTCAGCCACTTTAGTATGGATGAGCAGCACTTGTCGGCCGGGATGTTGTGTCCGGCGCCAGGGACCCATATCAGCTCCGCCCCTTCGATGTGGCTCGCCAGCTCGGTGGCGAAGTGCGGGGCGACCATGATGTCCTCGTCGCCATGGATGATGAGCGTAGGGGCGATTATCTTGTCCAGCAGGTCGTGGCTGTCAAAGAGGTCCAGGGCCAGCTTCTGGGCCTTGAACCCCTCGGCGGCGCGCTTACCGTTCCCGTTGCATTTCCGCTGGGCTGGTTTCGACAATGCCAATTTCTTGAAGTAATCCTCGGGGAGGCACCAGGACTGCATGAGGTCCATCAGCGAATCGAACGTCGCCCCCTCGTCCACCGTGCGAATCATGGTGTCTATGGCGAACGAGGAGCGCTCCGGCCTCCGGGTGTAGGTGGACATCAGAACGAGCGAGCCTACCTTCTCCGGGTGGTCTATGGCCACCCGCTGGGCCACGTTCCCTCCCATGGACCATCCCAGTACGTGATAGCGTTGGTGACCGAGGTGCTCCATCAGCCCGGCGACATCGTCGGCCAAGGTGCTCATGGTGAACAGGGTGGGTGGATAATCGGTCTCGCCGGCACCACGGTTGTCGAAGACCACGACCCGATGCGATCTGGACAGGAGAGGCACGTACTTCTTCCAGAAAGCTATCTCCCCGCCCAGGCCGGTTATTAGGACGATCGGTTCCCCTTCCCCGTGGGTCTCGTAATTGATGCACGCGTTCCCGATCTCTACCTTAGGCATCGAAAGGCGGGATTAGGCTGGTGCTATTTGTCATTTATCTCGATGCTCGTCAAGGGAGGTGGCTGAGCACCTTCTCGTCGAAGATGTACTTCTTGCGTGGTCCCACCAGATACACCGGTAACCTTCCAAAGAGGTCCGTGCGGTAGATGTCGTAGAGCATCAGTGCGTAGTATTCCCTGGTCACCTGAAGCATGGCGTC
>DAONGL010000002.1:38554-82001 GCA_035404085.1 Methanomassiliicoccales archaeon | reverse complement strand
CCACCGCCGCCGCCTTTACCATGAACGAGGCCGCTCTGCCTTTGAGCTTGGCCATGCCTATCCGCCTCTTCCATGAACGAGCTATATCGGTCATCCCCTGGGTCTGAGGCTCCAGGAAGTTGACCAGGGAGTAGAAGATGAATATGAGCACCACCTGAAAGATCATCAGGTTGGCCAGACCGGCAACGGCCTTGTAGTCGGTGAGTATGAAGCCAAAAAGGACTATCATTCCCGTTCCAAGTATGAGCGTGAACCCCACGGTCAGAGGCACCATTCTGCCTAAGAAGACGGTTATGAGAATCTCCACGGTCAGTTTGGGCTTGTTGAGCAATCTCCGGTAGGCCAGTTTCCTTTGCTCCTTGCTCTTCTTCTGCCTGACCACATTACCGCTGTTATGTACCACCTTCCGGGTGGTCGGTAGGAGCAAGAACAGGAAGTTCCAGGAATAGAGCACCAGGCCGGAGATGAACCAGCTCCAGAGGGCCTTGGGGTACAGGAAGATGAATACTCCGGTAAAGGTCATGAGCATCAAGGGCAAGATCGTTCCTCGCCACTGGTCCTTTCGCTCATCCTTGACCAGGTCCAGCAGGTCCTGTTGCCGGGCCAGTTCAGCCCGGGATTCCTCAGAGAAGTCGAGGACGCTGTCTTCGAAGGTCAGGACCGAAGGTTGCTCCATGCTCCCGTGCCAAGATGACTGGGAATCTTAAAAACATTCGCACCTGTTCCCAAGGATGCCTTGAACCAAAGTCCAAGAATGGAAAAGGATATCTAATCCATTCTGGCATAGATGCCCGAGGTGTTCCTTGGGAAAGAAAGAGAAAATGGCCTCCATGCTCCATCTGGTCGGTGGAAAGCCGGAGAACGTGGAAAAGATCGTGGACGAGATCGACATGTTCTTCGACACCATGAACGCGGAGCTGGAGGACTGGAAGTTGTCCATGGAGGAATTCCCCGACGGCACTCGCATATACGCCCGCTTTCAGGTGCTGGTCAAGAAATAGGTGTTGAAAATGCCCGAGGAAGAGGAGGCCCCTCGCGAGAGGGTGCTGATGTGCGCCGCCGATTGGAAGGACCCTGAGTGCCGTACGGTGATCGGGGAGTTCCACAAGGAGGGCATCGATGCCGAGATTTTAGACGTAGACTTGGACCTGCAGGGCTTCGAGAAGGCCTGGGGCGACAAAGGCCAGGCCAAGTTCCAGAGCGAGTACCACAAGGAGGGCGCTCCTTATCTGGGAGAGGATGGACTGAACCTTTACGTTCCCATCGGGCCGGTCGAACGCACGGGGCGGTCGCCCAAGGACGCGGTGCTGAACCGTAAATTGGACGTCGGAACGGTGGAGGTCATCACCTACGCTCTTTTCCGGGCCATATTCGGCTACGGGGTGAACGTTCCCATCAAGCGTCCCGGCGTGGTGGACATGGACGTGACCATCAAGGGTAAGGACATCAACGTGAACACCAACGATTTCTTCTTCAACGTGCCCGATCTGGTGGTTTGGAAGGTCGTCTACTCGCATCAGGGAACTCCGATAATGGAGTTCGGTCGCGGGGTGGACAAAGGTTTCAAGGTGCACCGTCTACAGGCGCTTAAACTGTTCCTGGCCCTCCGTTCCAAGTCCAAGAGGGCCACCAAGGCGCGTATGGCCGCCCGAAAGGCGGCCGCCGAGAATGACGATGATGAGGAAGTAACCAAGGGGACGAGATGATGAGCCCGGTACAAGATGATCAGAGGGAGCATTTCCGGGACGTGCTGCGCTCCATACATCTCATCATGGTCGAATCGTTCAAGCTGAGACAGGTCAAGGTCACCCCGCTGGGTTCGGAGGGGTCCCGGCTGTCCATACCGATAAAGATCGAAGGGGTGGATAGGACCGGCTCTCCGGCGCGTTATTTCGCCAAGATTCTGGGCGGCAGCGACATCATGACCGAGAAGACCATCCAGTTCTTCAAGAACGTCTATCTGCAGATGGAGGGACGTTCGCCGCTCTTCAACTTCAACCGTTCCGCCAAGGACCTGGCCTTGCATCAGTTCGAGATAATGAGCCAGGTCTACCGTCTGGGAATACCTACGGCCAAGCCGCTAGGCACCTTCGCTCTTCCCGGTGGCATGTGGTTGTTCGTGGCGGAGTTCCTGGAGGCGGCCTCGTCCGCGACCAAGAAGGTCTCCGAGGCCCAGCTGGATAAGGCGTTCGAGCATCTTCGTCTGATGCACAAGAACGGCATCTATCATGGCGACATCAAACCGGAGAACTTCCTGTTCGCCGATCAGGTCTATATAATGGACGTCGGGAACTTCCTGAAGGACGCCCCGGAGAAGGAAAAGCTCTCGTATGATCTGGCCTGCGCTCTGGCCTCGTTCCTGGACCTGGCGTCGCCAGAGAAACTGGTCAAGCTGGCCCGAGGATATTACGGCGTGCGGGACCTGAAACGTGCGGCAGGCTATCTCGAGCTTATCGACCGTCGGCCAGATTTTAAAATGGCGCCAGAGAAGATGAAAAGGTTGATGGAGCTGCTGTCCTAGTCGGAGGCCTTCTTCTTGAACAGGGCCTTGGCGGCGAACTCCACTCGTATACCATCCTTCGTCTCCTCCACCGAGAACTTCCACTGCTCTATGTTGGCGTTGTAGTCCTTGAACAGCTTCTTCAGTTCCTGGCCTTTCTCGTTGAGAACCACGGTTACGTCCTTTTCGGGCATGATGATTACACCTGTGGGCGGAACTATGGCAGCCTGGGATAGATTAATGTTTGGGGTCAGGCGTCCGGCCATAGCGTGGCGGACATCTCCCTGAGCTTCATCTTCATGATCTTCCCACTGGCGGTCATCGGGTATTCCTCCACGAAATGCACGAACTTGGGGATCTTGTAGAAGGCTATCTTCCCCCGGCAGTGGTCCATGATGTCCTCGGCGGTGAGCTTGACGCCCGGGCGCAAGACCACGAATGCCGCTGGCAGCTCCCCGTACTTGACGGAGGGAACGCCAACCACCTGAACGTCCGCCACGCCGTCCATGTGATGGATGAAGTCCTCCACCTCCTTGGGATAGATGTTCTCCCCTCCGCGGATGATCATGTCCTTGAGGCGACCGGTGACGGCGTAATATCCGTCCTCGTCCATCATCCCGATGTCGCCGGAGTGGAGCCAGCCGTCCTTGTCTATCGCCTTCGCCGTCTCCTCGGGCATCTTGTAATACCCTTTCATGACGTTGTGGCCGCGGCAGCACAGCTCGCCGTGTTTACCCGGACCCAGGTGCTCCCCGGTCTCCGGGTCTATTATCGCCACCTCGATGCCCGGGAAGGCCTTTCCGACCGTGGAGCACTTCTTCTCCAGGCTGGGTTCGTCGTAGCGTGTCTGGGTCATGGCGGGGCTCGATTCCGTCAGGCCGAAGACTATGGTGACCTCCCGCATGTTCATGCGTTCCACGCACTCCTCCATGGTCTTCACCGGACAGGGCGATCCGGCCATGATGCCCGTGCGCAGGGTGGAGAAATCGAACTTGTCGAACAGCTTGTGGTCCAGGATGCCGATGAACATGGTCGGCACGCCGTACAGGGCGGTGCATCGCTCCTTCTCGATGGACATCATCACGTTGATCGGATCGTAACGTTCCAGGATGACCATGGTCGCCCCGTGGTTCAGGCAGGCCATTACGGCAAGCACACAGCCGAAGCAATGGAACAGCGGAACGGGAATGCAGACCCGGTCAGCGGTGGTGAAGTTCTCGTTGACCCCGACCCAGTAACCGTTGTTCGTCAGATTGAAATGGGTGAGCATGACACCTTTTGGGAATCCGGTCGTCCCGGAGGTGTACTGCATGTTGACCACGTCGTACGTGGAGAGCTCGCTCTGCCTCTGACGGTAATCATCGTCCGAAACGGCCACGCTCATTGCCAGTAGCTCGTTCCAGGAATACATGCCGCGATGCTTCTCCGGTCCCAGGAACAGCACCCGTCGCAGATGCGGGTAGCGTTCCGAGCGTAAGCGGTCGCGAGGCTGGGTCTTGAGCTCCGGAATGAGCTCGTAGAGGGTGTTCACGTAGTCCGTGTCGCGGTAGCCGTCGATGACGAAGATGTTCTCGCAGTCCGACTGCCTCAGAAGGTAATCGATCTCCGCTGAACGGTAGTTTATGTTGATGGTGAGTAGGATGGCCCCGATGCGAGCGGTGGCGAACTGCAGGGTCACCCAATGCGGCACGTTCGTCGCCCACATCGCCACCTTGTCTCCCTTTTTAACGCCCAGGGCCATGAGGCCCTTGGCCGCCTTGTCCACGGTCTCCCGGAACTCCCTCCAGGTCTGGCGATAATCGCGGTCCGCGTAGACCACGGCGTCCTGGTCCGGAACGACGTCAACGATCTCGTCCAGGAGCTGGCCGATGGTGGCCTCTCGGGTGATGTTCTCCCTCGGCATGGTCCCACCTCAGATCGGAGTATAGATGACGGCGAATATTTCGGCCGCCTCTCCGTTCGCCGCGCCCAGGTGATGAGGTACCACGGAGTTGTAGTGCATGGAGTCTCCCTCCTGCAGCAGGTGTCTCTCCTTGCCATAGACCAGTTCCACCTGCCCTTTGACCACTATGACGAACTCCTCTCCCTCGTGCGAGGAGGTGGAGCAGTCCTCGCAGGGCTGAACGATTATGTACAGAGGCTCCATGTGGCGGTCGGTCTTCCCCTTGGCCAATGGGTAATAGTGATACTTGCCGACCGCGCCCTCCTTATGGGCGGCGGTCTCCTCCGCCCGGTCCTTGAAACGGGTTATGACCGGGTCCGGGCGAAACTGATCGTCCATAAAGGTCCCCAGGCGCTGTCCGAGGGCCCGGGAGATTTTAACCAGCACGCCTAGCGGGGGGTACACCTCTCCCTCCTCCGCGTTACGCACCAAGCTCGCATCGACGCCGGCGTTCATGGCCAGGTCCTCCACGCTCATGTTCAATCTCTCGCGATAGGTGCGTATTCGCGTGCCTAGTTTGTCAGGAGTGGTCATACGGTCATCCTCCGGTCGTCCAGGCCTTAAGCCCTGGTCCGTAATGGCCATACCTAAACCGCCGAGCGTTTAAGAACCTTACTTTTTTTTATCAGGCCCGCGATCAAAAAAGAAAAAAAGGGGTTGGCGCCGAAGCGCGATCATAGGTTGTTCTTCGCCCAGTCGAAGGCCGCCCTGTAGACCTTGCGGTTCCTCTCCACCAGGGCCGGTTTCGTTGCAAAGCTGGCGTCCAGGGCTTGAAGCACCTTGTCCTCCGGGAGCCCATGCAGTCCCAGGGCGGTAAGGCCCCCCAGCAAAGCGGTGTTGGCGGCCTTCGGCGTACCCGCCTCGGCTGCCAATCTTGAAGCGGGGAAGGCCATCACCCGAACTCCGGCCCGAACGGTGGGCTTGGGGAGCGAGGCCTCGTAGATCACCACTCCTCCCTCCGGTACGGTCATGGAGAACTTCTCCGCAGCTGGCTGGCTCATTACGACCAACACGTCCGGTGCGTCAACGGTGGGCGACCCCACCTCCTTTCCGCTCACGACCACCGAGCAGGAAGCGTAGCCGCCTCTCTGCTCCGGCCCATAACTAGGGAGCCAGGAGACGAAGCGCCCGGAGCCTCCGGCGGCCTCGGCGACGACCAATCCCAGCGAAAGCACGCCCTGCCCTCCGAAACCGGAGAACTTGAACTTACGTTCCTTGAACTGCCCATCCACCTTGGCCGATACGCCCTCATGTCCCTTGCCCAGCAGCTCGTCGACCGTCAGCTGCGGTATGACGTTGGCCACCGGCGCCGGCTCGGCGCTGCGGTCCCGGAAGTTACCTAGCGGGAACACCTTCTCCATATTCTCGTTCACGAACTGGGCGGAGGCCACGGGGTCCAGACGCCAGTTGGTCGGGCACGGGGATAGGAACTCCACGAAGGCGTACCCCTTCCCGTCCCTTTGAACCTCCAGCGCCTTGCGGACGGCCTTCTTGGCCTGCATGATGTGCTTGGTATCGGAAACGGAGACCCTCTCGATGAACACCGGGGCCTCCAGCTGGTTCAGAACCTCGCAAACCTTGAGCGGGTAGCCTTCCTTCACCGGGTCGCGTCCGAATGGGGTGGTGGTGGTCTTCTGCCCGATCATGGTGGTCGGGGCCATCTGTCCGCCGGTCATTCCATAGATGGAGTTGTTGACGAAGAAGCAGGCGAAGTGCTCGCCGCGGTTCGCCGCTTGGAAAGCGTTATTGAACCCTATGGCTCCCAGATCGCCGTCCCCCTGATAGGAGATCACGACCTTGCCTGGAAGCGCTCTCGTGACGCCAGTTGCCACAGCGGACGCCCGTCCGTGCGGTCCCGCGACGTTCCCGCAATCGAAGTAGTGGAAGGAGAAGGCGGCGCAACCGACCGGCGTTACGAAGACCGTGCGATCCTGGATGCCAAGCTCGGCCATGGCCTCGGCGATCAGCTTTTGGATGATGCCGTGACCGCAGCCCGGGCAGTAATGAGTGGCGCGAGTACCTGGTTCCTTGCGGTCGAACGTTTCGTAGAATCCTTGGGCCTTCTTGATCACGCTCTCACCTCCAGCATCTGCCAGGCGCGAAGGACCACGTCCTCCACCTTCATCACGTTCCCGCCCATGCGGTTCAGCAGTTGAACTTCGCATTTGATATCGCGGTCCAGGTGGAGCAGCACATCGTCCCGGTACTGGCCGTTGCTAAGTTCCACGACCAGTATCTTTCCGGCCTTGGCCACTTCGTTCAGTGCCTTGGTCGGGAAGGGGAACAGCGTAAGCGGCCGGAACAGGCCGGCCTTGATCCCCTGGGAACGGAGCTGGTCCACCGCCGAGCGGGCCACCCGGGAGCTGGTCCCGTAACCGGTGAGCACTATCTCCGCGTCCTCGGTCCGGTAGGATTCGCAAAGGACGTCGTCCTGCATGGAAGCGTAACGTTCCTGGAGCATCCAGTTGTGGCGCTCCTGAAGCTCGTTGTCCAGGTATATCGACGAAACGAGGTTGCCTCGGGTGGCGGCGTCCCCTTGAACGGACCAGGAGGTCTCCGGTCTGGCGGACACCTTTTCCGGGAGCTGCAGGAACTCCATCATCTGTCCCAGCACGGCGTCGGCCAGTACGATCGCCGGGTTGCGGTACTTGAAGGACAGTTCGAACGCCTTGATGGTCAGGTCGCACATCTCCTGCACGGAGGCGGGAGCGAGCACGATGCTGTGATAGTTGCCGTGGCCGCCGCCTCTGACCGCCTGATTGTAATCGCCCTGCTCCGGTCCGATGTTGCCCAGGCCGGGCCCTACGCGTTGAACATTGACGATGACCGCCGGAAGCTGCGCTCCGGCCAGGTAGGACATTCCCTCCTGCATGAGCGATATGCCCGGTCCGGAGGAGGCGGTCATGGTGAGCTTTCCGGTCGCCGCCGCGCCGAACATCATGTTGATGGCGCCCGTCTCGCATTCGGCCTGCAGGTGTTCCCTTCCCAATTGCGGAAAGTACTCCGCGACGGCATGCGCAATATCGGAGGCCGGGGTGATCGGATAGCCGAAGTAGGTGTCGCAGCCGGCGTACACCGCGCCTATGGCGACCGCTTCATTGCCTTTGACGAACTTCCTCATTGGGGGTCCCTCCCGTCGTCCACCTGGAGCGCGTACGGTTCGGGGCAATTGTAGAAGCAGGCGGCGCAGCCGGTGCATCCCTCGCCCAGGTACTCCACGGCGCTGTAGCCACGGCGGTTGATGCGGCCCGATAGGCGCAGGACCTTCTTGGGACAGGCAGCCACGCAGCGGCCGCAGCCCTTGCATTCGTTCTCGTCGACGATGGGACGGGAGATCCTCTTCTCGGTGCTCATCGACTATCTGGATAGAGGGTCGATACTTAAAACTAATTCAACCTCGTTCGTTCCGTACACTGGCTCACAGGCTGCCGTACCTTCGCACATGCTCCCAGGCCTCGTACAGTTCGGGGTCCTTATCCGGTCCATCGTAAAGTCCCAGGTCCTTTCGCTCGAACAGCCTGCGGTCCTCTCCCACCGGGCAGACCTTGATGCAGATGCCGCATGGCGAACGGTACTTCTTCTTGAGGGAAATGCTGCGTCCCGTGCATCTTTTCTTGTCGATCGAGGCCTTCGGATAATCCACATCCCCTATCGCCTCGACCGGGCAGGCCTCGATGCACCTTCTGCACCGTACGCAGAGGTTTCTATCCATCGGCTTCCCAGGGGATATCTTGGCGGTGGTGAAGACCGAGACGAAGCGGACCCGGGGCCCGAACTCCCTGGTGAGCAGCATGTTGTTCAATCCGAACGTACCGAGCCCGGCCAGGTAGGCGGCGTGGCGATGTGAGAAGAAGGCGTAGGGGTTGTCGACCAGAACCTCCACCGAACCGTAGCCGTCCCGGGGAACGTAGACAGAGGCGTGTCCCAGGCGGTTCAGGAGCTCCGAGAGCTGATAGGCGCGTTCGTCCAACTGCGCGTTCAGGTTCTTGTACAGCTCCTGGTACCAGATGGACGGTGAGGTCTCCAGTATCGGAAGCGTAACTGGAAGACCGAGAACCACCACGGTACGGCATCCAGGGAATATGGCCTTGGGGCTGAACTCCCGGGGCGGGAACGGAACGAAGGGCGGATCGTCCCAATCGTCGGCGGAGGCGAAGCCGACCATCTCTATGCCCCAGTCCCGGCAACGGTCCGTGATCTTCCGGCGAAGGTCGGCGCTCATGTTGAAGGGAAGGCCATCGAAAATAGAAATATCTGCGCCCTTCAACTTCTAGTCAGACGTTCGGCTACCCGCTCGGCGAACTCCCTGGTCCCCAGCGTTCCGCCCAGGTCCCGGGTGCGGTCCCCTTCGGTGAGCGTCTGCACCAGGGCGGACTGCAACCGGCTGGCGGCGTCCATCTTCTTCAGGAACTCCAGCATCAGACATGCCGATAGTATCGTGGCCGAGGGATTCGCGATGTCCTTACCGGCGATATCAGGTGCGCTACCATGGACCGGTTCGAAAAGACCGAAACGGTCGCTGAGGTTGGCGGAAGGGGCCATTCCCAATCCACCGGTGAGCGCCGCGGCCTCGTCCGATAGGATGTCGCCGTATAGGTTCAGAGTGACGATGCACTGGAACTGCTTCGGTTTGGAGATGAGGGCGGCGGCCACGGCGTCCACGATCATGTCGTCCGCTTCCAGTCCGGAGTCCTTCATCACCTCGTAGAACACCCGACGGAACAGTCCGTCCGACTTCCTCAGCACGTTCGCCTTGTGCACGCAGGTGATCTTGTTGAAGCCCATTACCCGGGAGACCTTGATGGCCTTCTCTACGATGCGGCGGCAGCCCTTCTCGCTCACCACCCTTTCCAGGATGACCGCTCCGTCCTCCTCGCGTTCCCGGCCGGTGTACATTCCCTCGGTGTTCTCCCTCACGATGACCGTGTTCAGGTCGACCAACTTGTACTCCGGGAGCATGGGGAAGCAGGGACGGATGTTGGCGTACAGGTCAAAATGCTTGCGCAGCTGTAGCAGCGGCGATCGATAGCCAGGGTCAGGCGTCACCGGCGAGGTTATGGCTCCGAAGAGCACGGCTTTGGAGGACTCAAGGGTCCGCAAGGTCTGGGCAGGAAGATATTCGCCCGTTCGTTCGTAACAGTTCAGTCCCATGTAGGCCTTGACGAACTCCAGGTCCAGGTCCATCTGTTCCAGGATGCTCATGGTGGCGCCCACCACCTCGGGACCGATGCCGTCCCCGCCCATCACCGCCACTCGGGTCATTTCAATCGCTCTACGATGGAAGCCACCAAAATTGGAAGGGTTATCGTCGCGTCGCCCTCCACGTTCACCTGCCAGGCGTCCTCACGGACCTTTCCCCAGGATATGGCTTCCCGCACCTGCGCTCCGCTCAGGGAGCCGTCGTACTCCGTCGCGGTGGTCATGTAGACGGCGTAATCAAGACCGCCCCGGAACTGATTCCACCAGATGACGTGGTGCTTGGAGATCCCTCCGCCAATGATCAGTGCGCCACTGGCCTCGGCATGGAAGACCAGGCTTGACAGTTCCTGCTCGTCCTCGAACAGGTCTATCTTGAGGTCGCGGTGGGTCTGCCAGTACATCCATATCTGGCTGCCGAAGGAGCCATCGGTGATCCCTGGAACGAAGATAGGTATCTTGTTCTTGTGGGCCCAGTAGAGCAACGAGTCCTCATTGTCCAATCGGGCGCCGACCTGGTCTATGATCTCCCGGGTGGATATGGAGCTCCTTCCGGCCAGGATCTCCTCGAACATGGGGATCAAGCGTTCTTCGAGCACCAGCCCATAGCTCTCGTCCGGGACGAGAACGTTGCCTAGGCGGTTGTAACCTTCCTCGCGCAGCTCGGCGTCGTCCATAGCGAAGTCGCCGTGATAGTAATGCTTCCAGGAGCGGGCGAGGTCGTGGTCGAGGGTGCCGCAGGTGGTTATCACCACATCCACCAGCTTACGCTTGACGAGCTCTACGATCACTCCCCTGGTCCCGGTGGCCATGATGCAGGCCGGGAAGGACAGGAACGTAAGGCACTTCTCGTCCTTGACCATCTTCTCCACGATGTCCGTGGCGTCAGCCAGTTTCTTGGCGGTGAACCCGCCGGAATCGGACATGGCCCGGACCAGCTGATCGACGGTCATGCCCTCGGTGACCTTGATGTCGCGTACCGCTCTCTCTTCCATGATGATCGTCCCTCCTATCCCCCGCGGCTAGAAATATATTGCCTTGAAAAGCCGAAAGTGAAATTGTGCAAGTCCTTAATATCAAACCAAGGCCTTGTACTGGCAATGGACACCAAACGCCTGGCGGTGCTCAGCGGCGGTTACATCGGACCGCTCTCTGGCAATGCCGTGCTGGCCATGATACCGGTACTCAAGACGGACTTCGGGGCGAGCGCGGAGGAGATACTGGTGTCCATAACCTTCTTCATGCTTCCTTTCGTCATCTTCAATCTCTTCTCCGGCACGATATCGGATGTCTACGGCAGACGCAAGATGCTCACCTTCGGCTTTCTGATCTACGCCCTGGGATGCTTGTTCTGCGTGGCGAGCTCCGACCTTATGACCTTCTACCTGTCCCGTTCCGTGCAGGGCATCGGCTACGCCTTCGTCAACCCGGTGCTGCTGGCCATACTGGGGGACATGACCCCTCCGAACGAACGGGGCAAGGTCATGGGATACTTCGGGGCTTTCACCACCGCCGGCATCGCCACCGGCCCCATGATAGCCGGTTTCCTTACCGAGTATGACTGGAGGTGGATGTTCGTACTGGTGGCCGTGCTGGCCGTGGTCGTGAACTTCTGGATAAGGTCCGCCTGCCCGGTTTCCCGCACCAACCCAGAAGCATTGAGACACCTGAAGAGCAACGTAATAACGGCCGTGACCAGCAAAGGTGTCGGCACCCTGTGCCTGTTGGGATTCCTGACCTTCCTCTGCTACATGGGCGCCCTGGGTTTCCTTTCCGACCATCTCTCGGTCCCGCCCCTCTCATTGGACGAGGGGACCATTGGACTGTTGATCGGAATGAGCGGAGTGGCGGGAATGGTCGCCGCGCCCTTGGGCGGTCGCCTGGTGGACGCCAAAGGACGCACCTTCACCGCCAGCGTCGGTTTCGCGGTGGTCGGACTCTCCCTGGCGTTCCTGTACCTGTCGTCCGACTGGATCCATTTCGCCGGGTCGCTGCTGGTGCTAGGGACCGGTACCGCCTTCATCTGGGCATCGCTATTGACAATAACCGTGGAGATAGTTCCCCAGCTCAAAGGTACGGTATCATCAGTGTTCAACAGCACTCGTTTCTTCGGGTACTCGCTGGCGCCTCTCATTTTCGCGCCGATCTATTCCGTCGACGGTTTCGGAGCGGTGCTGCTGATAGGTATCGCTCTGACCTTGGTCTCATTCCCGGTGGTGTTCTGGTTGGGAGCTCAATTGAGGGCGTCCCAGTCCGATAATACCAATTTCAGCTGAGACCGGGTGTTCTCCACCGAACCGCAGTTGTCCAGCACCTTCCAGCCGCGGGATGAGAGGTCCAGCACCTTGCCCCTGACCTTCTCCAGGGACCTCAGGTTCTCGAACATCTCCCGCTCGTGCTCCCGCTCCTCTATGCGGCGCAGAGCGCATTCCGGGTTCACGTCCACCAGTAAAAGTCGCTCGGGTATCGGAAGCACCTTGCAGAAGAACTCGTACCCTTGCCGGTAGAGCGGTGTCGGAAGATAGGCGGTGGCCATGATGTAACGGACGAAGATGACCTTGTCGTGGTCCTTCCAGCCGCGCAATCGGCGCAGGGAGTTCAGAACGTCAAGTATGAAGAATATGGTGGCCACGGTGCGCATCATCTTTCCCTCGGAGGTCAGCGACCTGCGGCTGAGGCGTCCGTAAAATGAATCGGATGGGTGCTGCCTGACCAGGACCTTCTCTCCCCGGGAGCGGTAGTGTTCGGCTATCCACTCGGCCACGGTACTCTTTCCCGAGCCGTCTATGCCGTCCACCACTATCAGTTCCATCTCATTACCTCAGATACCCGCCAGGAACATGATGAGCGCCGTGGACAGGGGAATGACCAGATTGTCATATTCGCCAGGGGTGTAAAGCTCCACCACCGATACGAAGGCACCCAATCCCAGAGCGGTCAGCGCACTGATCGCCAGCGGTATCGATCTCGTGCCGTACAGCCCCTCGGTGAAGAGGAGGTTATAGAAGTTGATTATTAGAAATATAGCTAGAGCGGCGAACACGAATACGGCAAGCGTTCCTTCCAGGGTCTTGTTGCCGTGGATCTTCCGCTTGCCGAACGTCTTGCCGAACTGACCGCCCAGGCCGTCCCCGTAGGCCATGCAGACGATGGCCACGGAGGCGACCACCAGGTCGTTGAAGGCGAAGAAGGCCAATAAGGCCCAGGAGATCGCATAGTATACCAGACCTAGCTTGTGACCGTCATGTGAGGCGGTGGATAGGATGGACCCCTTGAGCTCGCCTATCAGCTTGCTGTCGTCCTTCTCGCGCCTCCCTCCATACTTCGAGAAGATGTATAGCAGGGGTATGAACGGTACGGCGGCCAAGAGCGACATCACGTAATTGGTGTCGAACACCCACCAGAAGAGGGCGATGTTGCCGATCATGACGTGAATGAACTTGCGGTGGAACGAGTGGTCCCGCAGGAACCGCCAACGGTCGGTGATGACCACCATGACGCCCACGTAAACGTAGACCAATATGAGTCCGAGAGCGTCACCGCCTATCAAAGCAATCTCACCCACATGACCTTAGGCAATATAAAAAAATGAGAGAGGTTTTATCCTCTCAACGACTGGCAATATTGTCCGTTAAACCATAGATCACGGCGTCCATCCTTCTTTATGTTAACATATGAAATAATATAGTTCAATCATTGAAAAACATGTGCCAGTCCACGGATTTCGTGATTGGGATTTACCTAAACGATTTATATAGGTAGCCGTATTTAGGCAGGAATTTAAAAGAGGCTTTCAATGCTAGACGATCCTCTGTACTATACAATACCGATCGCGGGCATCATAGGTCTCCTCTTCGCCGGTTATCTGACCTGGTGGATTCTCAAGAAGGACACTGGTACTCCTGAGATGAAAGCCATCAGCGACGCGATCCGCGAAGGGGCCATGGCCTACCTTGCTCGTCAGTACAAGACGATTGCCATCATCAGCGTCATATTGGGTATCCTGATCACTGTCGGGATCAACCTGTGGACCGGTGTGGCCTTCCTGCTCGGGGCATTTTTCTCCGCCCTGTCCGGATACATCGGAATGTACGTGTCTGTGAGCTCGAACATCAGGACCGCGAGCGCCGCAAGGCGCTCCTTGAACGAGGCGCTCCTGACCTCCTTCCGCGGCGGCGCCGTCTCCGGCATCGCCGTGGTGGCATTGAGCCTGATGGGGGTCGCCGGGATATTCTTCGTTTACCAGGCGTATGTGGCAGTGGGCCCGGCCGATTCGGCCACCCTTTACATGGACGCGCTGTTCCTTGCCGTTGGATATGCCTTCGGGGCATCCTTCGCCGCGCTGTTCGCCCAGTTGGGCGGCGGTATCTACACCAAGGCCGCCGATGTCGGCGCTGACCTGGTTGGAAAGGTCGAAGCTGGAATTCCCGAGGACGACCCGCGCAACCCCGCCGTCATCGCTGACCTGGTCGGCGACAACGTGGGAGACTGCGCTGGACGTGGCGCTGACCTATTCGAGAGCACTGCCGCCGAGAACATCGGCGCCATGATCCTGGGTATCGCTATTTTCGCCTTCACCGGAAACCCCGGTTGGTTCATGTTCCCCCTTGTGGTCCGCGGATTCGGTCTGCTGGCCGGCCTGGTCGGTATCATGACCGTGCGCATGAAGAACGAGGACGAGAACCCGATGAAGGCCATCAACCGCGGTTACTACGTGACGTGCGTCATCGCCGCCATTCTGTTCTACATAGCTGTGGACCAGTTATTGGCCGGTGAGATGCTCTTCTTCGTCTGCGGTCTGGTCGGTATCGCTCTCAGCATAGTGATCGTCTACATCACCCAGTACTACACCGCTGGCGAATATCGCCCGGTGAAGAAGATCGCCAAGGCCTCCGAGACCGGCCCGGCCACCAACATCATCGCTGGTATCTCCATAGGTATGGAGACCACCGCCATGTCGGTGATGGCCATCGCTATCGCTCTGATAGCCTCCTTCGAGCTCGGTGTCATGGCCTCGCCGGACGCCGCCCACGAGTTCATCTATGGTCTGTACGGCACTGCCGTGGCCACCATGGGTATGCTCGCCACCTGCGCCTTCGTGCTGGCCGAGGATACCTTCGGTCCGATCACTGACAACGCCGGCGGTATCGTCGAGATGTCCGGACAGCCTGAGGAGGTCCGCGTCAGGACCGACAGGCTGGACTCCATCGGCAACACCACCAAGGCCCTGACCAAGGGATACGCCATGGGTGCCGCGGCCCTAGCCGCCTACCTGCTGTTCGGCGCGTTCTTCGAGCAGGTCGCCAAGATCCGTGGGGTCGACATTCTGGCCTTCTACGACAGCTTCACCGTGGACCTGCTCCAACCCGTGGTCTTCGTTTCCGCTATGATCGGCGCCATGCTGGTCTACCTGTTCACCTCGCTAGCCATTAGCGCCGTGGGCAAGGCCGCCGGGAACATGATCGAAGAGGTTCGCCGCCAGTTCAGGGAGCGGCCCGGCATCCTTGCCGGTACTGAGAAGCCGGACTACGCCACCTGCGTGGACATCAGCACCAAGGGCGCCTTGAAGGCCATGATCCTGCCCGGCATACTGCCGGTCGTGGTCCCTGTGGCCTTGGGACTTACTCTGAGGTACGCTTACCCTGACAACAACGATATCGCTGTCATGGGCGTCGGTGCCTTCCTGATGGTCGCTACCATCGCCGGTGTCCTCATGGCCCTCTTCCTCAACAACGGTGGAGGAGCCTGGGACAACGCCAAGAAGTACATCGAGTCCCAGGGCAAGAAAGGTACGCCGCAGCACGCCGCCGGCGTGGTGGGAGACACCGTCGGAGATCCGTTCAAGGACACCGCCGGTCCCTCGCTCCACGTGCTGGTGAAGTTGCTGTCGACCATCACCCTGGTCTTCGCCGTGCTCTTCGTGGTCTGAGCAAAACCCCTTTCCATCATTTTTCTTTTTTATCCAGCATGCTGAAAGCTTATATGCTCGGTGCTCAATCTTTATATAAGAGATTTATCATGCCAAGTTAGTTAAGAGGATTCCTCATGTATATGTTGACCCAAAGGGAAAAGGTTGTCCGCATACCGCCCAGCAGATTGGGCGATGACGTGGACGAAGTGGTCAATGAGCTGGCCCGCGAGTCCTACGAAGGTAAGATCGAGGGAGATGACTCGCTCACTGTTATGATCCAGAACATCGAACCGGTCGGCGAAGGGCGGATCGTGCACGGCGACGGTGCGGTCTACCAATCGGTAAAGTTCGATTCCCTGGTGTTCAAGCCATTGGTCAACGAGGTCGTGGAAGGGCACGTATGTGAGGTCCTGAAGTTCGGGGCCTTCGTGCGCTTCGGACCATTGGACGGTCTTCTGCACGTGAGCCAGGTCATGGATGACCGCATGGACGCCGATGAACAGAATCAGAGGCTCATAGGCAAGGACACCAAGCGGGAGATCAGGATCGGCGACATCGTCAGGACCAGGATAGTCACCCTCTCCTTCAATGAGCGCAACCCCCGGGAGAGCAAGATCGGCCTTACCATGCGTCAGCCCGGACTGGGCAAGAAGGAATGGATCGCCGAGGACCGGGCCAAGAAAGGGGGTCAGGAGAAATGAAGGGAGTAGTAAAGGCCTGCAAGGTCTGCTTCGCCATAACTGAAGAGGACAAGTGCCCGCTCTGCGGTGGGGAAACCTCCAAGGACTGGCAAGGCTACGTGGTCATCATAGACCACACCAAGTCCGAGATCGCAAAGAGGATGAACATTGACAAGAACGGTAAGTTCGCCCTCAAAGTGCGCTGATCTGGACGTCCCCTCCAAAGGGTGGAGGATGCCGGACAGCATGAGGGGCGAACTAGGCATGCCATTCGGAAGCCTGTTCAGGGGCGAGGACGTTCTTGAAGCGCTTTCCGACTGCGGTATGCTCATCACGGTGGGGGACGTGGTCTCCAGCACTTTTATAAACAAAGGTGTCATCCCCCATTTGACCGTTTACGACCGGCGCAACGAAAGGAAGGAGCTGGAGGCGGGGGAACATCCCGCCGATCTCCTTCAGGTGCCGGAAACCAACGTGGAGAACCCTCCCGGGTCTATAACCCCCGGACTGGTCAAGGCCATGAAGGATGGCCTGGAGTCCCCGGGCAAGACCAAGGTGAGGGTCATAGGGGAGGAGGACCTGGCCGCGCTGGTGTGCGCCGCCATAGCCCCGGCAGGTTCCTGTCTCGTGTACGGTCTCCCCGGAAAGGGAGTGGTGTTGGTCCATACCAACGCCAAGGTAAATCATGCGGCGCAGAATCTGATACGCTCAATGGAGGTATTGAAGTGAAGATCGAGATCGAGAGCAAAAAGCCCAACGCCCTGATGGACCGCACTGAAGTCAACTTCAAGGCTGATCATAGCGGAGAGGGCTCCCCCAAGAGGGCCGACGTGAAGGCGAAGCTGGCGGAGGTCCTGGCGGTCAGCAAGGACAAGGTCATAATCGACCACATGGAGACCGAGTTCGGAATGGGCGTAAGCACCGGCTACGCCAAGGTGTACGGCAGCACCGAGTCGGCCAAGAAGTTCGAGAAGAACTACCTGCAGGCCAGGAACGGGCTCGCTGAGGCTAAGAAGACTAAGAAGAAGTGAGGTGTGATCCATGGCTGCTCCAAAGAAGAAAGAGGTCAAGAAGGAAGCCCCGTCGGCAAAGAAGGACTACTACCAGGCCAAGGGCGAGAAGCTGGAACGATTAAAGAAAAGCTGCCCCAAGTGCGGGCCCGGCGTGTTCATGGGCGAGCACAAGGACCGGACGTCCTGCGGCAAGTGCGGATACACCGAGTTCAAGAAGAAGTGAGCGCGTCTCGATCTTCCCTTCCCGCGAGGGCGGGTAAATGGGTCTTGGTGTTCCAATGACCGCGGGCCTGTAGTGTAGCTTGGATATCACTGGGGCTTCCGAAGCCTCAAACTGGGGTTCGAATCCCCACAGGCCCGCCTTAACCCTCAAAATCCAACATGTTCTTATTAACCGATTCTATTGTCCCTGGCATGCAACTCACCTCCGAAGAGCAGGATATGCTGGCCGGAAAACAAGGCAAGGCCAAGCGTAAGGCCATGGAGCTCTTGGTGGCACTGGGCGCCATCTACGGAGCCGATCGTCTCATACCCATCACCTCCGCTCATCTCTCCGGCGTTTCCTACAAGACCATCGGCGAGGGCGGCATCGACTTCCTGGAGGAGATGGCGGCCGACGGAAAGGTGTGCGTGCCGACCACCCTGAACCCCATGGGAATGGACGGCGAGCGGTGGAAGGAGATGGGCGTGGACGAGCATTTCGCCCAGAGACAGATGCATATCATCTCCTTGTACGAGAAGATGGGCGTGGAGGTCAGCTGCACCTGCACTCCCTATCTGCTGACCAACCGTCCCAAGGTAGGGGATCATATAGCCTGGGCGGAGTCATCCGCGCTTTCCTTCGCCAATTCCGTGCTCGGGGCGCGTACCAACCGGGAAGGGGGGCCGGGGGCGTTGGCCGCGGCCATCACCGGACGCACTCCTAACTATGGGCTACATCTGGACCAGAACCGTAAGGCCACCCACGTGGTGGTAGTGGAGAAGGGAATAACCAAGGACGAGTGGTCCCTGGTCGGACACTCCGTGGGACGCAAGTTGGGAGCGTGCATTCCATTCTTCCGCGGTCTCGGCAGCGATGTCAACGGGTTGAAATCACTGGCCGCGGCCATGGCCGCCGCCGGTTCCGTGGCCATGTTCATGGTGGAGAAGGCCACGCCAGAACAGCCAGATACTTTGGAGGGGTTGCCGGTGGTCAATATCACCCGGGAGGACATCGAGGATACCGTTAAACGTCTGCGAACCGGCAAGAAGCCGGACCTGATAGCCATAGGCTGCCCCCACCTCTCGGAAAGTGAGATGAAGGAGCTGGCAGATCTCTTGGACGGAAAGAAGAAGAAGGGCGACGTGGAGGTGTGGTTCTGCACCTCGAAAGGCATATGGCTGCGCTGCCCCAAGGAGAGGGCGGTGCTGGAGCGATTCGGCAAGGTGCTGTGCGATACATGCATGGTCGTGGCGCCTATAGAGGTTGGTCATAAGGTCACGGCAAGCGATTCTGCCAAGGCCTGTGCCTATCTACCCGGGCTATGCTCGCAGAAGGTGTTCTGCGGTTCCCGGCGAGAACTAATGGAGTTGATTTTGTGAAGCTGAAGGGACGTGAGATATGCAAGGGCAAGGCGATCGGACGATTACTGATTCTGGACGAGGCCTTCAGCTTCCTGGGCGGCGTGGACCCCAAGACCGGGCTGCTGACCGTGGCCTCCGGTCGAGAAGGTGAGAGCGTAGACAATCGAATCCTGGTCTTCCCGTATGGGAAGGGTTCCACGGTCGGTTCCTATACCATCATGGAACTGAAGAAGAACGGGCACCTGCCGGCGGCGATCGTGAACGCTCAGGCCGAAACGATCGTGGCCACCGGAGCTGTTATGGCCGGGGTACCGATGATCGATTCCATTGACATATCGCTACTTCGGGAAGGTGACCGGGCGGTGATCGTCGGCGACGGACTTGATATGATGGACCTAGTGGAGAAGAAGGTGGTCACCTGCGTGCTGCGCCGAAAGGGGAAGATACTGCTGCTCAAACGTAGCCAAAAGGTCGGGACCAATAAGGGTAAATGGGCCGCGGTCAGCGGTTACATCGAGAGGGGGGAGAAACCGGAGGAGACCGCCTTGAAAGAGGTGGACGAGGAGACCGGGATAACCTCCGCCCGCTTGGAGGCCATGGCGGAAAGGCTACGCATCCGCGACGGAACCTACGTCTGGAGCGTCTATCCGTTCCTGTTCGAGGTGGCCGACGAGAAGGTCATCCTGGACTGGGAGCACACCGAGTGCGCCTGGGTGGACCCTGCGGAGCTGGACGGCTATGAAACCGTTCCCGGTTTTCGCAAGGTCCTGGAAGCCCTGGGACTATAACGTCCCATCAATTTCCTTTTCCAGCAGGTTCAGCTCGTTGGCGTCGATGGTGGATGGGTTCAGCACCATCATCATGATGGAGTTGTTTATGGCCACCTGGTCCCTCAGCGACTGGACGAAGCGCAGGACGGTCAGGAAGTTGTTGTTGGTGATCAGGTACTCCAACCCATCCAGCAACACCACGCCCTGTCCCTTGGCCAGGAACTGCTCGAGCGAGTAGCTCAACTTCTCCAGGTCCTTGGGGCGAAGGCTGTCCTCCTTGCCCACGTTGCTCAGCCAAACGATCGGCGTTTCACCAAGGTCGAACTTGTTCCGTATCTTGACCGGATAGTTGCGGGTGATGCAGAACCCACGCTTACCCAGCTTCAGCTGCTCCATGAAAAGTTCGTATGAACGGTCAGAGCGATCGTCCTTTATGAGGTAGCTATAACCATCTTGGAGGCCCTGGGCCTTTGGCGCCTCCGTTTCCTCCTCCGTCACCTCGGCGCGCAGAGAAGCCCCGCAGGCTGGACAGTTCAGTTCCTTGGCGGTTACCTCATGTCCGCACGTCGCGCAGGCGGAGCATCGTTGGAAGCCCCCATCTGACACGTACTTCAGCACCTCATCGATGGTCTTGCTTCCCAGGCCGGGAACGTTCTTAAGAGCATCCTTATCCGCGGCCTGCAGTTTATCCAGTGAGTCGTAACCGGCGTCGTACAGCATCTCCGCCTTGACCTCGTTCATGCGCGGGATGCGCAGAAGGTAAGGGGTCATCTCCGACCGATCCATGATCTTGCCGGAGCCTTCCGGTACGGCCTTGCATATCTCAGCGGAGCGGTCGGTGTAGTGGAGCGCTTTGCGCACCTCGGCCTTGGAAAGCTTGGTGATATCTTCGATCCTATCTTCACCAAGTTGTTTCAGGTCCGCTTCGTTGCGAACGCCAGCGTCCACCAATGCCTCGGCGGCCTTGGGGGTTATTCCTGGGATCTTGGTAAGCTCCTTTATGGGATCCCGGAGGTTCATAGAGGAGACACCTATCTCCACCTTCTCCCCCTCTATCTCCCATTTGCCGACCTGTTCGCCGTGCACCTCAAAGACCAGTTCCATGGATTTGGAACGGACCTCGGACATGATGTGCGATTTCCACATCTTTACGTATTCGGCAACCTTGGTATCGGCCAGAACTTCCACTTTGACGAACTCTTCGACGTCCAGCTTCATCTCCTTGCGGGTCTGCTGCACCCGGCGGATGATCTCCCTGGAGAAGCCTTCCGCCTCTATCTCGCGGGTAACCTCGAAGTCAAGGTAGATCTCGCCTCCGCTGAACGTGGCGGCGTAAATGTCCTTCGGCAGGGAGACGGTGAAGGAGACCATATTGGGCTCGATCTTCACCAGTTGTCCCTCTATGCCTAACGAGTACTCGCCGCGTTGCATGCTCTCCTTGATAAGTCCGGCCGGCCGGCTTTGTAATAGCACCGCGATCTTGGAAGCCCATTGACGGTAGACCTTCCCGATGGCCATGGGGTTCGGTACCACGTTCAGAATGGTCTCCGACCACTCCTCGCCCGTCCCAACGTATTCGATCTCCTTGACGTTGGCCTGGGACTTCAGTATGCTCTCCAGGGCGCGTAACGAGATCAGAGTGTCATTACTGTCCACCTTGATCACGATCCTCTTCATAGGCCAGCGCAACTTGACGTTCTTGAGCTGCCTTTCCCTGGTGACGGTGTCCACGATCTCCTGGACCATGGCCATGGCCTTTTCCAATCGTTCGTCCACCCTGGTCAGGTCGCTGCTCGGCCAGTCCATCATGTGCACGGTCGGTTTGGAACCGTCCATGTGTCGATAGACCTCCTCAGCGAGATGCGGGCACATCGGTGCCAGAAGGAGCGTGGTGTCCATGATGGCGTCGAACAAAGTGCGGTAGGCGGCCAGCTTTCCGACGTCCCCCTCCTCGCTCCACATGCGGTCCCTGATCAGCCTGACGTACCATCTCGACAGGTCGTCCAAGATGAACTGCTCCAATGCCCTTCCAGCCTTGTGCAGCTCCAGGGCGTTCACCTGACGGGTGAACTCGTTCTTGAGCTTCTCCGTGCGAGATATGAGCCAGAGGTCCTCCTGGTTGAGGTGGGCGCGAACCGTTTCCTTGGTGATGCGCTGCGCGTCGAAATGGTCGATGGCCATGTAGGTGGTGGCGAAGTTGACCACGTTCCAGAACACGTTCAACGTCTTGCGGGCGTTCTTGACGCCCTCCATCTGGAACGGGATATCCTCCCAGGGGGCGGATGTCTTAAGCAGATAGAAGCGCAAGGCGTCCGCCCCGTGCTCCTTGATCACCTTTCCCGGCTCCACGACGTTGCCCTTGCTCTTAGACATGGGCTGGCCTTGGCTGTCCAACATCCAGCCGTGCATGAGCACCGATTCGTAAGGCGCCCGCCCGAAAGCTATCACGCCGGCCGCCAATTGCGAATAGAACCAGCCGCGCGTCTGATCATGAGCTTCGACGATGAACTTGGCCGGCCACAGCCGCTCGAAGGCGTCCCGCTTCTTCGGGAATCCCAGTTGGGCCCAGGAGGCTACGGCGGAATCGAACCACACATCCAGGACGTCCGGTACGCGGCTCATCTTGCCACCGCACTTCGGACATGCGAGCTTAACGGAGTCTATCCAGGGGCGGTGGAGCTCCATATCTTCCACGTAACCCTCGGCGCCCTTCAGCTCGTCCACCATGCCTACCACCCGCATCTCGCCGCAGGAGCAGGTCCACACCGGGATGGGTATGCCCCAGTATCGTTGGCGGGATATGCACCAGTCGCGGGCGTTCATGGTCCAGTCGTACTCGCGGGAGGAACCGGCCCAGTCAGGGGTCCAGCGAACCTTCTCTATCTCCTCCAGCATCTGGTTCTTTACCTGGGTGACTCGCAGGAACCACTGGTCAGTGGTCCTGAACAGAACGGGTGATTTGCAGCGCCAGCAATGTCCGAAACGGTGCTCGATGGTGCCGCTGAAGAACAGGCGGTCCTTCTCCTCCAGGTCCTTGATCAGGTCCGGATTGGCCTTCTTGATATGCATGCCGACGTACTTGCTCCCTACCAGTGGGGTGTATACCCCCGTCTCATCGACAGGGCAGAACGGTTCGAGCCCGAACTCCTTACCCAGCTCGAAATCCTCGGGACCATGGCCGGGGGCGATGTGCACCAGACCGGTGTTGGAAGCCTCTACGGTCTTGGAGGGGAGCACCTTGTGCAGCCATTTACCGGTGGCCTGCGTTTGATACGGAACGTCGTCCACGAAGGGGGTGATGTATTCGACGCCGACCAGGTCATCTCCCTGGATGGTCTGCAGGACATCGTACTTCTCCCAGCCACCGAGGTTCCTTATCTCCTCTTCCAGTCCCTTCATGATGATGATGGTCTCGGTGACCCCCACCTTTCGGTAGCGGACCTTGACGTACTCGAAATCGGGATGGGCCGCCACGGCCAGGTTAGCAGGCAAGGTCCAGGGGGTGGTGGTCCATATGAGCAAGGATACCTTGGGATCGTCCTTGAGGCGGAACTTCACATAGATGGAGGGGTCCTTCTCATCCCAGTAATCTATCTCCGCCTCTGCCAGAGCGGTCTCGCAGCGCGGACATCCCGGAAGCACCCGGCTGGCGCTTATCAGCAGACCCTTATCGTACGCCCGCCTGAGCGTCCACCAGGCCGCTTCGATATAGTTGGGGGCGATGGTGAGATACGGTTTCTCCCAGTCGAACCAGACGCCCAGCTCTTTGAAGTCGGCGTTCATCTGCTTCTGGAAGTCCAGGGCGAAGTTCTTGCAGGTGCTGACGAAACGGTCGATACCGTACGCCTCGATCTCCTTCTTGTTCTTCACGCCGATGGACTTCTCGACCTTGACCTCGATGGGAAGCCCGTGCATGTCGTAGCCGGGAGTATCGCTCACGTTGAACTTCTGCATGCGTTTGAACCGGACGATCATGTCCTTGATCGTCTTGTTCATGGCTGTGCCCAAGTGAATGTATCCAGTGGTGTACGGAGGACCGTCTACGAAATAGAAGTCCGGACCGGAGGCCCGTAGTTCCTTGGTCTTCTTGTACGCCTCGGTCTCTGCCCAAAGGGCCTGGACCGATTTTTCAAGCGCGCTCGGATTGTAATTGCCTTGGACCTGCTTTATCATCGCCGTCCCTACAGGCCCTTATCAGACAACTTCCTATTAAACTAGTTGGTCCTGGCTATGATGAACGTCATCGTCGAAAGGGCTCAGAACATGTCAAGCCGCATTTGGTCCTTCTTACCCGAGGAGAACTTGTCCAGCGCCCCGTTCACCCTCTTCTCCGAAAATCCGTATTCGCCGCATAGCATGTCCAGCACGCTCTGGCGGTCCGGTGACCTCCACGCCAATCGATAGTCGTCGGTACGCTCGAAGTCCAGGAAGATCGATCGCACCTTCTCCATCTCCCCCTCCTCAAGACCCAGGGAGCGCAAGGCTCCGGCCAGGGTGCCATACTGCTTTATGAGCTTCAGGGCCTTCTTCGGTCCGATGCCCATGACCCCGGGGTTGAAGTCCGTACCGACCAGGATGCAAAGGTCCACCAGCTGCTTTCCGTTCAGGCCTAGGCTGGAGAGCGTCTCGTCACGGTCGATGATCTGCATGCGCACCTCGCGATATTCATCCTTTCCAGGCATCTTTCGCCTTCCCGAGAGGGTCAGATTTCGCACCAGTCGCGGCGCTCCGAAGAGAAGCGAGTCAAAGTCCTGCGAAGCTGATGCCCAGACGTCGCCCTTGGCGCACATGTAGGCCGCTTGGGCCTCCCCCTCTTCCGGGGCTTGCACGACCGGAATTCCCAGGTGGGTGAGCAGGATGCGCGAAGATTCCACTATCTCATTGGTTATGCGCGAGGACTGGGTCGCCTTGGAGTAAGCCTTCCTCACGTCACCCTCGGCCTTGGCCTGCTCCCACTCCTTCTTGGCGGATTCCCTTCTCTCCCGCCGTTCCCGGATGGTGGCCTCCTTCTTTTCCGGGGGGATCCCATCAAAGACGTAAGCGGACCGCAATCCCATCTCCGCCAGGTTGGCGTTGCGATTGAGCAAGCCCTCCAGGTGCGAAGTGATCCTTCCCCGGGGGTCCATGAGCGGGGTCCCGTCCGGCTGACGTATCACCGACAGGAACTGGTAAATGGCATTGTAGGCGTCGATGGCCACGGTCCTCCCCATGAGGTTCTGCGTCTCCAGGTCCTTGGCCAGAACTAGGTCGGATAGGTTCACGCCCATAGCGATCGAAAGTGGTATCGCTCTCGGCCATAAAGCTATTGTCCAAGTGGCGAATGATTTTGATATGCGTGACGAGCACGCCGAGCCTGAAAGGAAGCCGGTGACCGAAGGCCAGATCTACGAGGTGAAGATAACCGATATAGGAGAACGAGGGGACGGGATAGGTAAGATAGAAGGTCTGGTGATAATAGTCCCGGATACCACGACGGGAGAGACGGTCAAGGTTCGCATCACCCGGGTGGAGAAGAAGGTTGCGTTCGGAAGGCGGACCTGATCAATCTTCCGCCTTGGGGATGTAGAGCATGGTAAGCCCTATTCCCAGCCACATCAAGGCCAGTATGATCACCCAGATGTTCGGGGTAATTATCAAAGCGGCCAAAAGGAACATCAGGGGGGCGATGACGGTGAGGAATATCACCATTTGTTTTCCCGACATCTTCATGTACATTGCACCCCGGATTGCCGACCTTTCGATATGAACTTTCCTGCGCTCAGTCCAGTTCCTTCTTCTTGTTCACGAACTTGATGCCGGCCCAATCCTCGTCCAATGAGGAGATCTTGACCTCGGCCATGCCATGCCCGGTACCGATCGAGCGAACGGTCACTCCGACCAGGTCGGAATCGATCTTTGAGGACGTTCTGGGGTAGGATATCCAGATGATGCCTTCCTTCTTCAGGGCGCGCATGAGCTTGGGGAACTCCCGGCGAAGCTCATCCTCCGAGGAGGTGAACAACTGGATGAAATCCAGTTCGCTGTCCCCGCTGCCGGCCTCGACCACATTCTTGGGGAGGCGCCCGAGGGCCACATCGTACTTGGAAGGGGCGTTTATTATGCGTATCCTTTGGCCTTCCTTTATCCCTAACTTGGCCACCAGTGATTTCTTAGAACCTATTCGCGCCATGATCGGACCATTCCCGTGATATGTAGAGCCCTATCGTTTAAATACGACAAGGTTTGCCCTAGATTCCGCTTCACCATTATTATACTTGCTATTGAAAAACAGCCTCTAGTACATGTGCCAAAGATCGATCTCCGCCGCCATGTCCTTGGCCTTGAACAGGGCGGACCCGGCGGCCAGTACGGTCGCGCCGTTCTCCACGCACAGCTTTCCGGTCTCCCGGTTTATGCCGCCGTCTATAACTATCTCGAAATTGAGCTTCCGTTCGTCCCTGATCCGACGGGCCTGCGATATCTTCGGCAGCACCTCCGAACGGAACGATTGCCCGCCGAATCCGGGCTGCACGGTCATCACCAGCAATAGATCGATATCGTTGAAATAGGGTTCCACGGTCGATAGTTCAGTACCGGGGTTGAGGGATATCCCGGCCTTCATGCCCAGCCGTCTTATGTGCGCCAGAACTCCCTTGACATCATGAGTGGCCTCCACATGTACCGTCAGGTAATTCGCGCCGCATTCCGCGAAGCGCTCCACGTAACGCTCAGGCATCTCGATCATCAGGTGCACGTCAAAAGGTATCTTGGCGTGGGGGCGCAGGGCCTTGATGACTTCTGGCCCGATGGTAAGGTTGGGAACGAACACCCCGTCCATGACATCAATGTGGATCCAGTCGGCCTGGGCCGCCTCGACCCGTCGTATCTCCTCGCCCAGGCGGGCGAAGTCGGCGGAAAGTATCGATGGAGCTACCTTGACCATTATGAGACCTCGGAACGAACTGGAGATGTTCCCCTTGCTAAAAAAACTTTGGATTCATCTAGCAGCTTGAGATGCCAGTGGGTGATAAGTTGATCCGATCAGGGGGTGGATGTTTCATGCGGACGCCATCAGAGGCGATGTGGGGCGGACCCCTATCTGGTGCCCAAAGGAGTTCCCGTCCTATGGACCACCCCATCCTCGCAAGGAGCAATCCTATTATATCCATAAGGGGGGTTCCAGGTCCATGGCGGAAGCTCGTCACGCTATTAAGGTCAGCAAGACCTGCGATGTCAAGGGATGCAGTTCCGAGGCTGAACGCTCCATCTCCGGGGATGCGGCCACCGAGGCCAAGCTCAAAGTGGAAGATGGTATGAAGCGGGTTCACCTATGCAAGGAACACTACCGAGAGTACAAGAAGGTCTCCCGCAAAGACCGAGAGCTGGGATCCCTTGGCAGGTCGTTCGGCAAATAGTAATATCCTTTGAGGATTCCCCGGGATCATGAAGGCAGGCTACATCCAGTTGCTCTCCAGCGCCGGATTGTCCGGCGCAGCTCTGCTCATCCCCAACATGTTGAGGGACGATCTGGGCGCCAACACCATGGAGATCGGCCTGATCACCGCCTCCTTCAACCTCGCTCTTTTCGCTTCGTCCTACATATTTGGACGGGCGTCCGACGTGCACGGACGCAAGCTGTACCTGCAGGGCGGTCTGGCGTTGACGGCCATCGCGCTTTTCCTTCTGGTATTTGCCAACAGCAAGGAGACCATAGCCGTGGTTCGAATAATGATCGGACTATGCGCGGGAATCTATCCCTCGGCCCTGCTGACCTATGTCTATGAGACCGAGGGGAAGATAGGCAAGTTCACCGCCTACGGGAGCCTGGGCTTCGGCATCGGGACCTTCATTGCCGGAATTTTAACCATCTACTACGAGATATTCCTGGCCAGCGGAATAATGTTGCTGGTGGCCTATTTCATTTCCACCCGCCTGATGTTCGTGGGGGAAAAGGTGCACCAGGTACCGCTCTTTCCGGTGGCGATGATCCGGCACAACTTTCCGGTGTACATATCCATCATGTTCAGGCACACCGGCGCCAATATGATATGGGTGGTGTACCCGCTGTTCCTGGCGGACCTGGGGGCGACCCCCTTGTTCATCGGTGCGGTGTACGGTGTGAACGCCATCGCTCAATACGTGTTCATGCGCTACATAGACCGGTTCAAGACCTATCATCTGGTCATGGCCGGCTTCCTGTTCTCCATAATCACCTTTCCATCGTACACCCTGGCGACCCGGCCGGAGGAGATCCTACCCATGCAGGTGTCGATCGCCGCCGCCTGGTCCTGTCTCTATGTAGGTTCCATTAAGTACCTCATGGAGAGGAACGAGGAGAAAGGTACGTCGTCCGGCCTGCTGCAGTCCTTCCTGAGCATCTCGGCCATCATCGGGGCGCTGGTGGGCGGGGTGACCGTGTTCGCCCTGGGCTATCACGGCGCGATGTACATAGCTACGATACTAGCCATCCTAGGTTTCGTGGTGTTCATGATCGGAAATAGATTCATGAGCGGCAAGGAAAAAGGGATTATAGCTCCCAAGGGGGTCTAGGGAGGCATGGACCTCACATTCCTGGGAACGGGCGGAAGCGTCCCGACCACCAAGCGTAACACCGTTTCCATAGCTTTACGTCTGGGTCCGGAGGTCCTGATGTTCGATTGCGGCGAGGGCACCCAGAGGCAGCTAATGGCCTCCTCGGTCTCCTTCATGAAGATAACCAATATCTTCATCTCCCATCATCACGGCGATCACTTCCTGGGGCTACCGGGACTGATCCAGTCCATGAACTTCTACGGTCGGGAGGCTCCTCTGAACGTTTATGGGCCGATTGGCACGCAGGAGATGGTGAAGACCATACTGCGGCTGGGCATATTCGATCGCAAGTACGAGGTGCAAGGTCACGATCTCGCCCCGGGCGAGGTGGTCATCGGGGATGGTTACCAGGTCGCCGCCTTCAAGGCGAACCACACCACTCCCGCCCTAGGCTACGCTTTCCAGGAGAACGACCGCCCGGGTCGTTTCGATCCGGACAAGGCGAAGGCGCTGGGGGTCAGGGAAGGCCCTAACTTTTCCCGACTGGTCGAAGGCTATTCGGTACAGGTGGGCTCTTCCAAGGTCACTCCAGACATGGTCATGGGGCCGTCCCGAAAAGGGCTCCGGCTGGTCTATAGCGGGGACACCGCTGCCAGTTCTGAACTTGATCAAGCCTGCGTTGACGCGGACGTTCTCATACACGAGGCCACCGTAGCTTCCGACCTGGAGGCCAAGGCCAGGGAGTTCGGTCACAGCACGGCCAAGGACGCCGCTCTCCTGGCAAGGGATTCCGGGGTGGGGGCGTTATACCTCGTGCATATCAGCGGACGATACGAGGACGTTGACGTTCTACTGGAAGAGGCGCGCGGAATATTCGGACCTACGACGATACCTAATGATCTGGATATGTTCGTTCTGCGTACGGACCGATAATTCTTTTAAGAATATCGCTCACAGCATCTTGAGCAGGTCGGCCGAGGTTATGATGCCGGTCATGTCCCCGTTCCGTCCCACCATCACCGCGTGGGAGCTGCTGAGCAGAGCGGTCACCGCCTCTATCGGAGTGTCCTCGTTGACGATCGGGAATGCATCCTCCATTATGTCGCTCACCTTGAGCTCGACGATGGTCTCCATCCTTTCCCCGTCCCTCAAACGTGACAGTATCTGGTTCTCGCTGACGCTCCCAACATGCTGGCGTCCGAGGAAAACTGGCATCTGGGATATTCCAGAGGAACGCATAAGTTCGGTGGCCGCCTTCACCAGTTCGTTGGACTGAACTCCAACTATCTGCCTGGTGGCCAGGTCGCTTGCCTTGCTGGCCTTGGAGTGACGGCGGGATTCCTCGCGAAGGGCATCGAATAATTTGGTGACCGCTTCGTAACTGCCCCTTAGGCTCCCCCTTTCCAGCTTGGCGATGGTGGATTGACTGACCCCGCTGAGCTTGGCCAGTTCCTGCTGCGTGATGTCAAGTGACTTGCGTAGCCGCTTGATCTCACCCTCCGGAGGGAACTTCATGTTTGGACCATAAGATTATTCATATATGAATATTTGAGTCAATCACCCTTATATCAAGCCATGATTTTCCCTGTTCCATCCAGGTTCCATTTTATGGTTCCTGCTCACAAAAAGGTGAACTATTCATGGCTAAGGTAAGCGCGAAGGCGAAGGCCACCGCCAAGACGGTGGGCCGTAAGGTTTCCCCTAAGAAAGTATCCAAGAACATAGTGGTCGAGAGCATGAGAGCAACTCCGCTCGCCCAGCAGAACATCGAACTCGTGGAGAGGAAGGGCATCGGGCATCCGGACAGCATCTCTGATGGTATCGCCGAGGCCGTGTCCCTGGCATTGTGCAAGATGTACCTCGAGAGATTCGGAGAGATCCTGCATCACAACACCGACCAGAACGAGGTCGTGGGCGGTCAGAGCGCTCCCAAGTTCGCTGGTGGAGAGGTCCTGGAACCGATTCACATCATGCTATCCGGACGTGCCATCACCCAGGTCAACGGTGAGCGGCTTCCCTACAGCACCACCGCCATCAACGCCACCAAGGAATACTTAAAGCGCTTCCCTAACCTGGATGTCAACCGCCACATAACCGTGGACTGCCGCATCGGTAAGGGTTCCTTCGACCTGATCAAGAACTTCGAGGCCCTCAAGGACCAGTGCAAGATGGACGGCCGCGGCAACCACTGTCTGCTGGCCAACGACACCTCCTTCGGATGCTCCTTCGCGCCCTACTCGGACACCGAGTTGGTATGTCTGGAGACCGAGAAGTACATCAACGGCGCCATGAAGAAGAAGCTCAAGGAGACCGGGGAGGACGTCAAGGTGATGTGCTCCCGCAACGGTAAGAAGATCAACATGACCATCGCCTGCGCCATGGTCGACCGCTACGTTCCAGACGCTGACCATTATGCAAGCGTCATCGAGGAGATGCACGAGCGGGTCCTGGACAACGCCACCAAGTACACCGATTACGACCTGGCCTTGGCCATCAACCACGCCGACAACCCGGCCACCGGTAACTTCTATCTGACCGTCACCGGCCTCAGCGCCGAGAACGGCGACGACGGATCCGTCGGTCGCGGCAACCGCATGAACGGCCTCATCACTCCGTACCGCACCATGTCCATGGAGGCCTCGGCCGGCAAGAACCCCATCACCCACGTGGGCAAGATGTACAACATCCTGGCCAACTGGATCGCCAATGACATCGTCAAGAAGAGCAACGGCAACATCGTCGAGGCCGACGTGCGCATACTCTCCCAGATCGGTCGCCCGATAAGCGATCCAGAAACCTGCAGCGTTCAGCTGTTCCTGGCCCCTGGAGCTGACGAGGCCAAGTGGCAGAAGGAGGCCTACGCCATTTCCGACGAGTGGTTGGAGAACATCAACAAGGTAACGGAGAAAGTTGTAAAAGGACAGGTCACGGTATTCTGAAGCATGAAGCTCGTCGACCTGCCCCGCTACGGTCCGGTTCACCGATTCGGCAACCATCACGTCTACCGCACGCTGATGGTGCTCTCGGACCAGAAACGCAAAGGACGTAAGCAGATAGCGGAAGCGGTGGGCATCGGCGAAGGCAGCATGCGAACCATAATCGAATACCTCCGTGGACTGGACATGATCGAGATCCATCAAACGGGCGTGAAGATCACCCGCCACGGAAACGCCTTCCTATCCGACCTGCCGATAAAGCTTGCCGACATCGGTCACGGCTCCATCGCCTTGGGCAAGGAGTGCGTCGCGGTGCAGATGGGCAACAACGGTAACAAGATCAAGATGGGGGTGGAGCAACGGGACTCGGCCATCATGGCCGGGGCCGAGGGCGCCACCACGCTCGTGGTCATCGATGGTAAGCTCATCGTGCCTCCGGATTACGTCATAGACGAGCACGATCCGAACCTTGCTAAGCTGTTGCACGAGAAGTTCAACCTGCGCGAGGGGGACGCCATCATCATCGGCACCGCCTCCACGGTCTCCAAGGCCGAGGACGGTGCCTTGGCGGCCGCCTTCGATCTACTCTAGTAACCTTTCGATCTCCTTTTTATCGTCCGTCTCCGGGAGGCATCTTCCCTTCATGCATAGCCGGTATCCCGCCGGTAACGCCGGCAGACCTTCCAGATGCTCCGCCTTGACGATGAGAAGGTGGGGATGGTACCCAAGGAACCGGGTATCGGAATCTCCGAACACCTCCAGGGTGCGGGACTCCTCCTTCATCAGCACCCCGCACATGAACATGGCGTAGGCGGAAGGCGTCAGGTGCAGTTCGCGCATGAAATGCCTCTCCACTCCCTCCAAGGCCTCCACGGTCCGCGGGTCGTTGAACAGCGCGGCCAATTGAGCTAGCACGTAGTAGGCCACCGAGTTCCCGGAGGGGGAAGCCCCATCATAGAGGTCCTTCATCCGAATGAGCAGGTGCGGATCGTCCCGCGAAAGGTAGAACCCCCCATCCTCCCGGTCCAGGAACAGCACCATCATCCCCTCCACGATGTCCATGCTCCTCTCGAGATGTTCCTTCTTCAAGGTGGCGAAGTACATCTCAAGGTGCGCCCAGGCCAGACATGCGTGGTCGTCCAAAAGCGAGGGGACGCCCACCTCGCCCTGACGATAGGTATGGTAGAGGGCGCCGTCCTTCACCAATTCCTTCTCCAGGAGGCCGAGGGCCTGAGCGGCCATGTTAATGGCGTCCTCGGATCCCAGCAGACGATGTGCCTTGCATAACGCCACTATCATCAGACCGTTCCAATCGGTCAGAACCTTGTCATCCAGAGCTGGACGCGCACGCTTATCTCGTTTCGAACGCAGTTCTTCCCGGACCTTCTCGTCCCAGGCGCGCATCTCTTCAGGTTCCATCCCCTTCAGGGAAGCGAACTCCTGGATGGTCTTGAGGCGATGCAGGACGTTCACTCCCGACCGGGTGCGGGTGGCCTCGTCCCGGAAATTACCTGATTCCCAGATATCGTAAAGTTCTCTGAACCGCACCAGGTCGTCCGGCGAGAGCGATGCGGCCAGCTCCTCGAACTTCCAGAGATAGAACGCCCCCTCGGTCCCATCGGAGTCCGCGTCCTCCGAGGAGAAGAACGCTCCTTCCGCGGAGGTCAGGTCGCGTTTGACATAACCTATCAGCTCGTTCGCAGCCTGCCGATATTCCTCATCCCTGGTGGCGGCGAAAGCCTCGGTCAAGGCCATTAATATCAGCGCCTGGTCGTACAGCATCTTCTCGAAGTGCGGCAGATGCCAGCGGTGGTCCGTGGAATATCGGTGGAAACCGCCCCCCAGATGGTCCCTTATTCCGCCTCTGACGATGTTGTCCAGGGTCTTGAGCGCCATGTCCATGGCCTTCTGGTCCTTCCTTTCACGGAAAACGCGAAGCAGAAAGAGCAACTTGTGAGGGGACGGAAACTTCCTCTCCCCGTCGAAACCGCCGTATCGGGGCTCGAAGTCCTCGCTCAAGTGCTGTAGCGTCAGCTCGATGAGCTCTGACACATCCCCCTCGGCAGGGTCCCTCTCGAAGGAGTCCAGCATCTCCAAGACCTTGACCGCCACATCCTTGATTCCCTCCCTTCCTTCCTGCCAGGCGCGATGCACCGCCGGAAGAAGGTCGATCATCCCCGTCATTCCCTGGCGGGAACGCTTGGGCAGATAGGTACCTGCCCAGAAAGGGACACGTTCGGGGGTCATCAATATGGTCAGAGGCCAGCCTCCCCCACCGGTCATCATCTGACAGACCTTCATGTACAAACTATCAACATCCGGCCTCTCCTCACGGTCCACCTTGACACAGATGAACCAGTCGTTCATCATCGTCGAGACGTCCTGATCTTCGAAGCATTCTCGCTCCATGACGTGGCACCAGTGGCAGGACGAGTAACCTATGGAAAGCAGGATCGGGCGGTCAAGCCACTCGGCCTCCTCGAACGCCTCCGAGCCCCATGGGTACCAGTCCACAGGATTGCGCGAATGCTGCAGTAGATAGGGGCTTCGCTCAGTGGCGAGGCGATTGGTAGGTCCGGCCATGAAGGGTGTTAACGAAATTACTTGGTAATCTATCTATTCCTGTCGAGTACGATATCGGGTGAATGTGATAGTATTATATCACGGTCGCCCAATTCCCTTTGCCAGTATTTCCGCGCTTAGGATGGGATGCGCCGGTGAACATTCGCAAATGGTTGGGTGGAGGGAGGGTCAGCGCTAGCGTCAGCGAAAGCAAGTCCCTTCGTTACGCCACTGTTTTCATCCTGCTTCTCGGCGTGGTATCCCTTTTCGCCGACATGTCCTATGAGGGTGCGAAGAGCATCAGTGGCTCCTATCTGAAAACGTTGGGGGCGAGCGCGGCCACCGTCGCACTCGTGGCCGGTTTCGGAGAGTTCATCGGTTACGGTTGGAGGGTGGTCTCCGGTCACGTCGCGGACCGCACCGGCCGCTATTGGACCATCGTTCTCGTCGGATACGCCATGAACCTTTTAGCGATCCCGCTACTGGCCTTCGCCGGCAACTGGTACATGGTGGCGATATTGATCGTCCTGGAGCGAATGGGCAAGGCCATAAGGTCGCCCGCTCGCGATGCGATGATGTCACACGCCGCCACCAAGACCGGAAGGGGTTGGGCCTTCGGGGTGCAGGAGGCTCTGTCCTCCGTGGGAGCCATGATAGGGCCGATATCCATATTCCTGGTGTTCCTGATGGGCGGGGGATATTCCACTGCCTTCCTCTTGATGGGCGTCCCGGCTATCTTAACCTTGATCGTGCTTTATTACACTTACAAAAAATATCCCAAGCCGCAGCTGATGGAGGCGGTTCAGCCACAAGAGAAGACGGTGCTTCCCCGGCGTTTCTGGTTGTACGCTCTGGCGGCCGCTTTCATGGCCGCGGGCTACATCGATTATCCTCTGGTGGCCTATCACATCCAGAATCACGAACTGGCCGATGAGATGGTGATACCTCTGCTCTACGCCCTGGCCATGGGTGCGGACGCCATCTCGGCCATGGTATTGGGCAGGCTATTTGATCGGGGAGGGGCAAAAGTGCTTCTCTTCGTCATAATCCCAGCCGCCTTCTTCCCGCTCCTGGCCTTCTCGGATTCGATGATATTGATCGCCGCCGGCATGGGCCTTTTCGGACTGGGGATGGGGGCGCAGGAGTCCGTAATGAGGGCGGTGGTGGCTGACCTGGCACCGCCCGGAAAAAGGGCGACGGCGTATGGTTATTATAACACCGTGTTCGGCATGTTCTGGTTCATAGGCTCACTGGGTCTGGGCTTTCTCTATGACCTATCGATACCGACCATGATCGCGATCTCGGTCGGATTACAGCTGGTATCCGTACCGCTGTTCCTCATGTTCCTGCGGGATAAAACGGTCTGAGAAAGGGTTTGGAAGGGGTTTGGGCGGCCAAAAAAGGCCTTAAACCCCGGTTTGCGTTTCTCCTCCTATTGGCCCAGCGGGGTACTTTGATCCCACAGGACGAAATTATTAGGTAATGCGCATTTAAATAAATTTTCCTGCTCGTTATCATAGACGATCGATGCTAAATGGATTTTCGAAATATCCTTATCCAATAAAGGTATCAACAGGAACAGGTGTGAACGATGGCTCTGAATCTACGTTGGATTGGTGCCTTGTGGGGGGCTGCGGTAGGTATCATACTAGCCGATGTTCTCTACTTCTTAACCGATTCTCTGACCTCCTTTCTGCTCTTCATCCCGGGGGCACTGATCGGTTATTGGCTGGCTAGACGGGCTTTACGTAAATGGGGATCGGTGGAACAGTACCTCAAAGGCGGCAAATAGGCCAACATTTTTAATCAGACCTTACAATATACACGGCAGGAGAAGGGATTCCTTTGCCAGACATTAGGGATAGGGTGGAAGACGACCGGGGATTGCTGAAGAAGATCCAAATGGTCGTGCCGGGATTCCGTGGCTACAGGATCAGGGAGGACCTCAGGGACTCCGATCGCATGCTCAGGGTCGAACTGGCCAAGAGGCTAGGCCTGCAAAGGTCCCAACTGGAGGATGCCAGAAGGGCGTTGGTCAGAGAGAACCCCATGTCCAAGGCCCTGGAGGAGATGGGCGGAGTGGTCAACACCATGAAGAGGGTGGAAGGGGAGATCCTTCACGCCGAGGTCGGCTACTCAGGTATCTCCGCGGACATCAAGATGAAGGATGACGAGCTTAACCGGCTGTACGAATATGACAACTCCATGATCGAGAGCCTCAACTTCATTGACGATGCGCTCATCAAGGTGCCGGGAATGGTAAGGTCCGGGAACGATGCCGGCCTGCGGGACGCCGTTGATACGGTTAGGACCAGGGTCGATGGGCTGGAAAGCCGCTTCAAGCGGCGCAAGGCGGCCATAACTGGAACGGGGCTGTGATCACATGAGCTTGATCGGTGCTGAGACATTCAACTGGGAGGACGGGAACAAGCGGAACAACATCATGTACCGCATGCCCCGCAACATAAAGTTCAACGATAACATCGTGGTGCGCGAGGATGAGATAGCCGTTTTCTACCGGGACGGGAAGGCGCTCGCCTACCTGGACCGTCCGGACCGTTACGCTCTCACGTCCTTGAACGCGCCTATCATCGGCAAGGTCATCGAGGCCTTGTCCGGCGCGAAACAGCAGGCCGAGATAGTATACCTGCAGAAGAGGGCGTTCGACGGCAAGTACGGAAGCAAGCAACCTTACCAATTCCGCGACGCGGAGTTCGGTATGGTCAACCTGCGCGTCTTCGGGGAGTTCCGCTACAAGGTGGGCGCTCCGGAGAACTTCGTGAACCAGTTCGTGGGAACCTTCAACTTCGCGACCTCTTCGGACGTCGAAGATAGGATCAAGGAACAGATGGTGGTGTTGATCTACAACGCCATCGGGGAGATGAAGAACAAGGGCATGGGCGTGGCCGACCTGGCAAGCCAGCTCATGAACATCGAGCAGGTGGTGCTGGCCAAAGCCAAGGACCACTTCGAGCTCTATGGCGTGATAATCGACAAGGTCTCCGGGATGTACGTCTCCCTGCCGGACGAAGTGCAGAAGGCGGTGGACATGAGGGCCTCCATGCAGATCCTCAATACCAACTACGCCACCTACCAGGCCGGACAGGCCATGCGCGAGGCGGCATCCAACCCCTCGGGCGGGGCGGCGGCGGCCGGTGTCGGCGTGGGTGCCGGTTTCGGGGCGGGATACATGATGGTCGATGCCATGAGGCAGGGAGGGGCGGCCCCGGCGGCCGGTGCTCCGGCCGCGGCACCCGCGGCAGCTCCTGCCGCAGTGGCTATGGTCGCTTGCTCCAAGTGCAGCACCCCCAACCCCGTTGATGGCAAGTTCTGCCGGAACTGCGGCAACAAGATGCAGAACAACACCGTGAAGTGCTCCAAGTGTGGCAACGAGGTGCCCTCGGACTCCAAGTTCTGCCCGGAGTGCGGGCAGCAGCTCAAGGGCAGCAAGAACTGCCCCAAGTGCAACAAGGAGTCTCCGATGAACGCCAAGTTCTGCCCGGAGTGTGGCACTAGCTTCTAGGGTGTTCATATGGCCAGCATGAACTGCACCAAATGCGGGGCTCCAGTGGAGTTCGATGTGGGCGACAAGTTCGTCAAATGCTCCTACTGCTCCTCACAGATATTCATCGACCGCTCCGGGGCAGGGTTCTATTACGCCTTGCCGTTCTCGGTGCAGGAGAACGACGCGGTCGGCACCTTCCGGCGCTGGGCCGGAGGTTCCACCCGAGCCAAGGACCTGGACAAGCTGGCCCAGATTGCATCGCTAAAGAAACAGTACTTTCCCGTTTACATGTTCAAGCGGGACGTCAGCGGGATGGAACATATATACATCGAACCGGCCGCCTCCACGACGTTGCCAGGATTACATAATCTGAAGGTTCCGGGCGGTGACCTGAAGGTGTTCGATGAGAGGTTCGACACCAGCGGGGCGGAGCTGATCAAGATCGATATCGAGATGGCTCCTTACTTGAGCTCTCTACCCGGCGCGGCTAAGGAGCAGGCGCTAGTCTACTTCCCGATCTGGCGTCTGGATTACGTGTTCGAGCAGAAGAACTACGTGGTCATCATCAGCGCTTCCTCGGGAGAGGTGTTCTCCGGTGAGTTCCCACCGCGCAGCTCCGGGGCCTACATGGCCGTGGCCGGAATTGGCTTCGTGGCCTTCCTGGCCGAAGGGCTTCTAGCGCTTTTCGTGCCGCTGTTGGCAATAGGTCTCATGGCGGTCACCGTGGTCGGAGTGTTTGCCGCCTCCAACTTCGTAGCCAGGAGGATGTGATATGTCCATAAGCGTTGGTCTGAACTGCCCGGCCTGCGGTGGGGCGATCTCCATAAGCGAAGGGGAGAACGTTCTCAATTGCAATTATTGCGGTTCCTTGCTGTGGGCCGAGGGCGACGCGGGAGTGATGACGGTTGCCTTCCGGAACGTTCAGGGAAGGGATTCCGTCCTGCGGGCGACCGAGGAATGGTGGCGTAAAGGCCTGAAGGCCCGGGACCTCAAGACCAAGGGCAAGCTCCTGGAGTGCTATCCCATATACCTGCCGTTCTGGAGCACCACCACGCGCATCGCCGGCTGGATATGCGGTTACGAGGAGAGACGCTATACCGACCGCGACGGGCATACCCGTACAGAACGGATACCGAAGGAGGAGATGGTCCTTCACGATTATCGTTACACCAACATCGCCTGCGACCCGGGCGACCTGGGTATCAAGTACCTCCGAAATGTGAACGGGGAAGCGTCCTTCGCCGATTTCGAGAGCATTCCCACGTTCGAAAGTACCACCAGCAAGGATGACATGGTGGAGATGTCCAAGCAGAACGCTCTTAACGATGCCAGGAGCGATGCTAACGTCCCGCACATCACCTTCGAGAAGGTCACCGCGATACCGAAGCACATAAGCCAGATATTCTATCCGGTATGGGTGGTCCGTTACGCTTACGGCGAGAGGATGTACATGGCCACCGTGGACGGGGTCACCGGAAAAGTACTATCGGGACGGGCTCCCGGAGACGCGCTGTATCAGAGTCTGGCCATGACCGGCGGTACGTCCGTGGGAGGGTTGGTGGCCGCAGGCGGACTGGCCATCGGACTGGGCATGGGGGAGGGGGCTGTGGCCATAATCGGCCTGGTGGTCGGAGTGGTCATACTCGGCTTCACCTATCGCTTCTTCCGGCATGGCTCGGAGATAACCGAAGGGGACTTCGACGACAAGAGGTCCACCAATCTCCGGAAGGAGTTGAAGAAAGGGCTCAACATAGATCTGGGAGGGTTCCGGATATGAAGGTCGTTCAGGTCAAATGTCCCCGTTGCCAGCAGCCCATCTATTCCAAGGTCAAGGACCGGGCCTTCTATTGCGGGCATTGCCGCACCATGCATATTCGGAACGGTGGACCGAGCATCATCGATTTTGACATAGGCGAGTTCAACGTCAACGCCCCGCCGGACCGCATCTACATGCCCTTCTGGAGGCTGTTCTCCACCTTCTCGATAAACGAATCGAAGGTGTCCGGAGGCACGATACACAAGCTGGGCCGAATGATAAAGGGGGACGCCAAGGGAGGCAACCTCTTCATCTACGTGCCGGGCTGGGAGACGGACGTCGGCACCTTCAAGCAATGGTCGATGGGTCTCACTGAGAATCAGCCCGTGTATTCGTTACGACCGGACTTCAACAACGTGGAGAGAGGCGCCACGTCCGTATCCAAGGAGGAGGCCATGCAGATGGCCGATTTCATCATCGTGACCATGGAGGCGGAGCGGCCAGGTGTCCTGCAGTATCTCGACTACGGATTGCAGGTCCATGACGCCCGTTTGGTGTATCTGCCGTTCGTCCGTGGACCGTCGGGGCTGGCACCCGGCTTCTGAGCATACAAAGATTGAATAACAGTTTACGGATATTATCCGTACATGGCCGAGCTTCGCCTTAGCAAGGGGATGATCGCCGCTATCGTCGCGGTCGTAGCGGTAGTCATAGTGTTGATGATGGTCGCACTGTCATACAATGGCATGATTTCCAAGCAGCAAGGTGTGGAGAACGCCTGGGGCAACATAGAAGCCCGCTACCAAAGGCGAGTAGAGCTTATCCCACAGCTACAATCGGCCATGAACCTGTCTATCGAGTTCCAAGCTAGCCTGTATACGAACATTACTGAGGCTCGAACCAGATGGCTATCCTCAATTGGTAACATACCAGCTCAATTGAACGCGACCGAGGTCATGGACAGAAACCTGGCCGTGCTCGTGGCGACCTATGAGAACTATCCCCAGCTAGACCTGGGCGTCATACAGTCCTTCGTGGCGGAACTATCCTCCACCCAGGGTATGATCGATGCGGCAAGGATATTCTATAACGACGCGGTAAGGGAGTATAACACGGCGATCAAGAAGTTCCCCAACATGATGTTCGCCGGAGCCTTCGGTTTCGAAGAGGCGGTCTACTACTCACAGGGGATGTGAATCGGTAAATGCGCATTTCGCGCCCTATAGCGATCACGATCGTGACGTTGATCGTGGTATCCATGCTCATACTGGCGGGATTCGCTATATGGAAATATTTTCAGCCCGATCCTCGTTTCGAGGGCATTCCTGAGCTGGACTACTACGTCACCGACGAGGTCGGCGTCCTCTATAATTACTATGAGATCGAAGACATCTGCTACACGGTCGATATGAACACATCCTGCGAGATCGCCGTTCTGATCGTGAACAGCACTCTGCCGAGAAGCGCCAACGAGTTCGCTCTCCGTACATTCCAGATGAACGAGATCGGTAAGGAAGGAAAGGACAATGGTGTGCTCATCCTCATCGTCACCAGCACTCGGGAATGGAAGGTAGAGGTCGGTTACGGTCTGGAAGGGGTCATCACCCCTACGTTCCTGAACCAGATAGCTACGGATTATGTCATCCCGTACTTGGAGGTTGATGATTATGGCGAAGGAGCCTACAACATGGCCCTCTTCATCGGTGCTGAGATATTGGACAAATATGAAGGGGCCGAATCAGGGGATCCGGCATTCCCGATCCACGGCATCCCCTTGACGATCACGCAATGGATAATTATAATCGTCATCCTGGTCGCCCTTACTGCAGTGACAAGGGGGAGGATCTGGTACCTGCTCTTCTTCATTCTGACCTTTGGTCGCGGGGGAGGGGGTTTCGGCGGGGGACGCTCGGGAGGAGGCGGTGGGGGTGGAAGATTCTGAACCTCAACAGCAAACCCCAGGAATATTTTCCTCCTTTCAACAACCTTTAACTAATCTCTATTTAATCAGCCAAAAAGTCAGGTGCGACAGATGTCCTTAAGGTCCAGCGAGATTGAGACGAAGTGGCAGGAACGTTGGTACGCCTCGCGCATCAACGAGGTCGAGAAGGACGGCCGGCCCAAGTTCATGTTGATCTTCGCTTACCCTGGCGTCACCGGATATCTGCATGTCGGGCACATGCGCGGCTTCACCTACGTGGACGCCATCGCCCGCTTCAAGCGGCTGGAAGGCTACAACGTGATGTTCCCGGTGGGGACGCACGCCACCGGCAACGGGGCCATAAGTCTGGCCGCCCGGATCGCCCGAAAGGACCAGAAGACCATTGACTACCTTTGCGGCAACACCTGTCCGATCAACATCCTCGACTCGCTGAAGGACCCCGTGAAGGTGGTGGAGTTCTTCAACGAGGTCTACGTGAACAAGTACTGGAAGCGTTTCGGCTTCATGTGTGACTGGAGGCGCTTCACCTCCACGGTCAGGCCGGATTACCAGAGGTTCATCCAATGGCAGTTCCGCAAGCTGATGCAGAAAGGACTGCTGATCCAGAAGCCCTATTACGCTCCCGCCTGCGTGGCGCACGGTCCGGTGGCCATAGACGCTTCCGAGACGGACATCCAATGCGGCGGTTCTGCGGAAACGGTAGAGTATACGCTTCTCAAGTTCAAATGCGGCGACATGTTCCTGATGGCCGCCACCCTGCGTCCGGAGACCGTGTTCGGTCAGACCAACTTCTGGGTGAACCCGAACGCGGATTATGTCAAGATCAAGGTGAACGACGAAACGTGGGTGGTCAGCGAGGACGCCTACTTCAAGCTCACCTACCAGATGGAGAACGTTGAGCGGGTGGCATCTATCAAAGGGTCCGAACTGATCGGCCTGAAGTGCCTCGCCCCGATGGTGCACCGGGAGATACTGACGCTGCCGGCCGACTTCGTGGACCCCAACGTGGGAACCGGTCTGGTCACCTCCGTTCCTTCTGATTCACCGGACGACTGGATATCATTACGTGCGATACAGCAGGATGAAGCCACCCTTGACCGCTATGGTCTGGACAAGGACGCCGTGCGAGCGATCAGACCCATCGCCATCATCGAGATGAAGGGCTGGTCGGACCTTCCGGCCGTCGAGGTGACGGAGAGAATGGGCATAACCGCTCCGGGCGATCCAAAGCTGGAGGACGCCAAGAAGCTGGTCTACAAGGACGGTTTCCACACCGGCAAGATGAACGCCACCGCCGGCGAGTTCGCCGGGCTTCCGGTAATGGAGGCCAAGGAGCGCATGAAGCAGCTCATGCTGACCTCCGGAGAGGCCGCGGTGATGTACGACCTTTCCGAGCTGGTGACCTGCCGTTGCGGCGAGCGGGTGGTGATCAAGAAGGTCACCGACCAGTGGTTCATCGATTACGCCAACCCGGAAGCGACCGCCGCCTCCAAGGAGCACGCCAAGAGCATGGACATATTCCCGGCGGAGTACTATCAGAACATACATGGCGTTCTGGATTGGTTCCGGGAACGCGCCTGCGTGAGGCAAGGCAACTGGATAGGTACCAAGTTCCCGTTCGACGAGAAGTGGATAATCGAGGCCATATCCGATTCGACGCTATACCCGATCTACTATACCATTTCCAAGTTCGCCAACGACGGTTCGATCAAGGCCGAACAGATGAGCGAGGAGTTCTTCGACCTGGTCATTCTGGACAAGGGCGATATGGCCACGGTCTCCGCCTCGACCGGTATCGCACAGGAGGTCCTCAAAAAGATCCGTGACGATGTTCACTATTGGTACCCCCTGGACCTCAACCTGGGAGGCAAGGAGCACCTGACCGTTCACTTCCCGGCCTTCCTGATGAACCACGTGGCGCTCCTTCCGAAGGAGATGTGGCCTCGCGGAATATTCGTCAACTGGTGGGTGATGGGAAAAGGTGGGAAGATATCCAAGTCCAAGGGCGGCGCCCAGCCGATCCCGGGAGCGGCGGAGGAGTACGGCGTGGACGCCCTGCGCCTCTACTACGCGCACATCGCCTCGCCCCACGCCGACGTGGACTGGGACAACGAGGCCGTGGAAGGCTACACCAGTCGCACGGAGAAGATGGAACGAACGCTCCTGGACCTCATGTCCCTGGACGGCAGGGAGAGCGATGTGGATGGCTGGATGATCTCCCGCATGGCCTCCCGTGTCCTTCGGGTGAAGGAGATGATGCGAACGTACGATCTGCGTTCCATGGCCAACGAGGTCTATTTCGAGGCGTTCAACGACCTGCGCTGGTACCAGAGGAGGGGAGGTTGCCACGCTCCCACGATCAAGCGCGTCCTGGACCTCCTGCTGCCGCTCATGATGCCGATAACCCCGCACACCGCCGAGGAACTGTGGGAAGCGGCCGGGAATAAAGCGATGGTGTCCGCCACGCTGCTTCCCGAGATAAGGGAAGGGGAGATAGATGTCTCCAAGGAGAGGGCCGAGGATTATCTGCGAAGCCTGATGGACGATGCGAACGAGATACTCAAGGTCACCGGGATGAAGCAGACCAAGATCACCTTCTTCACCACCGCCCCCTGGAAGCGCGAGGTGGTCTCCATGGCCATGGCGCTGCAGGAGAAGGG
>DAONGL010000002.1:3903-38454 GCA_035404085.1 Methanomassiliicoccales archaeon | reverse complement strand
CCCGGACTTGCCGGCATGATCACCGCCCCGTCCTCCGCCAGTCGAAGCGCGTTCCTGAGCATTATGGGGCTCTGCGGGGTCTCCCGAGGAACGATTATCAGCTTGCGCCGTTCCTTCATGCACACCGCGGCCGCCCTGGTGACCAGATTATCGGCGATGCCGGAAGCGATCTTGGCCAGGGTGGACTCGGAACAGGGACAGACGATCATGGCGTCGAAGCGGTGACTGCCGGAGGCGACCGGAGCGAAAAGCTCGTCCTCGTGATATACCTCGTCGGCAAGCTGCAGGACCTGATCGACGGTATAGGCGGTCTCCGCTTCCAATATGCGCTTCGCCGTCTCGGTGATGATGAGCGCCTTCTCTCCCTCTAACTCCTCAAGCAGTCTTATTCCGTAGACGATGCCCGATGCCCCGGTGATAGCCACGACGGTCTTCACGTTCCCAATTAAGCACTGACGCGTATATCAAATCTTACCGCTTGGTGCCCCGAAACGTTCTATATGAGCGGACCTTATAGTTCGTATAGATGAAAAAAATCAGGCCCGGTACCGCCTGCAAGGTCCCGCTGGGGAAGGCACCAGAAGGGATTTGGAGAACGAGAATCCTTATATAGAGGTACCATATTAGTGGCCGAACATACCATTCGGTCTAGTCTATATCTGAAGTTCATTGAGGTTGGTTAAGATGGTTACGGTCTATGATGCGCCCTCCGATAAGCTGATCGCGAACGTTGCTCAGAAGTTGAAAGACTCTGGGTCAGTTAGTCCTCCCGAGTGGGCGGAGTTCGCCAAGACTGGCGTTCACACGGAGAAGGCTCCTATCCAGGTCGACTGGTGGTACACCAGGGCGGCCTCGGTGCTGAGAAAGGTCTACATTAAGGGTCCAATTGGTACCTCCAAGCTCGCCGCGGAGTACGGCGGGTTCAACGACCGCGGGTCCCGGCCTAACCGGGCCGTCAAGGGAAGCCGCTCCATAATCAGGAAGTCCCTGATGCAACTGGAGTCCGCTGGCCTGGTGGTCAGGAACAAGAACAACGGCCGCGTGGTCACCCCCAAGGGCCAGGCCCTTCTGGATAACGCAGCCAAGGAAGTCGTCGACTCCAACTGAACGAGGTGATGTTCGTGGACGATGCTGATCTGATGGAACTGCGCCGGCGGAAGATGGCCGACATGCAGCGCCAGGGAGAGCAGCAGGCGGCCATGGAGCAGCAGGCCCAGGCAATGGAGGTCCAGAGGCAGGCGATCCTTCGCCAGATACTGACCACCGAGGCCCGGGACCGGCTGGCCAATGTTCGCATGGCATACCCGGACGTGGCCCGTTCCGTCGAGGACCAGCTCATAAGGCTGGCCCAGAACGGGCAGATAAATTCGCAGATAGATGAGCCGACCCTGAAGCAGATACTCAGGAAGGTCTCCCCTCAGAAGAGGGAAATTAACATTGAGAGGAAGTAATATGGCACGCAACAAGCACTCCGCCATGAAGGCGCGATTGATGAAGAAGGTGAAGCAGAACCGCCGGGTGCCGGCATGGGTCATGATGAGGACCGACCGCGCTTTCCTGCGCCACCCTATGAGAAGGAACTGGCGCCACAGCAAGTTGAAGGAGTGAGCTAAATGGCAGAAGAGAACGAGAAAGTATACATCATCCCGCTTATCAAGACCAAGATGGTCCCTACCCCTGGCCGGTCCGACCGGGCAATAAAGGAGATCCGCGCCTACATCGCTCGTCACATGAAGACCGATGAGAAACAGGTCTGGATCGACCCCAAGGTCAACGAGTCCATCTGGGCTCACGGTAAGACCGCCCCTCCGAGCAAGGTGCGGGTCAAGGCCGTCCGTTTCGAAGACGGACTGGTCGAAGTATCCATTCCGACCGAGTGAGCGCTAGGACATGTTGCGGGTCTCTAACTACAACGGCGTGGAGTTCATTGGCGTGTACGCTGTGGCCAACGAGGCCATGGCCCTACTGCCTATGGATTCCGATGACCGTTTCCAGGAGGACATCTCTACCGCCCTGGACATCAAATGCCACAAAGGAACCATCGCCAGCACTAACCTGATCGGTTCCCTGGTGGCCATGAACTCTTACGGTGTGGCGGTGAACAGCTTCGCCACCGACACCGAGATAACCGTCTTTTCCAAACTGCAGGTCGCCAGGCTGGAGGACCGCTTGAACGCCTGCGGGAACAATATCCTGGTCAACGACAACGGATGTCTGGTGAACCCGGAAATGAACGATCGCACCGTGCACGTTCTCGAGGAGGCGTTCAATGTCGAGGTGGTGCGCGGAACCGTGGCCGGGCAGAACACCGTTGGTTCGGTGTGCAAGGTCACCAACAAAGGGCTTATTTGCCATCCCGCGTCGTCCGCCGCGGACCTGAAGATGCTCAAGGAGCTCTTCAAGGTCGAACCGAAGATAACCACCTTGAACTATGGCTCGCCGTACGTGGGAGCGAGCATCGTGGCCAACAGCAAAGGCGGGGTCGTCGGGATGAGAAGCACCCCCATCGAACAAGGGCGCGTGGAAGAGGCCCTGGACATAATCAGCTGATCACTGCGAGAATACCCAGTATTCGGTCTCTTCCGGGAGATCTTCGGCCTCGAACTCCACTTCGTTGCCGACCCGGACCACCTTTTCTTCGGGAAGTCCCTTCAAGAACCCGTCAGCGTTCTGGATGGACATCGATAGCCCGCCAACCCGGAAATGCATCGGTATGGCCACTCTGGGATTTATGGCCCTGACCAGAGTCTGCGCCTGGGCCCCGTCGATGGTGAAGACACCTCCAACCGGTAGAAAGAGCACGTCCACCTCTCCCAGTTCTTTGATATGCGCATCCGTCAGCATATGTCCGAGGTCTCCCAGGTGACAGAAGCGAACACCGTCCATGGTGAGGTGGAAGATGTTCATCTTGCCTCTCTTCTCCCCGTTGACGTCGTCGTGGAAGCCGGTTATGCCTCGGATCGCCACCCCCTTCACGGTGCGAGGAGCGATGTCCTTGACCAGCACGTACTCGCCCTTGATGACCCGTACGGCGTTGTGATCGAAATGATCGTGGCTAATGGTAACGATGTCGGCCCGGAGCGAGGGTGGCTTAACGCCTATCGAGCGGCCGTCGTGGGGGTCCATGACCACGGTCGATCGGTCATTGATCTCGAAACAGGAATGCATGTGCCAGATGATCCGCATGCCCTCACCTAGTCCTCGTTTTCGAACTCGGCACCGCATGCAGGACAACCGTGCGAACGCTTTTCCACCTTTTCATGGCATTTCGGGCACATGTAGACGTCCGTTCCTTTCTCCTTTCGAAGCGCTGGATAGGTCACGGACGCCCCGTAGATGATCATCAAAGAGCTCACGGCACCGCCGCCCAGGCCTTCTACAGTACCCAGGATCCCGAGTGCCGTCATTGTCAATACTACCAGATAAGCGGCGATCCCTAGACCGAGGACCACTATGGCAGCCATTCCTGAAGATCGGAAACGATTGCGAACGGTTATCGGAACCAGCTTTTCCTTCGGTCTTTCGACCTCCACCAGTTTTAATTTGATGGTCTCATGCTTATCGTCCGAAGCGAGTGGGACGTTCGGTTTTTCATCGTTATGCGCTTCGTTAGGGCCGATATCTTTCTGGACGGTCTGAACGTTCGCTACTGGAACTTCCTTCGCTGCCTCTTCATCGACCGTTGATCTCGGTTCGGGATCCCTTGTCCCTTCCGGTTTCACTATGGTCTGAGGTTCCGTCATTGGAACTGAAGATGGGGCATCGGCCTTTTCCGGTTCGGGAACGACCTCCGATAGCGGCGGAAGCTCAACTGGCTCCTTATTCGTCTCTTCGATCACCTCATCGGCAGATGGTCCAAGCGATGGTACTTCTCGATCGACCTGCGGTTCGGCCGGAGGTGTGGCCATCGGGGATTCCTTGGACGGTTCTCTCAAGAGGTCCGCAATGGTGCTCCCTGCGCTCACCTGTGCTTCCACCTTCGGTTCGTCATTCGCCAATGGAGCTGAGACGGTCTCTTTTATTTTCTTATGGTCCTGAGCTGGTGCCGGGCGGGGCCTTTCCTCTCTGACCGATGGCTCGTCCAGGTCCTTGAGGGCCTTTCCGATGTTCCCAGCCTCTCTGATCGTAAACTTTTCCTGAGCTGGTGCTGGGCGTGGCCTTTCCTCTCTGATCGAAGGCTCGTCCAGGTCCTTGAGGGCCTTTCCGATGTTCCCAGCCTCTTTTATCCCTCCGTTCTTTGAGGCCGGAGGGTCCTTACGGACGATGGTCGATTCGATACGCTTGGAGGTGCGGTCGTCCAGAGGCTTGCGCAGCTCCATCTTGTTAAGCGATTCAAGGTCCTTTATGTGCTGCTGCCAGTCGTCGGAAACGGTGAGGTTCTGCCCGCAAAAGTCGCACTGAGCGGCGCCGGGCTTGTTGCGAAGGCCGCACTTCGGGCATTCCTTGAAACTGGACTTCCTATCCATCGCAATAACCTATACCAGGTTTCCACATTATACCTTTTTTCCCCGTAGTGCATAAAAAAACTTACTCTGAGGCATTCGATTCAATAGTCATTGCATTATTTTTATATAGATGGATGCTGGATTGATAACCAGATGAAGGTCCTCATCCTGAGCGTCGATCGCGACGACGATTTTGGCAAGAAGGCCGGGTTGAACAGTCCATTCATTGGTCGCGAGGAGAACGCCATGGCGGTGATGGCCCTGGGTCTGAAGGACCCGGAGGACAGCGACGTGAACACCGTCATGGCCGCCCTGAGCATGTACGACGAGATGCTCAAGAAAGGTGAGGATGTGGAGATATCCACCATCTGTGGCGATCCCAAGGTCGGCTACCAGTCCGATCTGGTCCTGACCACCCAATTGGAGAACGTCCTGGAGCTGGTGAAACCGGACCGAGTGATCCTGGTCAGCGATGGGGCGGAGGACGAGTTCATCTATCCCATGGTCTTCTCCCGGGTCAAGGTCGATTCCGTACGCCGGGTATGGGTAAAGCAGGCCCCCACTGTGGAGGGAACGTACTACATCATCACCAAGATGATGTCCGATGACAAGATGAGAAAGCGGATATTCACCCCGCTGGGCATGGTATTGTCCGTTCTCGGTCTCTTCAATATCCTGCCGCAGCTGATCAAGTTGCTGGCTCAGGAAGCGAGCGTGGAAACGGTCGCCAGCATGGGCTGGGGAATGATCGCCTTGGTCCTCGGACTTTACATGATATCCTTCGCGTTCCGAGTCGCGGAACGGGTGGACCAATCCATAAAGAACACCGGAACGGCGATCCGAAACGGGAGCCAGATGATCCCTTTCGTCATTGTTTCTATTCTTTTGTTCCTGGCCGGGATCATCTTTGCCATAGATTCGGCCGCTACCTTGAGCGAAGCCGGTTATTTCGTTCAATCGTTCGCTGTCCTGAGCATACTGCTTTGGATGTGGGCTTTCTCCCTCATCTCCTACCAGATGGGAAAGATGGTGAATCACTACCTGAATTTCAACAAGTTATACGTGACCAGCCTGGTGGTGAGCATCAGTATATTCGCCATCGCGTTCATACTGCAGGCGTCGTTCGACCTGGTGTCGCTGGTATTCGATTACCCACATCCCACGGAGCAGTACATAGTGTTCATGGTGGTGGTCGGCTTCCTTCTGGCAGGGTTCAGCGGCCTTATCAACATGAACATGAGAAATTTTACGCGTATGGCGAAGCAGTCTCAGGATGCCGACCCCGAACCGCAGAACTATCCTGAGGCCTAAGATGGAATGGGCCGAATGGAGACCCTTGTATCTGCGGATCATGGATGATCTTGATTTTGATATCCTTGCGGATATGAGATCTGCAGAAAAGCTTTCAGAATTGGTGGTATCAAAAAAAATTTTAGGATATCGTACTATCGTCGATAGGCTAGGTCAGCGAGTGTCGATTATCGGGGCCTCTGCATCGTTGGAGAGGGATATTGGCACATTGTCGGAAGAAGATACTGTAATCTCGGCCGGCTCAGCGACGGCTAGATTGATGAAAAACGGCATAATCCCCGACATATTGGTCACCGACCTCGATGGCGATGTGGATTACGAGGTAGAGGCCATCGATAAAGGTTCGTTGGCGTTCATACACGCGCACGGCGATAACTTGGACAGAATAAATGAGATCGTGCCGCGATTGACGATGCCTTTCGTACCGACGGTGCAATGTCAACCTTTCGGCAACGTCTACAACTTCGGAGGCTTTACAGACGGAGATCGGGCGGTCCTGATCGCGTCACATTTCGGTGTCAAGAACATCAGGACCCTCGGTTGGGACCTGGAACACCCTTTCATCAAAGAAGGTAGTGACCCGGACATGAAATTGAGAAAGTTGCGTTGGGCTCGCGAGATATTGTCGCGCAGCATCGACTATGGCGTGAGGCTCTAATTTTTTATGGTCGATCATTTAGCAATTTTTTTTTAAAACCCATTTTGAAACATTTGTACGTATAATTGTAGAATATCTTGACATTATGACAATAATGTTGGATTATTGTTGGACGATTAAAGGGCATTTTGAAGTGATAATTGGGCCTATTTTTTATACTGCTGGATAGCTATTTCGAAAGAGGATAATCGACAAAGGTATATATAGCAACAAAATGTTTAAAGAAGTCAATCTCCCAACCATTTATGGGATGGGAGGAAGGAGGATTGAGAATGGAAGGAAATACTGATGCCGAACCTAGAAAGGCCGGTGGTTCCAAGATTATAGTGTTTTTCATAGTCGGGCTCCTTTTAGGTGCCGGGCTAGGCGCTGGAATCATGATGGCCCTAGGGGATGACGATAATGGTGGTCAAGCGACGGAGAAAATCGTCGTGGTAGCTACCATAAGCGGAAATCCTGAGAGCTTGGATCCCGCCGTCGATTATGAGACGGTGGGAGGAGAGGTAATTCAGAACGTGTATGAGACGCTGATGTTCTATGACGGTGATAGTGCCGCAACATTGGTTCCGATGCTATGCACCGAAGTTCCAACCGTTGCTAACGGCTTGGTCACCGACAATGGTCTAACATACACCTACCACCTGCGCGAAGGTGTGAAGTTCCACGACGGAACTGACATGACCTCCGAGGATGTGTTCTACAGCTTCGCCCGGGCTCTAAGATTGAATGACCCGAACGGACCGGCCTGGATGGTTGGTGAGCTTCTGATCCCCGACTATTACGATTATAGCCGTGGAAAGTACCTCTCCGACGGGAACCTTAACGCAACCAGCGGTGTCCCTATGGACGTCATCTATGATCACATCTGGATGAAGGATGCTTACACCGTTCAGTTCAACCTGACCGTGGCCTTCCCCGGCTGGAACTATGTTATCACCTTTGGTGTCGGTTCCATAGTCTCTAAGGACTACGTCGAGGCTAACGGAGGAATGACCCAGGATGGTTACAACTACATGTTCAGCCACATGTGCGGAACTGGTGCGTTCTCCTTGGAATCGTACTACCCGGATACCCACTTCATACTAGCCCGGCACGATGGCTACTGGAGGGAACCGGCCAAGTTATCCAAGGTCATCATCAGGCAGATACCAGACGCCAACACCAGGCTGCTCTTGTTAAAGAGCGGTGAAGCTGATGTCGCCTCCATCCCCCGTACCCTTAGGAGTTCGGTCATCTCCGATTCCAATATCGAGGTAACGGAAGGGAAGCCGACGTTCAACATCGACTTCATCGGTCTGAACCAGAAGATTAACTTCAACTCGACCGCAGCTCCGAACACTAATGTTCCGGCCAATTTCTTCGCCGACAAGAACGTCCGCCTGGCCTTCGCTCACGCGATGAACGCGAGCAAGCTGATCGCGACCCAGTTCTACGGTGCTGGAATTCAGCCCAACGGAGCGATACCCAAGGGCATGTTCGGCTACAATGCATCTGTGCCGACCTACACCTACGACCTCGCTCTGGTGAAGTCCTATCTGGAGAACGCCTCTACCCCCGGAAACACGTCCAACTACTTGGCTGAGGGTTTCAACATAGACATCTTCTACAACACTGGCAACACCGTAAGGCAAACTGCCTGTGAGATGTTCAGGGACGGTCTTCAGGCTGCGAACCCCGATAAGATCCATGTGACGATCACGGGGGTCGAATGGGCGACATATCTCGCTCTGAGGAAGGCTGGCTCAATGCCAGTACTGTTCCTGGGATGGGCCCCGGACTACGCTGACCCGAACAACTACATGCAACCGTTCTTCCACTCGGCAGGTACCTATGCCTCGATGTGCGGCTTCGGTAACGATACCCTTGACGCAATGATCGAGCAGGCCGCTGGAGAACTGAACCCTGAGACCAGGACTACGCTCTACTACGAGCTGAGCATGTACCTGTACGGAGAATGCCTACACATATGGACCGTTCAGGCCACCAACTTCCACTGCGAGCGCGTGTCTCTGGATGGGTATACGTTCAACCCCATGTACTCGGGATTGTACTACTACCCCATGGACAAGTGAGCAGTTGAATATCTTCCCAAACCTTTTCCCTTAAATTTTTTTAAAGATCAGAATCAATAAATGGAGAAGATGTAAGATGCGTTTATCCAAGTACATAGTCAAGAGAATACTACTTCTTATTCCGGTTCTGATCGGTGTTTCAATCATCATATTCGCCTTATCAAGAATGACCGGCGAACCTGCGGCAGCTTATATCACCGACAAGATGACCCCTGCGCAGATCCAGCAAGTCTACGAAAAATATCATTTCGATGAGCCAGTCGTCAACCAGTATTGGTACTGGCTAACTGGTATCCTTGAGGGGGACTGGGGGTTCTCCAAAATTGCTGGTGTTCCGGTCAATGAAGCCATCTTGGTACGACTTCCTGTAACCATGGAATTAACCTTACTGAGCATGGCCATAGGCATTCCTATAGGGATCACTTTGGGCACTAAAACCGCCCTTCGCAAGGATAAGACGTTCGATCACGTGGTCCGAGTTATATCCCTAGTAGGGGTGTCCATTCCAGTGTTCTGGCTAGCGCTCATACTTCAGTATGTATTCTACTACAAGCTGGATATATTACCGGCCGCTGGACTTTACGATATAGTCAGGTGGTCCTTCACACCAATACCTGACATAACAGGTTTTCTGATAATTGATTCCTTACTGGTAGGAAACTTCCGACTGTTCGGGGATCATATTTTGCATATGGTCATGCCCGCGGTAACGCTTTCATTCGGTACTATTGCGGTATTGATCAGGATTCAAAGGAATAGTATGCTGGAGGTTTTGAACCTCGATTATATAAAAACAGCAAGGGCCAAGGGACTTCCAGAGAAGACGGTCATAAATAAGCATGCCCGTAGGAATGCCTTGATACCGACCACCACCGTAGTAGGTTTGTCATTCGGCGGTTCCCTCGGCGGTGCTGTTTTGACAGAATCGATATTCGCCCTACCCGGTTTGGGTAGATGGTCAGCGAGTTCGATTACCCATTTTGACACCACCTCAATTCTGGGTTTTGTGCTCTTCATAGCCTTGGTGTATTCATTGGTCAATTTAGCAGTAGATATAATGTACGCATACCTCGACCCGCGGGTAAAACTGGAGTGATATCATGGCTGATATGAACGATGATAAAAAACAAGGGCGAGCCATGAACACAGATAATCTTGGTAGAAGCGAACACTCTGTCCTTGACGAGTTTGTTGCCGAGATGAAACCCCGCGTCAGAGGGTGGGAAGAATCTTTGAAATCCATCGGTCATAATCCGACGGTTTTACTCGGATTGATCCTGATACTGGCGATCGTCGCAATAGCTCTGTTCGCTCCCTATATTGCACCACCCGACCCTCTGGTCGTAGACCCTTACAGAATACCCAAGGATTACATACTGCCACCCAGGGCCCCCGGTGTGGATGGCTATTTATTTGGTTCGGGTGACATGGGATTGGATGTGTTCTATGGAGTTGTCTGGGGAGCCAGGACCACCATTTACACGTCTCTGATCGTCGTAATAATGGCTACTTTAATAGGGCTCATACTGGGTTCTATTGCCGGCTTCTATGGCGGTAAAACAGACCAGCTCATCATGCGAATAACTGATGTCTTCCTATCGCTTCCCGCCCTAATATTAGCCATGGCAGTGTCCAGTATTCTTAGTAAGGACCTCAATAGCATAATATTCGCTTTGATAATAGTGTGGTGGCCATCATATGCCAGATTGATCAGAGGCCAGGTTTTGACCATCAAGGAGAACACCTATGTCGAGGCAGCCAAGGCCATAGGGGCGAAGAACAGTCGGATACTGTTCCGTCATGTGGTTCCCAATTCGCTCACGCCCATGATAGTGTCGGTCACCATGGACATCGGATCGGTCGCCCTGACCGCGGCCGCTCTAAGCTATATTGGTTTCGGAGTTGACACCGGATATGCTGAATGGGGAAGAATGGTCTCCGATGGGCAGCAATGGTTCGTTGCAGGATATTGGTGGACCGTAGTATTCCCAGGTATGTTCATATTATTGTTCACGATGGGGTTCAGCCTGGTAGGTGACGGTCTACGGGACATACTCGATCCCAGGACGAAGAGGTGATAAAATGCATGATAAGAACTTCATTAAGATCAGTGGCCTCTTCGTAAATTTCTATACCAAATCGGGCGTCGTGAAAGCGATAGACGGGGTGGACCTGGAGATAAACCAGGGCGAGACTCTCGGATTGGTTGGAGAAAGTGGTTGTGGCAAGTCAGTTACGGCCAACAGCATCATGAGACTCGTGCCTTCACCACCTGGAAAGATTGAAAATGGAAGGATCTTGATAGACCTTCCCGTTGATCTTCACCAAAGGCTCGTTGATATAGAGAAAGAAGAGCACCTCGGGGCGGATCCGTCAGTAGTAAAAAAGAAACTTGATGAGATCGCCCCCGATCTGGACAAATACGATGTTCTTAAAAAGTCCAAGTACCAGATGAGAAAAATCCGGGGTAAGCAGATATCGATGATCTTTCAGGAGCCCATGTCGGCCTTGAACCCCGTGTTCACCATCGGATTCCAGCTCACTGAGATATTGTATCTGCACGAAATGCCAGATCTGATCAAGGGTGCGTTACTGCGTCTCGAGGAAGCGCGAACAAAAACAAAAAACAGCGCACCAGTAGAGTCCGCATTGCCGGAACTGGAAGAACCCAAATGTGCGGTCTGTAGTTCACCCCTCACCTCCAGTCATCGTCGCTGCCCTTACTGCGGCAGCGATCTGCACAAGGTGAATAGAAACGGTTTCGCCCTGTGGAACATGAAGCGTGAAGAAAAAGCGCTGATGGACATGAGCAAGGACCCGGAAAGCGTCAAACTGATGTTCATGAACCGGATCCCTTTCTTAAATTCCTATAAAAAGAGATTAGAAAACGAAGCGCTGGGGAAGGCGGTAAGGATGCTGCGGCTCGTCCGCATCCCAGACCCTGGCAACATCATTAAAAATTATCCTCATGAACTTTCGGGAGGGATGCAGCAAAGAGTCATGATAGCCATGGCCTTGGCCTGTAAGCCCCGACTATTGATAGCTGATGAACCGACCACCGCATTGGATGTTACGATACAAGCCCAGATATTGAAACTGATGAGGGAGCTTCAGGAAGAGATGGGGACCACGATTTTGATGATCACCCATAATCTTGGTGTGGTGGCCGAGGTCTGTGAAAGGATCGGGGTCATGTACGCTGGGAATATCGTGGAGATAGGGGCTACCGACGATATCTTCGCCGAACCACTGCACCCATACACCCAAGGTCTGATCAACTCCATCCCCAGCGTTACCAGCAACGTTGATCGTCTTGAGGTCATTACCGGGAGCGTCCCTAACCTATTGCATCCGCCTTCGGGATGCCGCTTCCATCCTCGCTGCCCATTCGCCATGCCTATTTGCAGTGTGGAGAAGCCCCTGTTGGAGGACATTCAGGAGAATCACCGTGTGGCCTGCCATCTTTACGGGAAGGTGAACAACAATGAGTGACGACGTCCTTTTTGAGATCCGTCATATGCAAAAATACTTCCCTATAAGGGGAGGGGTCTTAGGGAGGAGCCTGGGCAACGTAAAAGCAGTGGATGACATCAACCTCAGTATTCGCAGGGGATCGACCCTAGGTGTGGTAGGGGAAAGCGGTTGTGGCAAGACCACCGCGGGTCGATGCACGCTGATGCTAACGCGCCCTACGGCCGGCAACATCTACTATGAAATGCCTGGTAACCTCCGCGAAAGGATGCTGGAGCTTGAGGCCGAAGAACAGGCTTTGCTCGAAAAAGACCCTTTGGCCAAGAAAAAGAAGAAAGGCCTCCTACCTGAGCTAGAGCAGATGCGGGAAGAATACGCCCTAAACAGGCGCAGCCCGGAGGATCTGCGGCGACTCAGAAAGAATATGCAGATAGTGTTCCAAGACCCATATTCCTCGCTCAACCCGCGCATGCTCATCAAGGACATAATCGCCGAGCCCATGAAATTACATGGGCTGTCGAGTGGTATAAACGTCACCAATCGGGTGAAGGAATTGATGGAGAGGGTGGGGCTAGCTCCTGAGCACATATATCGATACCCTCACGAGTTCAGCGGAGGGCAGAGGCAAAGAATTGGTGTGGCCAAGGCCTTGGCACTTAACCCCAACTTCATAGTGCTCGATGAACCTACATCTGCCCTTGACGTCTCAGTTCAATCCCAGATACTCAACTTACTGAACGACCTTCAGAGAGAGCTGGACCTAACATACATGTTCATCTCTCACGATCTCTCGACCATCAAATATATGTGCGACACCGTCTGCATCATGTATCTGGGCAAGATCGCGGAAATAGGGGACAAGAAGGCAATATTTGACAGGCCATTGCACCCATATACCGAGGCCTTGCTCAATTCCATACCTGTTCCCGACCCTAAGCTGAAGCGTAAGAGGGTGCCCCTTAGCGGTGATATACCATCTCCAGCTAACCCACCAAAAGGTTGCCGTTTCCATACTCGATGTAAGTATCGCGAGGCCATCTGCGAGGAGATCGAGCCCCAGCTGGAAGACAAGGGCAATGGCCATCTGGTGGCCTGTCATTTCCGTTGAGCGAGAGCATGGCGAGTAAAAGGAAATTGGTCGTTACGCGCTCAGATGACGATGAGGGATCAAAGGAGCACCGCAGCGATCGAGAGATAATGATCGAAGGTACCTGGACGGAGTGGTTCCAGAAGGTGTTCCTGAAGTATTGCTATGTCGTTGGGATATTGTTCCTGGCTTGCATGGTCCCCTTGGAGGTCGTGCGCCAGCTGGACGGCGATCTGGGATTGGGCCTGGCGTTCCTGGCGGTGCTGCTTATCGTGCCCTTGGGTTTCTTCGGCTACCTCAAGCTATGGGGCGACGGCGGCGTCTGGGGCTCGGAACTGACCAATGACAATTGATTTTCAATAAAATTAACTGAGTTAATTTATACCTCGAATCTTATACCTCCCGGGGGAGAACGGAAACTTGACGGTGGTGACCTTAGATGACCTGGTGAAGGCCCTGGCCAACACCATTGGCAAGAAAGGAATGTCTCACGAGGACCAGGAAAAGCTGGCCGAGTGGATCCTCTCCTTTTTCGGTTACACCGACGAGGTCATCGACAACAAGCTGACCTCGGAGGACCGCGACGTGTTCTACTGGCTGGAGGAAGAGGGCTTCCTGACCACCACCCAGGAAGAGGTGCACCTCAAGAAGGGCAAGCTGTGGCGCATCCATTATTGGATCCTGAAGAAGGACCAAATATTGCGAATAGCGCACCAGTGCGAGGACGATGTCTGCGGGCCGGACGACCCGTCCGCCGTCTACAACAACATGGACGACGACATGTGGAAGGCGCGAGAACGCTAGGTATTTTATATACCGCTCCCTTTCCTGAATTCTGATGTACGAAGACATACTTCTGGTCCTCCTGGCCATAGTCGCGTTCGTCTTCCTTGTGCGATTGGCCGACCGCAAAGGGTGGATCAAGAAGTATGGCATGAAGGCCTACGGGCCATTCCTGATGTGGAGCACCCAGCGGGGAAAGAAGGCCATCGACCGCCTGGCCACTCCGAAGAAGTTCTGGTTGGCCTACGCCGCCATAGCCAAATGGGTATGCGCCGTGGTCATGTTCCTGATGATGGCCTTGCTCCTCTGGGAAGCCACCATCGTCGACCAGATACCGGCGGAGAACGCCCCCGGACTGGAAATGATGCTCGGGATACCCGGGATAAACCCAATAATCCCGGTCTGGTATGGCATATTGGGACTACTGGTGGCAATAGTCATCCACGAGGTCGCCCACGGCATTCTAACCAGGGTAGGCAACATGGACATCCGCTCCATGGGCCTGCTGCTTCTCATCGTCCCTATGGGCGCCTTCGTGGAGCCGGACGAGGAGGCACTTGGCAAAGCGGACAAGCGGCGCCGCATGAACGTTTACGCCGTCGGACCGGCCACCAACATTATCGTGGGACTGGTCTGCGCCCTCATCTTCTCCTCGGCTATGATGGGCTCGGTGGAACCGGTCCAGGAGAACCCGATCGTCGTCAGCGTGGCCAATAACGGACCGGCAGATATGGCCGGACTGCGATTTGGGGCCCAGATAATGGAGATTGAAGGAACGGCAATCGGCACATATGACGACTTCTACGCTTTCTCGGGACCTGATCCAGGGCAGAACGTAACGGTCTCCTATTATTACGAAGGGGAGCTGCGGAACACCGAGGTAGTCGCGGGCGTTGTACTGACCTCCATCTCATCGGGTTACCCGGCCAGTGAGGCCGGTATGAAACCAGGCATGATCATCTACTCGTTGAACGATACGGTGATCAGGAACGACAGCGATCTGAAGGGCGTTCTTCGCTCCACGGTCGGTGGACAGACGGTGAACGCCACGGTGCTCGTTTACGATCGCAGCGTGGGATATTACGTTCCGGAGCCGTCGGTGACGAACGTCACCTTGATGAGCAGGCTGGCGTACTATCAGGAGGTAAGCCCTGGTACCGTGGACGATAATTTCGAGGATTACGGGTTCATGGGCATCAACTCCGCCTACATGGGAGCGGGAGTGAACGACCCCGGGATCATCTTGGACCGGTTGGCAACTCCTTACGCCGACGCCAACGACGTTAGCTCTTACGTGACCTCTTCCTTGAGGTACATCGCCCTTCCGTTCTACGGCCTGGCGCCTCTGACCAGCACGATAACCGACCTTTACGAACCGCAAGGCGCCTGGTCGGTGCTTCCGGACAGTGTGTTCTGGGTACTGGTCAACAGCGCTTACTGGATATTCTGGATAAATCTCATGGTCGGTATGACCAACGTACTCCCGGCGGTGCCTTTGGATGGTGGATACCTCTTCCGTGATGGACTGGACGCCCTGGTCAAGAAGGTCCGAAAGAACGCCAGCGACGAGGATCGAAAAAAGTACGTGGGCAAGATCACCTACGCCCTGGCGTTGTTCGTGCTGTTCCTGATAATGTGGCAGCTCATCGGGCCCCGTCTGCTGGGATGATCATTCCCGGCAGACGAAGGTGATCATGGGAAGGATATCGCCGGGATGATTGCACTCCGGGCACAGTTCATAGTCCAGTGAGCACAGGCTGCTATAGGGATCGTATATCCTACCGCAATCACGGCATTTCAAGAACACTGAGAACAGCGGTTTGAACGAAGGGCATTCGGTCACCCGATTATCAGAAAAGGAGGTGCAGTTGTTCCTCGTACAGTTATCACACAGACTGCTCCGATGGATGTTGATCAGTCTGTGCTCGGTTACCTGTACGTGCACCATCAAAGGCACCGTCAATGTTAATCCGCTCTATAGCATACATATACGTTTGTAAATCAGGAGCAAAAAAGGAAAAGGGATGTAAAGGTGAGGGCAAAGCCCTCTTTTTCGCTCAGGAGATGATGTTCTTGGTCCTCTCCTTCAGCTCACCCAGCTTGCCCTTGTTCCACCCGGAGGTCTTGGAGAAGAACCCGGTCACGCGGGTTATTCCCTCTACGTTCGGGGAGTGGCAGTAGGAGCAGGTGTCGCTCAGGCCACGGGCGGTCTTCCCGCAGCTCAGACAGGAGGTGAACTCCGGGCTGAAGGCGATCTGCGAGTTCTGGGTGTGCAGGAAGGTCTTGGTCACGAACGCCGCCAGGTTCTCTGCCGGGGGTTTGTGCTCTCCGAGCCATACGTGCGACAGCGCTCCGGCCTCCACCAGGGGGTGGAACAGCCCTTCAGCCTTGACCCTCTCGATGGCGCTGATCTGGGCGCCTACGTTCAGGTAGGTGGAGTTGGTGTAGTATATCTCACCGGTGCTCTTGTTGCCGCGCATGACCGTGGGGGCCTGCAGCGGATAGTACTTCATGTCCAGCTTGGCGAAGCGGTAGGCGGTGCTCTCGGCCGGGGTCTGTTCCAGGGGCATCTTGATGCCGTACTTCAGTCCGATGGCCTCGGCGTGCTTCTTCATTACCGAGATGACCTTGAGGCCGAACTTGGTGGCCTCCTTGCTCTCGTGCATCTGCTGGCCGGTGTGGTACTGTACCAGCTCGTTCAGGCCGACCATTCCGATCAGGAACGACGCCTTCTCGAAGCGGTAGTACGGTTCTCCGTCCAGGTTCATGGAAAGCAGAGAGAGGGGACCGTACTTGCCCATGCCCAGCAGCTTGCCGATGAACTCCTTTTTCTGCAGGTGCGCCTGAGCCACTAGTTCGATCTTCTCTTCCAGCAGGCGGAACAGCTTCTCATCGTCCTGGTGCGCCTCGTAAGCTATGCGTGGCAGGTTGATGGTGACGTTCTGCATTGCCGAGTACCTCATCTTCCACGGCGTCTTGGCGTCGTTGAGGTCGTTCTCGTCCAGCTTGAAGGTCAGGCGGCAGCACTCGGATATCTTGGCGGTTCCGCCGCGGTCGAACACGAAATAGGTGTTACCCTTTTCAGCGGCGGTCTGGCAGATCTTGTTCAGGAACTCCTCGTGACCTTCTGTCTTGAAGAACTTCTCGGTCATGTGCACGTTCGGCTTGGGGAAGAAGAACGGGCGACCCATGGCGTCTCCCTCGAGGTAGACGTCGAACAGGGCGTTAACGAACCTTTGGCTCTCCTTGGCGTAATCCCCGTAGACCTTTCCGGTCAACTGTCCGCTGGGACCGATGGCAGGCACGTTCACGAAGTGATCGGGCACCTCCCAGTAGAGGTTCAGGTCACTGAATATGGACTGGCCGCCGCGAGCGACCGCCTGCTGAGCGAACTCGAAGATCAATATCTGGGCCAGCTGCTTCATGCGGGCATCGTCCACATCGGTCAGGTATGGCGCAAGGAAGAGGTTGAAGGCGTCCCAGCCGATAGCGCCGGCGAAGTTCCCCTGAAGCGCGGCGGAGAACTTTACGACCTGCTCTATGAGCACCTCAGGGTGCTTGGCGGGCTTGGCGATGGAGATGGCGTTGGGGAGGTTCAGACCGAACTTCTTCACGTATTCTATGGACTGACCACTGCAATAGGGCCGGTCGATCATTCCCAGGTCGTGAAGGTGTATATCACCGCGCATGTGAGCGTCGGCAAGGTCTTGACTGAACACCTCGAGCAGGGCGAACTCCTTCTTGATCTGCTCGGCCAGAGTAAGGTTGGTGGCCTCGGGCCCGTGGGGAACGTTGGCGTTCTCCTTGTTCGGGCTCATGATTATCTGGCGGGCGTCGTAGAGCGGAACACCCAGGCGGGTGTGCTGGCGACGGATCTTGGCTAGACCATACTCGACCAGCTTGGCGTTGGTGAGCTCGCGTATTAACGGAGCGGTAATAACGTCGAGCTGCAGCTCCCCGATCATCTTCTCTACCTCACGGGATACGATGGCCGCGGCGTCCTCGCTGATGTCGGTCTCCCTCATCAGGGCGTCGTATATCCTGCTCTTGTCCCACTTCTTGATCTCTTCATCCGAAGTGCGGACGAACAAAGATATCTCGGTCGATTCTCGTTCGCTATTGGGGCTTGTATTACGGGGGGATTCTGCGCTTTTCATTTTACTCACGTTCTCAATGATCTCTTGTTCGCCAATGAATTAGTAAGGGGGACCTCTAATTAAAAGGTCCCATTGCACCCATCCAACTCAGGGAATATGTGATTCGGTACACTGGTTTAAATGAATTTCTGAACTGAATCTGTTAACAATTAACGGCAATTAACCAGCCGTGCAAAGCTATATTATTACCATATTTGTTACCATATCTGTTAACATATGTTCCACCCAGATAGGGACCTCAAGCAGATAATTATCTCGATGATCTCCGAAGACGGCAGATCCATAAGTTATCTATCACGAGAATTGAAGAAGCAGGGCTTCGACATGCACCGTTTAACCCTCACCGGATATCTGCGGGCCCTGAGCGATATGAACGTTCTCAAGGAGAAGGACGTTCCACCGGCCAAGATATACACCCCGGTCAAAGGAAAGGAAAGGGACATTTACCTCCGGGTCGCCGAGCAGGCAAAGGCACTGGCCCTCGATAAATATCCCGAGCTGACCTTATACACCCTTTACAAATTGTTCAAACGCCCCATCTTCAAGGAGGAGCTGGAGAGGGCAGGCGTGTTCGAGTTCTCACCCGGAGTTCAAGCCAAGGACGAAGAGATCGTGGACGTTCGCAAGTTCATGCAGAAGACGGGCTTCAAGATACCGACCAGCAGTAAAGCGTACGTCCCCGAGAACGAGGACCTGGAAAGCCTTTTCCAAGGTTTGCTGGCGCAGATACTCATCAACGACTCGGAATGCTCCTACCTGGTGAAGGAGACGAAGCAGGTAAAGCTGGATTTATGAACGAGGGCGAAAAACGTATAAATCCCCTGAGGGCCTTTTCGCCCCCATGGAACTTAATGACCTGGTCGAATCCCTGAGAACCTTTCCAGGCGTGACCAGGAAGAAGAGCATATCATCGGTCATCAATTTCTTTCCCAAACAGGCTTCCACCAAGATCTTGGCGTCCTATGGAGAGGATGCCGCGGTCGTGGAACAGGATGATAAGTTGCTATTGCTGGCGGCCGACGGGATCATGCCCGCCCTGATGCGGGCCAATCCCTTCTTCGCCGGTTATTACGCGGTCCTGGTGAACATTCACGACATCGCCGCCATGGGCGGGGTACCGATAGCCATGCTAGACATACTATCGGTCAAGGACAACCGGGTGTGCTCCCAGGTCATGAAAGGCATGGAATCCGCGGTGAAGAAGTTCGGGGTGCCTATCGTCGGTGGACATACCCATCCGGATTGCGATTACGATGCCATAGACATCGCCATTATAGGCACTGCCGAGAAAGGGCAGGCCATTTATAGCCACACAGCGCAAGCTGGTGACGACGTCATCGTGGGCATGGACCTGGACGGATATTACCCAGACGCGCTGCCGTACGCCTGGGACACCACTTCCCGCAAGGAAGCGCCCTTGCTGCGAAGGCAGATGCTGATCATGAACAAGATCGCCAAGCAAGGCCTCGTTCGTTCCGGAAAGGACATCAGCAACCCCGGGACGTTAGGCACGCTAGGAATGCTCCTGGAGACCAGTGGTAAGGGAGCGATCGTCGATGTAGACCGCATACCCCGTCCGCAAGGCGTGGAACTGGTGCAATGGTTGAAATCGTACCAAGGATGCGGCTATGTGGTCACCTGCGATCCCGCCAACTCTCAAAAGGTCGTGGAAATGTACGCCACGGTGGGAGTTACCGGGGCGGTCATCGGCAAGGTGACCGATGAACCCAAGTTGATAGTCAATCAGGGCGCAAAGAGCGCAATCATGTTCGATTTCGATAAGGACGTCATCACTGGCTGCAAGCCCACATCCACCGTGGGATGGGAATCCGTGGAAATGGGAAAATAAGGTGCTAGGCCACGAAGGTTGCCGCCCGAACCGATAGAGGTTGACCGATCACCGACTCAACCCCGCTCCCCTTCGAGCGTCGGTAGTCCGTGGTAAGGCTGTTCCCGTCAGGGCCTGACCCGTTCCCCACGATCAGAGCAAGGGATGCCGCCCTCCAGCTGCACCGCGATGCTGCCTCCGACCCCGTAGGACAGGGCCTCAGCGCCAATGATTGGGCCTCTAGCGCTCCGGATACGACGTCCCCCGCTGTCACCCCCGCATATCGACGATTACGGTGTACAAGGACACGCCGAACGTCCCGGTCAAGCCTAGCGAGTGGTCTTATCAGTCGAGCGTATTTATAAATTCTGCATCGAAAAGCGGATATCCACTATAGCCAACATCGTAGGATTAAGTTATAAATATTTTATTTGTGTTTAACATTGATAAAATGATTTTAAAATCAATTAATTAAAAGTGATTTCAAATGGGCCGCACGAAGAGTAGGAATGGACAGATGGGCAGAAAGGAGGCCATGGATAAGGCCTTGAAGGATGGCCGTTCTCACTTCGAGTTTCGGCCCGAGACCCGCAAATTCCTCTTGTCCAACTCCCTCAACATCGCCGTGGGGATAGCCCTGGTCATCGCTGTATGGTGGATTTTAGCTGAGGCCATGATCTACACTCGCGGTGCTCTGTTCCCGACGCCACCGGAGACCTTCTCAGCTCTCTGGAGCGCTCTAAACGGTGCAGAATTGAACGGAGAGACCATCTATTATCACACCGGATCTTCCATGCTGCGTTGGGGGATCGGGTACGCCATCGCGCTCATCATCGGGATAGCGGTCGGAATATCATTCGGGACCTTGAGTCGTATATATGATACAGGCATGGTCTCCGTCTATGTGATACAGATGATACCTGGCCTAGCCTGGGTGCCCATCGCCATGCTCATATTCGGACTGGGAGAATCGGCGACCATCTTCATCATCCTGATGACCGCCATGCCCCCCATCATCATCAACACCGCCGGCGGCATACGCCAGGTCCCTCCGGTCTACACTCGGGTGGCGCTGATGTCCGGCAAGGATAAAATATCCCTGTTCACCAGCGTGTTGATCCCCGCCGCCTCCCTGTCCATAATCGACGGGATGCGCATCGGCCTCGCCAATGGCTGGAGGGTGCTCATCGCCGCGGAGATGGTCCTGGGCGCCATGGTCGGCCTCGGTGCCACCATATACGATTCCCGGTACAGCCTGGACTTCGTGTCCGCCTTCATATGCATCATCGTGATCTGCTTCATCGGTCTTGCCATCGAAAAAATGTTCTTCGCGGGCCTGGAGAACATGGTACGGAACCGTCTGGGTCTTGACAAGGAGGTCTGAGATGCTCGCCTCTCTGAAGAACGTGTCCAAGGTGTTCGCCAATCCCCGCACGGGAAAGGGCCTGGTGGCGTTGAACGATGTGAGCATCCAGGTCGAGAAAGGGGATTTTCTCTGCCTGATCGGCCCCAGCGGCTGCGGGAAGAGCACCACCCTGAACCTGCTGGCCGGGTTCGAGCATCCCAGCGAAGGGGAGCTGATGTTCAATGGTAAACCCATCACCGGCCCCTCGCCAGAACGAGGCGTGGTCTTCCAGGAGTTCAGCCTCTATCCCTGGATGAACGTACTGCAGAACGTGGCCTTCTCGGTAAGGGCGGGCAACCGGTCGGAAATGGAGGGGATCGCCAGGAAATACCTGGGAATGGTCGGCCTCCTGGACTTCGCTCACGCCATGCCCAACGAGCTTTCGGGAGGCATGAAGCAACGGGTGGCCATAGCCAGGACGCTGGCCATGGACCCGGACCTCCTGCTCATGGACGAACCTTTTGGTTCTCTGGACGAGCAGACCCGCCGTAAGCTGGACAACGAAGTGCTCAGCCTATGGGAGGGACAGGGGAAGACGGTGGTGTTCGTCACTCACTGCATCGAGGAGGCCTTGATGCTGGGCACCAGGGTGGTGCTGATGTCCGCCTCCCCCGGTAGGATCAACAAGGAATGGAAGATCGAAATGCCCTGGCCTCGTGACCCATTGTCGCCGGAGATGATCGCGCTGAAGAAGGACGTGGTCAAGAGCCTGCAGGTCTGTTCCTGCGCCAACGGGTCCGCCCAAGGCGTTTTCATAACCATAAACGGTCTGGAAGAATGATATCAGGAGAAGTTGGAGGTGCGAATGATGAACAAGAAAATGCTGGCCATCGTTCTGGTGATCGTGGTGGTCATCGCCGCGGTCGGCGTGGCGATCCTGATGATGTCTTCGGATGATGGTGAGATGGATCTGACCGTGGCCTACTCGGAGAAGATGAACTACGAGACGTTGATGGTGGCGAACGACAAGGGATACTTCGACGATGTGGGTCTGAACGTCACACCAGCCATCGTCACCGGCGGCATTCAGGCCGCCGAGGCCATCGTTACCGGCTCGGCTGACGTGGCGGCCATGGGCGACGCCCCTGCCGTACAGCTCATATCCAAAGGGATCGGCGCCAAGATAATCGGACGCATAGCCGGAGCCGAGGGGATGCATCGGATCATCTCCGATTCGAACCTGACCGAGCCAGAGGACCTGGAGGGCAAAAAGGTGGGGATGCAGCAGAGCTCCAGCTCGCACGGTGCGTTCCTGCAGTGGTGCAAAGCCAATGAGGTGGACACCGACCTCGTGAAATTCGTTTACCTCAATCCCACCTACCTGGCAGAGGCGATGTACTCCGGTCAGATCGATGCCATGGTAGGCAGTGAACCCTGGGCCATCAACACCGAGAACCTGTGCGGCGACTCGGTGCACGAGCTGGGCAGCTCGTCCGGCCTGGGCAGCTCGTTCCCCATTGTGCTCGTGGCTTCCCATAAGGCCCTCACGGAGAAGGGGGAGGCCCTATCCCGCCTGCTCGAGGCCCTGGACATGGCCAACGACCACATCAACGGCGATTGGAACGATTCCATGGACATATGCGCCGCGCACACCGGCCTGACCGTCGGGAACCAATCCAAGGGCAGCGGCCTGCAGTTCTTCGAGCTGGGTTTCAACGCCACCGACGTGCAGAGCCTGACCATGACCGCCATGGGCCTGATGGACTTCGGCAAGATCGACACGGTGCCGATCATAATGGACCATGTGGACCTGAGCTACCTTCCGGAGGAATGAAAGGTTGAGGAGGAACGGTCGTCAGCTGTTCATGGGTTCCCTTGAAGGAGAGGTCCCCGAGGTTCCGCCGGTCTTCCTGCGGGACCTCACCTTGGGCCTCGATGAGACGGGGTATGGTACGCCAGAGGTCTGTGCTGGGACCTACGATGCGGATAAGTCCGCTCGGTCCGTACTGGCCCTGCATGGGCGATTAGGTCAGGACGCCGTCGTCGGCTGTATCCATTACGTCGGGTTGGAGATCGAGGCCCTGGGAGGACGGGTCAAGTACCCCGATAGGGGAATACCTAGCGTGGTGAGGCATCCCTTCCAAGACACGAACGACCCAGAGTTCGTGCTTCTGGACATGCAAAGGGACGCCCCGTTTCCCAACGTGGCTCGCAGCTACCGCCTAGTTGGCGAGGGGCTTGAAGGGAACGCCGCCCTGGTCTGCAACATCGAAGGACCGGTGACCAAGGCCTCGCTCCTGCGCGGAATGGAGAACCTGGCCCTGGACATGTTCTTCGACAAGGACCTGGCCGCCAAGTACGTGGACTTCGCCACAGACATCTCCATGGAGTTCCTGCAGGCCGTGAATGAGCAGGCCGACCTGGACTGCAGCTTTCTGGCCTCGGCCTCCGACAATCCGGACATCTTTGGCACGGAGGCTTTCCAGCGCTTCACCGTGCCCAACCTTCGCCGGATCAGCGATGCCTCGGCCGCCCTGGGCCTTCCTTCGATATTTCATCCGCATGGGGACATGAGCTCCCCGGAGAACCTGCCGCTGATGGACGACGTCATCGCTACCGGCGTGGAGGGCTTCCAGTTCGCGGAGAGGAACGATCATCTGGTGCTGAGAAAGGCCTTCGGGGAAAGGATAACGCTGATGGGTGGGATCGACGCCTTCTCCACTCTTCTCCTGGGACCGGTGGAGAGGATCGCGAGGGAGACAGAGGTCTTCCTGAACGACTTCCGGCCCTGGAGCCATTACGTTTTCATGTGCTCCTGCTCCCTGCACAGGGGCATGCCCTTGGACCACGTGGATGCCATGATGCGAAGCGTTCTGGGGTTCGCTAAGAAAGACATATGAACCACGGGGTGCCATATGTCCGATGCATGGCTCCGCCGGACGTTTCCGAAAAACCGCCTTGGCTGAGGACCAAGGTAGTGATGGCCTCGGGCATGGGGGTACGGGGCGCCTTGGACTCCTGCGGCCTGCGCACGGTGTGCGACTCCTCCCGCTGCCCCAACCTTGGGGAGTGCTGGGGAAAGGGTCATGCCACCTTCATCATCCTGGGCGAACGATGTACCCGTTCCTGCCAATTCTGCGCCGTGCCCTCCGGAACACCGTCCGAGACCGACCCGGACGAGGTCGGAAACCTGGCCGAGGCGGTGAGGCGCTTAAGGCTTCGTCACGTCGTGGTCACCTCGGTCACCAGGGACGATCTGCCGGACGGAGGCGCCAGCATCTTCGCCGAAGTGGTACGAGAGGTCCGGTGGAACAACCCCGGGACGACGGTCGAACTGCTCATCCCGGACCTGCAGGGTAACCGTGAGGCGTTGGAGACCATCCTGGAGGTGGCCCCGGACGTCCTAGGCCATAACATAGAGACCGTACGTTCTATGCAGTGGATAAGGGACCGCCGGGCTTCCTACGAGCGTTCCCTCGGAGTTCTGAAAATGACCAAGGACATCTCACCGGGAACGCTCACCAAGAGCTCCCTCATGTTGGGGCTCGGGGAGACCCGGGAGGAGCTGGTGCAGGCGATGAAGGACCTCCGTTCGGTCGGCGTTGACCTGCTGACCTTGGGGCAGTACCTGCCGCCGAAAGGTTCCAACTTACAGGTGCGAAGATATGTTCCTCCGCAGGAGTTCGAGGAGCTACATGACCTTGCTATGGGAATGGGTTTCAAGGGAGCGAGGGCGGGACCTCTGGTCCGCTCCTCTTACGATGCGTTCGATTTGATGATAGAAGCTGGTGCGAGAAGATGCTGACCGACGATTTCGATCCGATGAAGGGAGAGATGCTGCAAATCATGGATGAGGATGGTAACGTTGACTCATCCTTGATGCCGAAACTGAGCAAGGACCTCCTTCTGAAAGCGTACCGCAACATGCTGCTCACCCGCCTGGCGGATGACAAGGCGGTGAAGCTGCAGAGGCAAGGGCGGTTAGGAGCGTATCCGCCCAGCAAAGGTCAGGAGGCAAGTCAGCTGGGCCCGGCCATGGCCTTGAACGATAACGATTGGCTGGTCTGGGCCTTCCGGGAGATGGGGGCGCTGCTTTGGAAGGGCGTTCCGCTGCAGACGCAGTACCTCTACTGGATGGGCAACGAGCTCGGTAACGTCTATCCGAACGGCGTTCACGTTACGCCGTCGGTGGTACCGGTCGGCTCGCAGGTGCCGCACGCGGTCGGAATAGCCTACGCCAGCAAGCTGAGGGGAGAAAAGGACGTCACCCTGGCCTACTTCGGTGACGGAGCGACGTCCGAGGGCGATTTCCACGAGGGACTGAACTTCGCCGGGGTGTTCCGAACGGCGAACGTGTTCGTGTGCCAGAACAATCAGTTCGCCATATCCACCCGTCGCAACAAGCAGAGCGCCTCGGCCACTTTGGCGCAGAAGGCCGTGGCCTACGGATTCCCGGGAATACTGGTGGACGGCAACGACGTCCTGGCCATGTACGCCGCGACCAAGGAGGCCGTGGACCGGGCCAGGAACGGCGAAGGCCCCACGCTGATCGAATCGTACACCTATCGTTTGAGCGATCATACGACCTCGGACGACTGGCGCAAATACCGTTCCAAGGAGGAGGTGGCCGAATGGGAGCGCAAGGACCCCCTGAAGAGGTTCAGATCGTACCTGGTCGCTCAGAACATGATCAAGGATGATGAGCCCTTGATGAAGGAACTGACCGACATCGTGGAGAGGGCGGCCGCCGAGGCGGAAGCCGTACCTGCTCCTACCCGTTCGGACGCCTTCGTGCACACCTACGCCGAGATGCCTCCTTACCTCAGAGGGCAAATGGGAGGTGGCGGGAAATGATGATGAACATGGTGCAGGCCATCAATTCCGCCCTATCCATGGAGATGGAGCGCGATCCGTCGGTCGTCGTTCTTGGTGAGGACGTCGGCGTGGACGGGGGCGTGTTCCGGCTGACGGACGGCCTCATCGACAAGTTCGGTGAGGCTCGGGTCATAGATACACCGTTAGCTGAGGCGGGCATCGCCGGGGTGGCCATCGGAATGGCCTTGAACGGACTGAGGCCGGTGGCCGAGATACAGTTCATGGGATTCTCCTACCTGACATTGAACCAGATGATCAATCACGCCGCCCGAATGCGCAACCGGACCAGGGGGCGCCTCACCGTGCCGATGGTGCTGCGCATGCCCTATGGGGCGGGAGTTAAGGCGCTGGAGCATCACTCGGAGAGCACCGAGGCGCTCTACGCGCAGATACCGGGACTTAAAGTGGTAGTACCTTCCACCCCGTTGGAGGCGAAAGGCCTGCTTACCTCATCGATACGCGACCCGGACCCGGTCATATTCCTGGAGCCGACGCGATCATATCGCATGCTGAAGGAGGAGGTGCCGGACGGCGAGTACCTGGTGCCCCTGGGAAAGGCCAGGACGGTGCAGGAAGGGGACGATGTCACGGTGATAGGTTGGGGGGCCATGATACCGCTGATCCAGAGAGCGGTCGCCAACGTCCAGGCGTCCGTGGAGATCATCGACCTGCGCACCATATCGCCCATGGACTCCGAGACGATCGTGACATCCGTGAAACGTACTGGAAGGGCGGTGGTAGTTCACGAGGCGCCGCGCTCCTTCGGGGTGGGGGCGGAAATTGCTTCGCGAATTTATGAAGGGGCGATATTGAAGTTGGAGGCTCCGGTGGAACGGGTCACCGCTCCGGACATCACGGTGCCTTTGCCGAAGGGCGAGGACCATTACTACGTGAACGAGCAGATGATCAGAGATGGGATAGAGCGTACGCTGAGGTTCTAGGTGTTCATGATGGCTACTGAGTTCAGGTTCCCTGATCTGGGGGAGGGAATTGCGGAAGGGGAGGTCAAGAAGTGGCTGGTGAAGGTCGGCGATACCGTGACCAAGGACCAGTCTATCGCCGAGGTGGAGACCGACAAGGCGGTGGTGGAGATACCTTCGCCGGTGGCCGGCAAGGTTCTTCGACTTGATCACCAGGAAGGCGAACTGGTCAAGGTGGGAGAGGTGTTGGCCGTCATCGGAGAGGAGGGCGATGTCGCCCCAACCAATGTTCCCCCGCCAATGACGGAGGAGGAGCGCCCTGCATCGGTGTCAGTGGTCGGCGAGCTTCCCCGGGAGGAGGTGGTGGTGACCTCGGTCACTCAGAAACGGACGTCCAGGGACGTCAGCGCCATGCCGGCGGTGCGCAAGGCGGCCCGCGACAGGGGCGCGGACATAACCGCCGTCACGCCCAGCGGACCAAGCGGCCAGGTCCTGGAATCGGACCTTGGCGCCAAGAGGTCACCCCGCACCGTTCCCAAGTTCGACATCTATGGTTACGTGGACCGGGTGCCCATACGTGGAATTAGACGAACGACCGCCAAGAGGATGCTGGAATCCCAGCAGCGGACGGCGGCCGTGACCAGCATGGAACAGGCGGACGTGACGCGCCTGGTGGGCATGCGGGAACGGTTGAAGGCTCCGATGAAGGAGCAGAAGGGCGTGAACCTGACCTACATGCCGTTCATCGTCACCGCCATCGTCAGGGCGCTGAAGTTGCATCCCCTGTTGAACTCGATGATCGACGACGAACGAGAGGAACTGATCATCAAGAAGTACTACAACATCGGAGTGGCGGTGGCCATCGACGAGGGGCTGATGGTCCCGGTCATCAAGGCCGCCGATCAGAAATCGCTGTGGGAGCTGGCCGAGGAGATCGCTTCCCTGGCCAAGACCGCCCAGGAACGCAAGATCGACCTGGCCGACCTCAAGGGCGGAACGTTCAGCATTACCAATTACGGCGTCTTCGGCGGAACGTACGGAACGCCGATCATAAACTACCCGGAGACGGCGATACTCGGCATCGGCAGAATAATGGACGCCCCGCTGGTGGTGGACGGCACGATAAAGGCGCGCAAGGTGCTCCCCCTGTCGCTGACGTTCGACCATCGGGCCTACGACGGGGCGGTGGCCGCCAAGTTCCTGCGCGACCTGGTACGTCTATTGGAGAACCCGGAGGAGCTGCTGCTCAACATGGACGGATGAACGACTAACGTTCAAAGGTCCATTCATCGTTGGCGTAGCGCGTCTTGGCGATCAGCTCAGCTCTGGCCAATTCGTCCTGGGTGATATCCCCGGAGTACCATTGCCGGTTCATGATGAAGGCATTGGCCATGGCCGCCGTGGCATATTCCCAGGGAACCTTCTTCTGCTCGCGTATGCTGGTGACCCGTTCCGCCGGGTCGCCTAGCGAATGGGAGTCCAGCTTGTCCTTGGGGACCTTCAGCACCGAGAACATCTTGACCCGGTCCAGGTCGTATATCAGCGTGCCGTGCTGCACGAACATCCCTTTCCGACGGGATTGGGCGCTGCCGCTGATCTTCCTGCCGTTCACCAGGACATCGTTGATCGGTTCGAACGTTCCCTCGATGCCTAAGAACTTGAGGGCGTTGACGATCATGCCGCCTATCTCCCGGTACGCCTCGTTGATGTCCGCGGGCATCATGTCCTCCGGGCAGATGATGCTGTAGGTGATCTCCCGATCATGGAAGACCGCTCCCCCGCCGGTGCTGCGTCGGACCACGTCCACACCGAGTTTCTTGCAGCCTTCCAGGTCCACGACCTCTTCGATCTTCTGGAAGCGTCCGACGCTCACCGCCGCCGGCTTCCAGCCGTAGAATCGCATGGTCGGCCCGGCCACCCGGAATGAAACGGCCTCGGCTATCGCCTCGTCCAGAGCCATGTTGAAGGCGGCGCTGGCCTCCTCGTAACGGAGCACCCTCCATCTCTTTCTCAGCATTTCGATCCCCTCAGGAGGAATGCCAGGTCCGACGGGCCGAAGCCCACCGCTCGGAGGTCGTTCTCAGATAGGTAATCAGCGATGATAGCCCCGGGATCGTTGGCCTTCCAGACCTTTTCTTCGACCAGGAAGGATTCCAACTTCGCCAGGCCTTCTTCGGGATAGAAGAAGAAATCGCCGCTTATCCGAATGCGAACCACCTCCTCGCCCTGGCAATCGACGTCCAGGACCAGGGTCTTCCCTCCGGCGACCCTGACCCGTCTCTCCAAGATATCACCCCTTGGCCCAGGCCACCAGTTTGGCCATGTCGATGCGGCCGCAGATGGCCTTGCCGGTGACCTCGTTGTAGAAGGCCGGAACGCCCAGGTCCCCGCCGCAGGCCGGCGCTATGATGTCGGCGAGCGTGCGCATCAGCTTAGCGTTCTCCTCGTTGTGCCAGACCTCTAATTTTTCCAGCTTGATCCCCGTTTCGGCCTCGAACTGTTCGACCACCGGCGCCAGCTTGCGGCAGTGGGGGCATTCCCTTCCATGGAACCAGATAAGTCTCTTCTCGCTCATTGAACATCCCTCTTGATGAAAAGTCCGCACCAGCACTCGCCGGTCTCCTTGTAGGTCGGCTGACGAATGAAATTGCAGGGGCAGATCAGGTTCAGGTCCTTGACGCGATCGCCGGTGGTGATGCGGCAGGGGCAATAGCGTTGCCCTTTGCCCTTCAAGTTCTCCATGACCCCTTTCGACAGCAGCTCCACCTCGTCCGCCTTGTCCGTGAGCTTCACGGTGGCGCTCTGATCGGAGAACTGCTTCCAGGCGGCCAGTACCTTGGACTGGTCGTCCAGGGGGGTGTGGTCCTTTCCGATGATCTCCAAGGCCTCGCCAAGGTCCGACAGCACGAAGGCGTTCCTCGCTCCACAGGTGGGACATACCTCCGGAGGCTTGTTCCCCAGGTGAACATCGTTGCAGACGTGGCATCTCCAAAGTTTCTTCATGCTATCACTATGGCGTACCGAGGCGCACAGATAAAATGCTTAAGGTTCACCACTTTTCCAAGCGCACCCTCTGCTGATCATAACGGTCGATGAGCTTTCGTACCTCGGCGGGATGGCCGAAGGGGATGAGCGAGAACGGCACGACCTCGTCCGGAACGCCCACCAACTTGCGCAGCCCATTGACCCGTTCTTCGATAGGATAGATGCCTAACCAGACAGCGCCCAGACCCAGTTGCACGGCCATTATCAATATGTTCTCGGTGGCCGCCGAGCAATCCTGCACCCAGAATCCGGGGTATTTCTCCAGCGAGGGATCGCCGCAAACCAATATTGCGCCGGCGCACTCCTTGATCATCTTGGCGTAGGGATGGAACTCCATTACCCCTTCAAGCGTCCGACGGTCTCTGATCACCACAAAGTGCCAAGGACGCTCGTTCCCGGCGGAAGGCGCGGACATCCCAGCCTCCAGAAGCTTTCTGACGTCCTTCTCCTCCACATCCTGCGCCGTATAGCGCCGGACGCTCCTCCGTTCAAGGATAGGGTCCTTGCTCATCGTTCTTCTAAGGAAACCCGGTGGACATATAATTATCGAGGTGGTACGAAAAATGGATATTAATCCTCTGTTTACGGAGATTCATGGCGGGGTTCGAAGAGCTCATCTACTGCACGACGTTGCTGTTCTTCATCTTCGACCCGTTCGCTACCGTCCCCATGTTCATTACCTTAACCAGGGACCAGACCCCGAAGGAGCAGATGGTCAGCGCCAACAAGGCGGTGCTGGTGGCCGGACTGCTCTTCGTCATATTCGCCCTCATCGGCGCCGAGCTTCTGGGACTGTTCAGCATCTCCGTGGACGCCTTCCGCATCGCCGGCGGGATCGTGCTGCTCCTGATGGCCATGGAGATAATTTTCTCTCTCCAGCTCAGCAAGAAGGAGGAGACCAGCGTGGCCTGGGTGATCATCGCCACCCCGCTGCTTAGCGGACCGGGTGTGATTACCACCGCCATTCTTCTCGTTCACCTTTACGGCCACTTCACCGTGCTCATCGCAGGAGTGATAAGTTTGGCCATAACCTGGGGCATCATGCGCAATTCCCTGCTCATCTCCCAGAAGGTGGGGAACAATGCCATCGACGTGTTCTCCAAGATCATAGGCATGCTGCTGGCGGCCATAGCCGTGGAGTTCATCATGCGCGGTTCGGTGGACTATGTCCTTAACAGCCTGAGCCTGGGCTTCTCCCTTCTACCGTTGTGATACGATTTTGCAAAGTTTTTTATCATTCGTGCACAAACGAGATGGCTAGTGAATCCATGGCCGACTGCAAGAAGTGCGATAGCAGCCTAGAAGCGATCCAGTTGGATGAAACGCCCAAGTTGCAGGTCAGGGGAAGGGACGTGGGGATCAACGCCCTGGACGACATAATGAAGGACATTCGTTCCCGCAACCTCCAGGAACCGGAACTTGGAACCGCCCTACTTGGTGAGGTGAAGCGCCTGGACTACGTACCGCCGTCAATGGAGAAGGACTACCGGGCGGCATTGTTGCAGGACTATCAGCGTCGGTTTGGTTGAACATATCCTATCGATAATAGATGACAAAGTGATAACATGAACAAGTGCACCATCTGTAACAGCAATGAGCATCCGGCCAGGACCGGATCGGTGAAGATGATGGCCGTTTCGAACCAGGTCGATCTGCGGCTGGAGATCCACGAGGCTCACCTCCGGGTGCTGGACATCTCGGTGCACCTTCTTGGCTACATCAACGCCTACCGCGCCCTCTCGGAGCTTCCGGACTACCTCGGCAGAAGGAGGACCAGGTACGCCATGGTCCTGATCATGCTTGACGAGATGGCGCCGCTCATGGAGCTGATGAAGGAGTGCGAGAGAGGCATCACCGAGCATTCCGCGGAAATAGTGATAAACGGTTTCTTCTCCCCCCAGAGCAGGCAGGACAGGATGGAGAGGGTCCTGGACGAGATCGGAAAGTCGGAACTGCTGTTCCTGAAGGTCAAGAAGAACCTGGGGCGGGAGCCTTCGGCCATCGATTTCTCGGTGTTCAAGGACCAGTTCCGCCGTGCGGACGGGAACCTGTTCCCCGCGGTGGAGAGAGCGCTTCGTTACGATTGGAGCTGCGGCGAGGATGGAATGCCTGGCGAGGAGCAGATCGAGATGCTGTTCCTGGCCATCGAGCTCACCGTGCGCGGGGCGGCGGAGTTCAGTCACCAGTGGGCTTTGGCCAACGAGTACGACATAGATTTCAAGCTGGAGACCCGTTATTCAAAGGACGGGGTCGACCGCCGCAAGGAAAAGGGTTATTGGGTCAAGACGCCCCTATGAGATAGCATGGCCGGCGAAATTAAGGACGTCAGCGACGAACTGTTCCTGGACCTGCTGCGCAAGGAGAAGCGCTTCATAGTGGTGGAGTTCTGGTCTCCAGGATGTTCCGTGTGCAAGGAGGTCGAACCGGAGGTTCTGAAGGCCCAGGCGGAGCTGGGCCCGGACGTCCTGTTCATGCGGATAAACACCGACCACAACAAGCAGCTCGCTACCCGGTATCAGATCACTGGAACGCCGACCTTCGTGTACTTCTGCAAGGGCGACAAGATCGGCGGGGCCATCGGCTACATCAACGCTACGGTGCTCCGCAACACGGTCAAGGACCTTATCCGGCATTCGGCGTCCTGCCCTTCCGGGAAGCGCGTAAGCTACGAAATGGATGGCTACGGCTGAGCTTTTATCTAATACCGCATCAATCACCACCTCATGTGGCAAGTCCTGTCCGTCGAGTCCTGGAAGGCTCGGGGACGTTCCGACCTGAGCAAGGTCATACCGACCGTCAGCGACATCATCGAGCAGGTGCGCAAGGAAGGCGATGCCGCGGTGCTCAGACTTACCGCCCGCTTCGACAAGGTGGATCTTACCGACCTGCGGGTGAGCAGGGCGGAGATCGACGAGGCCTATTCGAAGGTGGACCAGGAACTATTGGAAGCCTTGAAGTTCGCCAAGATGCGCATAGAGGCCTATCACCAAAGGCAGCGCCCCGAGGATGTGACGCTGTTCAAGGACGGCGAGAGCTACCTGGGCTGGAAGTACTCTCCCCTGGGCTCCATGGGCATGTACATCCCGGGAGGAAAGGCCTCCTACCCCAGCACGGCGCTAATGTGCGCCGTCCCGGCCAAGGTGGCCGGGGTCCGTAACGTCATAGCATGCACGCCCCCGCCGGTCCACCCTCTAACGTTGGTGGCCCTGGACCTGGCGGGTGTGGACACCATATTCAAATGCGGCGGCGCCCAGGCCATAGCGGCCATGGGCATCGGTACGTTAAGCGTGCCCAAGGTCCAGAAGATCGTCGGACCTGGCAACATCTACGTGACGGCGGCCAAGGTGCTGCTGCGTCAGGAAGTGGAGATGGACTTTCCGGCCGGGCCCAGCGAGATAGCGGTCCTTGCCGATGGGACGGCAAGAGCGGAGAACGTGGCCGCCGACATCCTGGCCCAGGCCGAGCACGGGCCGGATTCGGCCTGCGCCCTGGTCACCGACGATCCGGCGTTGGCCAGGAAGGTCGGAGAGCTGCTCGAACGACAAATGGAAAAGAGCGAACGCCAGGACCTCATCCGGTCATCGCTCAAGAACAGCGGCTACATCATGGTGAAGGATATGTTCGAAGGTGTGGCGGTCTGCAATGAGCTGGCACCGGAGCACCTGTCCATCCAGACCTCCGATCCCCTCTCCATCTTGCCATCGATAGAAACGGCCGGGGCGATATTCATGGGCGATGACTCGCCCGTCGCCTGCGGCGATTACACTACCGGTACGGACCATGTGCTGCCGACCGCCGGGAACGCCGCGGTGCACTCCGGTCTCGACGTGCTGCACTTCATGAAACGCTCGTCGGTACAGATGCTGGACCTGAAGACCCTGAAGGACCTGGCGCCGGCGACTATAAGACTTGCCGAAACGGAAGGTTTGCAGGCGCACGCCGAATCGGTGCGCGTGCGTTTGAAAAAATAAGGGATGGTCCTAGACCATCTTGGTGCCGGCCGAGTAGTTGGCGCTCTGGTTCCAGACTTCCTTGACCTCAAAGACCCAGACCCCGGACGCCTTCATCCCCATCTTGGAGAGCTCGGCGTTCATGCCTTCGAATATCGGGCCGGACGTCGCCAGCTCCTTTACCTTGGCCCGTATCTCGTAGGACTGCATCTTGCTCCCGGCGAGTATGGACACCAGCTCTCCCTTGGCCTTCATCCCTTCCAGGTTCTTCCCGGTGCGCTTCATCAGGATCGCTCCGATGACCACGATGTCCGGGGCCGGGGCCTTGATGCTTCCCGCCTGGATTATGTGAACGTCTCCCTTGTCAGATTTCGTGGCTAGGACCCTCACCGACGCAGGGTCGTTGATGACCTGCATGACCTCATTTGGTATGGCTACCATTTTTTTTCACCTGTACCGAAATGAGAAGCGGTCTTTATAAACCATTGCAACAGAAAAATGACCCATGAACATCTGGCTCCCATTCAAGCGCCAGGACTTGATACGACTGCTATGACCGCCTAGGTCATTCAAATGACCTTTTGGCGGGAATGCAACCCCGGTC
>DAONGL010000002.1:0-3803 GCA_035404085.1 Methanomassiliicoccales archaeon | reverse complement strand
GGACGGCAGGTCGATCACCGACTCGGCGGCCTTGCGCATGAACGGCAGGATGAAATGCCCGGTGTTCTCGACGCAGATCTTGATCCCCAGGGACTCGGCCAAAGAGGAAAGGCGTCCGAAGGAATCGTTCAGCGATTCGATGTGCTCCTCCAGATAGCGCTCGTACACCCAGACCTTGCGATCTGGCAACGTGAAGTACACCCCGGGATTGAGGTGCAGGTTGATCAGGAACACCCCATGCCGGGAGCCCCAACGTAGCGCCTCCTCACATCTGTCGAGATGGCCTTGTCGCACCGAGGGCTGCAACGAACCCAGGTCCAGCTCGTCGTGCAGATGGACGCTGAAGCGCATCCCGTCCTTCATAGCCGCCCGGACGTCCCGGGTGCTGATGTTCTCCGGGAAGGAATAGGGCAGGTTCATGTTGAGCTCCACGAAGTCCAGGCCCAGGTCCTTACAAAGATCGAGGTTAGGCCTAAGTTCCTGGTAGCCGATGAGAGCAGGGATGCCGAAGAAGCTCATTCGCACCTCGACGCCCGAGATAGTAGATAAAACGAACGAATTCACTTGAGGAGGAGGAACCGGCGCTCCTGCCTTATTTCGACCTTTCCAAGGATGCGTTTCTCCATTCGTCTCTCCCAGGACCTGACCATCTTGAACGTAGGGAACAGTTCCGGTATCTCGTTCCCCAGGAAGTAGTGGGTCATGACCCCGTTCCCTCTCTGAAAGGTGCGCTCCTCCACCTCCTCGCCTCTGCCGAAACGCATGTCCTCCTCCCCGAACACGGAGACATATAGCGTACCGCCATCCTTCAGCACCCGTCCGATCTCCAGGGCCGCCTTTTTTAAAGATGCCGAATCAAGATGTCCCAGGACATGCGATGCCGCCACGTTCGGAAAGGTCTGGTCTGGAAAAGGCAAGGCGGCGATGTCCGCTTGCAGCAACGGAATTTCATGCCTGCTTGCGCAGGCCAGCAGGGCCGGGCGGGAGAAGTCCAGACCGATGAAGCTGGTGTCCGCAGCAAACGCGGTCAGGTTCTTCCCGTTCCCGATGCCCAGTTCCAGCACCAGGCCGTTCATCGGGATCACCTCGTCACAGCTGCCCTTCCAAGGACGGCCGTCCCTCTGGTAGAGAAGGTCCCAGCTTTGCCTGGAGTTCATTCCCGACGCAGCTCCAGATGATAGTGTTCGGGATCATCGAAAGACCTCTCAAGAACGAAGCCAGGGAAATATGACGGCGCCGTTCCCATCGGAACCCTCTCATGCATAGGAGGACCTCTCTCGGTCTCTCGAGCCTGCCAGTCCACCAGAGTTATCCTGCCTTTCGGCCGCAGCACGCGCGTAATCTCCTTCGCCAGGCGTCCTTTGTCCTCCACCTCGTGAAAGACGTTCATCAGGACCACCCGGTCCAAGGAAGCGTCAGGTAACGGTATTTCCGGTAGGGTGGCCCTCACCAGGCGTATCCTTTCCTGTCCGTTGTCCCTTTGCCTGATCCCGTCGAGCATCTCCTGCTGAAAATCCAGGGCGATCACCTTCGCGCCCGCGTCCGCCAGAGGTATCGACAGATATCCGATACCGGCGCCAAGATCGGCGATGACCTCCCCATCCCTCGGTCCGATGCGTTGCAGAATTGTTTCCACCGGTTGCCGCTTCCGGCGTTCTTCGTTTACCAAACGGTGACTCTCGGAGGCCGGGAACTGGGAGGGGTGCTGATGCATGCCATCTCATTTCCCAGGCGGTATTTCAATCATCCTCTGCGGCCGGGGCGCTCTTCCGGACCTTCTTAAGTTCCGTGCCGCCGACCTTCTTGAGCTTGCCATTGTCCAAGGCCCAGCGGAAGTTCTCGATCTCCGACTTGGCGATGGTCACCTTGTCCCCTTCCTTGTAGGTGACCTTGTTAACCCAGTCCTTGAAGGTGCCGACCGCCTTGTAGACGTCCGCTTCCTCGATGCCCTGGGCGAACTTCTGCCGGCCCTTCATCTCCGAATACGTTCCGTTGAACACGGACAGCTTTCCGTCCTTGAGCTCGCCGACCTTGGTGCACACGGCGTCTAAAAGGTAACGGTCGTGAGTGACGATGATCAGGGATCCGGTGTACTCGCGCAGGGCGTCCTCCACCGCCTCCTTGCTCGGGATGTCCAGATAGTTCGAGGGTTCGTCCAGGATCAGCAGGTTCTTGTGCTGGGCCAGCAGGATCGATAACGCCAGACGGGCCCTCTCCCCTCCGGACAGGGTGCTTATCGGCCGTTCCACGTCCTTGCCGGTGAGCAACAACCGGGCGAGTATGGCCCTGGCCTCCACGGCCTGGGTGCCGAGCGCCTTCTTCATCTGCTGCTCGGCGGTGATGTCCTTATCGAGCTGCTCGTGTTCCTGCGCGTAATAGCCGACCTTCACCCCGGGAGATACGTAAAGTTCACCGAGATAGGGGAGCTTGGACTGCAACGTCTTAAGAAGGGTGGTCTTCCCGCTGCCGTTCGGCCCGAATATGCCCAACTTGTCGCCCTTCTCGATCTCCAGGTCCAATTTGTCCAGGACCTTTCGGTTACCGCGAGCGACGACCAGGTCCTTGGCGGTCAGCACGTTCTTGCCTGACTTGCCGAGAGAGTAGATGCGCACCTGCAGTTCCTTCTCGTCGGGCGGTGGCTCAGGAACCTCCACCCGCTGAGCCATCTTCTCCCTGGTCTTGTGAATGGACTTATACTTGTATTTGACGTGAAGTTCCTCGGCCACCTTCTCCTGGCGTTCCTTCTCCTTCGTGGCCTTATCGTGCGCCTGCCATAACCGCTCGCGGTCCAGGGCCTTCTTCTCCATGAATATGGAATAGTTGCCGGAATAGTGCGTGAGCTTGCCGTTCTCCAGCTCGATTATGCGGGTGGCGACGTTGTCCAAAAAGTACCGGTCGTGGGAGATGATGATCACCGCCCCCTTGAGCTTCAACAACTGGTCCTCCAACCACTCCACCGTCTCGATGTCCAGATGGCTCGTCGGCTCGTCCATGAATATGAGATCGGACTGCTGGGCCTGTGCCAGTACACGGGAGAGCATGACCTTGGTACGTTCGCCGCCGCTCAGCTCGCCCATGGAACCCTGGGACTTGTGCTCCAGGCCGAAACCTTCCAGGATGTCCCGGGCCTTGTCCTTGGTCTGCTGGGGGGCGATCCGCACCAGTTCCTCCTGGATGTGCGAGTATTCAACGGACAGGGCGTTCCAGTCGGTATCGGAATCGCCGCCGGAGGTCATCACCTCCTCTATCTCCGCCGCCCTCCGTCGCAGCGGGGCTTCCTCCTCGCTCATGATGCCCATCGCCGAATCGACGGACGAGGAATGATCGACATCCACGAACTGTGAGAGGTAGGATATCTTGCTGGTACGGAGGTTCAGCGTGCCCACGTCCGGCTTGAGCCGGCCCATCAGAAGTTTGATCAGGGTGGATTTTCCAGCCCCGTTGCGGCCGACCAGGCCGATGCGGTCGCCCAGCTCGATCTGGATGTCCACATCCTTGAGGACCTCCTTAGGTCCGAACGCCTTGCCTACGCCCTCCGCCTTCAGGAGCATATCAAGGCTATCGTGCCGCTGACTTTATGCCTTTCCCTAGAGCTTCACGATCATGTCGTCCTTGGATACCATCAACTGGCCCGGGTAGCGCTCCTCGATCTCCTCCCGATCGCGCATGGTCGGATACTTGTAAGCGTCGAAATGAGTGAGCACCAGGCGCTTGGCGCCCGACTGCTTCTTGATGTCCAGGGCGTCCTCCGGCGTCAGGTGAGGCCAAAGGTCGCTCCTCTCCCCGCTGCGGAAGGCGCTCTC
>DAONGL010000001.1:114787-202354 GCA_035404085.1 Methanomassiliicoccales archaeon | reverse complement strand
TGGCGCGAAGGGGGGGATTCGAACCCCCGGGTCCTTGCGGACAATGGATTAGCAATCCATCGCCTTGCCGGGCTGGGCCACCTCCGCTTTTCGGCTGCAAAAGCAGGAGTCGTTATTAATAGCTTTTGCCAAAGCTGACTATTTATTCCAGCTGGCCTGATTCGCCTGGTGCGAAGTTCCTCCATGAACGAGTTCTTAAGAAAATAAGAAAGTCAAGTTGTGCCCTTGAGGTTGATCGTCCCTAAGATGCTCTCAGTAAGCCCTTTCGAGGCCCTATCAAGGGAAAAGGTGAAATAGCACTGCCATAATGGGAGGGACGGAAGCGTTGAAACCGCTTCGTCTGAGGCGCATTAGTCGCCTCAAAAAAATAGAACCCCGAAACGGTTATATAATAGACCGAAGTTAAGGGGATTCTACGCTGCTACAACAGCGTGAAAAACGCCGAACTGGATGCTTGCATCCCGGTAGGCAAAAAGAATGGGAATGGAGAAACAAGATCTCCGTCGAGAATGCGTCGACGTGCTCTCTTGTTTCTGACGCTCGATGGCAGTAACGTTTCTAACGAAATGGTACTGCTGGTGAAACTTGGTAACTCTGCCAATTTTCTTTAAAACACATCCTAGGCGATCAATTAATAAATGGTTGTCGAAGGATCAATTCCGGTTGATCCTGCCGGCGGCCACCGCTATTGGAATTCGATTAAGACATGCGAGTCGAGAGTCGCAAGGACTCGGCGGACCGCTCAGTAACACGCGGATAACATGCCCTTGGGTGGGGGATAACCTCGGGAAACTGAGAATAATACCCCATAGATCTAGAAAGCTGGAATGCTTTTAGATCCAAAACTCCGGTGCCCAAGGATTGGTCTGCGGCGTATCAGGTTGTAGTGGGTGTAACGGACCCCCTAGCCTATGACGCGTAAGGGCCTTGAGAGAGGGAGCCCTGAGATGGACTCTGAGACATGAGTCCAGGCCCTACGGGGCGCAGCAGTCGCGAAAACTTCACAATGGGGGAAACCCCGATGAGGGAATTCCAAGTGCCAGCACATTGTGTTGGCTGTTCTTTGGTCTAAAAAACCAGAGAAGTAAGGGCCGGGTAAGACGGGTGCCAGCCGCCGCGGTAATACCCGCGGCCCGAGTGGTGGTCGATATTATTGAGCCTAAAACGTCCGTAGCCGGTTTTGTAAATCCTTGGGTAAATCGACCAGCTTAACTGTTCGAAGTCCGGGGAGACTGCAAGACTTGGGATCGGGAGAGGTGAGAGGTACTTCTGGGGTAGGGGTAAAATCCTGTAATCCTAGAAGGACCACCGGTGGCGAAGGCGTCTCACTAGAACGAATCCGACGGTGAGGGACGAAGCCCTGGGGCGCAAACGGGATTAGATACCCCGGTAGTCCAGGGTGTAAACGCTGCGGGCTTGGTGTTGGGGGTCCTTTGAGGGCGCCCAGTGCCGGAGAGAAGTTGTTAAGCCTGCTGCTTGGGGAGTACGTCCGCAAGGATGAAACTTAAAGGAATTGGCGGGGGAGCACCGCAACGGGAGGAGCGTGCGGTTCAATTGGATTCAACACCGGACAACTCACCAGGAGCGACGGTTACATGAAGGCCAGGCTGATGACCTTGCCTGATTTTCCGAGAGGTGGTGCATGGCCGTCGTCAGTTCGTACCGTAAGGCGTTCTCTTAAGTGAGATAACGAACGAGACCCTCACCGCTAATTGCTAGTGTTCTCTCCGGAGAGCACGCACATTAACGGGACCGCTGTCGCTAAGACAGAGGAAGGAGAGGTCAACGGTAGGTCCGTATGCCCCGAATCTCCTGGGCTACACGCGCGCTACAAAGGTTGGGACAATGGGCTCCGACATCGAAAGGTGAAGGCAATCTCGAAACCCAATCGTAGTTCGGATTGAGGGTTGTAACTCACCCTCATGAAGCTGGATTCCGTAGTAATCGCGGATCAACAATCCGCGGTGAATATGCCCCTGCTCCTTGCACACACCGCCCGTCAAACCACCCGAGTTGGGTTTCAGTAAGGATATCTCATTTTGGGGTCTTCGAACTGAGATTCAGCAAGGAGGGTTAAGTCGTAACAAGGTATCTGTAGGGGAACCTGCAGATGGATCACCTCCTACGCAAGGGGAAACACTGTGAAGCTTATGGCATTACGTGTGTTTCCTCCACCAATTCCGGCAGGGTTACCAGGCACTAAAAACAACATCGAGCGTCCCCATTCTAGGCATAATTTTTTATTTTATTTTGTTCAACGCTGTTATCATCCAGCAGCTCCGGTCGTAAGTCATAAATATTATCTTAGGTTATCGAAGGTTCCCGTGAAGGTATGAAATACATTTTTGTCACGGGCGGAGTCATTTCTGGTTTGGGCAAGGGAATAACCGCTTCCTCCATAGGTCGTCTTCTGAAATCCCGCGGGATCAAGGTCACTGCCATTAAGATCGATCCCTACTTGAACGTCGATGCGGGGACCATGAACCCCTTCGAGCACGGCGAGGTTTATGTCCTAGATGACGGCGGAGAGGTGGACCTGGATCTAGGCAACTATGAGAGGTTCCTGGACATAAGTCTCACCAGCGCCCATAACATCACCACCGGCAAGGTCTACAAATCGGTGATAGAGAAGGAGCGTACCGGAGAGTACCTCGGAAAGACCGTGCAGATCATTCCGCACATAACCAATGAGATCAAGGCGCACATCGTGAACGTCGCCGAGGCGACCGGAGCCGAAGTGTGCATAGTCGAGCTCGGCGGTACCGTGGGAGACATCGAGTCCATGCCATTCCTGGAGGCGGTTCGCCAGATGAACCAGGACCTGGGCAAGGGACGGAACTGTCTGTTCGTACATACCACCCTGGTGCCGGTAATGGGTACCGTGGGTGAGCAGAAGACCAAACCCACCCAGCACTCGGTCAAGGAACTGAGGGCCATCGGCATACAGCCGGACATAATCGTTGCAAGGTGCAAGGAGCCTTTGGAAGAGTCCATAAGGCACAAGATATCCCTGTTCTGCGACGTTCCCATCGAGGCCGTGGTCACCGCTGCCGACGCCCGTTCCATATACGACGTGCCAATGGCGCTGGAGGAGCAGAACCTAACCGACTACGTCATGCAGAGGTTCGGCCTGACGGCGAAGACCCAGGAGCTTGAGGAGTGGAAGGCCTTCGCCAACCGCATAAACGATCAAGAGAGAACCGTAAGAATAGCTTGTGTCGGCAAGTATACCAACCTGGCAGATTCCTACATATCCCATCTGGAATCTTTCCATCACGCCGGGGCGGAAGCGGGGACCAAGGTCCAGGTCGTTTTCGTCGATTCTGAGGTGGTCCAGCAGTACGGCATAACCGAGGAGCTGTTGGGAGCGGACGGCATACTGATCCCGGGAGGATTCGGTACTCGGGGCATCGAGGGAAAGATCGCCACCGCCAAGTTCGCCCGGGAGAACCGGATACCTTTCCTAGGCGTTTGTCTGGGATTCCAGATAGCCACCATCGAGTTCGCTAGGAACGTTCTAGGGATGGAAGGGGCCAACAGCACAGAGTTCGATCCGGACACCCCGTTCCCGGTGGTGGACCTTTTACCGGAGCAGAAGAACGTCAAGAAGATGGGAGCGACGATGAGGCTAGGCGCCCAACCGGTGATGGTCGAGGAAGGTTCGAAGGCCTTCGAGCTCTATGGCAAGGCTCTGATCATGGAAAGGCACCGCCATCGGTTCGAAGTGAACCCCAAGCACATCGAGGAGCTGGAGAAGGGGGGCTGGAAGTTCACCGGACGTTCCGCTGACGGCGTCAAGATGGAGATCGGGGAGATGACCGGTTACGATTACTACATAGCCTCACAGTTCCACCCAGAGTTCAAGTCCCGGCCCAGGAAACCGTCGCCCCTGCACTATGGATTGGTCAGGGCGGCGGTGGCCCGCAAATACGGCGGGACCCAATAAGCTTTATATGGCATGGTGGACTTGATGGGCCGATAGACATGGCTAATGACGATTACCTTTCCCTTCTGGACCGGGCCAAGACGCAGTTACCGGAGACCATAGAGAAGCACGAGCGTTTCGTGGTCCCCGAGCCCGATGTGTTCCAGGAAGGGAAGACCACCGTGTTCCGCAACTTCGGGGACGTGGTGGACACCTTGCGCCGGGAGCCAGAGCAGATCCTGCAGTACATGCTGCGCGAGCTCGGTACTCCAGGCACCATGGAGGGACGCCGGGTCGTATTTAAAACCCGCCTGACCCCGACCCAGATAGCCGACAAGATCCAGAACTATGTCGATACCTTCGTACTGTGCTCGGAATGCGGCAGACCGGACACCCACATCAACAAGGAGGACCGCATACTCATCCTGGAGTGCGAGGCGTGCGGTGCGCACCGGCCGGTCAACGTCCGCAAGGTCCAGAAGCCCAACGAGGAAGGATTGCGCGAGGGCGGAATCTACGAGATGATGATCGAGGACGTCGGAAAGAAGGGTGACGGGGTCGCCCGGATGTTCGACTACATCATCTATGTCCCCGGAACCGTCAAGGGATCCAGGGTAAAGGTCAAAGTGGCCAAGATCACTGGAAAGGTCGCCTACGGAAACGTGTCCATAGAGTCCGCTTGAGCGCCCGGCCCGGGATCGCCCTAACCTAATCGTTTTATTAGCGGAACCGCATGGCTTGGCATGCGCAGCGCCAGGCAATACCTCGTGATGACGGGCATGTTCCTGGCCGTTCCCGCCTTGGCGCTTCTGCTGATACCGGGAGTTCCGTCGGGATACCGGGCCTTCTCGGACCAGAACGATCCGACCAATCCGATAATGTACATCGTTCTCGTCCTGGCCATGACCGGGGTGCTTCTTCTTTTGATCAAGCGGTCCAAGTTAGGCCTTTTGAGGGCCATCCTTTTCATTTCTATGGGATTGGGGCTTTTCTCCATTGGGTCGTTGTTCGCGATGCTGGCCGGGTCCGCCGAGATACCTTCCCTGGCTTTCGGGGCGATCCTGGCCGGGTCCCTGATGCTCCTTTTATTGAAGTTCCCCCGCTGGTATGTGGTGAACGGGGCCGGCCTGGTGCTGGGCGTAGGCGCGGCACTGGTCCTCGGCCTCTCGCTAGGCATTCTGCCATCGCTCATTCTCTTGGTGACGCTGGCCGTCTATGACGCTTTGTCGGTATACGTCACCAAGCACATGCTCACCTTGGCCGAGGGAGTGGGCAACCTCGGACTGCCGATAGTGCTCATCGTTCCCGGCAAGGACGGCGGGCAAAGCAAGAAACTGGACCTGCACGACCGTAGCAAGGACGCTGATAGAGAGCTGATGATGATGGGGTTGGGGGATGCCATCATCCCTTCGGTGCTGATCGTCTCCGCCGCGGCCAATCTCTCACCGGTAAGCTCCACGAACTGGCCATTCCCGGCTATGACCGTGGGCGTGCTGACCCTGGCTGCGGTGCTCTTGGGATTCCTGTCCCTGATGTTCTTTATCTCCAAAGGCCGCCCTCAGGCCGGGCTCCCCTTCCTCAACGGATTTGCGATCATTGGTTACGCGACTGCCTATATTCTGGTGTATCAGGACCTGGGCTTTGGGTTCGCCTAGGAAAATGTTTAACCCTGGTTCAGATATGGCGACCCATGGGCGGTAGATACCTGGTGCTAACCGACGTACACCGCCGGGAATGGGTCCCGGCGGCGGCCAGAGAGCTCATGAAGGAGCATTCCCTGGACGCAGTGGTGCTGCTCGGGGACCTCACCCACTTCGGCCCGCCCCAGTTCGCCGAGGACCTCATCACCGAGCTGGAAACCAAGTGCTATGCCGTTCCAGGAAACTGTGACCCGTTGGGCACCGAGGCTTTCATCAAGAGGGCCGGAACATCCCTGCACGGCGTCAAGATGACGATCGATGGTCGAACCTGGGGCGGCCTTGGCGGTTCGAACCCCAGCATATTCCGCACTCCGTTCGAGATGCCCGAGGAGGAGATCTCCCGGCTCCTGGAGCCGATAATGGAGGAGGGAATGGTCCTGGTGCTTCACAACCCGGCGTACGGAACGTTCGACACCACGTTCTCCGGCCTGCATGTAGGCTCCACCGCGATCGCCGGGGCGATAGACCGATGTAAGCCATCGGTGGTACTGTCGGGACACATACACGAGGACCGGGGCGTGGAACGCAAGGACGGGATCTGGTACATGAACCCCGGGGCGGCCAAGGACCACTACGCCGGGATGATGGAACTGGAGGATGAGGTCAGGCTGACCTTACTGGACCTCTAGACCACAAGCCAAGGTTTTTATATACATGTCCAATTAGGTGGCTCAGGATTGCTATGGCATTATGGCAAGGTAGGTCTAAGAGGAAGCCCTCCGGCGGGCGTTTGACACTGTCTAGGAGTAAGCGCAGGTTCGAGATCGGTAAGGAGCCTGTCTTTACCTTCGTAGGCAGCGAGAAGCGCCAGGTGTCCAGGGTGCGCGGGGCGAACGTCAAGGTGCGCCTTTTGAAGGCTCAGTTCGCCAATGTGGTCGACCCGACCAACAACAAGACCCAGAAGGTCAAGATCATCAAGGTCAACACAAGCCTATCCAACCCCAACTACGTTCAGCGTAACATAGTCACCAAGGGTGCGGTCATCCAGACCGAACTGGGCCCGGCCAAGGTAACTTCCCGGCCAGGACAGGACGGCTCCATCAACGCCATCCTGGTGAAGGAATAAGACCGACGGGTTTTTCATGGCCCTGGACGAAGACACCGCATGGGTGCTCTGGCCGGAATATTTCGACCGGTCGAGGCCCCGGTCCCAGGGCCGCAAGGTCAAGAAAGGCTTGGCCATTAACGACCCCACCGTAGACCTTTTATCGGCTGCCCTCCGGCAGCTGGGTCTGCAGCACAAGGTCGAGCGGGAAAAGAAATATCCCGCCAACTGGTTCTCCAGTGATGGACGGATTTTGGTCGAAAAGACCATTTCCAAGTCCGCGCTGGTAAAAAAAGTGGGAGAACTGCTGATAAGGTCTCAGCGGTCCTGAGGCGTCTCGACCTCTTCCACCAGCTTCTTGCCTGCGGAAACGCTGTCCACGGAGTGGATTACCGCACCGGAGTCGATGATGACCTCTTCAACGTCCTCGTAGTTGATGGCCACGCCCTCTATGGTTATCTTGATGCTTTCGGTCTCCTGGTCCACCTCGTCCAGGGTGCAGTTGACGCCGGAGACGCCTTCCACTACGCTGAGCCTGTTGGCCAGATCGATTATTGACGGATGATGGGGTTTGAGCACGTCGAGCACTAGGCGTTTGATCTCAGACATTTGAATATCTACCAGCGTTAAAATGGAATCCTGGTATTAATTGGTTATTGATTGCCAGGAAAGGATTATTCACTCCCTCGAGCATTTACTTCCTTATGATAGAGCGGGAGGAGGTCCGGGTCCTGGACATCAATTCGGAGTTCCTAGGGGTTCCCACGGAGGTTCTGATGGAGAACGCGGGTTGGGCCTTGGCCCAGGAGATCACCTCTCGCTTCGGAAGCGGATTGCGCATCGCCATCATCTGCGGGAAGGGGAACAATGGCGGGGATGGTCTGGTAGCCGCCCGCGCGCTCACCAAGAGCAACCGGGTCAGAGTGTTCCTGGCCTTGCCGCCATCAGAGATAAGCACGCCCGAGTCACGTATCAACTTCGAGAAGGTGGAGGAGCTCCACAAGGTGTTCGCCGGAGAGGACCTCTCCGGTTACGACCTGATCGTGGACGCCTTGTTGGGAGTGGGCTCCAAAGGAACGCCGAAGGGACCTTATGCCGATCTGGTGAAGGCCATCAACGCCTCGGGAAGGCCGGTCGTCTCCGCAGACGTTCCCTCCGGAATGGGTAGCGCCTTGGCGGTCCGACCGACCCTCACCGTGACGTTCCACGACCGTAAGACCGGCATGTCGGAGGGACATTGCGGAGAGATCGTGGTCGCCGAAGTAGGGATCCCGGCAGATGCCGAGAGGTTCGTGGGACCGGGGGACCTGGTGCATTACCCGATACCTTCTCTGGACTCTCACAAAGGACAGAACGGAAGGCTGTTGGTCATCGGAGGCGGACCTTATACGGGAGCGCCAGCCTTGGCCGGGATGTCAGCATATCGCATAGGCACCGATCTGGTGTTCGTAGCATGTCCGGATAGTGTAGGCGATGTAGTGGCTTCCTATTCTCCCAATCTGATCGTTGAACGCTTGCATGGGGCCCGCCTCGATCCGCGGCACGGACCTCAGTTAAAAAAACTGGCCGATGGAGTGGATGCGGTTCTGCTGGGACCGGGGCTGGGGGATGATCCGGCGACCTTGGAGGCTGTGCGCTCGTTCGTTCCCTCGTGCACCAAACCCATGGTCCTGGACGCCGACGCCCTGAAGGCGATGAGCGGACACCTTGGGCTGCTGAAGGGCAAGGCCGGCGTGCTCACTCCCCATCATCGCGAGCTAGAGCTGCTGCTAGGGCATCCGGTGGCCTCCGACCTGGATTCCAGGATTGATGGCGCCAAGACCTTGGCGCTCGAGACCGGTTGGACGGTGCTGCTGAAGGGACGGATCGACGTGATCACTGACGGCCAGAGGATCAAGTTGAACCGGACCGGCAACCCGGGAATGAGCGTGGGCGGAACCGGGGACGTGCTTTCCGGATTGACCGCTGGGCTTCTGTCCAAGAACGTCAACCCCTTCAATGCCTCGCGCATATCGGCGTTCATAAACGGCTCGGCCGGAGATCTGGCATTCGAGAAGAACAGCTACGGGCTGGTGGCCACCGACCTGTTGGAGAGAATACCGCAGGTCCTCCGTCGCGGTCTTTCCAGAATATGAAGAGGTGATAAGATGAAGATCGCTTTCATTTCCGACATACATTCCAACCTTCCCGCCCTGGAGGCGGTGTTCAGGGACATGTCCGCCCGCAACGTGGCGCAGGTGTACTGCGCCGGAGACATCCTGGGATATTACACCTACCCGGACGAGGTGGTCGATCTCCTACGGAGGAAGGGCGTAAATTGCATAGCCGGCAATCACGACCGGGCGGTGCTGGTCGGCACCAAAGGAATGAACAGCATCGCCGCGGCGGCCATCGAGTGGACCAGAGAGCATATCTCCTCGTCCACCTTCGATCACATACGAGATCTACCCAACTCCATACACCGACCGGTGGAGGAGGTGATGGTGGCTGTGCATCATGGCTCTCCGCGCCACATGTCCGAATACATATTCGAGGAGCATGTGAGCGACGAACTGCTATCGGTAGCTGGGGCCAAGCTGCTGGTGCTAGGGCACACCCATGTACCGTACCAATTCCAGTTCCCGACCGGCCACGTGATAAATCCAGGGTCGGTCGGACAGCCTCGGGACGGAGATCCCCGGGCCTCGTACGCCATACTCGACTCCTCGGAATGGTCGTTCACCAACATCCGGGTGGCCTATGATCAACGAAAGGTCATGGATAGCGTGCGTGAGAATCGCCTCCCGGAGATGCTAGCCTTAAGGCTGCTCCGAGGTACTTGAATGCCCTTTGAAGCCTCGCCGATACCGGACCGCCCGGTGCTGGAGCTGCTCGGTGAGGAGCGGGTGCTCTGCGTGGGCGACCTGCACATAGGGCTCGAGGCGGATATGCGTTTCAGGGGCGTGATAGTTCCCAGTCAAACGCATCGCATGGAGAAGGAGCTTAAGGACCTGGCCCAAGGAGTGGACCGCCTAGTGATCATCGGCGACGTTAAGCATCAGGTCCCCGGTTCCACCAAGCAGGAGCATATCGAGGTGCCGCGTTTCTTCAATGGCCTTCTGAACCACTATCCCCGGATAGACCTGGTGAAGGGCAATCACGATACGGACATAGAACGAATGTTACCTTCGCGGGTCACCGTCCACGATCAGGGAGGTTTCGTGCTGGACGACGTGGGTTTCGTTCACGGTCATGCCTGGCCCTCGGAGGAGGTCATGTCCGCCCGGCTTCTGGTCATGGGACACAATCACCCGGCGGTCATATTCGAGGACGGTTTACATCATAATCAGGTGGAAAGATGCTGGGTACGGTGCCGTTTCCAGGCGACCGGCGATAGATATGTCAGGGTTCCCGACGAGGCCATTATGTTACCGGCCTTCAACCGGTCCCTGGGTGGCGGCCCGGTTAACTTCGAACGACCCAGAATGCTCGGGCCTTTGCTATCCAACGAGCTCCTGGACCTGGACAACGGACAGGTCTACCTCATGGACGGGCTTCTGCTGGGAACGGTGTCCTCGCTGAGAGTTAAGAGAAGAGGATATTTCCGTCTGGAAGATTGATCTCAAAAGACCTTCGGCCGATCCTTGAAAAAATGAAAAAAGGAAAAGGTTAGGGATAAGGGGTTTAGTAGTTGCGGGACACGGTCTTGTAGACCGAACCGTCGGCGCGCCTGATAACGGCGTCCATCGGCATCTGACCAGGCAAGGTGTGCGTGGCGCAGCTGTTGCACGGGTCGTAGGCGCGATAGGCCATCTCCACGGCGTTCAGCAGACCGTCGGACACGTTCCAGTTCTTGATCAGAGCGGTGGCGGCCTTGCGGACGCTGAGGTTCATGGGGCCGTTGTTGTTGGTGGTTCCCACGACCAGGTTCACGTCGGTGGTTATGCCGTTCTTGTCCGCGACGTAGTGGTGCACCAGGGTGCCGCGCGGGGCCTCCAGTATACCGACTCCCTCGCCAGCCTCCTTCACCGGGTTGCGTACGTGCTTGCCGGTGATCTCGGGGTCCTGGGACAGCTCCAGCAGCCTCTCGGCGGCGTAGAGCATCTCGATCACGCGGGCCCAGTGGGTGGCCATGGTGAAGTGCACTGGTCCCTTGACGCCTAGATCGCGGAAGGTCCCGTGGTACTTCTCGAACTCGGCCTGCGCCAGCGGGGTGGTGAAACCCTTGGTGACGTTGAGCCTGGAGAGCGGGGTGGCGCGGTAGATCCCGCTGTCCTTCCCGTCCACCAGTCCCTTCCAGCCGACCGGCTTGAAGTAACAGAACTTCTCGTACGACCAGGGCAGAGTGTGCTCGGCGATGTACTTCAGGTAATCCCTGCCGCCCTCGCGGTACCTGGCGACCTCTTCCCCAGTGGGGGAGATCATGACCTGGTCACCGTCGTAGAAGTTGTTCTTGCCGTTCTTGTCCACGGTACCGAGGTAGTAGGTCTCGTGGTAGTAGACGTCCTTGTTGACGATCAGGTTCAGGTAGTCCTGGTTCTTCAGTACCACGTCAGCGAACAGCTGGTTGGTGAACTTTCCGAACTCGACGCAGGACTTGGCCATGGCCTCGATCTTGGCCCTCTCGTCCTCGTTGATGCTCTTGGCGACACCGCCCGGGATACCTATGACCGGGTGGGTAGCCTTTCCGCCGAGCATCTCCTGGATCTTCTGAGCGTAGGAGCGGTTCTTGATGACCTCTCCGCCGATCTCCAATCCTACAGCTCCAACCACGCCGAGGATGTTCCTCTCGGCCTTCGGGGCACCGGGGCCGAGGACGAAGTCCGCGGCGGCCAGGGCGTAGAAGTGAGCGATGTGGCTGTGGACGTAGTGAGCCATGTAGAACAGCTCACGCAGCTTCTTGGCGGTCTCCGGGGGTTCGACGCCGAACACGTGGTCCAACGCCTTGGTCGAACAGATGTGGTGGGCGCCGGGGCACACACCGCAAAGTCTGGAGGTCAGCTTGTTCAGTTCGTCTACGGACCGACCGATGCAGAACTTCTCGAATCCCCTGAGCTCGGGCACCTGCCAGTAGGCATTTGCCACATTCCCGTCGTCGTCCAGGAAGATCTCGATCTTACCGTGGCCTTCCAACCGGGTGAGGGGGTCAATGGTGATCCGCTTCTCGGTGGTCTTCTCAACCTTGTCAGTTCCCTGACCCATCAGTATAGGGCACATTAGATTCAGACCTCCTTGGAAGCAGTGGTAGCTGTCTTTTCCTTAACCTTACGTTTGATGATCGATGCAGGCATGGTGAACGCGTAGAACGTTCCGAGCGGGTCCTTGACCTGGGCCATCATCTCCAGAATGTCGTCCTCGTTCAGCAGTCCCTCGTCGTTGCCTACGGCGAATATCGAGGCCAGCGCGCTCAGCATGCTCCCGCCCTGGTCCAAGACCTCGGCGGTCGGTCCCATGCATCCGCGGCAGGGCTGATTGCCCTCCAGGCACTTGGCGCCACATCCCGCCCTGGTAGACGGTCCGAGGCAGATGACTCCCTGCTCCAGCATGCACTTCTCGGGATCGATGTCGATCTCGTAAGGCATGTGTATCTTGTCGACCTTCTTGACGGTCCTGGTCCTGTTGCATTCATCGCAGAGGGCCTTCTGGGAAGCGATCACGGAGCCCTTGGGGGGCAGCGGGGCGCCTTCCTTGACGTGCTTCTCCACCATTCCCAGGAACTCATTGATCAAGTTCGTGGTCGGCGGGCAGCCGGGCATGAAGTAGTCGACGTCTATTACCTGGTCCAGGGTCATGACCGTGTCATATAGGACCGGGATCTCCAGCTCACCCTCCGGGGCGTGCCAGTGAGGTGTTGGTAGAACGTGCTCCTTGTTGTCGGAGCTGGGGGTCTTCCAGTACACGTATTCCAGGATGTCCTTCTTGTTGGTCACGTTGGCCAGTCCGGGTACTCCACCGAAGCAGGCGCAGGAACCGAAGGAGACTATCAGGGCCGACTTCTGCCTGAGCAGCTTGGCCATGTGCTCGTTCTCGCTGTTCCTGACCGCTCCGTTGATCAGAGTGGCGGTGATGTATCCGTCGGGCATGGCCTCGACGTCCTTCACCTTGAAATCGACGGCGATGGGCCAGAACACGATGTCAGCGATCTCGGCGACACCCAAGATCTTCTCGTCAATGTCCAATAGGGCGACGTCGCAGCCTCCGCATCCGGCGGCCCAATATTGTGCGATCCTTATCTTTGCCATATTTGTTCCTCCTTGGGGGTCAGATTTACTCCTCGTTTAAGGGGTTCGTGCCCAGTTCGTTGATCCTCTGGTTGAACTCCTTGATGGTCTGCTGGAACTTCATCCCCTCAGATGCGGAGACCCACTCCAGCTTCAAGCGGTCAGGGTTGAATCCATACTGCTCCAACAGCACGCGGAGCAGGGCGATCCTTCTCCTGGTGCGATAGTTCCCACCGATGTAGTGACAGTCAGCGGGGTGGCAGCCCAGGATAAGCACGCCGTCGGCTCCCTTGGCGAAGGCTCTCAGGACGAACTCGGGGTCCACCCTGGCGGAGCACATGGTCCTTATCACACGGAAGTTGGTCGGCATCTGAAGACGGGAAACTCCGGCCAGGTCGGCCCCGGCGTAGGAGCACCAGTTGCAGCAGAACACCAACAGGTTGGGTTCCCAGGCCCCGGCTTCCGCCGGAGCGCTGTGGGCTTGTGCTTCGTTGGACATTACTTTCCACCTCCGACCAGAGCGGCGTCGATCTGCGCCAGGATCTGGTTGTTCTTGAAGCCCTTCTGCTCCAGGGCTCCGGACGGGCAGGCGGCCACGCAGGTTCCGCATCCCATGCACAGGCCTTCGTTGATGACGGCCTTGCGCCTCTCGGGAGTGTTGGGGTCGCCCACGATGGTTATGGCCTTGTACTCGCACACTGGCTCGCACACGCCGCAACCGTTGCACACCATCTCGTTAACCGCGGCGATGATGCCCTGGGTCTCGAGGTACTGCTTCGATATTATGGTCAGTGCCCTGGAGGCCGCTCCGGAAGCCTGTCCGATGGTCTCATCGATGAACTTCGGCCAGTGGGCCAGTCCAGCCAGGTATATGCCGCTGGTGGCGAAGTCGACCGGCCTCAGCTTCATGTGCGCCTCAAGGAAGTATTTATCCTTGCTCAGGGGCACCTTGCACATCTTGGCCAGCTCCTCGTTGTCATCGTTCGGGCGTATTCCTACGCTCAGAACGAGGCAGTCGGGGGACAGTTGGACCGGGGCGCCAAGGACGGTGTCCTCGACCACGATCTTGCCGTCCGAGGTCATCTCGGGCATCTTGTCCTCCGGGTAGCGGATGAACTTCACTCCGAGCTCCCCAGCCTCCTTGTACATGGTCTCCCTGAACCCATAGGTCCTGATGTCCTTGTGCAGGATGTAGACCTGGGCCTTGGGGTCCTTTTTCTTGATCTCGATGGCGTTCTTGACCGCCTTCGAGCAGCAGACGCGGCTACAGTAGGGCGCCTCGGTGTTCCTGGAACCGACGCACTGGACCATGACCACGTTCTTGCCATGGAAGCTGCCTTCCACGAGGGCCTTCTCCAGGTCGTTCTGGGTTACCACCTTCTTGTCCTTGCCGTAGTTGTACTCGGTCGGGACATAGGCCTTGGCGCCGGTGGCGACGACTATCGCTCCGGTCTCGATCTCCTTATCGCCAGTGACCTTCACCTTGAAGTTGCCGACGAAGCCGGCGACGTCCATCACGGTGGTGTTGAGGTGCACGCTGATCTTGTGGTTGGCGCGAACCTTGGCTTCCAGGTCCTTGATGTACTTCCTCGGGGAGATGCCTCCCTCGTCGGTGTACAGGTTGGCCAAGTTTCCACCCATGGCACCGGTTACCTCCAGGATGTCGACCTTGAATCCCTGGGCGGCTATGTCCAGAGCAGCGGTCATTCCGGCCAGTCCACCGCCGACCACGACGGCGGAGTGGTTGACGCCCAGCTTGGACTTGGTCAACGGCTCGAGGAACCGGGACTTGGCTACCGCCATGCGGGTCAGGTCCTTGGCCTTCTCGGTGGCCTTCTCCGGCTCGTGCATGTGTATCCAGGAGCACTGGTCACGGATGTTGGCCATCTCGAAGAGGAACGGGTTCAGGCCGGCCTCCTTGATGGTGCTCTGGAACAGGGCCTCGTGGGTCCTGGGAGTGCAAGAAGCAACTACCACGCGGTTCAGGTTGTGTTCCTTGATGGTCTTCTTGATCGCTTCCTGAGTATCGGCGGAGCAGGTGTACTTGTTCTCCACGGCGTACACCACGTTCGGCAGGGCCTTCACATACTCCACGACGGACGGGCAGTCTACGGTCCCGCGGATGTTAATGCCGCAGTCGCAGACGAACACCCCTATGCGGGGTTCCTGTCCAGCAACATCGGTCTCTGGGGTCTCCTTGACCACGGTATCGATGCTGATGCGGTTGTTGAAGACGTGGGCACCGGCCTTGGCGGCGGCGCCGCTGGCCTCAGCGACGGTGGTCGGGATGTCCTTGGGGGCGCTGAAGGCGCCGGTGACGTAGATTCCCTTCTTGGTGGTCTCCAGCGGGCTGTAGACCCCGGTCTCGCAGAAGCCGAACTCGTTCAGCTTGAATCCCAGGCGGTCGGCCAGGGCCTTGGCCTGTGCCGGAGGCTGGAAGCCGGCGGACAGAACGACCAGGTCGAACTCCTCGGCCAGGACGTTTGCTCCGTCGCTGTAGCGCAGGAGCAGGTTGTTACCCTCGGTCTCATCGACGGAGGCAACGCGGGTCCCGCGGTGCATCTTGATGCCGTACTCGTTCTCGGCCCTCTTGGCGTAGTCCTCGAACTCCTTTCCAAAGGCCCTGACGTCCATGAAGAATATGGTGGACTTCAGACCGGTGGAATGCTCCCCGGCGATTATGGCCTGCTTCAGGGCGTACATGCAGCAGACGGACGAGCAGAAGGGGTTTCCTACCTTCTCGTCCCTGGAACCGACGCACTGGATGAAAGCGACCTTCTTGGGGGTCTGGTGGTCGGACGGCCTGACCACGTGTCCCTGGTAGGGACCGGTGGCGCTCAGTACCCGCTCGAACTCCAGGCTGTTCAGGACGTTCTTGAACTCCTTGTAGCCGTACTCCTTCTTCAGGCGGGCGTCGAATAGCTCGTAACCAGGCGCCAGAACCACTGCACCCACGTGGATCTTTTGGATCTCTTCCTTCATCTCGTAGTCGATGGCGTCAGCGGGACAGACCTTCTTGCAGTTCCCGCACTTGCCCTTCTGGAGATAAAGGCACTTGTCAGCGTCGATGGCGTACTTCATCGGCACGGCCTGGGCGTAAGCGACGTAGATCGCCTTCCTGTTCATCAGGCCCAGCTCGTACTCGGCGGGCACCTTTGACGGACACTTCTCCGCGCAAAGGCCGCAGCCGACGCATCTGTCCTCCCGGACGTACCGGGGCTTCTTCTTCAAAGTAACCGTGAAGTTACCGGCCTCTCCCTCAACGCCCATGACCTCGGTCAAGGTCATCATGCTGATCATGGGGTGCCTCGCTGCCTCTACTAACTTAGGCGACAGGATGCACATCGAACAATCGTTGGTCGGGAAGGTCTTGTCCAACTGGGACATGACACCGCCGATGCTGGCCTTGTTCTCGACCATGTAGACCTTGAACCCTGACTCAGCCAGGTCCAAAGAGGTCTGGACACCGCCGATGCCGCCCCCTACCACCAAAACAGAACCGCTTTTTGATTCCAAATTCACTCCTCCTTTTGTATCATCTTTCGATCCTTCGGCCGTTTGTTCCTTTTTAGATCCCTTGTCGAACAATCCGCCGAATATTGACTTTAAACCGCTCAGTTGCCTCTCCCTCCTATTAGGGCCCCACTCCGAACCAGAATATAGGACCGTGGTCCCCTACCCTTCGCATACCTGCCCCCTTGAGGCGAATGGGTACCTCCACGAATGTCTATCCCTGGAGCCTGGAACGTCAGGGATCTCATCCCTGATAACAGAGCAGTGCCTTCGGGATTAAAATGTCCATATTTCAACATTATGTGTTCTGTCGAGAGGCAGGACATGGTGTTCTCGTGATTGCTTACCGTTTAAGAGCTTTTCGCTTTTATCGTTTCACTATTCGGAAGAAATAGCATGCATGTATGGGAAACGGGTTTTGACCGTAATCCGTTTGACCATCGTCCATGACGGATTTCAATAATCAGGGGGCAACTGATTTATTAGGAAAGGTGGTCCGCTCCAAGGTGCTGCTCACCCTGTTCCTCGGTTCGCTGGGGTTGTCGAGCCTGACCCCTATATACTACATGATAACAAGCCGAGGCCGGAACGGAGGCAAGGGCTGGACCTTTCACGAGGACAGGATCGATCCGTTGAGCCCGCCGGAGCCCCGGGTCAAGATCCGTCCAGTGAGAGGAGAAGGACTGATCTGCCAGATATGCATGGGCAAGCTTAAGCACGGCCTTCCGCACGTAAAATGCGATTGCGGCAAGATCTTTCATATAACCTGCTTGAAAAGGACCGAGTTCTGCCCCTACTGCCAACGCACCTACACGCCGGAGCAGGTCGAGCAGATCGCCATCTACCCGGAGATGGAGTGCATCAAGTGCCCGATGTGCGAGAGGATGGTCTACAAGGACTCGGGAACCTGTGAGTGCGGGGCGATAATCTCGGACGAGGATGGCATGTTCTATTGCCCGGTGTGCGGAACGCAGATCCGAGAAGGGGAGAACGAGTGCCCGTACTGTCATGAGCGGTTCGAGGACATTCGCCTGGTGATCTGCCCGTTCTGCGGACGGGAGTTCGATGCCAATCGAGGTAAGTGCGAATGCGGCACGTTCCTAGGTGAGATCTGCCCGGAGTGCGGGGTACGCCTGACCCCCGAGGACGATCGATGCTCAAGCTGCGGGACCGTTTTCGAGACCGTGTAAAGGATCTGAGCGGCTCACGCTGGTCTTCCTTGCCTTTTTATACTTTATAGAATATTCATAAGGCAGGTGGGTGCCATTTCCCCTTTGTTCGATGATATGTTCCAAAAAGAGGCCGAGCAGCCGATGATATCTTCCAGCGCTGACGATGATGAGCTGCGGGCATTGGTCGAGTCGCTGAAGATCAAGATCGCCATCATCGGATGCGGAGGAGGCGGCTCGAATACCGTCCGACGAATGTACCAGGCAGGCGTGGATGGGGTAAAATTGGTGGCCTGTAACACCGACGCCAGGCACCTGCTGTCCATCCAGGCCCACCACAAGATCCTGATGGGCCGGAGCATGACCAAGGGATTGGGTTCCGGGTCGCTACCGGAGGTGGGTCAGAAGGCCGCCGAGGAATCGGAGAACGACCTCTGGAAATATGTAGACGGACAGAACATCGTATTCGTGGTGGCGGGGATGGGCGGCGGCACCGGCACTGGTTCCGCACCGGTCGTGGCCGATCTGGCCAAGAGGGCTGGAGCTTTGACCATCGGAGTGGTCACCCTTCCGTTCAAGGCCGAGGGCGCGGTGCGCATGGCCAACGCCATCAAGGGACTGGAACACCTCAAGGAGAAGTGCGACACGACCATCGTACTGCAGAACGACCGGTTGCTGGAACTGGTCCCCAAGCTACCTCTTGAGGCGGCGTTCCGGGTGACCGATGAGGTGCTCATGCAGAGCATAAAGGGGATCACCGATGCTCTCACCAAGCCTGGACTGATCAACATCGACTTCAACGACCTGCTGACCATAATGAGGAACGGCGGCATGGCCTTGATCGGGCTAGGAGAATCGAGCGAGTACGGGCAGAGGGCCGAGATGTGCATAGAGGACGCCCTGTCCTCCCCGATGCTCGGCGACGTGGACCTGAAACAGGCCAAGGGCGCCTTGGTTCGCGTCATAGGCGGCGAGGACCTGACGGTCACCGAGGCGGAGAAGGCCGCCCTGCTGGTGAGCGAGAGGATAGACCCGCGCGCCCGCATAATCTGGGGCTGTGCCGTTCACGGTGACATAAAGAACGAGATGAGGGTCTTGGTGGTGCTCACTGGAGTCAAGTTCAACAGCATCGTCGAGTCCTTCAAGAGCAGATGAGGGCGCCGGATGGTGGTCAAGGAGAAAAGGGGCCGGCGACGCTACATAGCGTTCCGAGTGGATGGCAAACTTTCAGATGAACAGCTTCTAGCCAAGCTCAACGCCACCCTGTCCCCCAAGGGGATCAAGGTGCCCAAGGTCATTCAGTTCGATGGCCGGATGGGCATATTACGCTGCTCTCCGCTCGACAAGGAAAAGGTCGTTTCGTTACTGGCCGAACGTTCGGACCCCCAAGGCATGATCGAGACCTTGAGCACTTCCGGAACCTTGTTGACCTTGCGTCAAAAGTACTTTGCGGAGACCGAGACCAGAGGATGACTGGACCGGCCTTCTGGTTTTTCGTATAATCCCCAAGAGATATATACGTCCTCATAACTTAGGTGGCATGAATCGAGGATAATTGGAGTGATTTAATGCAACCAGGACAGATGGCATATGACAGGGCCATAACGGTTTTTTCTCCTGATGGCCGGCTCTTTCAAGTAGAGTACGCTCGTGAGGCGGTAAAGCGGGGCACGACCACCGTCGGCCTGAAGTTCAAGGACGGAGTGGTGCTCATCGTCGACAAGAGGATAGCTAGCCGATTGATGGAGCCCAAATCCATTGAGAAGATATTCCAGATCGATCATCACATAGGCTGCGCCACATCCGGCCTGGTCGCCGACGCGCGCATCCTTGTGGACCAGGCCAGGGTCCTGGCCCAGATAAACAAGATAACCTATGATGAGAGGGCCGGGGTGGAGGACCTAGTGAAGAGAATCTGCGACTACAAGCAGAACTACACCCAGTACGGCGGCGTGAGGCCTTTCGGCACCGCGTTGCTCGTGGCCGGGGTGGACGACCAGGGCGAGCACCTGTTCGAAACCGACCCCAGCGGCGCTCTCGTTTCCTACAAGGCGGGAAGCATAGGTGCCGGTAGGAACGTCGTGATGGAGGTCTTCGAGGAGGACTACCAGGAAGGCATGTCCATGGAGGACGCGGTCACCCTGGGTCTCAAGGCCCTCAAGAAGGCCACCGAGGAAGAGAAGCTCAACCCCAAGGCCGTGGAGATCGGAGTGGTCCGCCATGGGGAGAACTTCCGCCGCCTCGACGATTCTGAGGTGGAAACCTTCATCGCCAAGGTCAACCAGGAGTAATCGGGGTTTTAGATGGTCGACCTGGATGAGGCGATCGTGGCCCGCCTGGAATCCCACGGCGAGACCTTTGAGGTTCTGATCGACCCCAAGGTCGTCAACCACCTCAAGGAGGGAAAGGAGGTCGAGCTGATAGACTATATGGTCATCGACGAGATCTTCAAGAACGCCCATAAAGGCACCAGGGCTTCCGAGGACAAGCTGAAGGAGGTCTTCGGCACCCTGGACGCGGCGGAGATCGCCAAGGTGATCATTATCAAGGGCGAGGTGCAGCTCACCGCCCAGCAACGCAAGGAGATGCTGGAGAGCAAGCGGCTTCGCATAATAGCCACCATCGCCCGCAACGCCATAAACCCGCAGACCGGCGGCCCACACACCCCGGCGCGAATAGAGATGGCCATGGAAGAGGCCAAGGTCCACATCGATGCCTTCAAGCCGGTGGACGTACAGGTGCAGCAGGTAATGGACAAGCTGCGTCCATTGATACCGATACGCTTTGACACGGTGCGCATAGCCGTCAAGCTGAAGGCCGACGAATATGGCCGCTGCTACGATGACATGAAGGAGATGGGCAAGATAACCAATGAAGAATGGCAGAAGAACGGTGATTGGATCGGCGTGGTGGAGATACCCGCCGGTCTTCGCGACGACCTGTTCCACCGCCTGAACGCCAAGACCCATGGCGAAGTAGAGACCAAGCAGCTGAAGAAATGACCTATAACATTCCAAGAGTGATAAAATGAACAATGAGAGCATGACCAGAGAACTGGTGCTTCCCGGAGACCTTCTGGACGACGGGACCATGAAGCCTGGCGAGGGGACCTTTGTCAGTGATGGCAAGATCTTCGCTGCGATGCTGGGCATCAAGAGCGTCAAGTCGAACTTTGTGAACGTCATCCCGCTGGGCGGCAGGTACATACCGGCCCCCGGGGACATGATCATCGGTAAGGTCATCGATATCGGACCTTCCAACTGGCTGGTGGACATATTCTCGCCCTACCCGGCGCCCCTGCACGTGAACGAGGTTCCGTGGCGCGTCGAGTTCGGTGACACCGCCCGTTACCTGTCGGTCGGCGACACTTTGCTGGCCAAGGTCCTGTCGGTGGACGAGACCAAGAGGGTGCAGGTCACCATGAAGGAGCAGGGGCTCCGCAAGCTGCAGGGAGGACAGATCGTGGAGATCTCCCACAGCAAGGTGCCCCGTGTGATCGGAAAGAACGGCTCCATGATCCAGATGATCAAGACCTACACCAACTGCCGCATCTTCATCGGACAGAACGGCAGGATATGGATGGACGGTAACATGGAGGACATGGTGCACGCCATGCAGGCCATAAAGATGATAGACGAGGGAGCGCAGACCCTGAAACTGACCGAGCGGGTAAAGGAATTCCTGGAATCGGTATATCGCAAGGAAGAGTGAGGTGTTTTAAATGGGTGGAAATTCTGATATGAAGCTCATCGATGAAAATGGTATAAGGATAGACGGCCGGAAGGTAGATGAGCTCCGGCCGATGAAGATCGAGGCCGGAGTGCTCAAGAGCGCCGATGGCTCTGCGTATGTGGAGATAGGGAAGAACAAGGTGTTGGCAGCCGTCTACGGACCAAGGGAGTGCCACCCCCGACACATGCAGAACCCGGCCAAGGCCATTGTCCAGTGCAAGTACAACATGATATCCTTCTCCGTCTCGGACCGCAAGAGGCCCGGACCGGACCGCCGCTCGGTGGAGATATCCAAGCTGATATCCGAGGCCATGGAGTACGTGGTGTTCACCGAGAACTACCCCCGCACTTCCATTGATGTGTACATAGAGGTACTGCAGGCCAATGCCGGCACCAGATGCGCCGGGCTGGTCGCGGCCGCGGTGGCCCTGGCCGATGCCGGGATACCGATGAAGGACCTGGTCCCCGCCGTCGCCGTCGGAAAGGTCAACGACCAGGTGGTCCTGGACCTGAACAAGGAGGAGGACAACTACGGTCAGGCCGATCTGCCGATAGCCATGATCCCCCGCACCGGCGAGGTATTGCTGATGCAGATGGACGGGCACCTGACCCAGGCGGAGTTCGACCAGGCCCTGGAGATGGGCGTCAAGGCCTGCCATGAGATATACGCTCTGCAGAAGGACGCCTTGCGCCGCCGCTACGCTATCGTCAACGGAGAGGCCGAGGAAGAGCCCAAGGAACCTGCTGAGGACGTAATCGAGGAGGCCTGAAGATGGCAAGATCCATAGTTTCCGAGATCAAGAGGGACCACATCCACAAGCTTATCGCCGACGGAAAGCGCGTTGACGGAAGGGCCTGGGACCAGGTCCGCGAGATATCAATACAGACCAACGTCGTGGAGACCGCCGAGGGGTCCTCCCGGGTCAAGATAGGCAACACCGAGGTAATAGTCGGTGTCAAGATGACCGTGGGGGAGCCGTTCTCGGACACCCCTAACAAGGGAGTTCTGTCCACCAACGCCGAGCTCATTCCGATGGCCTCCCCCAGCTTCGAGTCTGGACCTCCGGACCCGGAGTCCATCGAGCTGTCCAGGGTCGTCGACCGTGGCATCCGGGAAAGCCAGATGATAGACCTCGAGAAGTTGTGCATCGAACCGGGCAAGAAGGTCTGGATAAACTTCGTGGACATCTACGTCCTGGACTTCGACGGTAACCTGTTCGACGCCTGCAGCCTGGGTGCGGTCGCCGCCATCAAGAGCGCCATCGTTCCGGCCAAGGCCAATGGCCTAGGCGAGGACTACCCGATGCCTACCACCTGCACGCCGATCTCTATCACCTCGATGCAGATAGAAAACTCTTTATTAGTTGACCCGACTCTCGACGAAGAAAAGGTCGCAACAGCTAGGCTGACCGTTACCACTGATGACAATGGAGACCTCCGGGCCATGCAGAAAGGGCTGACCGGGGCGCTAACGTTGGAACAGGTCAAGACGGCGATCGAGACCTCCCGCAGATTGGGCATTGAGATTAGAAAGCTTATCGGGTGATTCCAATGGCAAAGAGAACAGTAAAGGCAGGAAGCTCCGGAAGATATGGAGCCAGGTACGGTGTGGTCGTCAGGAAGCTGACCAGGGACATCGAGAAGACCCAGCGGTCCAGGTTCGAGTGCCCCAGCTGCCACCACGTTAGTGTCAAGAGAGTCGCGTCCGGGATCTGGGCCTGCAGGCATTGCGAGGCCAAGTTCGCCGCCGCTTGTTACTCCCCCAGGACCAGAGAGGCCGTGTCCAAGGAGATACTGGCCGCCCACGCCAAGGAGTGAATCAATTGAACTACAAGTGCGCCCAGTGCGAAAAGACCACCCGCTCCAACCTCAATCAGGTCGGTATACAGTGCGAGAGCTGCGGCTCCAAGCTGTTCTACAAGGAGCGGCCCAACGTCAAGAAGGTCATAAAGGGCCGGTAGATATGTTCCGGGCCACCCTGGCGGTGAGCTCTCCCTTCGCCTCTAACGTGGCGAGGGCGATCAGCCCGGAGGCCGGAAGAGAGATACCACGCACCAGGGCCGCAGTCTCCGCGTCCGAAGGGTCCATGACCCTGACCTTGGACGCCGACGACCTGTCGGCCCTCAGGGCAGCTTTAAATTCCTACATCCGATGGATGAGCATAGCAGAGAAGATGAGTGAAACGGTCGGTGAAAACGATGGATGAGATGAGCCCAAAACTTCAAAATCAGATCGCCCAGTTCCAGCAGCTCCAGCAGCAGCTTCAGACGGTCATGAACCAGAAGATTAGGATGGACGCCATGCTGAAAGAGATGGAGATGACCTTGGAGGAGCTGAAGAAGGTCCCGGCGGAGACGACGGTGTTCAAGAGCGTCGGCTCCCTGATGATCAAGGTGGCAGACACCCCCGCCCTACTGAAGGAGATAGAGGACGACAAGGAGACCACCGAGATCCGCGTCAAGAGCCTGGACCGCCAGGAGAAGATGCTCAAGGAGAAGTTCCAGAGCGTTCAGGAGCAGTTGAACCGTGCGCTCGGCGCTCAGCAGCAGGGCGCCCCGCTCAAGATGGACGAGGACGATAACTGATCCCGATCATCAAACCACTTCCCTTTCTCTAAGATAAATTGCATATAGCCAGGAAACATTGGCGTCCTTGGATGCTCGACGACATCATATCCAGGCTGTCCTCCTCGGACAAGATCATCCTGGTTCACGGCAATGCTGACCCGGACGCCCTAGGCAGCGCTTACGCATTGGCCAAGGCCTTTCCGCCGGCGGACATACTTCCCGTGGAGGGGCTGGACCGCACCTCCAAGAACGTCTCGGCCCGCCTGGGCATGGAACTTCTCACCCGGCCGGAACGCAGCTACCCTCTGATAGTGGTGGTGGACACCTCCTCCCCTGAGCAGCTGGGAAGTTACAGCCAAATGCAGGGCGAGATGATCATCATAGACCACCACTGCCCGACGAACAAGTGGGCGGAACGCGGAACGTATCTGTGCGATGAGAGCAAACGCAGCTGCGCGGAGGTCGTTCTTGACATTATAGATCGGGCCGGGAGACCGCTCAGCAAGGAGATGACCCTGGGGCTGTGCGCCGGGATCCTGACCGACACCGGGCACTTTCGCTTCGCAAATCCAGATTCCTTGCGGACCTTCGCCCGTCTGATAGAGGCGGCCGGGGTCAACATGGAGGACGTGCTTTCCCTGACCGACTCGCCGACCGACATATCGGAGAGGGTGGCCCAGATGAAGGGAGGACAGCGCATGCGCTTCGAACGGGTCGGCGGTTACATAGTCGCGATATCCCAAGGCAGCTCCTTCGAATCGTCGGTGTGCAAATCGATGCTCTCGCTCGGCGCGGACATCGCGTTCGTAGCCTCGCAGCGGGACCAGGAGTTCCGTTTGAGCGCCCGGGCCCGGCAGGACCTGGTGCGCAAGGGCCTGCATCTTGGACAGCTTCTCGGTGACGTCGGGAACGAAACGGACAATGATGGTGGCGGCCACGGCGGAGCGGCCGGCCTGGTCGGCATCGGCGACGCGGAGGCCATACTGAACATATGCCTGCAGAAGTCGATGGCCTTCCTGCGAAAGCTGAAATGAGGTCAGCGCAGCTTCTTTACCTCTGACAGAACCTGCCTTATCCGTTCCAGGTTCTCCGGCTTCCTCACGAAGTACTCCCTGGTCGGCGCCAATATATCGGCGAGAGCGGCGGCGGTCCCGTTCTTCAGGTCCATGGGGTGCAGCTTCCCAGCCAAGTAAGTGAGCTCCAGCTCATCATAGCTCTTGAACTCCAGATCGCCACCGAACTTCTCCGGCCGCTCGAAGCGCATGACGGAGGTCCTCTGGAATATGACGTACTTGCATATCGCCAGTACCGGGTTGCCCTCCGCCTCCGGGGGGCAGAAGGCCTTGCCCATCTTGCGCTTGATATCCTCGATGGAATCGTGAATGAGCAGGCTGCCCTCGGGATCGCTCTTGGACATTTTCGAGCTCACGGGGTCCATGCGGTTGCCGCCCTTGAGACCGGGGAGTAAAGGAGTGTGCACGGCCACCGCCTTCTTGACCCCCATCTTCTCCGCGGCCTCTCTGGCCAGCATGTGCGCCCTTCGTTGGTCGAGACCGGCGTAGGCCACATCCACGTCCATGAATATCAGGTCGGCCGCCTGCATCAAGGGATACATGGTCTTGCTGGAGTCCACCTCGGCCTCGTCCTCGTTGCGGCCCATGATGGTCATGGCTCGCTTCACCCTCTGCAGGGATGAGGCCTTTCCTACCTTCATGACCGTCTCCCAATAATCGATATCGTCCATTATCTCCGAGGCCAGACGGTACTCCACCTTCTCCCTCGGCAGACCTAGCGCCTCGAAGCAGTCCTTCATGTACTCGGCGCATATCCGAATGTTGTCGATGTTCCCGCCCAGCTTGTCGTTGATATAGGCGTGCCAGTCGGCCAGGAAGACAATGAAGGTGAATCCGGCGTCCACGAAGTCCTTTACCTTCTGAGCGGTGACCATCCAACCTATGTGGACCAGCCCGGAGGGCTCGAAGCCGATATAACCAGTGGGGGAGTCCTTGTTCCGCAGGACCTCCATCAGGTCCTCCGGGGTGATGATCTCCTCGGTGTTCCGGGCCACTAATGCGTACCGCTCCTCGACGTCCATGTTAACCGGTGTCGAATGTGGAACGGAATATTAAACAGATTGGCCTTCAGCCGCGAAGCGTCCTGGCCAGCTTCTCCGCAGCCACGTTCACCGTGTCGCTGACCATGGAGGTGGGGGGGCAGTAGGCGTTCTCCATCCTCTCCACGAACGAGGCGACCGTCACACCTTCCAGTATGGCGGCGGTGATCCAGTTCACCCGTCCGGTGACATCCTCCCCGCCCACGATCTGGCCGCCGATGAGACGTCCGCTCTCGGCGTCCGCCAGTAGCTTGACGGTCATGTCCTTCCCGCCCGGATAGTACCGGGCCCGGGACGAGCCTTTCGCCATGGACTCTACCACCCTCACCCCGTAGTACTCGGCCAGCGAACGGGACATCCCGGTTCCGCCGACCTGCAAGCCCCCGATGACACTGACATATGGACTGGCGGTCCCCGGGAAGGTGGCATTGCCGCCGGTGGCCCGAATTCCGGCCACCCGCCCCTGACGGACGGCGGTGGAACCCAGCTGGCTCATGGTCGGTCCAGCTAGAACCGCGCTCTGACACATGACCACGTCACCCGCCAGATAGATATCTGGCACCAGGCGCCCCTTGCGGTAGGGCTGCAGGCTTGGACTTACCCTCACCGCGCCCAGGGGACCGATCTCCAACCCCAACTGCTCGGGTATGCGCAGGTTCGCTCGCACACCGGTGGCCATGATGACCATCTGACAGGGGATGTGCGTCTTGCCGGCGGTGACCCCGGTGACCTTCTCATCGCCCTCGATGCACGAGCATGGCGAACCGAGAACGAACTTGATGCCCTGCGCCTCGCAGTGCGCTTGGACCAGCTGCGCCATGTCCTTGTCCATGATGCGGGGGACCACCTGGTCGAACATCTCTATTACCGAAACATCCTTGCCTCTTTCCCGCAGGGCTACGGCCATCTCCAACCCGATAACCCCGGCTCCGGCGACGACGACCTGCGTGGTGCTCGGAAGCCAGTCCACTATAGCCTGCCCGTCCGATATCCATCTGACCGGGAAAACGCCGTGCAGCTCGCGTCCCTCGATGGACGGCACGAACACCGTTCCGCCGGTGGCTATCACCAGAGAATCGTAATCGAAGGAGCGGCCGTCCTTGGTGATCACCTTCTTGGCCTCGGCGTCCACGCGGTCCACGGTGGTCTTTACCAGAACCTCGATGCCCCTCTCTCGCCGATAGTACTCGGGAGTGTGCATCACAATGCTCGGGAAGTCCTTTATCGTGCCTTCCACGACGAACGGTATGGCACAGGGCGAGTACGCCACGTGTTCGTCCTCGGTGATGAGGGTGATGTCCCCAGCCCCGTTCTCCCTGGCGGTGGAGGCCGCGGTCATGCCGGCCGCCCCTCCCCCGATAACCACTATCTTCCTGGCCATGATGCTTCTCCAGGCCGCAAATCCTGAAGTGAGGATATAAAATGTTGGTATCGTCCGTCGGAGCGCTCAAATAGTTAGGGGCGATTTGACCTTCATTCGCATGGAGCAATCATGAAGAGCATGGACCTGAACAGACCGGTCACGGTCTGGAAAGAGGAGGATGTGGTCGACGGGAGGAAGGAGAAGGCACTGGTGGCCATCTTCCGCACCCGCGGCTGCCACTGGTCACGCACGGGCGGGTGCTCCATGTGCGGATATAACGTTGAAAGCCTGGAGGGCATCGGACCTGAGGAGATCTCCGCCCAGCTAAGCGCCATCCTCGAAAGGTACGAGGGCGAGGGGATGGTCAAGCTGTATACTTCCGGGAGCTTCCTGGACCCCAACGAGATACCTCTGGTGGTTCGGGACCGCATACTGAACGCGTTCGATGGGGCGCGCAGGGTGCTCTTCGAGAGCCGCCCGGAGTTCGTGACCCCCGAGGTGCTCAAGGATTTGCCGGACCATTCCGCGGTGGCCTTGGGACTGGAAAGCGCCAATGATACGGTGTTGCGGTGTTCCGTGCGCAAGGGGTTCGGGGTGAAGGATTACGTTAGAGCGGCCGACGCTCTCAACGACCGGGGACTTCCGGTGCGGACATACCTGTTGCTCAAGCCCCCGTACCTGACAGAGAGGGCGGCCATCGAGGATACCAAGGCGTCCGTTCACTTTGCCGCCGCTCGTTCCGAGAGCATTTCGGTCAATCCGCTCAACGTTCAGAAGGAGACCGCGGTGGAAGGACTGTGGAAGCGCGGCGATTACCGGCCGCCGTGGATCTGGTCCCTGTTCGAGGTCCTGAAACTGAGGTCGGAGATATCGGGCGTAAGGCTGTTCTCCTCCCCCAGCGGACCAGGGACGCCGCGCGGCGTGCACAACTGCCCCGAATGCGACCGACGCTTGCTGGACGTATTGGAAAAGTTCAACTTCGAGCAGGACGCTTCATTATTGGATAAACACGATTGTCAGTGCCGCCGGGAGTGGGCGTCCCTCCTCCGCACGGAGGACGCGATGCGCACCTCGGTCGATGTGCACCGATACCTGGATGATGATCTGAGACTTTAGAGGGATTCACATGGATTACGATATCAAGAAGGGTAACTACGGGAAATTGGAAGGGGACGGACTGAAGAAGATCATGGAAGCCTCCTTTGGGTCGGTCAAGGTGGAGGGGGACGTTCTGATCTCCTCCTATGGTGCCATGACCAGGATCGAGGTGCGCATCGTCAGCAAGACCTCCATGGACATCAGCGCCACCAGCGACAAGAACGCTTCCCCGGACCTCGCCGCGGACACCATCAAGAAGTGGAACGAGTTCCTTGAGAAGGCCACCGGCTTCTCATCCAAGGAGCGCCGCAACCGCTTGCAGAAGAAGGCCAAGGAAGGCAAGCTCTGAGCGCATCCAGCAAACCCCTTTTCCCCATGACTCTTTATATACGGTGGACCGATTGGTTTAAATAAGAATGATAGTATCGGACTTCTGCTCAACGCACTGAGGACGTTCGACCAGACCCCTTGGGCAATGCGAAAGCATCCCTAAGTCGCCCCCAAAAGCACATTCTGGAGGGTGATGACGGTGTCACGGTCGAAGGTGCTAGCCTCAACACTCTTGAGAACAGGCGTTAGCGAAAGAGAGTGTGCTCTCTCAGGAAAAATAGAGGGAGAAGCATGTCGAACATAAGACGTCCGAGAAGGGGGTCAAAGGGATTCGGTCCTAGGAAGAGGGCCATCACCCAGACCCCAAGGCTGGATTCGTGGCCCGATATCAGCGAAGGCCCGAAGGTCCAGGGATTTGCCGGTTACAAGGCAGGAATGACCCACGCGTTCATCGTGGACCGCCGCAAGACCAGCACCACCTCCGGTCAGGAGATCAGGGTGCCCGTCACCGTTCTGGAGGTTCCTCCCATGAAGGTGGCCGCGGTACGCATCTACGAGAACACCCGCTACGGGCTCAAGACCGCAGGGGAGATCTGGGCGACCCAGCTGGATGAGACTCTCTCCAGGCTGCTGCCTATCCCCAAGAAGGTCGACGCCGATGCGGTCTGGGAGAAGCTGAATGGAGTGGACACCGAAGATGTTAGGGTGCTCGCCTTCACCCAGCCGAAGCTGGTCACCGGAGTGCCGAAGAAGCGCCCGGAGCTCATGGAGCTGCGCATAGGCGGCGGCACCATGGATGCCAGGGTCGATTTCGCCAAGGGACTTTTGGGAAAGGACATCGCCATCACCGACTTCGCCAACACTGGCGCGATGATCGATGTCGTTGCCATAACCAAGGGAAAGGGTTTCCAGGGCGCCACCAAGCGCTGGGGCCTGAAGCTCATGTCCCACAAGAACTCCAAGCACCGCCGCGCCATCGGTAACCTGGGCCCTAAGCGGCCTGGCTACGTGCGCACGACCGTGCCCCAGTCCGGTCAGATGGGTTACCACCAGAGGACCGAGGTCAACAAGCTCATACTGAAGGTAGGAGAGAGCGGTCAGGAGATCAACCCCAAGGGCGGTTTCCTGCACTACGGAGAAGTTAGGAACCCCTTCGTTCTGGTCCACGGATCCGTACCCGGCCCCACCAAGAGGCTGATTCGGATGAGGGACCCGGTCAGAAGGCAAAAGCCAGACCTGAAGGAAGCGCCGGAGATGGTGTACATTTCCACCGAGTCCAAGCAGGGGGCGTAAGCAATGTCCAAAGTAAACGTATATTCAATGAACGGCGAGGTCCTGAGGACCGAGGCTCTGCCCGAGGTGTTCTCCACCGAGTTCAGGCCAGACGTCATCCACCGGGCCGTGGTCGCCGAGGAGTCCAACAAGAGGCAACCCTACGGACCGAAGCCGGGCGCCGGAATAAGGCACTCGGTGTCCACCTGGGGCAAGGGCCGAGGTGTGGCCCGCGTTCAGAGACTGTCCTCGGGGTCCAAGGGTGCCGAGTCCCCCAACAACGTTGGAGGTCGCCGCGCCCACCCGCCCCGGGTCGAGAAGGTCTGGACCATGAAGGTCAACCAGAAGGAGAAGACCCTTGCCAAGTTCTCCGCGCTGGCCGCAACGGCTGACGAGGAGAAGGTCAGGGCCAGGGGCCACCGCTTCAACGAGGGGCTGACCCTTCCAGTGGTCATAGAGGACCGCATGGAGGACGTGAAGAGCACCTCCGAGGTTTTGGACGTCCTGAAGAGCATCGGTGTGTCCGACGATGTGATCCGGGCCAAGGACGGCATAAGGATCAGGCCGGGACGCGGCAAGATGCGTGGCAGACCCTACCGGATGCCCCGCAGCCTGCTCATCGTGGTCTCGACCAAAGACGCCGCGGTGATCAAGGGTGCCAGGAACCTAGCTGGCGTCGAGGTGGCCTTCGCGGATATGCTGAACCCTGGAACCCTAGCCCCCGGCGGACTGCCCGGCCGGCTGACGGTGTTCACTGAGGCCGCCATAAAGAAGATAGGAGAGTGGTGAGCATGGCCAGGAAGGTATTGCTTTACCCGTACGTGACTGAAAAGACCATGAACTACATGACCGGCACGCCTACCCAGGATTTCAAGGATGGCAACAAGATCGAGTTCATCGTGGACCGCTTCGCCAGCAAGGCGGAGATCAAGAGCGCCTTCGAGACGCACTTCGAGGTCAAGGTGGACAAGGTCTGGACCAAGATATCCAAGGACGGCAAGCACGCCATATTCAAATTGGCTGAAGGATACTCTGCCGAGGACATCGGCATGAGGATCGGAGTGTTCTGAGGAGGGGGAACATGGGCAGACAACTGAGACAACAGAGAAGAGGTCGTGGGACCATGACCTATACTTCCCCGAGCCACAGGCACGTGGGAGAGATCAAGCACCCGTACGTCGAGCTCAAGACCGGAAAGGTAACGGACATAATACACGCCCCTGGCCGGAACAGCCCGGTGGCCGAGGTCCAGTTCGAGGACGGTAAGAAGGAAAAGATCATCGCCGTCGAAGGGCTGATGGTCGGACAAGAGATCAGAGTGGACGGCCCCCTGAGCCTGACGCCCGGGAGCATCATGCCCCTGGCCAACATCCCCGAGGGTACCCTGATCTACAACCTGGAGGCCAGGCCTGGCGATGGCGGCAAGTTCGTAAGGACCGCCGGTAACTACGCCACCGTGGTCACCAAGGGCGACACCGTCCTGGTGCAACTGCCCTCCGGGGCATTCAAGAACTTCGACCCCCGCTGCCGCGCCGGCGTGGGGATCGTAGCGGGCGGCGGGGCTTCCGAGAAGCCCTTCGCCAAGGCAGGAAAGAAGTTCCACGCCTACCGCAGCAAGAGCAAGGCCTACTTCAAGGTGAAGGGAGTGGCGATGAACGCCGTCGACCACCCGCACGGCGGTGGAGGTCACCCGCACGTTGGTAAGCCCAGCACGGTTTCGAGGAACGCTCCGCCGGGAAGGAAGGTAGGAAGACTTTCCCCCCAAAAGAAGAGGAAGTGATTCTAGATGGCTGAAGATAAGCTAACTGGTACCAAGGCCTCGAGGAGGAAGCAGCGGAAGAAGAAGGGCATGATGACCGCCCGTAGGAAGAAGGAGTTCACCTACCGCGGATTCACCATGGAGCAGCTCCTGGAGATGCCCTTCGAGGAAATGGTCGACCTCCTGCCGTCTAGGGTTAGAAGGTCGTTCCGCCGCGGACTCAACGAGGAGCAGAAGACCACCTACGATAAGATCGTGGATGGAGAGCAGGAAGTGGTGCGAACGCACCGCCGTGACATACCCATCGTGCCGTCCTTCGTAGGACGCCGCGTGGCCGTATATAACGGTAAGGAATTCAAAGAAGTGGAGATAAAGCCCGAGATGATCGGGCACTTCTTGGGCGAGTTCGCCATGACCAGGGGATCTGTAAAGCACTCCGGTCCGGGCGTCGGTGCGACCAGGGGCTCCAAGTTCATGCCGCTGAAGTGAGGTGAAAAAAAATGGTAGGATACACATCAGAAGCCGATCCGGACACCACGTCCAAGGCTATCGCAAAGGAACTGCCCATCTCACCCAAGTTCTCGAGAGAGATCTGCCGCATGATAAGGGGCAAGAAGGTCGATGTCGCCATCCAAATGCTGGAAGAGGTAGTGGAACTGCGCCGCCCGGTGCCGATCCGCCGCCACAACTTCGGCGTGGCGCACAAGACCGGTGTGGGACCGGGAAGATTCCCGAAGAAGGCCGCAGCCGCCATCATCAGGGTGCTGCAGAGCGCCAAGAGCAACGCGGAGTACAAGGGCCTGGATGCCGACAACATGCGCGTGCGCATAGTCTCCGCCCACCTTGGACGGACCATCCCCGGCTACATGCCGAGGGCGCATGGCCGCAGCACCGCCTGGAACCAACAGACGGTCAACATCGAGGTCATATTAGAGGAGGTTCAGTAGATGGCCAGCGAGAGGAAGTTCACACAGGAGAACATCAGGAGGGTGCTCCTCAAGGAGCATCTGATGAGGACCGTAGACCGCGCTGGCTTTGGAGGCGTGGAAGTTCAGAGGACCCCCATGGGAACCAGGGTGTCCCTGGTCGTCGAGCGCCCGGGCATAGTCATCGGCCGCCGCGGAGCGGCCATCAAGACCCTGACCAAGGACATCGAGGACAAGTTCCACTACGACAACCCCCAGATCGAGGTCCAGGAAGTGGAGAACCCCAACCTAAACGCCCAGATCATGGCGGAGAAGTTGGCCTTCGCCCTGGAGCGCGGCTGGCACTTCAGGCGGGCCGGTCACTCGACCGTCCGCCGCATAATGGAGTCCGGCGCCCGCGGTTGCCTTATAATCATCTCCGGCAAGCTGACCGGAGAGAGGCACCGCACCGAGAAGTTCAAAGAGGGATCGATCAAGTACTGCGGTGAGACCAGGAACCTGTTCATCGGTACCGGTTTCGCCGTGGCCAAGCTGAAGCCCGGGGTAATCGGGGTACAGGTCGAGATCATGCAGCCCGGAGCACACCTCCCGGCCGAGATCGACGTCATGCCCATGGAGATGGCCATGCAGGCCAACCCCGACCTCGTCGACCTTCTGAAGAAACTGGAGGAGGCGTCGGTCATCGCTGAGCACCCGGCCGAGGACGAAGCACCGGCCGAGGGCGACAAGAAGGAGGTGACCGAATAAATGGCATTACTAAGGACCTCTGAAATACGAGAGATGAGCGTGGATGAGCGCGCTGCCAAGCTCCGCGAGCTGCAGGACGAGCTCATGCACGAGAAGGGGGCCGCCGCCATGGGCGGGGCACCCAACAACCCGGGGAAGATCAGGGCTTTAAGGAGCAACATCGCCAGGATCCTAACCGTCCAGAAGGAGGAAGAACAATAATGGCCGACATTTGCTCGGTATGTGGGCTCCCTAAAGAGCTGTGCATGTGCGAGGAGATCGCCAGAGAACAGCAGTCCGTTAGGATCTACACCGACAGCCGGCGCTACGGAAAGATCGTCACCGTGGTCGATGGGATCGATTCCACCGACATAGACATCGATGATCTGGCGCGCAAGTTGAAGAACAAGTGCGCCGCCGGCGGCACCGCCAAAGAAGGCAAGATCGAGCTCCAGGGCGACCACAAGAAGAAAGTGGCTCAGACCCTGGAAGAGATGGGCTTCAAGACCGAGGTTCGGTAGGAGCCATGGACCAGAGGGATTTCATGAGACAAGAATTCATAGGACTGGACATCGAGGTGGTGGAATCCAGCTGCCCCGGGCACCTGTTGCACGGGAAGGTGGTGGACGAGACCAAGAACATGTTTGCCATATCCTGCCAGGGCAGGGAGAGGTGGATACCCAAGTCCGGCCATGAGTTCGTGTTCACATACCAGGGCGAGAGGATCAGGGTCCTAGGATCCGAGATCCAGCATCGACCAGAGGATAGGATCAAGAGAATTAGGTGATCTAATGAGCGAAGTCAGAGACATTGGCATTGATGTCAAGGCCCCCTCGGCCACCTGCGAGGACAAGCACTGTCCATTCCACGGGCAGCTCCCAGTTCGGGGGCAGATCATTGACGGCGTCATAGTATCCGTCAAGATGAACGGAAGCGCCGTGGTCGAGAGGAACTACTTGAAATATGACAAGAAGTACGAACGATTCGAAAAGAGGACGAGGCGCTACACCGCCCACAACCCCCCCTGCCTGGAGATAGCGGCCGGGGACAAGGTGCGCATCATGGAATGCCGCCCCTTGAGCAAGACGGTGTCCTTCGTCGTCGTGGAGAAGAGGTGAGGACATGAAGGGATTGGCAGGTAACCAGACCAGGGGCATCATAACCGGATCGCACCTGGACGTAGTGGACAACACCGGCGCCAAGGTCATCAGCGTCATCGCCGTCCCCAACTACCACGGTGTGCACGGGCGCTGCCCGGCCGCCGCGGTTGGCGATATAGTCGTCGCCTCCGTAAAGAAGGGAACTCCGGAAATGAGGAGACAGGTCGTCTACGCCATCATCGTTCGCCAGAGGAGGCCGTTCCGCCGCGCGGACGGCACCATGGTGCACTTTGAGGACAACGCCGCGGTCATAACCACCGAAGAGGGCGAGACCAAGGGAAGCGACATAAAGGGACCGGTGGCCAGAGAGGCCGCCGAGCGCTGGCCGCGCGTAGCCGCCACCGCATCGACCATAGTGTGAGGTGTAGGAAATGACGAGCAAGCACGCAAGAAAGCAGAGGAAGGCGCTGTTTAACGCCCCCAACCATGTGCGCAACAAGAGCGTCGGCTCCCACCTCAGCGAAGAGCTGATCAAGAAGCTGGGCCGCCGCACCGTACGCGTGGTCAAGGGAGACACTGTAAGGGTGGTCCGCGGGGACGAGGACATACTCGGCTCCGAGGGCAAGGTGACCAGCGTCGATACCCACAACGGCAAGCTGATCGTGGAGGGCGTCACCATAGCCAAGGCCGACGGCACCATGACCGAGCGGCCGGTGCACGCGTCCAACGTGGTCGTTACCAAGTTGGACCTGAAGGACAACTACCGTAAGCAGAAGCTGCAATATGAGGAGGGTTCCCAGTGACCCAAGATCTGAAGAGACTTAATGCACCGAAGAGCTGGCCGGTGACCAGGAAGAGCCATGTATGGGTGACCAGCCCCAACCCCGGTCCGCACTCGCTGGACGGATGCATGCCTTTGAGCGTGGTCCTGAGGGACATGCTGAAGGTAGTGGACACCGCCGCCGAGGCCAAGAAAGTACTTTCCTCGAAGAAGGTACTGGTGGACGGCAAGGTCATAACCGAGGAGAAGTTCCCGGTGGGTCTGATGGACGTCGTCAGCATCCCCGCCAACGGCAAGCACTACCGCATGCTGTTGGACGACCGCGGCAAGTTCATACTAGTGGAGATAACCGAGGACCGCGCCAAGTGGAAGCTGTGCCGCATCGAGAACAAGACCTACGTTTCCGGCGGCCGCCTACAGTTGAACCTGCACGACGGGCGCAACATGTTGGTCGAATCGGACATCTACAAGACCGGCGACGTACTGAAGATCGAGCTGCCGACCCAGAAGGTCATAGAGGCCTTCAAGCTGGTCCAGGGCAACGTGGCCATGATCGTCAGCGGCGCCAACGCCGGACAGATCAACGTGGTGGACGAGCAGATCGAGGAGCGCTCCACCGCCCCCAACCTGGTCCGCTTCAAGAACGGCAAGCTGACCGTGAAGGACAACGTGTTCGTGATCGGCAACAAGACCCCTGAGGTCGTACTACCCGAGGTGAGAGCGGTATGAGCGAGAACATCATGCGCCTGCCGCGCATCGAGAAGGTAGTCGTCAACATGGGAGTTGGCGAGTCCGGTGACCGCCTGATCAAGGCACAGAAGGTCATCGAGATGGTCACGGGACAGAAGTCCAAGCAGACCGTATCCAAGGTGACCAACCGCGACTGGGGCATCCGCGAGGGACAGCCCATCGGATGCGTCGTCACCCTTAGGGGAGCGAAGGCCGATGATTTCCTGAAGAGGGCGTTCACCATCCGTGAGAACCGCATCGCCTCCTACTCCTTTGACCGCGAAGGCAACCTGTCCTTCGGAGTGCCGGACTATACCGACTTCTCCGGGATGAAGTACGACCCTGAGATCGGGATCTTCGGCATGGACATCAGCGTGTCCATCCAGAGGCCCGGGAAGCGTGTGGCCAGGCGCCGCGTGATGCGCCGCTCCATACCCCACACCCACCGCATGACCAGGCCTGAGGCCATGGAGTTCATCAAACAGAAGTTCAACGTTGAGGTGATCGATTGAAGCCCAAGAAGAAGTTCGGAAGAAGCGTAGGCTGCACCAGGTGCGGCCGCAAGCGGGGCATAGTCCGCCGGTATGGTATGCACCTCTGCCGGCAATGCTTCAGGGAGATCGCACCGCAGATAGGGTTCAAGAAGTACTCATGAGGTGAAAAAAATGCAGAGCGATCCATTGAATGATGCGATGTCCACCATCAAGAACGCCGCGGCCGTGGGCAAGAGCGAGTGCGTGATAAGGCCCTCCTCGAAACTGATCGGCCGGGTCCTCAAGGTGATGCAGGACAACGGCTACATCAACCAGTTCGAGTTCATAGAGGACGGAAAGGCCGGAGTGTTCAAGGTCATGCTGGAAGGCAGGATCAACAACTGCGGCGTGATCAAGCCGCGCTACTCGGTTAAGAAGGTAAACATGGAGCAGTTCGAGGCCCGGTACCTACCGGCCCAGGACTTCGGCGTGTTGATACTGACCACCACCGACGGCGTGATAACCCACATGGAAGCCAAGGAGAAGGGCGTGGGCGGGAAGCTGCTCGCGTTCGTGTACTGAGGGATTTAAATGACTGTAACCGGACATTTGGACGACAAGGTGCACGTGCCTAAGGAAGTAAAGGTCACCATGAAGGGGGCCGAGGTCACCGTAAAGGGACCGAAGGGCACAGTAACCAGGGACTTCAGCCACCCTAAGGTGACCGTCACCTTCAAGGGAGACCATTTCCACGTGGAGTGCGAGTATCCCCGCACCAAGGAGAAGGCCTTGGTCGGGACCTACGCCTCTCACCTGAAGAACATGGTAGAGGGTGCTAACCACGGGTTCGAGTACGCCATGAAGATGGTCTACTCTCACTTCCCCATGAAGATCGCGGTGAAGGGCGACCGGTTCATCATCGAGAACTTCCTGGGAGAGAAGGCTCCGCGCTCCGCGCCTATACTGGCCGGAGCGAAGGTCAGCATCAAGGGCGCCGAGGTCTTCGTCACCGGCTCCGACCTGGAGAAGGTCTCGCAGACCGCCGCCAACATCGAACGCGCCACCAAGATCAGAGGATTCGATCCCCGGGTCTTCCAGGATGGTATCTACATTGTAGAGAAGGCAAGGAGGCCGAAGTAATGGCGGCCAAGAAGGAGATCAACAAGATACAGGACCTCCCCTACTACCGGGAGGAATACACCGCTCAGCTGGCCGATCTGGGCATAAAGGAGCTGGACGAGCTCCTGGAGGCGCTGAAGGACAAGGACCGTAAGAAGGTCATCGTGGACGATCTGGACGGTGTCGGCAACAAGATCGCCGACCACTGGCTGGAGCTTCTCAGCGAAACCGAGGCCGAAACGGAGATCGTAGATGAGGAGGAGAAGACCGTAGTCAAGGTCAAACCGGTCCTCAACGACGAGATCAAGGCCGCCCTGGAGTTCAGGAGCGCCAAGAACGACGCCCGCCCCGCATTCAAGAGGCAGGAGTGGTTCCGGTACCAGAGGCTCGGGGAGATGTGGAGGAAGCCCAGGGGCATCCACTCCAAGATGCGAAGACACCTGTCTTACCGCCCGCCGGTCGTCTCGATCGGTTTCCGCGGCCCGAAGATGGTGCGCGACTACCACCCCTCCGGATTCCAGGAGGTCATGGTGTACAACCCTGGCCAAGTGGAGGCCGTAGACCCCAAGGTGCAAGCGATACGCATAGGCGGCACCGTAGGCGGGAAGAAGAGAATGGCAATAATCGAGAAGGCGGATGAGCTAAGCATCCGCGTATTGAACAGGACGTGAAACAGATGGATCTCAAGAACCAGAAGCGCATGGCGGCCGAAGTCTTGAAATGCGGTGAGAACCGGGTCTGGATAGACCCTAACCGCATAGAGGATGTCGCAGACGCCATAACCCGGGCGGACATAAGGACAGCCATCCTGTCCGGGACCATCCGCGCCTTGCCCAAACAGGGCATCTCCCGAGGACGGGCCCGCCACCGGCTGGCCCAGAAGGCCAAGGGACGCCGGCGTGGACAGGGCAGCAGGAAAGGTACCTCCAGGGCCAGAAGGCCGAAGAAGGAGGCCTGGATCCAGACGATCAGGCCCCTGCGCGCCACGCTGCGACAGTTGCGTGACGAGGGCACGATCACCAGGAGCGTTTACCGCGAATTCTACATGAAGGCCAAGGGCGGCATGTTCAGGAGCAGGAACAACCTGCTCATGCACCTGAAGACCGAAGGCTACCTCAAGGGGGATAACTGATGGCGCAAGGACCGAGATATAGAGTGGCCTTCCGCCGCCGGCGCGAGGGACGCACTGACTACAGACAGAGGCAGAGGCTGCTGAGGGCCAGGGTTCCGCGTGCCGTCGTACGCGTCTCCCTACGCCATGTCAGCATACAGATCGTGGACTTCGATCCCCAGGGGGACCAGGTCCTGGCGACCGCCCACTCCCGCGAGCTGCTGGAGATGGGATGGAACAAGGCCACCGGGAACGTTCCCGCCGCGTACCTGACCGGGTACCTGGCCGGGAAGAAGGCCATGGCCAAGGGAATAAGCGAGGCCGTGCTAGACATCGGACTCAAGGTGCCCGCCAAGGGTGCCACGGTGTTCGCCGCCCTGAAGGGCATGGTGGACGCCGGAATGAAGATACCCCACGGCAAAGAGGTTCTGCCCAGCAAGGAGCGCCTTGCCGGAAAGAACATCGGCGACGACGTGGAAAAAATGATCAAGGACATCAAGACCCGCATGGAGGCGAACTGAGATGGATTGGGTACCGAAGACCAGACTGGGAAAGATGGTGCTCAACGGTGAGATAACCACCATGAGCCAGGCCCTGGCCACCAAGCTCCCCCTGCGCGAGGCGGAGATCGTGGACATACTGCTCCCCGACCTGAAGGACGAGGTCATCGACGTGAGCATGGTCCAGAGGATGACCGACTCCGGCAGGAGGGTCAAGTTCCGGATCACCTGCGTGGTCGGCAATGGGGACGGGTTCATCGGCATCGGCCGGGCCAAGGGGAAGGAGGTTGGTCCCTCCATCCGCAAGGCCATCGACAACGCCAAGTTGAACATCATCGAGATCAAGCGCGGATGCGGCTCTTGGGAATGCGGATGCGGTACGCCGCACTCGCTGCCGTTCACCGTGGTCGGCAAGTCCGGCTCGGTGGAGGTCTACCTGAAACCCGCCCCCAGGGGTATATCCCTGGCGGTGGGCGATGTGGCCAAGAGCATACTGACGCTCGCGGGGGTCAAGGACTCCTGGGGATTCGCCCGGGGGAACACCAAGACCACCGTCAACTATGCGTACGCAACTTACTACGCCCTGAGGAACAGCATCGAGATGCGCGTTTCCGAGGAGCAGGAGAAGAGGCAGCACATAGTGAGCGGGCCGGTGCAGCTGCATGTGGAAGAGCAATCCGCTCCCGGACAGGAGGAGTGAAAATGGCATACGCAGCTATACGTGTACGCGGCCACTCCGGTGTCCGCCATGACGTTGAGGATACCATGCGCATGCTTCGCCTCACCAGGGCGAACCACTGCGTGATCCTCGCGGAGACGGATGAGATAAAGGGCATGCTGATGAAGGCCAAGGACTATATCACCTGGGGCGAGGTTTCGGATGAGACCCTGGCCCGCATGATCAAGTTCCGCGGCCGGTTGATGGGCGACAAGCCCATCGATGATGAAGTGGTCAAGGACAGCACCCCCTTCGGTTCGATCATGGCCCTCGCCAAGGGAATATCCAATGGCGAGACCAAGTACTCGGACATGAAGGACGTGAAGCCGATCTTCCGCCTGAGCCCCCCCAAGAAGGGGTACGAGGGCGTAAAGCGCGGTTTCGGGGCCGGGGGCGCCCTGGGCTATCGGGGAGAGGAGATAAACGATCTCATCTCCAGGATGATCTGAAGGTGATATGAATGGTTAGCAGAACCGACAAGTTCAGAGGCTCCAGGACCCACGGCCGCGGCAAGAAGGCCGGACGTGGGGCCGGAAAGCGCGGCGGCAAGGGCAACGCCGGCTTGCACAAGCACAAGGTCCAGTACATGCTGAAATACATGCCCGACCACTTTGGCCGGCACGGGTTCAAGCGGCCTCAGAAGATGGTATCCGCCAAGATCACCATGAACGTGGGAGATCTGGAGCAGATACTGGATGTCATGAAGGCTCAAGGGACCGCGGTGGAGAAAGATGGTGTGATGACCCTCGACCTCACCGCCCTGGGCATCGACAAGCTACTGGGGAACGGCCAAGTGAGCACACCTTTCAAGGTCTTAGTCGCCGAGACGACCGTCTTGGCCAAGGCTAAGGTTGAAGAATCAGGTGGGCATATCGTGGTGCCAGAGTAAGTACTACGTGATGCCAATGGCCGATGACCAGAAGAGCAAGCTGTACAAGCTGAAACCTATTACAGACCGCCTCCCGGCGGTCTCCAAACCCGAGGGGCACGTCCATTTCCGGACCAAGATGCTGTGGGTCGTAGTGATACTGGTTTTTTACTTTATCATGACCAACATCTTCCTGTACGGTCTGGACGGAGATAAGACCATAGACCTCTTCGCCCAGTACCGGGCCATTCTGGCCGGTGCTCAGGGTTCGCTCATGCATCTGGGCATCGGCCCGATAGTCACCGCCTCCATCATCATGCAGTTGTTCGTGGGGGCCAAGATCATCAAATTGGACCTTACGAACAAGGAAGACAAGGCGGTCTATCAAAGCAGCCAGAAGTTCCTGGTTCTTGTGATGATACTGGTGGAGTCAATTCCCCAGGTTTTCGGTTACCTCGTTCCTTCCAGCGCCTTCGTCGGCGGCATGGAAGGAACGTTCGGCGACTCCGGGATCCTGCGGGGAGAGAACATCGCCAGGTTGATCATCATCATTCAACTTTGCGTCGGCTCGTACCTGGTGTTCCTGATGGACGAAGTGGTGTCCAAATGGGGCATTGGTAGCGGTATCTCATTGTTCATCGCCGCCGGAGTGGCGGAAGCGCTGTTCACTGGAACTTTGAACACCGAAGGATTGCAAACGGATCAGCCACTGAGCAACAGCAACCTGCCGATAGGCAGCATACCGAAGACCATCTACATCCTGACGCATCAATCGGCGTCGGAACTGGTGGGCGGAGGGTACGAACAGATGTTGATAGCCAATCCCAATCCGCTCATTGCGCTGGTCGGTACCATAATCATATTCCTGTTCGTGGCCTACGTCGAATCGTCACGCATAGAGCTCCCGTTGGCGCATGGAACAGCGAGGGGAGCACGCGGAAGATATCCGATCAAACTGGTCTACGCCTCCAACATCCCGGTCATCCTGATGGCCGCGCTGCTGGCCAACATAAGCATGTTCACCATGTTGTTCTATACGAACGACGCGCTGAACGGGATACCATTGCTGGGCGGCAACCCGTTATTGGGCGTCTATCCAGCTGGGGCGACGCACCCCACGTCAGGTCTGGCCTGGTACCTATCCACCCCTAACGGAGTGGGGGATTGGCTCTTACCGATCCTGAACCCCGGATCGTACGGCAACATGGTTTACGGGCATAGCACCTGGCAGGTCATTGCGCACGTATTGGTCTACGTGGGCATTATGGTCGGCGGTTCTGTCCTGTTCGCCAAGTTCTGGATAATGACCACCAACATGGGACCGGAAGCGGTGGCCAGGCAGATCGAGTCCTCCGGACTTCAGATCCCTGGTTTCCGTCGCGACCCCCGGGTGCTCAAGCGCGTCCTGGAGAGGTACATCCCCATCGTGACCGTCATATCCGGTGCGCTGGTGGGCGGACTGGCCGCGGGAGCGGACCTCATAGGTACCGTTGGTAACGCCAGCGGGACCGGTGTGCTGCTGTCCGTGGGCATCATGATCCAGTTCTACGAAGCGATGGGACGCGAGCAGATGATGGAGATGCACCCTGTGATGAGGGGATTCTTCGGCGGGGAGTGATGAAGGATGGCTGAACTCCCGGCTACGGACCGCAAGTCGACGACCAGCAGGATGCTGCTGATCTTCGTCTTCATCATGGCCATCTTCGTGATGTTCGATAGAGACCTTAGGACCGCACTAGGTAAGATCGTCGGATACGGCCTGGAGCCCCTCTGGGGCTTCGACGGCTCCATCCCGGTCGTATCTCTCTTCATAACCGGCGCGTTCATGACCACCCTGAGCATCGTGGTGAGGCACTTCTTCACCGACTACGTGAAGCAGACCCGAAGCCAGAAGATAATGAGCGCCTTCAACAAGGAGATGTCCGCCGCACGCAAGGAGAACAACACCTACAAGCTGAAGAAGATGATGGAACTGCAGCCCAAGATGATGGAGGAGTCCATGAAGCAGACCACCTCCCAGATGAAGCTGATGCCGGTGACCATGCTCATCGTCATACCGATATTCGCTTGGTTGGCGGTGTTCGTCGGCAATTTGGACAGCGCGGTCATAACCGTGCCCTGGTCCAACTTCGCCGACCTGAACAAGTCATACGTGCTTCCGGCCTGGGTGTTGCTGTACTCCCTGATCAGCGTCCCGTTCGGGCAATTGCTTTCTAGGGGTCTGAGGTATTACACCTTCAAGAAGCGGTTGAACGTATTGAAGGCTGAAGGGCAATGAGGATCACCATAAGCGGAATGATCGGCAGCGGTAAGACCACGGTGTGCCGCATGCTAGGCGACATGCTTGGCTACCGCACGGTCATCTCCGGACTTGTGTTCAGGGAGATGGCCAAAGAGCTTGGCATGTCACTGGAAGAGTTCGGAGATCTGGCCGAGCAGGACCCCAAGTACGACAGGCTGATCGACCAACGATTGCTGGACGTCGCTAAGAGCGAGGACAACGTCATTCTCGAAGGTCGCCTGGCCGGACAGATGCTCCGCCGCAATTTCATTCCCGCCTTCTGCATATTTTTGGACGCCCCTCTGGAAGTGCGCGTGGAGCGCGTATCCGGACGGGAGGGCGTGGACATGAGGGCGGCCATGGACGAGATGTGTTCCCGCGAGGCGAGCGAAGTGCTAAGGTACCGCAAGTTCTATGACATCGACGTGACCGACCGCTCCATCTACGACATGGTCATCGACACCGGTTCGCTGACGCCAGAGCAGGTGGTCGAGTCGATCGTCTCCCGGATAAGGAGCGTTTGAGATGCTGGTCCGGGACAAAGATCCCAGAGTGGTGGAAAGGGGAAAACGCCCCGAGGACCGCTCCATCCAGGAGCTGCTGGACGGCGGTGTCATAGTTTTAGATAAGGTCCAAGGACCGACCTCTCATCAGGTCACGGCGTGGGTACGGGACATCCTGGGCGTAGAGAAGATCGGGCACGGCGGTACGCTAGATCCGAACGTCAGCGGCGTCCTGCCGATAGCGTTGGGTAAAGCGATACGAATGACCGACCTGGTCCTCCGTTCCAACAAGCAGTACGTCTGCCACCTGTACCTGCATCGGCCAGTGGCCGAGGAGAAAGTACGTTCGGTCATCGAGACGTTCGTCGGTTCCATTTATCAAACGCCCCCGGTGCGCTCGGCGGTCAAGGTCGCCATGCGCATACGCAAGGTCCATTCCATCGATATCCTGGAGATATCCGGCCGGGACGTGCTGTTCAAGGTAGACTGCGACGCCGGGACGTACATCCGGACGCTATGCGTGGACATCGGCGACGCATTGGGCGTGGGGGCTAACATGAGGGCGTTGAGACGCACGCGCTCCGGCGCGATGACCGAGCTTGATGCCGTAACGATGCAGGACCTCAAGGACGCCGTGGTGGATTGGAAGAACGGCGACGAGAAGTGGTTGCGGACCATGATAAGGCCCATGGAGGCGCTCTTGGAGCCTTTACCTAAGGTCATCGTCAAAGATCATGCCGTGGACGCTATAGCGCACGGCGCGGACCTCAACGCCCCCGGTGTGGTATCCTTGGACGAGAACGTGGAGAAAGGATCTCCGGTGGCCATGTTCACCGTGAAGGGCGAGGCGTTGGGATTAGGGACGGCAAACATGTCCGCCCGGGACATGTACAAAGCTTACAAGGGTAAGGCCGTCAAGACCGTCCGGGTGTTCATGCCCGAAGGGACCTACCCGAGAATGTGGGGCGCTCAGCAATAGCATCCCAGATTGGTCTGACCTTTCTTCTCTTTCTTCAATGGGATGGCGGTTATGCCAAGCCTCTTCTGGATCTCCTGCGCTAACATGTCCTCGGAGCCGTGGTTCGTGTATACGAGAGAGGGAGAGCATTTCTCAACGAAATCGATTATCTCGTAGAAATCGGCGTGATCGGAGTAAGCGAAACCTTGGTCCATGCCCCAGCTCATCTTGCCCATGGACCGGCCTCCGTTGTCCAGGCACCAGCCGGAAACGTCTGCGGAACGCTTCTTCTTCAACATGCTCAGACCGTTCTCGCCCCATGCCCCTGGGCTTATGACCAGCTGCGGCTCGCTATCCATGGGATCGAAGGGAACGTAATCGAACTTGAGGTCGTCCGATTCGAGCAGTCGGGTGGTGTCGAGCACCGAACCGTGCAGGCGGGGCTGGAAATCCTTGAGCATGGTGATGAGCTCCTGGGACTTGCCTAGCGGATATGCGTGCAGCACGGCCGAGTACCCCTGATTTATCATGTCACCCACCCAGTCGTGTATGACCTTGATCATCTCCCGGCGGTCCGGGAACCTGTAGCGAGGATTTCCGTAAGTGGCCTCGACGATGAGCACGTCGCACTTCTGTGGCCTGGCGCCCTCGATGTCCAGGCGGTCCTGCGGGCAGAAGTCCCCGGTGTACAGGACCTTCTGGCCGGCGTCCAGCAGGAACATGTTGGAACCGAGTATATGCCCGGCCCCGCTGGCCTTGACCAGTGGATCGTTCCCCAATTCAACGCCTTCCAGGAAAGTTTTTGACTTCTTGCTCTTCACTCGCCCGCGCATGCAGCGCAGGGTGATGTCAGAGCAGTGTATCGGACCATTGGCAAAGCTTGATGGCATGTGGTCGGAGTGGGCGTGGGAGATGCAGCATATGCCCTCTGTGGACACCCTGCGCGGATCGAGGAAGAACCTGGTGTCGCCGCAGGCGACCTCGATGCCATTGCCTAATTGAACGGAAGGCCCATCCCTATCCATCGGCCGTAGAATGCCGCCTCGGCTATTTACTCGTAACGAAGTGGTCTTCGAATGTGCCATCGCCTTTTCATGCATGCTCCCTTGAAAATTATGTTATTTCCCATTTTCACCCACCTCCCCCTATCAGTCCTTTATACCCTCAAGGCGAAGTTGGTGCGGTTAGCAGATGTACCGTTCCATGCCCGAGATGGTGACCGAACCACTGGTCCACGACCTGCATTCCGTGACAGATGGAATGCTGGCCACCACCGCCATACCTCCGGTGGACGAACTGCTCGGCGGATTGGAACCGGGAACGGTCACCACCATCGACAGTTCTGACAAATTATTGTTCAACTTGGTCAACATGCTGAGCGTGAACTTCGTCCGCGAATGGCATCGCGACGTGGTCTGGGTGGACGGCGGGAACTCCGTCAATCCGTATGATCTCACGTACGTGTGCAAACGCTTCCGGCTGCGCCCGGAGGAGGTGCTGAACAGCATCAACGTGTCCCGGGCCTTCACCGCCTACCAGATGTCCACCTTGGTCGAGGAGTCTCTGGAGGACGAGCTGGTACGTAACAAGGGCGGCATGGTCGTGGTGTCCTGCTACCCGGACCTTTTCCAGGACGCGGACATGGACTGGGAGGAGTCACTTAAGCTAATGGAGAGGGGCATGGGCAAGCTGCGCTCCCTTACCGAAAAGCACCGCACGGTGAGCGTGGTGACCAATTACGGTTTAGCGAAGCTGATGTACCGCAAGGGGCTGCGCTCCCTCTTCTATGAGAAGGTCGACAGGGTGGTCAGCGTGGAGCACCGCTCCGGCTACGTACGCATATCATTACCTAGGGAAGAGAAGGAGATCATGTACCGGCCGGTACCGCCGAACCAGACCACCTTGGACGAGTACCGGAGGCGGTTCTGATGGGAAGGACCGTTCCAACGTACCGCATGGCCTCGGAAACCCTCTTCCAGAGCTGGAGCGATTTCCGGCGCGCCCTTTCGCAGGAGGACCGCGCGGCGTTCGACCGCCTTTCCGATAAGGTCCGGCTGCACGCCTCCGCTTGTTCCATTGCCGCCTTCCTCGATCCTTTGGAAGGAGCGCTGCTATCCATACTCCTGGAGCAGGAGAAGGAGCTGGAACGTCTGCGCAAGAAGGCCTGATCGAATGCGCGGATGGATCCTGGACTGCTACGCGGACGAGGTCAACAACGAGATGGTGACCTGGATCAAGACGTCCACGGGAATGGAGCGAATAACCGACAGAGAGTATCGCCCGTGCTTTTACGTGAAACCATCCTCGGAGCGTAGACAGGACCTGCTGCTCGGTCTTAAGGAGGCGGGCGTGGAGCATCGCTGGGAGAAGCACCGCACCTGGCTGACCGGACCTTTGGAGGACGTGCTGAAGGTTTCCCCACGCGGATACCGCAACCTGATGCCCTTGGCGAAGACGATAGACAAGTGGGGATGCCACCGCGACCACACGCTCTTCAACGTCGATACGCGAATGGACACCCGCTACTTCCTGCACCGCAAGGTGTTCCCGATGGGACTTATGGACGTGGATCGCTGGAAGAACCTGGACACCCCGTTCCGATTGGACTATCCGATGCCGGAGCTGCGCACCTGCGAGCTTACGTTGGAAACCTCCGTCCGCCGGGGAATGCCGACCATGGAGGACCACCTGAAGCGGGCCACTCTCGACGATATCGTCATGGAGGGCAAGGAAGCGGACATTCTGGAACTATTGCAGCAGGCTTTGCGCGAAAAAGACCCGGACGTGCTGGTAACTGACGGAGGCGATAGCTTTCATCTTCCGTTCCTGGAGAAGTGCGCCGAGCGCAACGAGATGGAGCTGGAGCTCGGACGGGAAGGAGGAAAGCGCCGCGGGAAGGCGAAGAGCTACTTCACTTATGGACGCATTCTTTACAAACCGCCGGCTTACAAGCTGCGCGGGCGAATTCATCTGGACAAAGGATCATCGTTCATCTTTCAAGAGGGGAAGATGGCCGGACTGATCGACCTTAGTCGCCTGTCGCGCATATCACCGCAGGACATGGCCCGCATGTCCCCGGGAAGCGCCATCAGCGCCATGCAGGTGAACGAGGCCAGCAAGATGGGCTCGCTGGTGATGTGGAAGAAGAACCTGCCGGAGGATTTCAAGACCGCCGCTGAGCTGGTGGCCTGCGATCGCGGAGGACTCATATACGAACCGAAGGTGGGGCTTCATGAACACATCCAGGAGGTGGACTTCACCTCGCTCTACCCGAGCATCATGGTCCGCCACAACATATCTCCGGAGACGCTCAACTGCGATTGCTGCCAGGACAGCGGGGAACCCGTGCCAGGACTAGGTTACTGGACCTGCTCCAAGCGCAAGGGATTGCTAGGTCGCGTCCTGGAGCCGATCGTGCGCCGACGAATATCGCTCAAGCGCCTGAAGAAGGAGGGCGGGCGACGGAGCGCCATCTATGATCAGCAGGCCAAGGTGCTCAAGTGGGTGCTGGTGACCTGCTTCGGCTATACTGGCTATCGAAACGCCCGCTTCGGACGGATCGAGTGCCACGAATCGATCACCGCTCATGGCCGGGAGATACTGCTCAAATCGGCGGAGGTGGCCGAGAACCGCGGCTTCCGCGTGCTGCATGGCATCGTGGACTCCTTGTGGCTTTCCGGGAACGGAGACATCGAGGCCTACTGCCGGGAGATAGGGCAGCGCATGGGCATACCGCTGGTCTGGGACGGGGAGTACAAGTGGATCGTGTTCCTGCCGAACCTGACCAACGGGGCGGGCGCCTTGAACCGTTACTATGGAGCTTTTCAGGACGGGGAGCTGAAGGTTCGCGGCATAGCTCTGCGCAGAAGGGACACCTGTACGCTAGCCAGGGAGCTGCAGCAGGGCATGCTAGATCGATTGGTGCTTGGCGAGGACGCTGAGGGCTTCCGTCATCGCATACCGGAAGCGTTGGACGTCCTGGATTCGTTCATACGGAACCTGAGGAACATGGAGGTGCCGCTGGAGAAGCTGGTGCTATCCAAACGAATAACCAGGGAGCTGAACGACTACCGGCAGAAGAACGACCAGTTCCGGGCGCTCGCCCAGCTGGAGGACCAGGGCTTCCGCACGCCGCCCGGCGAGGCCGTGGAGTTCATCATGATCAAGGGCAAGGAGGTCAAGGTGGCCCAGTTCCTGGAAGGGGACGAGGAGTACGACATCGGGCGGTACGAGGAGCTTCTGTTCCGCACGGCGGGCGAGCTGCTGTCGCCGTTCGAGCTGGGCCAGGACCGTCTACGAGATTTCTATCGCAGGAACGGGGCGAAGTAGTAGAGGAGTATTGGTAGCAGCAGGCAGCCGGTCAGGTGCACTCGGCTGATGCCGATCTTCCCGGGTACCATGCCGAGAATCGTCGACAGCGTCAATAGAAGCAGACCGCCGGGGCCGGCCAGTACGAAAGAAAGGACGATCATTCCGATGAGCGCCCCCTGGTTCAATTTCGTTAGGTCCCGCCCTTGGGCCTTCACCAGAAGTTTACGGCCGAGGCGCATGGTCAGAACGTATGATACCAGTGATGTGAACAGTATGCACAACAGCAGGGAAGGCATTTCCGTTACGGACAGAGAGGGCATGGCCTCCTGCATCGCTAGCAACGTTCCGCTCCTCCCCTTGCCGATGAGCAATAATGTTCCCAACCCGAGCACCGCCGCTCCCGTTCCAACGGCCGACACGGTCGATATGAACTCCTCTGGGCCTCCGCGGGAACGAGGAAGCATGGTCGAAAGCACCGCTCCGGCCGTGGCCGTCACTCCTGGAAGCCAGCCGACCAGACCGCCCATGAACGAGCCTTTCAGAGCCCCGGTCACGGATGGCGATACGTCCGCCTCTCCATCCTGCTCGGGCATGCGTCCGCGAGACGAACCGATCAGCAAAGGGAGCCCGAAGAGACCGGTGAAGAGGGGCATCAGCATGTTGCCCTCCATTCCTTTCCAGATGTCCTCGCCGGGGACCAGCCCGTCCATGGCCATGACGCCGAGGATCCCTGAGCAAAGGAAAAGCAGAACGGACCAGCCCGATATCGGAAGGCGGTCCTTGCGGACTATCCATTTCCCGATCAGCGTTTGGTCCCCGGCCTCCATCCATCGCCCGCGTATGCGGAAGGTCTGCAATGGCGTCCGGACGTACCATCTTCCATGATGACGATTGACGGAACCGATGACCCTGGCCGAGTCCCCGTGCACCGGTATGTGCCGTTTGAGCGATATCATCTCGGCCGGCGTGGAACCCCCGCCCCTCATGTCCAGCTCCGCCTTGGGATCCGCTTTTCCGCTCTCCGCCCAGAACAGGAGGAACGGAACGGCAAGTAGCAACCAAGGAATGGCCGGAGTTACGGCATTGAGGACGCTCGTGGCCTGAAGGTGAACGAACGGCAACGGCAATAGGACTATCATTCCGGCCATGGCGCCGACCAGGCTGCCCTGGGCCGCCGCCTGCAAGGCGTTCATTCCCTTCCCTTCGAGGAGGAGTTTATGGGACGGCAGGACGGACATGCATTCCGTTTCATCTGGTACGCCCATGATCAGCGACGGTATGTAATCCAGGAAGGAATGGCATATCGCCGCGGAAAATATGGTACATGACAGCAACAGGGCCGGCGGGAGCGAGCAGCCGACCGAACCGCATATATCCTCCAGGAAAGGCGAAAGCGCTGGAACGCTCATTATCAGCAGCACGGCCAAGGTGTTCACGTGTATTCCCGGAGCGAGTCCGGACAACGCCCCCAGACCCATCCCGAACAGGGTGAAATAGAGCAATAGAAGAAGGTCCGCGCCGAACACGCTGGACCAGCCGTACCACTGGTCAATAGCCCAGTGACTGCAGTCAGGCTAACCGGCATTCCTGCTTAATACATGCAAATCGATAGCGGGCCGTTCATGCCAGCCGTGCGCGCGGAGAAGCTCACCAAGGTGTTCGACGAACTGAGAGCAGTGGACGCCATCGATTTTCAGATCGAGGAGGGCGAGTGCTTCGGGTTCCTCGGGCCTAACGGAGCTGGAAAGAGCACTACGATGCGCATGATGCATTGCGCCAGCCCTATAACCTCCGGGAAGCTGGAGGTGCTGGGGATGGACGTGAACGACCGTTCCAGGGACGTCAAGGCCGTCATCGGCGTAGCCCCGCAGGAGAACAACCTGGACCCCGATTTCACGGTGCGTCGGAACCTGACCGTCTACGGACGCTATTTTGGTCTGCCAAAGGATGTGCTCGAGGAACGCGCTGACCGGCTATTGGAGTTCATGCAGCTGAGCGAGAAGCGGGACGAGCGCATCCAGGAGATCTCCGGGGGAATGAAGCGCCGCCTGATCATCGCCCGGGCCATGATGAACGACCCTCGGCTGCTAATACTGGACGAGCCGACGACGGGACTGGACCCTCAGGCCCGCCACCTCATCTGGGAGAAGGTGCGCGAGCTGAAGCGCAAGAAGGTCACGGTCATCCTTACCACTCATTACATGGATGAGGCGGAGCGGTTGTGCGACCGCCTGGTCATCATGGACCATGGCAAGATAATCCTGGAAGGAAAACCGCGGGACCTCATCGATTCCGTCATCGGAACGGACGTGATGGAGATAGATGTCCCTACGGACGAAATGGAAGCGTACGTGAAAGGCCAGGGATGGCAGTACGAACGCACCATCGACCGCCTGCTGATATTCACCAAGGAAGGGCAGAAGACGGCAGCCGAGATCAAGGAACGCTTCGCCATGAGCTACTACCTCATCAGGAACGCCACGCTGGAGGATGTGTTCCTCCGCTCCACCGGGAGGGCGCTGGTGGAATGAGCCTCATATCCAACATCTCCTGGCGCTCCCTCGCCCTCTGGAAACGCAATCGTGATGTGTTCCTGACCACCTGGAAGACCAACTTCCTCCCGCCGTTCCTGGAGCCGATACTATACCTGGTGGCCATGGGCCTGGGCTTCGGAGCGCTCATTCAAGCCGACATAGTGTACGGCGGGGAGAGCGTGGAATACATAAAGTTCCTGGCTCCCGGTCTCGTTGCTATCAGCATCATGTACGGCGCGTTCTTTGAATGCACCTACTCCTCCTTCGTTCGAATGTACTATCAGAAGACGTTCGACGCCATACTCGCGACACCGTTATCACTGGAGGACATCATCACCGGGGAGATACTCTGGGGGGCGACCAAGAGCTTCGTGAACGCCACCATAGTCCTGGGCGTCATAGCGGTACTGGGTTACGCAGAACTGCCGGGATTGCTGTTGATACCGTTGATCGCCTTCGTCGGAGGACTGATGTTCGCTTCGTTAGCGATGCTTTTCACCGCCCTGGTGCCGAACATGGACTCCTTCAACTACCCGTTCTTCCTGTTCATCACGCCGATGTTCCTTTTCAGCGGGACGTTCTTTCCTTTGAGCGTGCTGCCGGAATGGGGCCAGCAGCTGGCGATGACGTTACCGCTGACGCACATATCCAACATGACCAGGGACCTCTCGTACAACATGCTTACGACGGAAGTTGCGATCGGAGCCGCTTACATCATCGTCCTAACGGCGGTGTGCTTCCTCGGGTCGGTATATCTGATGAAGAAGCGCCTGGTCAAATGACGTGGACCTTGCCGTCCTTAACTTCCACGCTCACCAGGGTGCGGACCTTCTGGCCGATGTCCTTTTCCAGTTCTTCCAGCTTGTCCGTCTTCTTGACCACCACGATGATGTCCCTGACGTCGACACCCATCGTCTTGAGCGCCTTGACGATCGCCCGGAGCGTCCCGCCTGTGCTGACCACGTCATCCAGCACTATTACCCGGTCCCCTTTCTTCAATCCGTTGATGTAAAGCTCCTTCTCCGAATAACCTGTGGTCTGGCGAACGCTCACCTCGCCCGGCAGACCATACCTTCTCTTCCTGACCACGTTGTAGGGAATGCCGGTCATCAACGATAACGGCACGATGAGCGGTATGGCCATGGCCTCCGCCCCCACCAGATAATCGACGTTCAGGTCCAGGAGGTCGTATATGCGGTCAAGCACCTCGTCCAGCACCTGGGGGTCCATGGCCGGAATGCCGTCAGTGATGGGGTGCACGAAATACTGGTACTCCCCGAAGCGGACGATATCGCTCCGTTCCAGGCTCTCCTTCAATTTCTCCAACATGCAGCTCGTAACGGATATCGCACTGGTCGCTCATTAATTGTGCGATTTCCTTGGCAGTCATTATATGCCTGATGCTGGGATTCGGCTGACATGAAGGTTCTGGTCGGCAAGGACGCGGACATCAAAGAGGGACGGCTCAGATCGGTGATGGTCGACGGACGGAAGTTCGTGGTCGGGCGTTACCAGGGGCAATTGTTCGGAATGGACGGTAAGTGCTCGCACGCCGGGTTCGATCTTGCCTACGGAACGGTTCGCGATGGAGCGGTGGTCTGCCCGGCGCATGGCGCGACGTTCGATGTCCACGACGGAAAGAAGGTCACTCATTCCGGAGCCAAGGACCTGCGGGTCTACATCGTCTCCCTGGAAGGGGATGATGTGTACATAGAGATCTGATCACTTTCGCGGCAGAGCCTCGTCACCGTCGGTCCTCTGCCATTTGGCCCCTTTCTTCTTGACCTTGCCGGATACTGTCAGATGTTTCAGCGTGCGGCGAATGAGGTCCTCGGGCACATCTATCTGGAACTGCTCCTTGAAGCCCTTCTGGATGCCCAGGACGGTCTGAGGCTGGTAGAGCGTCTTTGGTAGGATCGTGCGCAGGTCCTCGTGCAGGTTCCAGGGGAATATGAACCAGGTCCAGTCCTCCTTCGGGACCTCGACCTCGAAAAAGTCCGGTTGCTTCTTGGAATGGGTGATGTGCAATAAGGTCGCGGTGCGCACCTCTTTCGGCCCCATGGCCTTTAGGTGCTTCTCGGCCAGCATCAAGCTCTCCCCGGTGTCCGTGATGTCGTCCACGATCAGAACGGACTCGCCCACTATGCTGGCGTTGAGCTCCTGCGTCAGAAGCGCTTTCCCGTCCGTGTTGGCGGTCACCCCCCAATGTTCGGTCTTCACCGCGTAGAGGCGCTTAACTTGCAGATGATCGCATATCACCCGGGCAGGAACCCAGCCGCCGCGGGTGAGGCCGATGACCACGGTCGGGCGGAAACCATTGTCAGCTATGTCGTTGGCCACGGCCTCTGTCCACCGCGCGATCTCGTCCCAGGTCAGAATACGGCACTTGAAGCTCTCCACCTTATCCATCCGGTCCACCCCGTTGGGCACCACGACCGTAATGCGGGAAAATAATGTTTGCCTCCTAAAGTAAGGGCGGAACCACGACCATCCGCCGGGTGTCGAAGAGCCCGCGGTCGCTCATCTTCAGTTCGGGAACCACGAGAAGCGATTGGAACGAGAGGGTCATGAACGGAGCCGGCATGCGGCAACCCATTCCCGCCAGCATATCTACCAGCTCGCTTTCCTTCTGAGCCACGACCCGGGCGGGGGAGGTGCTCATAAGGCCGGCCAGATCCAATGGCAACGTGGATATGTCGCTTCCATCGCATACCGCGAAGCCCCCGGAGCGGGAGACGGCGTTGATCGCCCTCGCCATATCATCGATCGACGCGCCCACGGCCAGGATGTGATGGGAATCGTGTGCGACGCTCGTAGCCATGGCCCCCCGCCTCAGACCGAAACCTTTTACGAATCCCAGTACCGGCCTCTCCTCCACGTAGCGGTTGACCAGAGCCATATGGAGCACGTCCTGCTCCGGAAGCGCTCTGACCTGCCCGCCCCTTACCGGCAGCTCGGTGACCAGAGAACCGCTCTCGATGCGGTCCGGGAAGGCCTCGATCACCCTGACGGACACCTTCTGCCCTTCCGCCGGCAGCAACATGTCCTCGCCGACCAGGTCCCTGGGCATAATACCAAGACCGTTGGTCCTTGGCTCGGCTAGGAATAGCGGGACGCCGTCCTCGGCCACCAGCCTCCCGGCGATGTATACCTGCAGGACGTTGAAATTGCGCAGGTCGTCCACGACCACCAGATCGGCCGTCCGGCCGACGGCCACGCTTCCCCCGGGCAGGTTGTAATGCCATGCCGGCCAGGCCGTCACCGCCCGGATGGCGTGCATGGGCGGCATGCCTAGGGCGACCGCCTTTCTCAGCAGAACGTCCAGATGACCGTTCACCAGGTCCCTGGCCCTGAGATCGTCGGAGACCAGCATGCACTCGTGCGTCTTGGCGAAGGGCATTAGGGAGAGAAGGTCCCGGGAGGCGCTGCCCTCCCGCACCTGTATCCACATCCCCAGGAAGTACTTCTCTTCCGCCTCGTCGGCGGTAAGGCTCTCGTGGTCCGTGCGCATCCCGGCGTTGATGTACTTCACCAGGTCTTTTCCGACCAGACCGGGGCAGTGCCCGTCGATCCCTTTCCAGAAGGATTTGGCCGCCTTGATCTTGGCGATGATGAGCGGGTCGTACTTCAGCACCCCTTGCACGTCCATGACCTCGCCGAGACCGACGAAACGAGGGTCCTTGAGCATGGCCTCGATCTCCGCCACCCCTATGGTCGCCCCGGACCTCTCGTACTGGGTGGCAGGAACGCAGGAGGGGGCGGTAAGGTATGTTCGCAACGGCACGTTCGCCGCGTCCTCCAACAGGAGTTCGATGCCATTCATCCCCAGTACGTTGGCTATCTCATGCGGATCGGATACCACGGCCGTCGTGCCGTGCGGCACCGCCGCCTCGGCGAAGCGCGAAGGACACAACTGGGATGATTCGATATGGATGTGGGAATCGATAAGACCGGGCAGCAAGTATCTCTTGGGTGCGTCGGGAAGAGCGACGATCTCCGAGAACTTGCCGTCCTCCATGATCACCCGGCTGGGGACGATCTTTCCGTTCACCACGTCCACCAACTGACCTTCGACCGACTTCCGGCTCATGGAACCGATTCAGCCTTGGGAATGCAAAAACCTTTTGACCGTTCCTTCCGATGAACGATCATGACCTATCCCCGGCAGGTCCTCAGCAAGTTGCGATGGGGAGACGGCGGTCTGCACGATGTCGTAATCACTTACATCCACCGCGGCGGACCGGACGACCTGGCATCAGTAAAGGGCGAGAGCATCACCGACCTGGACAGGTCTTTCTTCACGGTAGGGGAAGGGCAGATACCCTACCACCGGATAGTAAAGATAGAAAAGAAAGGGGAAGTTGTTTTCCAGGCCTAGTGCCGGGGCTCGTTGCAGTTCGGGCAGTTGTGCATGAAGGCCGGATAGTTGACACCGCACTTGCGGCACTTGGCCATCTCAACCTTCTTTTCCTTGTGCTCCGCCGGAGCGGGAGCGGGCTGCTCAGGAGCGACGGGGGCGGGCTGAGCCGGAGCCGGCTGCGCGGGCGGTGCCTGCTGGGCCTGAGGCTCCTGCGCCACCTGATACTGCTGGGCCTGGTAGTCCTGGTACTGCAGCTGGAAGACGCCCTGTAGCTTCAGGAACCCGATGAGCAATATGAGACCGGGAATGACCCAGACGAAGAAGCCCACGACCGTCCAGATGAGAAGGGAGTTGCTGGCCTGCTTGAACCTTCCCTGATCGAGGTTGGCGAAGACCTGTTTCTTCAGCATGAACAGGAGCACCATGCCCAGGGCGGCGGCTACCAAGGAGTAAGCCCCTGTGTATAATGTGCCGGATATGATGTTCAGCACGCCTATCACCAGGGCTATCAATGCGAATATCAGGGCGAAGAGCTGTCCGATGTAGACCAGCTTGCGGGCCTCGGCGACACTGGCTGGAAGCCAGGGCGGGCCGTTCTCGGATGCCAGGAAATTGTTCAGGTCCATCTTAATCCTCCAAAGGGATCCATCCCACTGGATTTCATACATGGCATTCGGAAATTTCAATCTATCTGACCGCCAATGGTCCTGTGCCTTTGGTCCGTGCCAACTCACAAGAATTATATATCATACTTCGACTACGAAAGGCGTCAAGGTTGAAATGGATGAAGAATGAGGATTTCAAATACCTGTACGACCGATTGAAGGAACCCTCTGATATCGATGTTCTCTCCAAGGAACTGAACCTGGACCGCGAGCTTCTGACCGTAATATACTCCCAGAGGACCCAGAGGGAGTCCATGAAGAGGCATTATAAGGTGAAGCGGGACGCGCCAAGGTTGCTCAGGTCCTGGCGAAGCGGGGAGACCTTGTTGGAGATAGCGCGCCGCTACGAATTTCCTCCCGTGCTCACCGGCCTGGTCCTTTTCAATGAGTCTGGACGGTCCAACAAGCAGTACTGGGCCTTGGTACGCAACCCGGAGGCCATAACGGACAAGGAGCTGCGCCGCCAGATCGAGGAGATAACCGCCGCTGACATCATCAACTCTCCCGAGGGGGACCTGAAGCAGAAATTGCGCGGGAAATGGGGCGAGAAGAACCTTCAGGACTGGCTGGACAGCCAGGGCATAACCTACCGCACGGAGAACGATCTGCGCGGAAGTTTCACCAAGACCCCTGACGCCTTGCTGGACAAACCCATCATGGTCAACGGTTGGAAGATCAACTGGATAGAGTCCAAGGCCTCCTTCGGCGATTTCGTGGAGGTCAACAAGAACACCAAGAAGCAGCTCTCGCCTTACGTGGAGCTGTTCGGTCAAGGCCTGGTCGTCTACTGGTTCGGTTTCGTGGACGAGATAACCATGGAGGACGGCATCTATATAACGGACGCTTCCCTGACCGGGCTGAACTGCCGTTACCTAGAGTGAACGGAAGCTGAACACCTTAAATATCTATCATCATTATTTTAGTCCATGGACCGGACCGAGGTCATCTCCGCCAGCGATTTAGAGCGGTATGGGTACTGCCCGCTCAGCTGGTGGTTGGGACGGAAGTCCCAGTCCAGCACCCCCGAGCAGGAGAGGGGGGATGCCGCACACCGTGACAAGGCCGATGAATATCGCCGAATCCGGAACATAGAACAGAAGGCCTGGGACTGGGAAAGGATGGTCTTCCTCTTCTCGCTGGTGGCGACCGTGCTGGCCGTCACCGGCATCTCCTTGATGCGGGCCGCCGGCAGTGTGAACATTGGATGGATATTGCCCCTGCTGAGCATCATCTGGTTCCTGGCGGTGATCGCCATGCTCTATCTTTCAGCCCTGCGAGGGAGGGCCATCATCCAAGTTCGAAGATTGCAGATAGTGGCGATGGTTGGACTGGTCCTCATGGTGGTGGCTATGAACATCGGCAACCTCATCCAGGCCGACCCCATGGTCTCCATGATACTGGAGGCCTTGGCGCTGGTCTGGCTGATTGCCGCCTCGCTCGCCCTTTACTTGTCGCTCTCCGCCTCCCAGAAGGTCGGGGAGCGTATGAACGCCGAAGGCCTGGAGGGGGAGATCAAGTACGTTGGAACGGACGATTCGCAGTTGTATCTCTCGGAGAGGTACGGGCTCAGCGGCCGACCGGACTTCGTGCTGGAGATCGACGGTCAATTGATCCCGGGAGACCTCAAGACCGGACGAACCCCGAAAGGACCGTTGTTCTCGCATATATTGCAGGTGGCGACCTATTGCCTGCTCATCGCGGAATCGTCGGGCAAGCGCCCTCCGTACGGTCTTCTGCTATATGGGAGCGAGGAACATGAGATCGAGTTCGACGCCGAGCTGGAGAAGATCCTTTTAGAAAAGGTGGATGAGATGCGCAAGCTGATGCGCAGCGGAGAGGTGCACCGCAACCACAACCGACCGGGCAAGTGCGCCAGCTGCTCCCGCCGAGAGTCCTGCCCAGAGAAGCTGGTGTGATCACTCCACGGTGACGCTCTTGGCTAGGTTCTTGGGCTTGTCTATGGAGCAGCCGCGACGTTTGGCCACGTAGTACGACAGCGCCTGGAGCGCGACCGTCACCGGTATGGGAGAGAAGACCGGTTTTACCGGCGGGACGTATATCATGCGCTCGCATAACCTGGACAGGTCGGTATCGCCCTCCAGACCCACACCGAGCACCGGACTGTCCCGCGCGGCCACCTCCGATATGTTCGCCAACATCTTCTCGTAGGTGTGGTCGCCTTTGATGGCTACGGCTATCACGGGGGTCTTAGAATCCAATAGCGCCAGTGGGCCATGCTTCAGCTCACCGGCGGCGAATCCCTCGGCATGGATGTACGATATCTCCTTCAGTTTCAGGGCGCCCTCCAACATCGTCGGGTAGTTGATGTTGCGTCCGATGAAGAAGCAGTGCTCGGATTCGTCGATCATCTTGCTCGCTTCCTCGATCTCGTGCATGTGGTTCAGCACCGACTGCACCATGTTGGATGATTGGCGCAAGGAGGATAATGCGCTACGCATGGCGTCGTGGCTCAACGTGCCATTGGCGTAGCCTATTCGTATGGCTAACATGTACATGGCCAGAAGCTGGGTGAGGAACGTCTTGGTCGCGGCCACGCCGATCTCCGGGCCGGCCTTGGTGTAGAGGACCTCGTCGACCTCCCTGGTTATGGTGGAACCGACCACGTTCGTGACCGCCAAAGTGCGGCACCCCCGGCGCCTGGCCTCCCTTGCCGCGGCCAGCGTGTCCGCGGTCTCCCCGCTCTGCGTGATGAGTATGACCAAAGGTGCCTCCCTGGTCCCTGGTGAATAACGGTATTCGGACGCCAGCTCCAGCGTGGTGGGTATCCCGGCGAACTCCTCCATGGCGTACTTGCCGACCATGGCGGCGTGGAACGAGGAGCCGCAGGCCACTAGCTTCACGGAACTAAAGTCCATCCTGGGTATCACATCCCCATTCTCGATGAGGTCCAATGCCCCCAGCAGAGTGTTGTGAATGGCGTTCGGCCCTTCGAATATCTCCTTGAGCATGAAGTGCTCGAAGCCGCCCTTCTGAGCGTCCTCGGCGGACCAGGTCACCACGGAGGTCTCCCTTTTCACTATCGCTCCGTCCTGATCGAAGACCGTTACCCCCTTAGGAGTTAGAGAGACCGTCTCCCCGTCCCTGATGTACAGTACCTGGTTGGTGTAACTGAGTAGCGCCGTGACATCAGAGGCCAGGAAGTTCTCCTTGACCCCCAGTCCGACCACCAGAGGGTTCTCCTTACGGGCGGCGGCGACCTCTAGGCTGCCCTCCAGGACCGCCGCGATGGCATATGTCCCCTGAATCTCCCGGGTGGTGTCCGCAAGTGCCTGGCGCAGATCGCCGGTGTAATGGGTCTCCATGAGATGGACGACCACCTCGGTGTCCGTCTCGGAGGTGAAGTGGTGGCCTTCCGATTCGAGCCGTTCCCGCAGAGCGGTGTAGTTCTCGATGATCCCGTTGTGAACGATGGCCAGCTTTCCATCGCAGGACACGAAAGGGTGAGCGTTCCTATCGGACGGCCGACCGCAGGTGGCCCATCTGGTATGGCCTATCCCCGTGCGACCTTCGAACTTGGGAAGGGCCTTCTGCAGGACCTCCAGCTCCCCCTGCTTCTTCAATAGCACCAGGCGCCCATCCTCAACTATGGCGACCCCGGCGGAATCGTACCCCCGGTACTCCAATCGTTTCAGACCCTCCATCAACACTTCCGAGGCCCGGCGGTGACCCGAGTATCCGACAATGCCGCACATCAGACCACGAGGCTCCTGTTCTCCAACGTTCCGCTGACCTTGGCGCCGTCGCCAACTCGTGAGTTGGCCCCGATGATGGTTCCGGCGGACAGCACCACCTGAGGACCTATCTGAGTGAACTCCCCGACCATGCTGCCGGCCTTCTCCACCTTGAAGAAATCGTCCTCCACCCTGACCTGGGCCAGGCCAGATGGCGCGGAGAAGCCGGTCATTATCCGGCATCCGTCGTCGATCACCGCCCGGGATATGTGGGCATGGGAACCTATGGAGACGTTGTTCATGATCATGGAATTGTTGATGTAGGTGTAAGGAGCGATGTGCACCCCGTTGCCTATGCTGGTGGTCGGAAATATCGTCACGTACGGACCTATCTCGCAACCCTCGCCGATGGACACCGGTCCCTCGATGTAGCAGCCAGCTCGGATCCTGGTGCCGGCCCCCACGTACACCGGCCCGCGCATGGTAACCCCGGACTCGATGGTACCCGATGTCTCCTGACCCGATAGGCTGAAGGCATACTCGTTCAAACGGATGAGGTCCCATGGGTAGACGGCGTCCATCCAACGACCGGTGGAACGGACCGCGTCCACCTTCAGACGAGGCATGCAGCTGTGCAGAACGTGAGTGATCCCGGACTTTCCGGCCATGATCCCCTTCTCCAGGTGATCGAATATGGTGGGCGGTAATCGGTAGATGCCGGTGTTGATGATGTTGCCCACCTTCTTGTCGGGCTTCTCGATGATGTCCACCACCTGACCGGACTCGATCTGGACGACCCCATACTTGGAGGGGATCTCGGAATCGGTCACCAGCATGGCCAGGCCACCCTTGTGGTTCAGGAGGTCGGCGATGACCTGGGCGTCGATGATGTTGTCCCCGGCCACCAATATGAAGTCGTCCTTGATCTGGCTTCGGACCGCCAGAGTGGCGTGGGCGGTACCCAGCTGTTTCTCTTGGATGGAATAGGATATCTTGACCCCGAAGCGTGAGCCGTTCCCGAAGAAGGACATTATGCGCTCCTTCATGTAGCCCACGACCAGGATGATCTCGGTTATGCCGTTCGCCGCCAAGGCTCGAACGACATATTCCAGGATAGGTCGGTTGCCGATGGGAATCATGACCTTGGGCCTGGATACGGTGAACGGACGGAGCCTGGTCCCCTCCCCGGCGGCCAGAATGACAGCTTTCATCAAAGGATCCTCAGGGCATAGCCATCCCTGTGGCCGTTTATTAATCTTTTTCGCACCATCTGATTGGCGATAAATGATAATGGGGAGGAAAGTTGTTTAAAAATCGAGAGGGGTCAAGCGGACAAGGTTCAGCAGATGCCCGACCCCTCCAATTCCGCGTTGCCCAATGAGATCACGAGATTCCTCGAGAACCCGGGAGGGCATTCCCTCATCGTGCGGGGGAACGCCGGGACCGGGAAGACCACCTTCGTTCTGCAGGTGGCGGAGGAGTTCAAGGACCGGCAGAGGGCACACTATCTTTCGACCAGGGTATCCGATTCGTCCCTGCTAAGGCAGTTTCCCTGGCTTGCCGACCGTTTGATAACCAGGGAGGAGACCAGTACCCGTCGCCGTTCCGGCTTCGGACGATTGAAGGGCGTGGGCTCCGGCGATCTGTTGGTGTCCCGGAAGGAGATGACCGTCTCCATCGGCCGGACCATGCCCGACCTGGAGAACCTGTATGACCTGGTGGAGAAGGCCGGGGAACGGGTGCTGGTCATCATCGACAGCATCGACGCTCTGGCAGACCGATACGAACTACAGTGCCGGGAACTGATGATCGCCCTGCAACGCGACCTGGTGGAAGGCCAGGGGGCGAACCTGCTCTTCGTCCTGGAGAACAACGACCACATGCTCGATTACCTGGGAGACGGGGTCGTGGAGTGCACGCGGATGGAGCACGAGCGGCGATTGGTGCGAGAGATGGACCTTATGAAGCTGCGAGGGGTGGAGGTTCAGCAGCCCCTCTATCTTTTCAGTTTGAAGGGCGGCAAGTTCCGCTGCTTCGGAGCCAAGTGGGACCGGGGCAGCGGGATGAGCAATGAGTTCGCCAGACCGGAGGACCCTGCGGGCCATCTCTCGTTCGGGATAACCGATCTGGACGAAATGACTGGGGGCCTCTTCCCGGGAGCGGTGACGCTCATCGAGCTGGGCGGCGGGCTTCCCCCGTTGGTCAGTGGGATATTGGAGAGGTCGTTGGTCTCCAGCTTTGCCAAGGCCGGGCGCGGGGTGCTGTGGGTGCCTTTGCGAAAGGAGAGCGGGGCGGGAGCCAGGGGGATGCTGCAGAACGTTTTGACGGACGGAGAGATGGAGAAGACGGTTCGGGTCGTGGAACCGGCCTCCCAGATGGACCAGGGAAGCGGACGTTACGTCATGGCCGTCGAAGGGACCAGGGTATCGGACGACCTGAAGTGGAAGAACATCGTTTACGCTCTGAATGGCAGCTCACAACCGTTCCTCTCGCTGATGGGGTTCGATTCCCTGGAATCGATTTACGGCGGAGAGGTCATGGAGGGACTGATCGATCATCTCGCCGCGGTCAAGCGCAATGGAGGGTCGTTCGTGGGACTGACCTCCCCGACATCCCGATCCACGGCAAGGCTGGCCGATCTGGCCACGGTGCACTTGAAGGTGGAGAGGATAGGCGGGACGGTGGTGCTCTACGGCAGTAAACCGTTCACCGAGTGCTTCGCATTGACGGTAGAGGAAAGACCCCAGGGAGGGTGCGTGTCCCTGACCCCGCTGGTGTGAGGTGCTTTGAATGTTCAGGACCAATTTTCCGCAGATGTGCTCGGTGCTCATTTTGGGAACACCGGGCGTAGGGTTGTTGGAGTTCCAGATGAGCATGGTCAAGGAATACCTGGACCAGGGCGAACCGGTGGTCTTCGTGACCATGGACCTGCTGCCTAGGGACCTGTTTACATCCATGGAGCGCTTCGGCATCTCGTTGGACCTCCTGGGAAAAGGGCTATACGTGATCGATTATCACTCCAGCCTGCTCGGTAACGGGGACGATCGCGAGGCCGGGGACCGTACCAAGGTGCGCCGCATTCATGACCTGGAAGGAATAATGTTCAACGTGGCCAACATATTCGCTGAGGAGAAGCGTCCTCTGAGGGTATTCATGCATACCCTTTCCACGCTATTCCTGTACAACCAGGCCAGCGTGGTGCTCAAGTTCTTCCAGATCAGCACCTCCCGCATACGGAGCGAGTTCGGGACGGCCATCGTGTCCGTGTTCGACGGGGTGCACGAGGAGAAGGCCCTCAATCACCTGGTGGCGTTGGCGGATGGGGTCATCGAACTGCGCTTCGATAACGATCTCAATCGCGTGTTGAGGGTGCGGCACATGCGCGGCATGTCGGTACCCGGCCGGTGGATACCGTTCGAGATAACCCCGGGAGGCGAGGAAGCGCCAGCTCCAGTACTGGAGTGGAAGTGATCAATCCTCGGCTTCTTCCATGACCCCGTACAGAGCGCGATTCAGCTCCTGAACGGCACGGGCGGTGGCCTTGGAATACAGCGTGCATTCCATCTTGGGCCGGACCACCATCTCCTTCTTTCGGCAGTACACCAGCTGATCGCTCAACCCCAGCTCGGGGCGGTTCTCGCGATGCAGACAGGAAAAACAGAGCGCCTTGTTCATCTGGCGCGTTCTATCGTGCATGGTGTATTTGATGGTTCCCTATTTGTTCAGCGTAATAGCCTCGGTGATGTCCAGGACCTTGAGGCCTTCCCTTCCCAGGTTCAGGGAGCAGAAGGGGCAGGCAGTTATCACGCCGTCCACCTCGGCCCGGCGGTACATATCGACCTTGTGGCGGGCGATGGAGCCGGACGTTTCCGGAAAGCCGGATAGCATGCCTCCCCCGCCGCCGCAGCAGCTGTCCTCCTGGGGCATCCTGACGATGTCCACACCGGCATTCTCCAGAATAATTATCAGGTCCTCGGCGGCCCAGGGACTGAGGCCCCGCCTCAGGTGACAAGGAATCTGTAGCGCCCAGCGGCCTTCCAGCTTGGAACGCAGGTCCAAGCCCTTCAGGACCTCTATTACATGCTCGGCCTCGATCCCGTAGAACTCCCGGAGCTGATACGTGCAGCCGGGGCAGGAGGTGATCACTCGGTCGTACCGCGAGAGCGCCTCTGTGTTCCGGCGGCGGAGGTCCTCGGCCACCTCTGTGGCCCCGATCTTCAGAAGTGGAGAACCGCAGCACAGGACCTGGCTCGAGATATCGTGCTCTATCCCTAGCGAAGTTAGGAGGGAAGACACCGTTCTCGTGAGGTCCGCGGAACGACCGAGACCGATGCATCCTGGGAAGTACAGGGTACGATTCCCTTTCTCTATCCAGCCACTGAACTCCGTATTGACCGATCGCCCGAACGAGGATATGTTCTCGAGCATCCGGCGATGACCGGGCAAACGTTCACCGGACATCCCCGACCTGAGCTTTAACATGGAGCGGGTGAGGGTGATCCCGGAGGGGCAGGCCCACTCGCAGGCATGGCACATGGTGCAGCGCAGAGCGTTGTGGCCGACGCTTTCTCTCTCCAAGAACCGGGGGGCGTCCACTCCCACGGTTCGTGGTCCTGGGAATGGCGAACCTGAGAGATCGTTGAGAACCGGGCATACCCGCAGGCAGCTGCCGCACTTGACGCACCGGCCTTCGTTCATGATCCCTCCAGTGCCTGGACGGCAAGATACGCGCCCTCCAGGGCCTCGGTCAACCCGGAGCCGTATTCCCTGCGTTCCGAAGAAAGGCAGTCCCCGGCGCCGGCGACGTTGTTCATTGGGTGACCATCGCTGGCGATCAGCATGCCGTTCGAGCTATCGTAACCGCCTCTGAGCCCGTCGTTGGATCGAACGACCTGGAACATACCAAAGGGATCGCTGATATTCCGTTCCTTGAGAGCCAGCCCATCGACCAGGGGGCCCCCGGTGGCGATAATGACCGCATCGATCAAGATATCGCGGACCTCTTGACCTCCGGCGACCGTCGCTCCGCGCACCTCGCCGTCCCGTACATCGAGAGCGGTTACTTTCCTACCGTCCCAGATGGTTACCCCTGACCCTGCGGCCTTCGAACGCATGATATCCCCCAGCCTCTGACCTGGCGCGCTCAGGGGAGTGATCGCCTCCAACACTCTCCTTCCACTGCGAAGCTCCAGTATGTCCAGCTGGTGATAGTCTTCCAGAGCGACCATGGCCGGGAGCAGTATCGCTTCGGCCGATTGTCTTTGCAATTCGTCGGCCAACGTCTCCCAGGATTCGTCACTGAATAAAGAGGCGGCCAGGGGAACATCCGAGGGGACCGAGCTCGGCAATATGAGCGACTCCGCCCTGATGCCCCGGGCGTTCAGCGTGGCCGAGGCTACGCGCGCCTGCAGAGATGGATGTCCCTCCAGACCGACCACCGCGACGCTCTTTGGCGCCTCACCTTCCTTCCAGGTGGAATGGGGCGGGGACATCCAGCATCGGTATGACGTTCCTATCTTGCTCATGCCTTCCCTAGATCCGTAGGTCCAGGGCATCATTTCGTTGTTCAGAAACTCCATGATCTCCGAACGGCAAACGTTCGGTTGGGACCTCAGGCAGCCAGTGGACATGGCGGTGCTCGGGGTCCCCCGGCCCACCAGGATGACCTCCCAACCCTTGTTCGCCAAGAGCCAGGAGGAGAACGTTCCGGCCGCCCCTTTGCCCACCACGAGAACGCGGTTCATTCCTTCCCCTCCAGCCCGTAGACGCCTCTGAGGACGTGTCGGCGCAGAATCTCCTGTCGCAGCTGGTCGCCGGTCGCTTGCGTCAGGCCACGTTCCCTTTCCTCAAGGAATTCCTTCAAGGAGGGGACAGGATCTACCTGGTTCCGTTCTATCATGACCTCCAGTACGGAAAGTGAGCAGTCGAACCCCTGGCAGTAACCCATTCCCGCCCGGGTCCTGCGCATCACGTCGGCCAGTGTCAGAGCGTCCCCCTTGCTCAGGACCATCGTCACTTCGGAACGCATGACCTGTTCGCAGGAGCACAGCACCCGAGTGTCGGCGGTATCTATCGAAGTGGCCGCCCGTCCGTACTTGCGCCTTAGCCTGGCCGAAGAGATCGAACCTCCCTTCGGATCCGGGGCGGGCCCGAGCTTCTCCAGGTGCGTACGGCAATTGGCGCCGTTCCCCAGAATTTCGCACACCCGATCGGAGACCTTCTCGGCCATCAGCCTATAGGTGGTGAGCTTTCCGCCGGCCACGCTCAACAGGTTGTCCACCTTGTCATCGCTCATTATGGCAAAGGAACGACTGGCCTCCCTACCACCTCCGCCCAATAACGGTCGTACCCCGCCATACGTTCGTATCGCCCGGCATTCGCGGAGGGACGGCAGCATGGCCGAGGCCTCCTTTATCAGAAGCTCGACGTCCTCCTTGGACACCGCCACATCGGTCGGTGATCGCGCGAGCCGAGAGGTGGTGCCCAAAATCGTGGACGTGTGGTTCGGAACGGCGATATCGCCATTTGAAGGCTGTCTCAGCCGGTTCATGACGTGTCTACACTGTCGACCGTCCAGGACCAGCATGCTGCCCTGGTCCAGTCCCATGGGAACATGGCAGCCGGCCATGCTAGCGACGTCGGCTACCCAGGCCCCGGCGGCGTTGACCACCAACTCCGGAACGATCGACGATGGGAGACCGCCACGTCGGTCCCGGACCTCGACCTTCACCACCCTCCCATCCTGGACCGTCATTCCGGAGACGGCGCAATGGTTGAGAACGGTAGCGCCAGCGGAACGAGCGTCATCCATGTTGGCCTGGACCAGCGAAAATGGATCGACGGAACCGTCCGGGACCTTGAAGCAGCTGACCACCTTAGGATCCAACCCCGGTTCGCAAGCGATTGCCTCCTTGGACGTGAGCTCCTCAGTGGGAACGCCTGCCGAACGGCAAGAAGTGGTGAACAGGTCAACGAAATCAGGATCGTCCTCCGGCAGCGAGACGAACAGGCCGCCAGTGTCCTCTATGGCGAAGGGGGCGATCTCCTTGAGCACGATGTTCTCCGCCGCGCACTCGGAGGCGGACACGGCATCCTTGACCGCGTATCGCGCACCGCTGTGCAAAAGTCCGTGATTGCCGCCGCTGGCGCCGTGACAATAGTCCCCCATCTCCAGCAGGAGGCATTCCACCCCGCGCTGAGCGAGGTCCCTAGCGATGCCCGCCCCGGTGGCACCTCCCCCTATGACGAGAACATCCTTACGCATTTGATCCTGCGAAAAGGAATGGAGGAGTTCGTATATGGAAGTTGAGAGATGTAAAAAGTAGCGGGGGGTCGATTTGAACGACCGGTCTCCGGGTTATGAGCCCGACGGGATGTCCTGGCTACCCTACCCCGCTCTGGTATTTCCCCATCATGCGTAGGCCGGTTATAAACCTTTCTACCTGCGGCTGATGGCTGGTTCAGAAGAACTTGCGCAGCTTCATGACGTCCTCGAGCGAACCTCTGATGACTACCTTGCGCAGGGCCCAGGCCTTCATCGGCTTCATTTTGCCGGTGAAGAGCTCATCGATGGTCCGGGGGTCCGAGCAGACGACGATGTCGGGACATTCCATCAGACCTTCGTCCAAGCAGGAGATGCAACTGTCCTTAAGCAGGAACGAATAGTTCTCCGTGCCCAGTTCTATGTTGACCTTCTTCACTAACGGCCCTACCTCCTCGCGGAGCTGGGCATCGCATTGCATCTTGCCGTTGAACTTGTCAATGGCGTTCAATAGGTGGTCCTTGGTGGTCATGTCATTCCCAGTCGCTTAGTTTGGAGGTCTTGGAGGAGCATAACATGTCCTTGGCCGTGGCCCACGACCTCCTGGTATATGGTGGCAAATCCCCCTTCTCCCTTATCCAATTTTCCAGGAAAGCCCTCGTTCTAGGATCGGACGAATAACCGCTGCCGACCTCGCCGATCTCCTCTCCGATGCGGCGCATCTCCGCGTCCCGACGGACCTTGGCCACGATGGAGGCGGCGGATACCACCGGATAGTTCAGGTCGGCCTTGTGCTCGCAGATCAGTTCCGTTCGAAATCGGCAGGCCCTAGCCAGAGCGGTCTTGAAGTGCTGCTCACTGGCGTCGCAAGCGTCCACGTATGCTATCTGGGGCCGCAGATCGTCGATCAGAGCGGCGAAGGCCCGTATCTCCAGGGTGTTCAGGGACGTCGTCCCTTTGCGCTCGTCGATGGAGCCAGGATCGATCATGACCACCTTCCAGGTGGAATTGGCCTGTATAAGCTCGGCCAGCCTTTCCCTTTCCTCGGGCTTGTGAAGCTTGGAGTCCTTGACCCCCCACTCCCGGAACAGACGGTCGTCCTCCACCATCACCGCGGCGACGACCAGAGGACCCATGACCGGTCCCCGGCCAGCCTCATCAAGGCCACATATCATCAGAGGGGGATTTTGTCCTGGTTATTTATCAATGTTGAACGACATTCCACCAGAAAAACATACTTTTACCAAAAAAGTTGTTGATGGGCTAAAATATAAAGATATCCCCCCGTTGGAGGAAGCGGTGATGTGAATTTCCAAGAGCGACGTTCAGAACCGGTACCTGACCAATGGGTTCAAGCTTACCCGGGTGGGAGTGACCGGGGTCAAGAAGCCGGTTCGCGTGCACCGTGACGGCCGCGACACCTGCCTCACCTGCGAGATCGATGTTTACGTGGACCTGCCCTCAACTCAAAGGGGATCTCACCTATCCCGGAACCTAGAGGTCATCGCGGAGATAGTGGAGCAGGGAGTTTCCCAACCGATAAAGGGGTTGGAAGTTCTGGCCTCCGACATATGCCGCAGGCTGCTGGACCGGCATGAGTACGCCTCCTACGCCGAGGTGCACATCAAAGGAGATTACTTTTTAGAGCGCTCCTTGCCCACCGGCCGCAAGAGCATCGAATCCTACAAGCTCATCGCTCGGGCCACTCACAAGCGCGGCGATGGACTTTTGAAGATGATCGGCGCCCGGGTGATCGGAATGACCGCCTGCCCCTGCGCCATGGAGAGCGTGGACGAGATCCAGGGAAACACCCTGAAGCAGGTCGGATGCCTTCCGACCATCTCTCACAACCAGAGGAACGTGACCACCGCCATGCTGGAGGTCCCAGAGGAGTTCGACGTGGAGGTCGACGATCTCATCGAGATCGTGGAGGCCTCGTTCTCCAGCCCCACCTTTGAGATCCTGAAGCGGAAGGAGGAGGCCAACGTGGTGATCAACGCCCACCGCAACCCCAAGTTCGTGGAGGATGTGGTCCGGGACAATCTGGCCTTGATACTCAAGCGCTACCCGCAACTGCCTGACGACACCGTGGTGACGGTTCGCAGCGAGAGCGAGGAGTCCATCCACAAGCACAACGCCGTGGCCGAGAGGGTGACCACCCTCGGCGAGCTGCGCAGCGACCTGGTGTAGACATGGGATATAGGGCGGTGGTGTGCGATGTGGACGGCACCATCACCGATCCCTCCAAGATTATTCAGACCCTGGGGATCGAGGTGCTGCGAAAGGCCCAGGACCGCGGCCGGGTGGTGATACTGGCCAGCGGGAACGTTCTGCCAGTGGTCTACGGGCTTTCTACCTTCATCGGTCTGCGAGGCCCGGTGGTGGCCGAGAACGGCGGTATCGTCTCCTATCAGGACGAGGTGCACACCCTGTTCTCCAACGAGGTCCCGTTGCAAGCGTACGAGCACCTGCGCACCGTGATGCCCGGTGTACGTCGCCTATTCACGGACCAATGGAGGCGCACTGAGGTCGGAGTGAACCGCGAGGCCGACCTGACGGAGGTGCTGGAAGCCCTAAGGGATTGGCCATTAGAGGTGGAGGCCACCGGTTTCGCCATACACCTGATGCAGAGGGGGCACAGCAAGATGGCTGGCGTTCGTAAAGCCTGCGAGTTGATCGGAGTTGACGTATCGGAGGTGGTGGCCTTCGGGGACGCTGACAACGACGCCCTGATGCTGAAGGAGTGCGGTTACGGGGTGGCGGTAGGCAACGCCTCGGATAAGGCCAGAAAGGCGGCGGACCTGGTAACGAAGGGCAAGCATGCCGAGGGCGTCCGCGAGGGATTGATCTCCCTGGGGCTCATCTGAGAGAACCTATTTTTACTAGCCCGGACAATGAAAAAGCATGGAGGTCATAGGTCTCTGCTCCATATGCTCCAGGCCGGCCAGGTACAGTTGCACCATGTGCGGCCGACTGGTATGTCCGTCGCATTATGACACGCATGGACGCCTGTGCGACCAATGTTCCCCGGAACGTAAGAACGAGCGCTTACGCCGGGACGGGCCGGAAAGGCATCTTCTGCAATGATCAGAGTAGCTTCTTGGCCGAGGCCTCGTCAAGGTCAATGGACTTGAGCAGGTACTTCAAGGCCTTCTTGGCTATGATGGCCCTGGTCTGCTCGTCCAGACGGGACTCGTAAACGATGAGCGCCTTCTTGTGGTACTCGACGCCGAACTCCGAATAGTAGTAAGTGGCGTTCTCCGGGTCGATCTGGGCCGCCTTGTTGTAGCACGCCTCGGCGTCGTTGAAGAGGCCGATGTCCATGCAGAAGGCTCCCCAGCTCTGCAAGATGAAAGGGTTCTCCGGATCGAGCTCGGAGGCCTTCTTGTATAGGGCCACGATCTCCTCCTGAGTGACCTTGGGGACCAGTACTCCAGCGTCCGCTTTCGCCAAAAATGCTGAGGGGTTGGTCGGATCGGCCTTGATGGCCGCATCGAACTTGGTAAGGGCCTTAGAGTATTCGCCTTCTTCCATCAGTCGATAGCCGTCCTTCATCAACTTGTCGAAATCCACGGTTGCCATTGGTTTTCCCTTATCCGAGAGTATTAGATGGTTGGAGATAAAGCTTTCTTTAAAGGGGCCAGTCCTCAGAGGTTGCGAATAAAATGATTGTTCTGGTCGACCAGCACGACCTTGGACGGGATGGGTCTGTCGGTAAGCTCGAAGGCCATGATTATGACCTTATCGCCTACGTTCACCAGGTGAGCGGCGGCGCCGTTCACGCTGATGACCCCCGAGCCCCGCTTACCGACGACCGCATAGGTCTCGAAGCGGGCGGCGTTGTTAACGTCCGAAACTAGAACCTTCTCCCCGGGCCAGATGTCCGCCCGTTCCAGAAGGTCCTGGTCGATGACGATGCTCCCCACGTAGTCCGGTTCCGCGGCGGTGACCGTGGCCCGGTGTATCTTTCCCCTCAGGAGCTGTCGCATACGACTACGCAAGAAAAGCACCCTATTGAAACTTTCCCTGATAAGCTCGCCCTGCAAATTCATCTTTGGACGGGGTCAGCGGCGATTGCAGGAACCGATTATCTTGACCGCTGGAGCGTTGAGCACCATATCGTGCTCCAGCACGGCGTCGATGTTGAACACGACACGCATGTTCTCCGGCGTTAGCACCTCCTGAGGAGTGCCCAGGGCGTGCACCTTATGGTCGTGGATGAGGACCATCCGGTGGCAGTACTTCACGACCATGGGGAGGTCATGAGATACGATGACCACGGTGAGACCCTCCTCCTGCGATAGACGCCTGACGAGGTCCAGCACCTCGAACTGATGATTGATGTCCAGGTGCAGCGTCGGTTCGTCAAGAAGGATGACCTCGGGTCTCTGGGCCAGGGCGCGGGCGATGATCACCCGTTGCCGTTCGCCTCCGCTCATGGTATTTATGGGCCGGTCAGCGAACTCCGAGATGCTCGTCTTCTCCATGGCCTCCTCGACTATGCGCATGTCATCCCCGGACTCGCCCTGGAACTGGCCAAGGAAAGGCATGCGCCCCATGCTAACTATGTCGCGGACGGTGAAGGCGAAGCGTATCTCGTTGGACTGTGGGACCACCGCTATCTGCCTGGCGATCTTCCTCTTGGACATCTCCTCCAGGTCCATGCCCTCCATGAGGACGCGCCCCTTCTGCGGTTTCAGGTTACGGTTCAGTATCTTGAGCAAGGTGGTCTTACCGCAGCCATTGGGGCCTAGGATACCGATGATCTCGCCTTTCTTGACCTCGAGGTCCACGTTCTGAAGCACCGGTTTTTCCCGATAGGAGAAGCTTATTCCCTCGACCGTGAGCATCAGTCCCACCCCACTTCGCTGCGCCTTCTGCGCAACAGGTAGATGAAGTACGGGGCGCCGATGAGGGCGGTGATTATGCCTATTGGCAGAATGCCGATGTTGGGGGCGATGACCCTGGACAGGTAGTCGCACATCATCAGGAAGGCCGCCCCTCCCACGATGGAGGCGGGTAGCAGCGCCCGGTTGTCCGGACCCATAAGAATTCGTAATATGTGCGGTACGACCAGGCCGACGAAGCCGATGACGCCGACGAACGAAACGGCGGCGGCGGTCACCAACGCCGAGGCGATGAGCAGCTGCAGGCGGACCTTCTTGACCTCCACGCCCAGGTCCAACGCGTGCGCGTCGCCCAGCATCATGGCGTTCAAGTCGCGAGAGCTGGCGACCATGATCAGGCTCCCAGCAAAGATCAATGGCGCCACGATCATGATGTTCTCCCAATTGGCGTTGGTCAGGTTACCCATGGTCCAATAAACGATGCCCTGCATCTGCTCCCCTGCCATATAGGTGAGAAGGGAGACCAGGGCGGAGAGAAGCGATCCTACAGCGATACCGGCCAGCAGCAGCGTTTCCGTGGGCACCTTTCCCCCCACGTTGGATATGTAGTACACCAGGAACAGGGTGGCCATGCAGAAGGCGAATGCCAATAGCGGAACCATCAGCAGCTGCGGAAGCCAGGTCACGGCGAACGTCAGGCCGATGGCCGCCCCCAGTGAAGCGCCGGACGATAGTCCCAGGATGTAAGGGGAGGCCATGGGGTTGCGGAAAATCGCTTGCATTACCGCCCCAGCGATACCCAGCCCGGCCCCGACCAGGATGGCCATGACCACCCGGGGCAGGTTCATCTTCCAGATGATGATCTGATGCGTTTCCGTTCCCCGGCCGAGCAAGGCCCAGAAGGCCTCTTCGAATGTAAGCGGGATGAAGGCCTGGGCGAGGTCCAATATCATGAAAATGAAAAGCACTATGAACAGCCCCGCGAAGACCGCCGTGGTCCGTCTCTTACGCTTTGCGACGCTGTCCATGCTACCTCACCTCAAAGAAAGGAACGATAAAATGGTTTGGAAGGAGGACATAGGGCCCTAATTCTTCCTTCTCATCAGGAGAACCGCGGCGATAGCCACCACTATAACCGCTACGCCGACCCCGGCGTAGATCATGGTATTGTCCTGTCCATCTCCCGTGTCACCAGCATCCACTGGCAGCTCCCCTTGGAAGTAGTCCGGGTAGAACAGGCAGGCGACCGTCCAAAGGCCATCGGTGGCGTCGGGGCAGTAGGAGTTCCAGGACTTGTTCAGCTTATACACCGTGACATCTTCGTCGTTGATCAGCGCCTTGAAATCTCCGGCCGAACCGGCATAGTAACCGTCCAGCAGTACGAACTCCGGGTTCAATTGGAGGAGAGCCGAGAAGTCGGCGGTGTAGGTGGGCAGGGCCTTGTCCGGGTTCTCACCAAGGTTCAGGCCGCCGGCGTAGTTTATGAAGTCGACCGTCACCGAGCCGTTGTTGCCGATCTTCAAGGTCTCACTGCTGTAACTGACATAAAGGGCGGTCACCCGTTCCGTATCGTTATCGATACCGTTTTCCTCCAGAGTATTTGCGATGTAATCCCTGACGTAGGTCATTTCCGCGGAAACGCTGTGGTTCGCCCCGGTCAGGGTCTCGATGTCCTTCACAACCTGGACGATGCCATTGTAGGAGTTCGGGTAGAATGTGACAACCTTGAATTCATATCCTTGGAGATCAGCCCAGACCGTGTTCAGGTAGGAGTAGCCGTAACCGAGGACCACGTCGCTGCTCTTGTTCCATTTACCCGCGTCTACCAGATCGAGCATGGTTTGCACCACCACGTCCTTGTTGGATGAGCTAACGGTGACGAAATGATTGGCACTGACACCTTCCATTTCGGGAATGGCGCTCTTGTTGAACTCAGAGGTAGCGTCAAAGATCACGGCCTTGTCCAGCATCCCGATGTCCACCAGGGTGTTGGTGGCGAACGCCCCGAAAGAGGCGACATGCACCGCCGGACCGGTCAGATTGGTGGTGACCCCACGCGAGTCGGTGATGCTAATGCTCTGTTCGCTCGTTGTTTCTCCTTGGGCGTTGAACGGTACCGCGACGGTCAGCAGGGCCAAGACCATCAGCGTGATGATAGCTCTCTGGTATCTCATGATAGCACCTATTACTTGGGCATCTTTAGTAATATTATCAGAGTATAAAGTATTATCCAATTCGTAATACGGATAGAATTTTTACATACGACCATGTGCTGGCCATCAATGCCCTCAATAATTCGGAAGCATCGTGGACTACGACCTTGGCAATATCCATGAAAGAAAATTATACCAAATCGCCCCTTCGCTATCATCATGGCTTCCAGGGTAAAGCTGGTCACTCCCATCTGTTCGCACGAGACCTGGGTCACCGCCGAGATGGACGGCGAGGACCGCCTGAAGGTTCACATAGAATCGGACTGCTCCAACGTAATGAACTATGCGGAACGATTGGGCGCCATCACCATGGAGGACATCAACGAGCAACGTGGCTCCAAGATCATGACCGCGGCCGAGGACGGCATCCTGACCCCCACCTGCCTGGTACCAATAGCGGTAATGAACGCCTGCTGGGTGGAGGCCGGGATGATATCCAAGCGCCTGGCGATCAAGGAAGGCCCTATTTCCATTCATTTTTTCGATTGAGATGGGAAAAGTTATTAGGTATCCGTCGTACCTAAAGATGGAAGGCCAATGGATAAGGATTCCTGATGTGCGGTACCACAGCCTTCTTCTACAACGATGATCTGCTCAGGTATCAGTTCGGGCCAGAGCATCCATACCAGCCCATCCGTTTCAAGATCATCAGGGACGCCCTGAGGGAGCTTGACGTATTCGATGGCCGCCTGGAGTACGTGGAATCACCTTCGGCCACGGAAGAGGACCTCAGAGAGGTGCACGACCGATCATTGATCGAGAACGTGAAGGAGATGAGCGCCAGCGGGACCGGGTATCTGGACATGGGCGACACCCCGGTGTGCCATGGCCTCTTCGAAGGCGCGCTGGCCGCGGTGGGCTGCACCTTGCATGGAGCGGAGAGCATCGCCCGGGGGGAGTACGACCACGTCATGACGCCGGGCGGAGGCCTTCACCACGCTCGGGCGGACCATGCGGCGGGCTTCAGCGTCTTCAACGATCTGGCGATCGCCGCGAGACGCTTGCAGCGCAGGTTCGGTTACGAGCGCATAGCCATAATCGACATAGACGGGCATCACGGCGACGGCACCCAGTCCATATTCAACGGCGAGAAGATACTGACCATCTCCTTCCACCGCTACGGAGCGGGGTTCTATCCAGGCACCGGGGCGGTCTCCGACTTCGGGGAGGACGACGGGGAAGGATACGCCATCAACGTGCCGCTGCCGCGCTGCACTCCTGACGAGGTCTACGCCCCTACCTATGACAAGGTGCTATCGGCCGCCTTGGAAGCGTACCGTCCAGAGATCATAATCCATCAGTTCGGGACCGACGCCCACTACAGCGACCAGATGGTGGGGATGGGACTGACCACCCGAACCTACGAGAAGGTGGCCGAGATAACCCATAGGCTGGCGCACGAGCATTGCGACGGCCGGTATCTGGTCACCGGCGGGGGCGGCTATTCGATAGACGCGGCTCGGCGGATCTGGAGCATAGCCGTGTGCACCGTTTCTGGTTCTTTTCCGTTGAATCCAGAAGGTATGCATCTCTTGCAGGACTCCGGGCTCAATCGCAAGTGGAAGGTCCAACAGGATGAGTTCCACAAGCGGATGGACTATCTCTTTGACGAGGTCATTCCGAAGATCCGTTGAGCTTGTTGATCTAAACTATCCAATCCATGAGCACGGACCCAGACGGAGCGGTCGTCTCCTGGGCATGGAACTTCGGGGACGGGGGTACCTCGAACGTGAGATCGACATCGCGCGTGTATCGGGAATACAACGTCAGCGGGAACTCGTCCACATCCGTCGAATTGGCGTTGGATGGTTGGCGTGGGAATGTTGGCGTTGGCCGCGATCGCAGCGGCGCTGTTCTTCAGGAGAAGATGATAAAAGCGCCCCGGTCGGGATTTGAACCCGAGTCGAAGCCTCGACAGGGCTTCATGATAGGCCGCTACACTACCGGGGCTTACGGCCTTTCCCCTTATCGTCTTGTAATATTTAATCCTTAGGTGCCCCGGAGATACTGGCACGTTGCGATCGGGCACTCGCCAGTAAAATTCTGGAACATACCTGCAACGATAGGAACTGACATTGGAAGATGGCTGTGAAATAGTGAATCCGTGAGGAGCCTGACAAAGTATTAATCGAGGACAGCGGTTAGATTGGAGGATCACATGGCCGAACGGAAGCTGAAAGTTGAGGACTACATGATCCGTGATGTGGTCCACGTGCCTTTGGACTTCACCGTCAGGCAGGCCGTGGATACTCTGGTATCCAGCGAGTTCCACGGGATGCCGGTCACCAGGGATGGAAAGCTGGTCGGGTTCATAACCGCTAAGGAGCTTCTGCGAAACTACCAGACTCCGGACATGCCCTTATCCGACATAATTCGGAAGGGCACGGTCACCGTCAACCCTAAAATGGACCTGGACGACGCCGCCCGCATCCTTTTCCGTTACGGCCTTAGGAACGTGCCGGTCATAAATGAAAACGGCACGCTGCTCGGAATAATTTCCAACCTGGACATCGTTCGTTCACACATCGAAAGGGCTACGCCTAACAAGGTCGCCATGATCAAGAACTTCCTGGAGACCAAGCACGGCGTTTCCATCATGGTTCGTAGACGCATCGTTCCCGTGGAATCGTTGCGTCCGACCCAGAAGGAGGTCTACGCCGACGAGCTCCTGGGCCGCAAGGAGGAGATCAAGCGCGGCCTGGTCGAGCCGATCATCGTCATACAGAACAACGAGAACTATATACTGGTGGACGGGCACCATCGCGCTCTGGCGTCGAAGCAGATGGGCGTGAAGCAGTTCTCGGCGTTCGTTCTGGAGCCCTCGAGAGACGTCGAACTTGGCCTGGAGAAGAGCGCCGAAGAACAGGGACTGTACACCCTGGACGATGTGAAGATAATAGATGGCTCGCACCATCCCCTGGTGGAGATAACCACCAGGCTGCTGAAGAGCGAGCCTTGAAAAGGTTTTACTTAAGGGTCTTCCGAGCCGCTTCCAGCAATATGCGCTTCTCGGCCGAGGCGATGGTATTGATGGTGGCCACCACGGTGTCCGGGTTCAGGCTTATGGTGTCTATTCCAGCCTTCACCAGGAACTCGGTGAACTCCGGGTAGACGGACGGAGCTTGCCCGCATATGCCCACGGTGCATCCTTTGCGGTGCGCCGCCTCGATCAGGATGTTGATGGCCCTCTTTATCGCCTCGTTCCGCTCATCGAAGTAGCCCATCTTTCCCAGAACGTCGGAATCGCGGTCCGCCCCCATGGTGAGCTGGGTCAGATCGTTCGAACCGATGCTGAACCCATCGCACCACTCGGCGAACTCCTCGGCCATGAATATGTTGCAGGGGATCTCAGCCATCAGATACAGCTTGAAGTCACGGTTGCGCTCCAGGCCGACCTCCTTCATCATGGCGGTTATCTTGCGAACTTCGTCGATGGTGCGGACGAACGGCAGCATGACATGCAGGTTCTTCAGACCCATCTCCTCGCGGACCTTCTTGATGGCCTTAAGCTCTAGTTTAAAGGCCTCACGGTACGAGTCGGACACGTAACGGGAACAGCCGCGCCAGCCGATCATGGGGTTCTCCTCGTGCGGCTCGAACTTCTCCCCGCCCTCCATATCACGGTACTCGTTGGTCTTGAAGTCCGAGGTGCGCAGGATGACCGGGCGCGGGTAAAAGGCCTTGGCGACCATGGCTATGCCATCCGCAAGCTTGTCGACCAGGAACTTCGACTCACCTTTCTCGATGAGCGCGCAGGGGTGCTCCTGGATGTAGGAGGTGAACAGGAACTCGATGCGCATGAGGCCTACGCCGGAGACCGGGAGCTTGGATACCTCCTCGGCCTTCTGTGGGATCGCCAGGTTCACGTACACCTTGGTGCCGGTCACCGGTACGGCTGCTGCCACGGCGACCGGTGCCTTCTCCTCTTTCTTGGGGGCTGCTATCCCTTCGTAGACCACGCCCATGCTTCCGTCCACGGTGATCTTCTCGTCGTCCTTCAACAGCTCGGTGGCATGCGATGCGCCAACGATGCATGGAATTCCAAGTTCACGAGCTACAATCGCGGCGTGGCAGGTCATCCCACCTTCGTCGGTGACTATCGCCGCGGCGCGGGTCATGGCCGGGACCATGTCCGGGGAGGTCATGGCGGTGACCATCACATCACCCTTCTTGACCACCTCCAGGTTCATCTCCTCGGCGACGATGCGGACCGGACCTGCCGCCATGCCGGGCGAGGCGCCCAGTCCCTTCAGCAGAATCTTGGCGCTCTGCCCCAGCCCGTGGTCCTGGACCTTGCCGTTGGCCTTGGCCCCGGATGAGAGCGTGGTGACCGGACGGGCCTGCACGATGTACATGACCCTCTCCTCTATGCACCACTCGATGTCCATGGGACGATCGTAATGGGCCTCGATGTTGCGGCCTATCTCGCCAAGGGCCAATATCTGCTCGTCGGTCATCTTCTGGGCGTTGCGCAACTCCTCGGGAACGTCGGCCTTCTCACACTCGCCATCACCGCCGCGCACCAGCTTCCAGGTCTGCTTGGCGATGCGTTTGTTGAGTATCTTGTCGTGGAACTTGTCCACCACGTACGTATCAGGAGTTACCTTGCCACCGACCAATGCCTCACCTAGACCGTAGCCGGCCTCGATGATGATGTGGGGCATCTCCGAGTTAGGATCGACCGTGAACATGATACCGGATATCTCGGAGTTTATCATCTTCTGGACCACGACCGCCAGCTTTACCTTGGAATGCTCGAAGCCCTTGGTGACGCGGTAGTAGATGGCACGCGGTGTGTACAATGAGGACCAGCACTTGCGGACCTTGTCAAGCAGTTCCTCGGGGCTCTCCACGTTGAGGTAGGTATCCTGCTGGCCGGCGAAGCTCGCCGTCGGAAGGTCCTCCGCGGTGGCGCTAGAGCGTACCGCTACCAGACCCATCTTCTTGCCCTTGAACATGGCCTTATGGGAGGTGAGCACCTGCTCCTTGAGGTCCGCCGGTATCTCGACGGTATCGAAGAGCTCCCTGATCTTGACCGATGCTTCCTGTAGGGACCTCTCAGAACTGGCGTCGACCTTCGCCAACAGTTCGTGGACGCGCTCCCCGATCTTGCTGGCCTCCATGAAATGATCGTATGCCGCGGTGGTCAGAACAAAACCGGGAGGGACGTTGAAACCGGCCGCTACCAGTTCCCCTAGATTGGCACCTTTGCCACCGGCGATGTCAATGTCGTTCTTGCCTAGGTCAGATATGCTCACTATCCTTTTCATGGGTTGTTCCACCACTCTAAGAACGTTCGATGCAGGCAAGTTCAGAGGGGGCCGATGGCCCTTCAATGTCCTAACCCGAATGGAAAATAGGCGTGGAGTCTATTAATTTTTCTAAGTGCTGTGCGAGTCCTATCGTAATATTCCGTGTACGTTCGTACCTTTCTTTTCAACATTAAATGGTTGCCAGCATCGTTTTCCCAGAACCGATCTTGTAAAAAATGATAATTTTAACCTTTTCGTGCCTCGTTGGAGCCCCTGTAAAAATTGATTCCAAAAGGAATTTCCTACGGAATGAGAAGGTGTAGCAGGGTGGTTATCTTATAATGCTTAATAAAATCGGTTAGGACAACGATGATTCCGCAAACGATGTGCGTAACTCGTATTTTCGAAGATTTCATCCCATTTTACTGTGCGTTTCGTAAACAATTTTCTGAAATGATTTTATATTACAACTATTTAGAGGGATTACCGTGAGAGGAGATGCTGTGAGCACCATTGAGATCAGATGGCATGGAAGGGGTGGCCAAGGGGTCGTCACGGCGAACGAGATTTTGGCTAGTGCTGCCCTCAAGGAGGGCAAGTACATCAAGGCCTTCCCGGAGTTCGGGCCAGAGCGTATGGGTGCGCCCATTCGCGCCTTCGCTCGCATTTCGGACGAGCCGATAATGGTGCACAGCCAGGTCTACTTCCCCGATGTCGTCCTAATCATCGACGCCACGCTTCTTAAGGCTGGAAAGGTGGTCGAGGGGCTGAAGGAAGGAGGGGCGATCATTGCCAACTTCCCTGACGAGAAGTCCAAACTGATACATGCAGTCGGACGCAGCGAGAACGTCTACGCCGTCAACGCCACCAAGATCGCTTTGGAGGAGATCGGAAGGCCCATGACCAACACCGCCATGCTAGGCGCCTTGGTCAAGGTCACCAACGTGGTCGGCATCGACACCATCATCGATGAGATGAGGAACAAGATGTCCGGCAAGCTGAGCAAGGACGTGGTGGAGAAGAACCTGCGGGCCATCAAGAGAGCCTATGAGGAGGTGCAGTGAATGGCCGAAAACACATCTAGTTCCTTAGCTGCTGGCGGCATGATAACTGAGGCTGGCAGCTCCAAGAAGTACAAGACCGGGGAATGGCGCTCCGAGCGCCCAGAGGTGGACAAGAAGAAGTGCACCAACTGCCTCACCTGCTGGATATACTGCCCCGACAACAGCATCATCGTCGAGAACGAGAAGATGGTCGGTTTCAAGTACACCCACTGCAAGGGTTGCGGCATTTGCGCCAACCAGTGCCCGGTGAAGGCGATTACCATGAAGGAGGAGGGAGTGGAATGAGCGAACCGATGGCAGTCAACGGAGATATGGCCATAGCAATGGCCTGGAAGCAGATCAACCCGGACGTGGTGGCATCCTATCCGATCACCCCTCAGACGATCATAGTCGAAGCCTACTCGGAGTTCGTCGCCGATGGATTGGTGGACACCGAATACGTTTGCGCCGAATCTGAGCATAGTGCCCTGAGCATATGCGTCGGTTCGTCCGCCGCCGGTGCCCGAGTGGCGACCGCGACAGCATCCGCCGGACTGGCCTTCATGTGGGAGATGCTGTACGTATCCGCATCCATGAGAACGCCGATCGTCATGGCCGTGGCGAACCGCACTCTCAGCGGACCGATCAACATCCACTGCGACCACAGCGACGCCATGGGCGGACGTGATTCGGGATGGCTGCAGATATTCGGTGAGAACGTTCAGGAGGCCTACGACAACACCCTGATGGCCTTCCGCATCGCCGAGAACATGAAAGTGCGGTTACCGATAATGACCTGCCTGGACGGCTTCATCATCACCCACGCTCTAGAACGATTCGAGCTACTGGAGGATGAGAAGGTGAAAGCGTTCGTAGGACCGTATCAGCCCCTGAGACCGTTGCTGGACGTCAAGACGCCTACCACCTACGGGCCGATCGCCATGCCCGAGTACTATTACGAGATAAAGTACCAGATAGTGACCGCCATGATGAACGCCATGGATGTCGCCCGCCAGGTGATGAAGGAGTTCGCCGAGCTCACTGGCCGGAAGTACGATCTGGTCGAGGGGTACCGCACCGAGGATGCCGAATATCTGATGGTGGCCATGGGCTCCACCGCCGGCACCGTCCGCTACGTGGTGGACCAGATGCGGGCCCAGGGCAAGAAGGTCGGAGCCGTCAAGGTACGCATGTTCCGTCCGTTCCCGTCCGAGGACATGGCCAAGTTCCTGAAGGGAAAGAAGGCCGTGGCCGTGCTGGATAGGGCCATGAGCCCCGGCACCGGCGCCCCGCTGTACATGGACGTTCAGTCATCCGTTTCCCGGATGAAGGACGCGCCGGTGATCAGCAACTACATCTACGGACTGGGAGGAAGGGACATCATGCCCGGCCAGCTCAACACCGTCTTTGAGGAGATCATGACCGGAAAGGGAGAGCGCGTAAACTACCTGGGGGTGAGGTTGTGAACCTCAAGAGCCTGAGCCACACTGAGGACCGGTTGGTCGAAGGACATCGCCTCTGCGCCGGTTGCGCCGAGCCGATCATCGCCCGCCAGGTGCTTATGGCGACCGACAAGCCAGTTGTAGTGGCCAACGCCACCGGATGTTTCGAGGTCTCGACCAGCATATATCCGTTCACTTCCTGGAACGTGCCGTGGATACACACCGCCTTCGAGAACGCACCGGCTACCATGAGCGGCGTTGAGGCCGCCTACAACTCGCTGAAGCGCCAGGGCAAGCTGGACCAAGAGGTCAAGTTCATCGCCTTCGGTGGCGACGGGGCGACCTACGACATCGGATTCCAGTCCCTGTCCGGGGCTATCGAACGCGGGCACGATTTCCTATATGTGTGCTTCAACAACGAGGCGTACATGAACACCGGCATCCAGAGGAGCGGAGCTACTCAGAAGGGAGCGTCCACCACCACCTGCCCGGCCGGCACTTGCGTTCCCGGCAAGAAGGAGTTCCCCAAGGACCTCACCAGGATCATAATCGCCCACGACCTGCCTTATGCCGCCCAGGCCTCGCCGCACAACTGGAAGGACCTCATCGAGAAGTCCAAGAAGGGCATCGATACCCCGGGACCGGCCTTCATAAACGTCATATCGCCATGCCCGCGCGGCTGGAGACATGAAGGCTCGCAGACCATCGCCTTGTCCAAGCTGGCGGTGGAAACTTGCGTCTGGCCTCTGTACGAGTATGAGAACGGGGTCTGGAGGCTGACCGGAGAGTCGCTGCGCATCGCCGAGGGAAACAGGGAGAAGAAGCCGGTATCGGAATGGCTGACCTCTCAGGGCCGCTTCAAACACCTGATGAAAGGCAAGTTCACCGGGGTCGCGGACGAGCTCCAGGCCAACGTGGACAAGAAGTGGGAGTCGCTCCTGAAGCTCTGCAAGAACTGAACTAAACCTTTTCCTTTCCTCTTATTTTCTATTCCTTATCCTGCGAGCTGACGCACCTTATCCCGAAGAAGCGGTCCATCGCTGCCTGCATGTCCTTCTTGCAGACGGTATGGGAAGGGTCGCATCCCTCCGGGCTTTCCAGGTAAACATAGTCGGGGCAGATCTCGCGGCATATCTGAGAGATGTTATCGATGTCCGAGAGGTTCTCCCGGACCACTGTCACGTGCAATCGGAACGACCCAGCAAAACTTTCCCTGGCCTTCTTTATTCCCTCGAGGACGTCCTGGAATCTAATGGAGGGATGAGGCCTATTAACGGTTTGGAACTTCTCCTCGCTGGCGGCGTCCAGCTTGGCGATGATTATGTCGAACGCATCCAGCTGCTCCAATATCTCGGGGTCGTTCAGCAGGGTACTGTTGGTGAACAGCGCCACCTTCTTGTCCGAACCTTCCCGGAGCATCTTGGCCATGTGGAATATGTTCCTGGCCAGAAGCGTCTCTCCGGTCCCTTTGAACATGACCGACTCACACTCCTCACGGTGCAGACATTCCCCGATCTGATCCAGTACCGAAGCGTCATCTATGAATTCCGACCTCTCGAAAAGAACCATGCCGCCGCATCCCAGATGACAATAGATGCAGTTGAGGTTGCAGACCTTGGGCGAGCGGCCTATCGGATCGACCGCCACCACCCTCCCCAAGCCCAGGGACCTGATCGGCCCGTAAACGATCCTCATAAGCGTTCCTGGTGGTCTCTAGGGAAGGATAAAGCACATAAATGTTTGTGAAGGGTTACTCGGTGCTGTCCAGGAACTCGTTCCACAGCTGGAGCGTTTCCTTGGCCTCTTCCTCGTCGACCTTCTGGATGGCGAAGCCGGCGTGTATGATGACATACTCCCCGACCTTAGCGTCCACCATGGACACGTTGGTCTTGCGTATTGCACCACCGAAGTCCACCTCGGCCTCGTCGCCGACGATCGACAATACCTTGGCTGGCATAGCTAGACACATGATGTTCACCCGGACATTATCTTTAAAATGGCCTCGGCCGGCTGCCCGTCGCACTCCTTCAGCGCCTGCACGGCCTTATCCTTGCTCACACCGGTCTGGGACATCACCAGCTGAACGTCCTCCTCAGGTATCCCGGGATCCTCCGGCTTGGTCGCTTGACGGGAACGGACCTCCGGGTCCCCGACCACCTGATAGGTCTTCTGACCCTGCATGGTGACGCAGGTGACCGCCGCATCCTTTATGACGTACTCCTTGTCGGCGGTCCTAATGATGACCTCCTCCACGCCCTGCATCTCCTCCTGAGAAATGCCCATGCGCTTCATGGCCTGCTTCATCTGGCGCGGATTGACGCCCCTACCCATTCCTGGCATCATGAGATCGTTCGACGGATTATTCCTGCCGGTATAAAAACCGTTGGGATTTTCACGGCGGCCATCAGAACAAGGTGGCCTGCTGCGTTCGCTGAGGCACGACCATGTCCGGATGATCGGCGCGGGAATCGTTGACCATATCGGAGACTGGATAGGCGTCGATCATCGAAGCGGGTAGTGGTTGGAACGCCTCGGAGAGCGTGTCAGCGGAGAGCGCCTCCCTGGATGCCCACTCCCCTTCCCGTTCACGGCGCAAGATCACCGGCATGCGGTCATGTATCGGCGATATCGCTTCGTTCGCCGCAGTGGTGAGTATGGAGAAGGTCACCAGGTCCTTTTCCCCGTTGGACCACGCGTCGTAGATGCCGGCCATGGCGAAGTGCTCCTGCCCCTTGACCCGGATATGGTATGGCCGTTTCCGGTTCCCTTGCCTCTGCCATTCGTAGAATCCGGTGGCGGGAACCAAGCATCTCTGGTGGTTCAGGAGCGTCTTGAACATCGGCTTATCCATGGCCGATTCGGAACGGACGTTGATTAACTTCAGACCGAACTCCTCCCCCTTGGCCCAGTGCGGCACCAGGCCCCATCTCATCCACTTGACGCTCTTGGCCTCCCCACCCACGACTATCGGGACCTGCTGGAAGGGGGCGATGTTGTAACGGGGCTTCAGCTCCGGTACCTCAGGCACCCCGAAACGGGTGGAAAAACCATAGACCAGGCCGAGGGAGAAGCGGCCGCACATGAACGAGCATTGAATACAGAACGGAAAAAGGTTTAGGAAGAGGTTTGGAAGGGATTTATGAGATCACATCACAGGACCCTGAGGTACCGCTGGATCTCCCAGTCGGTGACGTGAGTGCGGTAGTCGTCCCACTCCCGGTGCTTGATGTACAGGTAGTGGTTGAAGATATGCTCCCCTAGGGCCTCCTTCATGACCTTGCTCTCCGCGAACACGTCGAGCGCCTCCCCGAGGTCCATGGGCAGGTCCACGATCTTGTTCCGACGGCGCTCCTCCGGGGACATATGATAGATGTCCTTCTCGATCGGTTCGCCGGGGTTGATCTTGTTCTTTATACCATCCAGACCGGCCGCCAGCATCACCGCGAACTGTAGGTACGGGTTTCCGGCCGGATCGGGGTTCCTCTGCTCCACCCTGGTGCGCATTCCGCGACCGGCAGGCACCCTGAGCAGGGCGCTGCGGTTCATGTTGGCCCAGGAGATGTAGCACGGAGCCTCGTAACCAGGAACCAGCCTCTTGTAGGAGTTGACGTGCGAGGCGAGTATGGCGCAGTTTGATGGGGCATGGGCCAGCAGCCCGCCCATGTAGTTCATGGCCATGTCGCTAAGTCCCCACTTCCCCTCAGGGTCGTAGAAGGCGTTCTTCTCCTTGTTCGAGAGGGACATGTGAACGTGCATCCCGGAACCGTTCTCACCGTACAGGGGCTTGGGCATGAAGCTGGCGTACATCCCGTGCTTCTGAGCGATGCATTTGACACCGTACTTCAGGGTCAACATGCGGTCCGCCATGGTCAAGGCGTTGTTGTAGCGAAGGTCGATCTCCAGTTGGCCAGGCGCCACCTCGTGGTGCGCCGCCTCCATGTCATAGCCCAGCTCATCGAAGGCCAGGACCATCTCCTTCCTGGCGATCTCGCCCTTGTCCTGGGGCATCAGGTCGAAGTATCCGCCGGCGTCGGCGGGGACAGGGACCGGAACTCCATCCTTCATGGGGAACATGAAGAACTCGAACTCTGGACCGACGTTGAAGTCGTAGCCCATCTCCTTGACCTTCTCCACCATCTTCTCCAGGGCCCAGCGGGGATCGCCCTTGAAGCGGTTGCCGCTGTGGTCGGATATGGTGCACATGAAGCGGGCGGTCTTTACCCCGGAGTCGATCCAAGGGTATATCTGGAAGGAATCCAGGATGGGGTTGGCCCTCATGTCGGATTCCTCTATGGTCGCGTACCCCAATATCGAGGAGCCGTCAAGGAACACCCCGTCATCGATGACGTTCTCCACCCGGGTGGTGGGGATGGACACGCTCTTCACGGTGCCCAGTATGTCCGAGAACTGCATCTCGACGAACTTGACGTTCTCCTTCTTCACCTTCTTTAAGATGTCTTCCTTCATCTCATCGAAGTTCTTGTTGGTAGGCATTGGAAAGGGGTTACAACAACATATATTAAATAACTTTCTAGGCAACAAATGTGCATCTATACATTCAATATCAATACATTTGTACAGTTTATTATGGTTAAACTATACAATTGAATATATTTTCTAGAATATCATCTATTTTTGAGCAGTAGAGATATCTTATCGAGCAGAACGTGTGGCTCGATCTGGCCAGGGGTGCCACCGCTGGCGAAGTTCGGTTTACCGCCCCCTCTTCCACCATGATTGGATAGTACGGAGTTCAGAATAGATACGCAATCCAACTTGACATCCGTTGAACATGCGAGCACCAGGAAGGTCTTGTCATCCTGGCATACGAGCGCGGCCACGGAACTTCCGGCGGCCACCATCTCGTTCGCCTTTTCCATCACCAACTTCCGGTCCAGGCCAGTGAAGGCCCCGGAATAGTAGTTCCATTCCCCCAGCCTCTCTGGCTTGAGCGACGATAGCGCCATCTTCCCGTACACCTTCAGGGCTTCCCTCGCCCTGACAAGTTCCCGTTCCCGGTTGTCGAAGGCGGTGAGACTGTCCTGAGGCAGCGCACCCATCCGCTCGGCCAACATCAGGGACCGAACGGAATGGTCCACCGCCGTTCGGATCGCCTCCGGACCTACTTGGAACTCTATCTCCCAGTCCCCGGCGGGCTTGGCCGAGGTGAATTTGCTGACCAGCAGCATCCCTACCTCCCTGGCGTTCCTTAAATGAACGCCGGCGCAGGCAGCGCTGTCGTGCTCGCCGATGCTGACCACCCGTACCATTCTGTCACTTATCCTATCCAATTTAACACGCGGACCACCCTCCACCATGTTCTCACGGTCAACGTGCTGGCAGGTGACCTCCGCTCCGGCGGCGATTAT
>DAONGL010000001.1:40751-114687 GCA_035404085.1 Methanomassiliicoccales archaeon | reverse complement strand
TAGAAGGCAGTTCGGTCCAGGACGACCCAGTCCCCATCCACCTTGGTCACGGTGGCGATGAACTCGTTAAGGTAAGGGTCGGCCTCGTAAAGCTTGACGGTCATGACCTGTGGATAGCTTAATTCGTGTAAATAGTCCACGCCGAGCTTATATAGAGATGAACTAGACAAATGAGCACCTCATCCCTAGTCTTGAAAGACATATATCTAAGGAGGCCGTTCTGGAAATTGGTAATAGGGCTTTAATCATGCTCGACGAATTGGACAAGCGGATCATCGAGGAGTTGTGCAAATCCAGCCAGGGATCGTCTAGAGCCATCGCCAAAAGGCTGGGCATACATCCCACCACCCTGATACAACGCGTGCGCAACTTGGAGAGCCACGACGTGGTCCGCGGCTATCGGGCCAACGTGGACTACATGAAACTGGGCTATGAGTTCATGGCCATCGTGCACATCTACGTGGAAGGTGACCTCATAAGCGTCCAGCAGAGCATCAAGGAACTGAAGAACGTGGTCGCCGTTCTAGACGTTACGGGCGAATGCGATTCCATCGCCTGGGTGGCCTGCCGCTCCCGCGAGGAGTTCAGCCAAGTGGTCAAATCCATGCTGACGATAAAGGGGGTCAAGAAGACCAACACCTACGTCATCTTGAACGTGATAAAGGACCCGTTCAACTTTTTGCCTGATTTCAGCCCGGTGGAGCAGAAGTAATGGGTCAAACCGTCCACCTTCGTTTATATATCCTGGCAATTTGAACGATAATAGTGACTTTAATTGTCATTAGTTGGCGTTTTGCCATTTCCGCGGTGGACAAGAATTTAATATGGCATCCACATTACTCCGGCTTACCGACCATATCCAACCAGAGGAATGGAAATGTTAAGGACACACCATTGCGGACAACTGACGAAAGGGGACCTTGGCAAGAGAGCTACCCTCGCCGGTTGGGTAAGGTTCTACAGGGACCATGGAGGAGTTCTGTTCTACGACATAGCGGACTCTCATGGGAGCACCCAGGCGGTGTTCGACCCTGAGGCCTCCAACAGCGGGGACTTGGACCGGTTGGAGAAAATTTTGAATAATATCGGTCGCGAGTTCGTCGTGACCGTCACTGGTATCGTTCGGAACCGAGTGGAAGGAACCAACGACGCCCGCAACCTCACCGGGGAGGTCGAGCTGCTCATTGAGGACGCGAGGATACTCAGCCGCTCCAAGCCCATCCCGTTCGAGGTGGCCGAGCAGAAGAACTCCCAGCTCCCTGGTGAGGACCTCCGGCTGAAGTACCGTTACCTGGACCTGCGCCGGAAGGAGATGAGCGCCAACCTCAGGTTCCGCTCCAAGCTGATATCCTCCGCCCGCCGATACCTGGAGACGCAGGGGTTCATCGAGGTGGAGACGCCAATGCTGACCCGCAGCAGCAAGGAGGGGGCCAGGGACTTCCTGGTTCCGTCACGAACGATGCCCGGGCAGTTCTACGCTTTGCCGCAGTCGCCGCAGCTCTACAAGCAGATGTTGATGGTCGGCGGAGTGGAACGTTACTTCCAGATCGCCCGCTGCTTCCGAGATGAGGACAGCCGGGCCGACCGCCAACCGGAGTTCACCCAACTTGATATGGAAATGTCGTTCGTGGAGATGGATGACATCCTGAACATGGTGGAGGGCATGTACGCCTCGGTCTGGAAGGATCTGTTCAACGAGAAGCTCCAGACACCTTTCCCGCGCATCGACCTCAAGGATGCCCTGGCCAAGTACGGCACCGACGCTCCGGATGTCCGCTTCGGACTGGAGATGGAGGAGGTGACCGACCTGGTGAAGGACGCTCCATATGAGATATTCCAGAAGGTCCTTTCCAAGGGTGGCATGGTCACCTGCATCAACCTGAAGGCGAACCTGATCAAGGAGCAGGACACCGACGGTTCCGTCGGGCGCAAGCAGGTCGACCGGCTCATCGAGTGGGCCAAGTCCCAGGGCATGGGCGGCCTCACCTGGATGCGCATGACCTCCGAAGGTTTGAGCTCCAACATCGTGAAGTATTTCCCAGAGGAAGTTCGCGATTCCATCGCCAAGCGCACCGGCGCTCAGCTCGGCGATCTCCTGCTGTACCTGGCCGGTCCCAGGGAAAGCGTGCTCAAGGCCGGAGGACAGTTGCGCCTGAAATTGGCCAGGGACCTCGGGCTGCTGGAAGGCAAGGGGCACCAGTTCGTCTGGTTGGTATCCTGCCCGCTGTTCCAGAAGGACCCGGCCACCGGTGGCCTCACGTCCTTCCACCACCCCTTCGTGAGGCCGGTGGGCGATGTCATCCCGGAGGGCAAGGAATGCGCCAAGGGCATGGGCCACTCGTACGACCTGGTGTTCGACGGAAGCGAGATCGGCTCCGGTTCGCTTAGGAACCACGATCCTGAAATGCAGCGCAAGGTGTTCGGCATACTGGGAATGGACGAGGCGACCATCCAGAGGGAGTTCGACTTCTTCCTCGAGGCGTTGGAGTTCGGAGCGCCCCCGCACGGCGGAATTGGAATGGGCATGGACCGCCTATGCGCCATGCTCCTGGGCTGCGAGAGCATTCGTGACGTCATCGCGTTCCCGAAGAACAAGAAGTTCCAGTCCCTGGTGGACGGCGCGCCCACCAAGGTGGAGGATGCCAAGCTCTCCGAGCTGCAGCTGCTCAGCCTGGCCGACGAGGACGAGGAGAACTAAACCCTTTTATCCATTTCCTTTCTAACCTCTTCCACGACCTCTTTTGATGAGTAGCGGCCCTTGCTCTCCTTCATGACGTGTCCGATGACCATGTTGGCCGCCTTGGGGTTCTTGCGATAGTCTGCCAGGACCTCCGGATGGGAGTCCACGAAATCGGATATCAATTTCGTCATGTCGTCCCCTCCTTCGACGGCAGCCTCTTGCTGTACCCCTGCCAACGATAATATCCGGCGCTTCGCCTCGTTATCGTTGATGCGTCCGTCAGAATCGTCCTTGACGATCTGGACGATCTCCGGCCACTTGCCCGGGTCCTGCAGAACCGCCCAATTGCTTGAGATGGGACCGGTGGTCCAGGAGACCGCCTTCTCCGGCGGCACGTGGCGGCACAGTTCCTCGAACAGGTCAGTGAGCGTAACGGAAGTAAGGACCAGCTGCTTGGCCGTCGCCTCACCGATCCCAAAGGATGAGACAAGGCGTCTGGCACGCACCAACGGCGTCTCCTTCAGGTCCAGGTTCCGGGCCATTTCCCCGATGCGGAACTCGCCCAGGTCCGGCTCGCCGATATAACCGTAATCCTCCTCGGTCTCCTTCTCCCGGGCGGAGGAGGTGACCTTCCTCTCCTCGTCGAAGCGGCGGGTCTCCCTGACCACCTTCTTACCGGCGGCCAGGAGCTTGGATTGCCTGCTAGCCTCGAACTTTAGGGCCCTCTCCAGGTTGCGCAGCCCCTGGACGTTCTTGACCTCCACGCGCTCCTCGCCCAGGGAGATGTTGGCATCCACCCTGAACGACTGCTCGTCCTGGGCCTCCAGGCCGCAGAGCGATCGCAGTTCGGTGACCAGCTGGTCGATGAACTCCCGGGCCTCCTCCGGGGAGGTCAAATCGGGAGCGGTGACTATCTCCACCAGCGGTATGCCGGACCGGTTATAATCGACGAACGCTATCTCCTCTCCGGAGCGGCCGACCCGCCTTATCCGGCCGGGGTCCTCCTCGAGATGAACGCGCCAGATGCCGATGCGCCTTCCGTTGAGATCGAAATGACCGTTCGTGCCCAGGGGCGATTCGTACTGGGTGATCTGGAAGTTCTTCGGCAGGTCCGGATAGAAGTAGGTCTTCCGGTTGAACCACACCTTTTCCTCGATCTTACAGTCCAGGAAGCGGGCGATGCCCAACCCAGCTTCCAGAGCTTTACGGTTCAGCGAAGGCCTTGAGCCGGGATAACCCAGGCAGACCGGGCACACGTTGTGGTTCGGTTCCGCGGACGAGGTGGGACAGGAACAGAACAGCTTGGACCGGGTGGGCAGTTGGAAGTGCATCTCCAGTCCGATCTTCATGGCGACACCTCCGGGAATCGGTAGATGAACGCCTTCTCCCAGGCGGAGGCCGCTTCCAGCAGGTCCAGCTCCTTCCAATGGTCGGCCACCAGCTGCATGCCGACCGGCAATCCTTTAACGTAAGCGCAAGGGACGGATATGTGCGGCATACCGGTGAGGTTCGGCGGAACGGTGAGAACGTCGGCCCCGTACATCTCCAAGGTCTTCATTCTGCCTATCTCCTCGAAGCGAGGGGCGATGAAGGGCATGGTCGGGGTGACGACCGCATCGTGGTCCCGGAAGACCTTCTGATACTCTTCGATCAGCAGCTGGCGCACCGCCAGCGATTTGAGATAGTAACGAGAGCGGAAGCCGACCATGCGGCAGAACGTTCCCAGTAGTATCCTTCTCTTCGCTTCGTCGCCAAAGCTTTCCGATCGGACGCCGGTGAAGAAGTCGTTGAAGTGCTGGTTGAGCTCCTCTTCCCTACGACCGAAGCGCATGCCGCAATAACGGGCCAAGTTCGTGGACGCCTCCGAGGTCGCCAGTATGTAATAGGCGGGAAGGGCGAAGCGCAATGAGGGCATTGATACCTCATGTACTTCCGTTCCCAGTTCCTTGAACCTAGAGAGCGCGTCCTGGAACGATGAACGAACGGCCGGGTCCAGGTTCTGCAGCGCCTCCTTGGGTACCGCTAACGAACGGGGCATCTTTCCTCTATCAGCCAGGACCGGCTGGGCGCAGGAGGTGGGATCCTTGGGGTCCGGACCGGAGATGGTCCGGAAATGCTTGGCCACCAATGAAGATGAACGGGAGAGGAGCCCTACCTTGTCCAGGGAGTTGCCGTAATCTATGAGCCCGTAACGGGAAACGCGGCCGTACGTCGGAGTGAGGCCTACCACGCCGCAGAAGGAGGCGGGACCGGATATGGAACCTCCAGTCGAAACCCCAAGGGCGATGTGGCCGGGTATTAGGCAGGCCGCCGCTCCCGCGCCGCCGGAAGAACCGCCGCAGCTACGCTCCAGGTCGAAGGGGTTCAGCGGAACGCCGTGCGCGGAGTTCGTACTGAAGGTCCCGAACCCGAACTCGTCCATGGTGGTCTTCCCGACCAGCTGACCGCCGGAATCCTTCATTTTGCGTATGGGGGTGGCGTCGAACGGCGGCCGGTATCCGTCCAGGACGGCGGACCCCGCCCGCGCCTGGAAACCGTCGGCGCACAGGTTGTCCTTGGCCGAGAAGTGGAACTTAGTATCGTCCAGATCTTCCACTATTTCGGTGAACGCCCGGTGCTTAAGCTGGGCGTAACGGATAAGATCGTAAATGGCGCTCAAGACAGTCTAGGCCCCCTTACGAAACCCTCGTAGGTCCCCATCTGGTCCCTCAGCACCTGCGGGTCGAGGTCCTGACCTGGCTCGTCCTCACGAAGCACGTCGACCACCGGGATGGGGTTGAAGCTGTAAGTATCGCCGGCCGGAGCCTCGTCCAGGACCGAGAAGCTATTCAGGATGTCGTCCAGGTCCTTGGCGTATCTCTCCATCTCCTCCTCGGTGAGGTTCAGCCTAGCCACCTTGGCCACCCGGGCTATGGTCTCTCGGTCCATGCTATCGACGTCCTTGCCGTAAAACGACGTGGGAGGGTATATTTTCGCACATTGTCAAGGTTTCGCATACCAGGTGGGATTAATAACCTAGACCATACGGGGAACGATGAAGTTCCAGCTGTTCACCGACGGAGGGTCCCGCGGAAACCCTGGGGACTCTGCCTACGCCTACATCATCCGCGATCAGGACGGACAGGAGATAGCCTCCGGCTCCAATTATTTGGGAGTGATGACCAATAACGAGGCGGAATACCATGGGCTGCTGGCCGGGCTGAAGGAGCTGCTGAGACGAGGGGCGAGCGAGGTCGAGGTTTTCATGGACTCCGAGCTGGTGATCAAACAGCTCAAGGGGCAATACCGGGTCAAGGCCCCCAACCTGGCGCCCCTGAACCGAGAAGCGGTGGACATCCTGACCGGAATGAGAACGGTGAAGGTCCATCACGTGCCCCGGGAGAACGAGGTCATAACCAAGGCGGACGCCCTGGTCAACTGGACGTTGGATCAGCATAACCTAGCTAGGCAGCTGCGGCGTTAACTCCTACATAACCTCATTGCAGCACACAAATCATTATATATACGATGCTAAATGCACGGTTCAAGGCGTCAGGGGCCGGAGGCGTTTTCCTCCTAAGTTCAATCCTCCCTTGTGATCCCCACAAACTCCGGCCCTGAAGCCCCTCAACGCCCTAATTTTGCGACCAGCTCATCCATCTTGACCAGGGACTGCTCGCCGCTGTTCATGTCCCGCAAGGTGACGGAACCGCTTTCCATCTCCTTTTCCCCTATGATCAAGGCGTACTTGCTGGGAACGGTGGCCGCGAACTTCAGGCTCTTGCCGACCCCTCTTCTCATCAGGTCCACGTCGGCGGAGATGCCGGAGCGGCGCAGTTCGGCCACTATCTCGAAGGCCTTGCTCCTGACGCTGTCGCCCACGGGAACCACGAACGCGGTTATGCCCGGTCTTTCGAAATGCACGCCTTCCGTCTGCAGAGCCAATAAGGTACGATCGAAGCCGATGGCGAACCCGGTGGAGAACACCTTCTCGCCGCCGAACAGTTCCGAGAGAGAATAGGAGCCACCTCCGCATATCTGCTTCTCCGCCCCTAGCTTCGGCGCGTCCACCTCGAACACCATGCCGGTGTAGTAGGCCAAACCCCTGACCACGCCGAGGTCCACGCTGACGTTGTCGAACCCCATGGCCAACAGTATATCGCACACTTGGCGGATGTAATCGCTGGCCGGGCCTTCCCGGGAATCCAGCACGGACACGGGACCGGTGACCTTGGTGGTGGATATTATATCCTGGGCCACCTGGGGATCGATGCCGGCCTGCGCCATCAGCTCCTCCGCTTCCGGGTATATCTTCTTGTCCAATTTCTGCAGGATCGGCGAAGCCTGATCTCCGGAGACCCCGGCCTGCGCCAGCATCTCCCTAAGTATGCCGATGTGACCTACTCGTATACGATAATCCTGGAGACCGGTCCTTTCCAGTATGGCCGCCGCCAGCCCGATGGCTTCGGCGTCCGTCTCCGGCGTGGCGTTCCCGATTATCTCCGCCCCGAACTGGAAGAACTCCCGATAGCGTCCGGCCTGCGGCCTCTCGTAACGGAAGCACTGTCCGAAGTAGAACATCTTCAACGGTCGGGGTAGCGTCGCCAGATCGCTGACGAAGAAGCGGACCACCGAGGCGGTCAGTTCCGGCCGTAAGCATATCTCGCGGCCTCCCTTGTCCTGGAAGGCATATATCTCCTCGATCACCCCGGGACCGGACTTGAGAGTGAATAGCTCGGTATGCTCGAAGATGGGCGTAGCGATCTCCCTGAAACCGTGCAGGACCGCCTCCTGGCGCATCATGTCCTCGAAGTGGCGGCGTACCTCCATCTCCTCCGGGCCGAAATCCCTGGTCCCCCGGGGCCTTTGGATCATGTGGCGTGAGAAGGAACGGACGATAATAAATATTGCGAGGGATGACCCAGCGCAAGTATGAATAACGATCTAGATCATAGCCAGGGCGCTATGTTGGACGAGGACGACCGGCGACGCAAGGCGCGGCTGTTGCAGGCCTGGGCGGACGACCTGGACCGCAAGGGCTTTTCCGATCTGCAGGTGAACCTGGAATCGTTCCCCATCAAACCGCGAGGTTACGGAGAGCATGTCCCCGATATAGTCGCCACCCGCAAGGACGGCCGCCGGCTGGTAGGAGAGATATGGCTCTGCGAATCGTTGGAGAAGGACGATCAGATGTTCTCCCGGGCCATGAGCTACGCCTACCGGGGAGATGTGGTCATGCTGCTGGTGCCCTTCGACTGCCTTGACGCGGCCGAGGAGATGGTGCGCGAATGGGGCCTGTCCTCGGAGATATTCGTCCAGGCCATCATCGATTAGTTCAAGGCCTGGTCCAGGTCCTGGCAGAGGTCTTCGGGGTCCTCGATGCCCACCGAGAGACGGATCATCCCTTCCCCGATGCCCAGCTTCTGCCGTTCCTCGGAACTGTAAGAGGTGTGAGAGGTGTTCACCGGCATGCTTGCCAGCGACTCCACGCCGCCCAGACTGGCCGCCTTGGCGATGATCTTGAACCGCTTCAGCGCCCTTTCAGCAGCCGCTCGCCCGCCCTTCACCTCGAAGGTCACCATTCCCCCGTATCCGTCCATCTGCCTATTCGCCAGCTCGTGGTCCGGATGTGACGCCAACCCGGGATGGATGCACTTGGACACCTTGGTATGGGACTCCAGGAACCTGGCCACGGCCAAGGCGTTCGAATCATGCTTACGCATCCTCAGGTCCAGGGTCCTCATGCCCCTGCCCAGCAGATACGCCGGCAATGGGTCCAGCACTCCGCCGTACAGCTTCCGTCTCAGGTGGACCATCGCCATGTCCTTCCTGGATCCGGCCACGAAGCCGGCGATGACGTCCGAGTGGCCGTTGAGGTACTTGGTGGCGCTGTGTAGAACGATGTCCGCGCCCAGTTCCAGCGGCCGCTGCAGGATGGGAGTGGCAAAGGTGTTATCGATCATGACCAGACACCCCTTCTGGTGCGCCAATCTGCACGTCTCGCGGATGTCGATGAGCTTGAGCAGCGGATTCGTCGGGCTCTCCAGGTAGAGCACCTTTGTCCTGCCGTCTATCGCCGCGCATAGCTCCGCCGGGTCAGTGGTCGGTACGAAGGTGACGTCCACGCCTAGGCGGGACATCTCGTTCTTAAGGAAGGCGTAAGTGCCTCCATAGAGGTCCTGCATGGCGACCAGACGGTCTCCCTTCTGCAGGAAGGTCAGCAGCGCTGAGGTTATGGCCGCCATTCCCGAGGAGAAGGCCAGGGACGACTCCGCGCCCTCCAGGGAGGCCAGCTTATCCTCGACCGCTCTCACGGTGGGGTTGCTGTCCCGCGAATAGATGTAGGTGCCGTCGGGGATCTCCCCGTTCCAGGTGCGCGGTTCCTCGGTAGGGAAGGCGAAGGTGGTGCTTTGGAATATCGGGGTGTTGATCGCCCCTTCGTAATGCAGGGACTTGTCTCCGTCGTGCACGGAGCGGGTGGACATTCCTTTCCTTGACATCGGCCGGACATTCCCTGGGAGGCGTTTAATCGTTATCCCTTCACTCGCCGGTGCGGCGAATGATGACCGATAGGACGTCTCCGTCTGCCAGACGATGCTCCAGACCGACCATCTGACCGGGGAACCTGGCGCTCTTTCCCCAGACCAGGGCGTAGCGGAAGTTCTGCCTGAAAACACGGTGCATGGAGTCGCAGACATCGCCGACCGTGGCACCGTGCTTGGTGATCATCGGCACGTCCAGATCGGCGTCCTCTCCCTGCTTCTTCATGTAGACTCGAATTAGCTCTAACCTATCGAATATCCGGGCCTTGAGCTCGTCTATACCTATGTTCTTGACCGCGGAGATGAAGACCGGGTCCCAGTGTTTGAACTTCTTGCGGACCTCCTTGAGGTATTCCGCGTCCGAGATATCGATCTTGTTGATGGCCAGCACGGCGTTTATGTAAATGCGGTTCCCGGCCAGGACATCCACCAGCTGGTCCTGGTCGATGTCCTCGCGGATGACCACATCGGCGTTCACCATCCCGAACTCCATGATCATGGCCTTGGCCAGGTCCAGGTCCAGCTTGGTCAGCTTGACGGTGGTCTTGATGTCGATTCCGCCGAGGTCCCTCTTGGCGATCACCACGTCCGGGGGATGGGTGTTGATGCGCATCCCGGCGTTCTCCAGCTCCCGGACCAGCACCTGCAGGTTGGTATCGTAGAAGTCCAGAACGAAAAGCACCAGGTCCGAGGCGCGGACCACGGAGATGACCTCTCTGCCGCGGCCCTTGCCCTTAGAGGCGTCCCGTATCAGGCCGGGCATGTCCAGGACCTGTATCTTGGCCCCCATGTACTCGTAAGCGCCCGGAACTACATCCAGGGTGGTGAAGTCGTAAGCGCCGACCTCGCTCCTCGCCCCGGTCAGGGTATTGAGTAAAGTGGACTTTCCGACACTCGGGAAACCCACGAGCGCGACGGTGGCGTTCCCGCTCTTCTTTACCGAGTAACCCTTGGCAGGGCCTCCGCTGGAAGACCTCCGCTTTTCCACATCCTCCTTCAGCTTGGCTATCTTGGCCTTCAGCTTCCCGATGTGGTATTCGGTGGCCTTGTTCTTCTGGGTCTTGTCGATCTCTTCCTGGATCGCCTTTATCTGATCTTCGATCGTCGAGGCCATCTTTGCTTTTCCTCACTCCACTGTGGTGCCCGCCTTTCCGTCCAGGGCATCCATCAACCGGTCGGCGGAAGTGATGATCGCCTTTCTACCGGTGGCCTTCACGAACCTGGTCGCCGCCTCGACCTTGGGTCCCATGGACCCTAGGGGGAACTGGCCCTCCGCGGCGTGGCGGCTCAGTTCTTTGGCCGTCACCTTACGGAGAGGACGCGGCCTTTCGCTCGTGAAATCCAGATAGACCGACTCAACATCGGTCACCATTATTAAAATATCGGCATGCAACACCTCGGCCAATCTGGCCGATGCGAGGTCCTTGTCCACCACCGCCTCCACGCCGATGAGACCAGCCCCGCTTAGGACCACCGGGACACCTCCGCCCCCTCCGCACAGCACCACGAAAGGAGGGGTAAGTGATTCGACTAGCGTTCGTAAATGTTCTTCCTTGGCCACCTTGACCACGTCCGGGGACGGGACCACCCGACGCATGCCACCCCTCTTGACATCCTCCCGGAAGACCCATCCCTTCTCCCTCGCCAGGACGAGCGCCCTCTCCTTCGAATAATAAGGTCCCACGGGCTTCGTGGGGTCCCGGAAGGCCAGATCGTCCGCCGAGACCACGGTGCGGGTGATGATCGGAAGCATGGGGACCTCCCTGCACGCCGAACGGCAGGCCCGGTCCCAGGCCTGCATCGCCAGGTACGCTATCTGTCCCTGCGATTCCGCGACGCAGACGTCCAGAGGCATGGGCGGCACCTCCGTATGGCACAGCTCGTTCCGCAGCAGGATGTTCCCGACCTGAGGACCGTTGCCGTGGGTGATCATCATTCGGGGGTAACGGTCAAGCAGGGGCAGCATGGAGCGGAAGGCCACCTGGAGGTTGGCGATCTGCACGTCGTCCCTGGCCTCCTGGCCGGCCTTGAGTATGGCGTTGCCGCCCAGGGCCAGAACGGCCATCCTGCCTTCCCCCGGCCTCATTTCTGCCATGGTCCTAACGAAAGTGTTTAAAGATACAATAATTATGGCCGGCCGATGTCTTTCATCGGCGATATAAATGAGATGACGAAGGGGGTGCGGCAGTCCAAGATGTCTATCTGGGTGGGCATGGCGCTGGCCCTCTTGGTCACCGTCTCCCTTACCCTGACCGTGCAGCTCTGGCTAGCCCAGGTGGTCTGCCTACTACCTATCCTTGTGGCCCTGCTCGCCTATTACATACCGACCTACTTCGGGCTAAAGGAACGCAAGAGGCTGGCAGTGTTCGGACTGGTGTTGTTCCTGGTAATCGGACTTTCTCTGGGAGGCGCCTTGTATAGCACTGTGGCCAACTATGAGGTGCAGGACGTGAGCTCCAAGAACAGCCTGCTGGTCGGAGGGACCGTTTCACCGTCCCATACCGAGCCTGGTGACCAGTTGCAGTTCAGCGTGGTGCTGACCGCGGGAGATACCAACGCCAACGTGAGCCTGCTCCTGTTCAACAATTGGGGCGAGCCGGAGGACAATCCCAATTACACCATGGACTACTCCCACAGCACCTCGCTAGGGGCGGTCTATTTGTACAACGTGACCAGCCTGGAGGAAGGCGTCTACTATTTCCAGTACGGCGTCGTCAACGGCACCGCTTGGACCACTACCCCGCAGACCTTCGGTCCGGTGAACGCCGAGCTGAGCAAGGTGCTCACCAACTCCCTGATGTCCGGGACGGTCTACTCGTTCTACAGCATGGCCGTGCTGTTCTACATACTGATACTGCTGACCTGGTGGATGGACCGCTCCAAGAAGAAGATCTTCGAGATGGAGCAGAAGCGGGCCCAGACCAAGGACAAGAAGGTGAAGGATGCCAAGGAGGAGAAGTTCGTCTGCTCCGACTGCGGCACTGAGGTTCCCGGCGAGGCCAATAAGTGCCCGTCCTGCGGCGCCAAGTTCGACGATGACGAACTGAGCTGCCCGCAGTGCTCGGCGAAGCTACTGAAGTCCGACACCAAGTGCTGGAACTGCGGAAAGAAGCTCTAAAAACACAAAACCTTTTTACCGCTCCCGGGGATATGCACCCCGGGATGCAATCGGTCTTTTCTATGAAGGGATGGTCCAATGTCTTCTATAGCTGACGAACTGGCGAAAAAGCAGAAGGAGATATCGGTCTCCGAGTTCTTCGAACGAAACCGGCACATATTGGGCTTCGACTCCCAGATCAAGTCGCTCATCATGGGCATAAAGGAGGCGGTGGACAATTCCCTGGACGCCTGCGAGGAAGCCGGAATTCTCCCCGATGTCGTGGTCATGGTGGAGAGGGTGGACAAGGATGAGTTCCGGGTCACCGTCGAGGATAACGGACCGGGCATCGTCAAGAAGGCCATCCCCAACGTCTTTGGGCGTCTCCTATACGGCTCTCGTTTCCACGCCGTGCGCCAGTCCCGAGGCCAGCAGGGCATCGGGATATCGGCCACGGTCATGTACGGGCAGATCACCACCGGGAAGCCGGCGGTGGTCGTCTCCAAGACCGGAGTGGAGGACGTGGCCTGGCGCATGGAGATAATGGTCAACACCAAGAAGAACATGCCCGACGTGCTGAAGGAGGACCCGTTCATCTGGGACGGGAAGGAGCACGGGACGAAGATCACCTACCACATGAACGGCCGTTACGTCGGCGGCAAGCAGTCGGTGATGGAATACCTCAAGCAGACCGCCATCGTGAACCCGCATTCCAAGATAACCTTCGTAGATCCGGATGGAAAGCGCACCACCTTCGAAAGGGCCACGGACAAGATGCCCCCGGCCACCAAGGAGATCAAGCCCCACCCGTCGGGACTGGAGCTTGGAACATTGATGAACATGTCCAAGGACACCAAGAACAAGACCCTGGGCAAGTTCCTGCAACTGGACTTTTCACGAATAAGCGACCGCCTGGCCAAAGAGATCTGCGACAAGGCCGGCCTGAGCATGGAGGTCAACCCGGCCAAGCTCAGCCTGGACCAGCAGAAGGCACTGCTGGCGGCCATCGCCGCGGTGAAGATAATGGCCCCGCCCACCGACTGCCTTTCGCCGATAGGCGCCAATCTGATCAAGAAGGGGCTGCGCAACGTCCTTGACGAGGTCCGTCCGGAGTTCTACGCCCCACCGGTGACCAGAGACCCCAAGGTGCATTCCGGGAATCCCTTCCTGATAGAGGTGGGGATCGTCTACGGAGGAGGCTTGGCGAAGGACTCCCAGGTCCAGATCCTGAGGTTCGCCAACCGCGTGCCTTTGCTCTATCAGCAGGGGGCGTGCGTGATCACCAAGGCCATCGAGAACACCGACTGGAGACGATACGGCCTGGAGCAGCGCGGAGGGTCCGGCATACCGTTCGGCCCGGCGATAATATTGGTGCATGTGGCATCCACGAAGGTACCGTTCACCTCCGAGGCCAAGGAGGCCATAGCCAATCTTCCGGAGCTACAGGCGGAGATCGAGCTGGCCCTGAAGATATGCGGCCGCTCGTTGAAGACGCACCTCAACAAGAGGGAGACCAAGAGCAAGACCAAGGTCAAGTTCGAGATCGTGCAGGAGATACTGCCGCTCATCGCCCAGAAGAGCGCTAAGATCGTCGGTAAACCGATACCCAAGCTCAGCGGAAGCATAACCAAGATCATGAACGTGGTCTGGATCGATGACGCGGTTACGTTCGAGAAAGGACATCAACGGGTGCGAGTGTCCATTTACAACTATACGCCGCAATCGCAGAAGTTCAACCTGCACATGGTGCTGCCGCCCGGATCGTTCGATTACAAGGGGCTGCAGTTCTTTCCCTCGGAGGTACGCGAGGACGGCAAGGTATCCTGGGAACTACCCAAGATAGCGTCCACGGAACGATTGGAGATCAACTTCTCGCTGAACGGCCTGAACAAGGACGATTACGATGAGAACGAGATCTACGCCTCGGGCATCAATCCGGTGTTCATAATCGGAGCTGAGCCGTTACCAGGTGATTGGGACCTGAAGGGGCTGCAGATCACCGAGAGCGATGAGGCGCCGGTGGTCGAGGATGAGGACGAAGAGGTCGATTACGACGAGTCCACGGAGGCGCTTAACGATGACTGAGGAAGAGAATAAGGCGGTCAGCTCCCTGAAGGAGATAGCCCAGTCGATCTACGATCAGATCGATACCGGAAAGATACCGAAGATGACCTTGCCCCTGAGGACCAAGAGCAACATTCGATTCGACCCCAAGCACGGGGTGTTCAAGTACGGCAAGGCCACGGGCGCCCGTTCCGCGAAGAAGGTCAATGGGGCCTTGATGCTGTTGCGCACCATGTACGTGCTGGAGTTCCTGGAGGATATGATCGCGGATAAGAAGTCCTCCACCCTGAGGGAGATGTACTATATCTCCGAGGGCTGGGAAAAGGCGAAGTTCAACTCGCAGGACGAGAGCAACATGCTGGCAGAGGACCTGGAGATCGTGACCGCCTGCTTGCGCGAGGACTTCAAGCTGCGGCCGGAAGAGAACGGGGCCAGCATCATCGGGGACATCACCATAAGCGAGATGGACCGCAAGGGACGGTTGAAGACCATCAACTGCCGGGACGACGTGGGCGATTCCGGTTACGGCATCCCGAACAACGTGGAGAAGGAGAAGCTGCAGTTGATCAGCACCAACGCCAAGTTCGTGGTGGCCATCGAAACTGGTGGTATGTTCGATAGGCTGGTGGAGAACGGCTTCGATGACAAGTACAATGCCGTGCTGGTGCATCTGAAAGGACAACCTGCTCGTTCCACCCGCCGCATCATCAAGCGCATGAACGAGGAGATGAGGCTGCCAGTGGTAGTATTCACCGACGGCGATCCCTGGTCCTTCCGCATATTCGCCTCCGTGGCGTACGGCGCGATCAAGACCGCACACATCTCGGAGTATCTGGCCACACCGACCGCCGAGTTCGTGGGCATCACCGCTTCCGATATCACGAACTACAAGCTGCCGACCGACAAGCTGACGGACATGGACATACGGGCTTTGCACGCTGAGCTCAAGGACCCCCGCTTCGCCGACGAGTACTGGCGCGGTGAGATCGAGACCATGCTCAAGCTGAACAAGAAGGCCGAACAGCAGGCCCTGGCCAAATACGGATTGGACTTCGTCACCGACAAGTACCTGCCGGAGAAGCTGACCAACATGGGAGTGCTGCGCTAGGACAGATAACGATTATATGCCCTCCGCCCGCTAGTGATATTGGCGATATCATGGACCGCTTCGAATCGGAGATAAGGCGCTTAGACGCCCTGCGACCGGAGGAGCTGGAACGTTGGATCGAGGCCGCGAAGGGAACTTGCCGCTGTCCGGGCTGCGCTACGTATACGGAGTGCAACGCCAGTAACCGGGAGCTTCTGTACTGCTACCTGGGCAAGAGCGTCGGCTGTGAGATGCCGGCCAAGACCTGCGACTGCCCGGTATGCAAGGTGACGGACGATCTGGGATTGAAGTACTCCTTCTACTGCCGAAACGGCCCAGAGAAGGTGTTACGCGAGTGAACGAGGGCAAGTTTGATAATACCGGCCTTCCTTTTTCACCTGAAGTGAAATGAACGATAGAGCCTCGGTCACCCTGACCAGTTTGACGGCCTCGTACCTCATAATCGCCACCGCGGCGGCCATACTGATCGCCTGGATAGTTAGGGATTGGACGCTGTTCATACCGTCCATGCTGCTCCTGGGAGGGATGTTCGCCACTTTCGTAGGGTTCAAGCAGCGCAGCGGTGCTCTGGAAAGGAGGCGCAGCAACGACGGCAACTTCCTGATGTTCTGGGGCACGCTCCTGGTGGCCTTCGGGGCCATATGGGCCATTAACTACGCCTACCCGGGGAACGTGCTGTTCCTGGTTATCGGCTTCCTCGTTTGGTTGGGGATCGCTGTGATCCTGTTCACCTTGAAGAAGAGGTGACCTGCGTTTCAGGCTTCGGAAAGCCTCTTCAGCACGAAGTCCCGGTCCAGGGTGGAAAGGAAGAACCCTAGCCTTGGCCCGGAGCGCCTGTTTATGAACAGCCGGTACAGTGCCAGGAAGCACACCTTGGGCTGCATTCCCAGCTCCTTGGCGGTGTTGAAGATGGCGTTGTGTACCAACTCACCGACCCACTCCGTTTCCGCCAGCCGCTCCCGGAGCACGGAGATGTAGGCCCGTTCCTCGTCGGTGATCTCCACGTCTGGCCTCTCCTGGCTGACGGTGTACAGGACCTCCTCGGGGGCGAAGGCGTTCAGCCAGTGGCGAACGCAGTTCAGCCTTTGGTCCAGGACCTCCATGTCCTCCGTGGATATGTCAGGCAGGTCCATGGAACGCCGCAGGACCTTGACCGCGCTCTCGAAGGAATCGGATACCTGGGCCACGCTCACCAGGTGTCGGTAGGGGACCTGCAAGGGTAACTTGGAGCGGACAGCCGAGGGCTGCGCTATCTCGTACGCCCGCAACAGGTCCTTCTCCTTCTCGTCCGCCCCGCCATTGAAGTAGTAGGCTTCCACCTTGTCGAACTCGTCGACGATGTCCAGTATTCCCATCCCCGGGTCGTAGTCGATGTGTCGTTCCGGATTATAGCGAAGAACGCTGAAGGCCAGCACCGGGGCGGGGGTGATGAGCAGCGCGTCGGTACCGGTGACCACGTTGCCGGTGGACTTGTGCATCTGCCCCTTTCCTTTGAACTGGATGAACTCGTAGGGAACTGGATGAGGCGGCTCGACGCCGTATATCTCCCGGCACAGGCGCACCCCGCTGTCGTATGAACCTCCGGCGGCGGCGTGGTCCTTGCCGAATGGTTCGCAGGTGACCCCGAACAGCTTCCACTTGGCGGGCCATTCGACGCGCCAGGGCATCTTTCCCTCCCCCTTGCGAATGTCGGCGTCCCCCTCGTAGCCACAGTGACATTTGAAGTGCACGTACGGGAAATCGTAACCGCTGATCTTGTCGCTGAACATTCCGCACTTCGGACATTCGGCGCTGAAGGGCCAGAAGTTCTCGGGCATCTTGCGGCCGGTGACCTCGCCGAGTATTTGGCCGACCTTGGACCTTTCCCTGAGCACCAGGTCCACGATCTCGGTGAACTTCCCTTCCTCGTAGAGCTTGTGAGTCCATATGATGCGGGGCTTGATGCCCAGCTCGCCTATGGCGTTCAGGAAGGGAGTGATGTAATGCTCGGCGTAGGAAGCGTGGCAGCCGTCCGGGCAAGGGATGTAGCATATCGGCTTCCCTACCTCCTTCTCGAAGCATTCCGGAAGGAAGGGGTAGCGCTTTCGCAGCGGATCGTAGGAATCGACCAGATAGATGAAGTCGACGTCGGCCCCTTTGTCCTTGAGCGCCTTGTAGACCGCGTTGGCGGTGATGGACTCCCGCAGACTGCCGACGTGTATGGAGCCGGAGGGGGTGATGCCAGTAGATATCAGATGCTTACCGCCCCTTTCGATAAGGGTGTTAGCTATCACGTCTGCCCAATGCATGCTATCAAGCCGTGAAGTCCCCTGCCCATTATAAGGTTTATCGCGGTTGGGTGCCTGGAAAGGAGGACGGTGCGGGGGCATAATTCTTTTATATCCTTTTGGAGGTAGCAGGTGCGATCGACATGGCGAAGGATAACAAGACCGGGGGATTCCAGTCCGCGGCGGGCCTCATCAGGTATTTCGATAACGAGGATGAGAAGGCCCTTAAGCTCAGCCCCTACCTGGTGATCGCGCTGTGCGTCATAACCATCGCCGTCGTGGTGGTGGCCAGCTCCCTCTTTCCCACATAAACAACTAAATAGGGTTGGGGAAGTCGTTTCTCAAAATCACTCTATATCGGGCGGGACCATTTCGCACTTCTTACCCAGTTTCCGACGGAACGTGTACGTCAACAGGGGCGGGGCAAGCAACGTGGTGAACAGGGACATGAACACTATGGCATTGTAAAGCCCTGGTTCTATGATGTTCAGCCCGGTGATCGGGTCCTTCATTGCGAAACCGATGCTGGCCACGATCAGACCGACCTCACCTCGGGGTATCATGCCCACGCCGATGATGGCCGCCGACTTGCCTCCCAGGCTTTTCGCCCCGAGACCGCAGCCGATGAACTTGGTGATTATGGCCAGTACGGTGATCGCTACGGCAAGGAGCAGAACCTCGAACTCCCCGAAGGCGGCCAGGGAGACCTCTATGCCTACGAACACGAAGAAGAACGGGGTCAGGAACTCGGTGATGGGCTCGATCTTCTCCTCGCAGGGCCACTTGTCCTTGAACTCCCCGAAGGCCATGCCGGCCAGGAAGGCACCGATTATCGCGGCCAGGCCAAGGAATGCGGACATGGACGACAGCGCGAAACAGACGATCAGGGCCAGCGGCAGCGGGCCGAATCCCTTGCGCTTGCGGTCCGCGGTGCACACTTGCTTCGCTTTCTTCTCATCCCTCTGCTTGACCATCTTTGGTAGCAATAGGGAACCGATGAATATGATGGCCAGGACGAACAGCACAGCCTGTATGGAAACGGCAGCCACCTGGATGATGTCCAGGCTTCCACCGCTGGCGATACCTACGACGACCGCCAGGACGATCATGCCCATGACATCGTCGATGACTGCGGCACCGATGATGACCCGGGACTCCACGGCCTGCATGAGGTTCATGTCCTTGATCACTCGCGCCGTGATGCCGACACTGGTAGCCACCATGGCCGCCCCTACGAACATGGATTCCAGCTGCTTCTCCGGACCTAAGGTCAGGATCATGAAGACATAACCCACGAAGAACGGGATGATGACCCCGAAGGTCGCCACGAACATGGCGGTCTTACCCACCTTGCGTATGGAGCTGAACGGGGTCTCCAGACCGACCGTGAACAGCAGGAATATGACACCGAGCTCCTTGAGGACCTCGAACACCTCCCGGTCCGAGCCTAGGTTGATGAAATTGTACAGGAAGGTGTTGGCGATGATTATGCCGACCAGTATCTCACCGATCACCGTGGGTATCTTGACCCTGTTGCAGATCATCCTGGCCACTTCGACCATTAAGATGATTATAAAAAGCTGGAACAGCACGGTCTGTATGTAGTCCTCTCCCATCGGGTTACAGTATGCCATAGGTCCTATATTAATTTCTGAGGGGGCTACCAGATGAGCTTAGTTCGTCCGCTCCGACCATGCTTCTCGCCGGTCCTTGATATCAATACCTGCGGTTGTGTCAGGGGAAAAAAGATAAGTAACTAAAGACAATCGAAGCGGCCGAGAGGAATTGAAATGTCATTATGGAAGAACCTTCCTTCTGGGCGCAACCCCCCGGAGATCGTCAACGTCATCATCGAGACCCCCAAGGACAGCAAGAACAAGTACGAGGTGTCCAAGGAGTTCGACTGCATGCTGCTGGACCGCGTGCTGCATTCCAGCGTCGTCTTCCCGTTGGCCTATGGGCTCATACCGCGCACCTTTTACGAGGACGGCGATCCCCTGGACGCCATGGTGCTCATCAGCGAGCCGACCTTCCCTGGCTGCGTCGTAGAGGCCCGGCCGGTCGGGGTCCTGGAAATGAGCGACGAGAAGGGGCAGGACGACAAGATCCTTACCGTCGCGTGCGGCGACCCGCGCAACAACCAGTACTTGGAGCTGGAGGACATTCCCCAGCACCTTCTGGACGAGATCTCCGAGTTCTTCAAGACCTACAAGAGGCTGGAAGAGAAGAAGGGGACCAACGTCATCGGCTGGCAGGGACGGGCCCGGGCCACTGAGATAGTTTCCGATTCCCTCACCTTGTTCCGCAACAAGTTCGGGTACAAGTGAGCCGAGAACTTCCTTTCCCAACCTGGCGCGTCAGCCCAGCTCTTCCTCCACTTCTTTTCGTCCCTCTTCCAGCTCCTCGCTCTGCTCCGGATCGATGAGCAGCAGCAGGACCTGGAACTCCCCCACATGGGTCTTCTCCTCCCTGGCCACATCCAGCAGTATCCGGCGGATCTTATGGTCGGCGGTCATGGCGGCCAACTGCTCGTACAGGCTTACCGCGTCCAGCTCAGCGATCATCGCCGTTCGGAGTATCTCGCGGTCCAGATGATCGGCCTTCAGTGCCCCTAGTTCTACGGGTATCTTGGACATCATGGTATCTGAAAAGATGAACGGACTTAGGGACTCATAAGCGTGATGGAAACCGTCGCGCCGAACGTGATGGACCAACTAGCAACGAATAAATCGTCTTGAACCCATGTCGGCCGAAGAGGTCTGAAGGGATGTACGGCGGGAGCAGCGACCGGAGAGAGATGCCGAAGCTCCACCAAGTGGAGGAGACGGCCGAACAGAGACCAAAACCTCCACAGGTGCCGCTTCCGGCCATAATCCTGGCCTCGGTAGGCGGAATGATACTCTTCATGGGCCTGTTCTTCCTGCTGGTGGCCGGGTTGGGGGTTGACGGTTTCCTCGTTCCCGCCCTGGTGGTCATCGCCGTGGCCGTCCTGATGATGCTGTCCGCATGGTTCATTTGGAGAAAGACCCGGGTCAGCCATGAGGACCGGCTGAGGAAGAACGAGGAAAGATTGCTCTGCGATTACTGCGGGGGAATGAACGCCGAGGGCGACCTGCGTTGCCGCTTCTGCGGAGCTCCCCTTCGCTGATCGATAGACCATCCACCCTGATTGGCCTTATCACAGACCTGGAGATTATATGTCAGGCGCTTTTTCGATGTCATGGTCCTAACCCTTCGTCCCATCGTGCGCAAACATTTTTATCGCCCACGGTAAAGGTTATTACCGAACAGGGAATGACGAAAAAGGGGAAGTCAGATGGATAGTGATGAGATCGTCATCGATGTCAAGGGCTTGGTAAGGAAATACCACAGCACCACTGGCATCCTTCATCAGAAGAAGAAGGAGACCGTGGCGGTGAACGACATCGATTTCCAGGTACGACGTGGCGAGCTGTTCGGCCTCCTAGGCCCTAACGGCGCCGGCAAGACCACCACCATCAAGGTTCTGACCACTCTGCTGCTGCCGACATCTGGTAGCGTGAAGATACTCGGTTACGACGTGGTCAAGGAGTCCATGGAGGTGCGGAAGCGCATCGGGCTAATTCTCGGAGGCGAGCGAGGCCTCTATTATCGAGTTACCGCCCGGCAGAACCTCCGCTACTTCGCTGACATCTATGGCGTTCCCATTTCCATACGCGACAAGCGCATCGAGGAAGTTCTCAAGAGGGTAAACCTCCTGGACAAGGCGGACACCCGGGTGGAGGACTACTCCCGGGGAATGAAGCAGCGGCTGCACATCGCCAAGGGCATCATCCACGATCCCGAGCTGATATTCATGGACGAGCTGACCATTGGCCTCGACCCGGAGGCGGCCCGGGACGCCCGGGACATGACCAAGGACCTGGTAGCCGAGGGTAAGACCATCCTGCTCACCACCCATTACATGTACGAGGCGGACGAGCTCTGCGATCGTATCGGGGTTATAACCAGGGGAAAGATAGTGGCCTTGGACACCCCAAGCAAGCTAAAATCGCTGGTCAAGGACACCTCGGTCATCGAGGTGGAAGGTTTCGGCATCACCGAGAAGGACCTGGACCTGCTGAAGGCCTTGGACGGCGTTCGCACCGTCACCGCCAACATGTCCGAGGACAAGCAGACCATGCGAGTGCAGGTCTGCGATCCGGTATCATTATTGCCGAAGGTCACCCACCTACTGGAGGACCGCAAGGTCATCGGCATGAAGGTCAAGGAACCCACGTTGGAGGACGCCTACCTCTGGCTGGTGAGGGAAGATGCCTAGGCTCCGCGCGACGGCAGCTTCCTTCCGGCACCAGGCCGCGATGTTCTGGGCCGAGCCGCAGTGGATCATCCCGAACATCATCGCCCCGTTCGTCCTGGCCATGGTGGTGCTCATGCTCTACCAGGAACCAAGTCCGGAAGCGGTGCTGTACGCGGTGCTGGGCGGGGGCATGATGGGCATGTGGGGCAACACCCTGTACGCTTCCGGCTTCTCCATACAGTCCGATCGCTGGTGGGGTACGGTGGATGCCATATTCTCCGCGCCTAGCCCGCTCATCTGGATCATCGGCGGGAGGACCATCTGGAACGCCCTGGTCGGCATAGTCAACGGCCTCTTCGTCCTGGTGGCGGCCATGGTCATATTCCAGACCCCATTGGAGGTGGCCGACTTCTGGCTGTTCATGCTGGCCTTCGTGCTGACCTTGCTCTCGTTGGCGACCCTGGGCATGCTGTTCAGCGCCGCCTTCGTGCTGACGCGTTCGGCGCAGGTGCTCACCAACGGGCTGGAGTTCCCTATCTACGTCGGCACTGGAAGCATGTTCCCGATATTCCTTTTGCCTTACTGGTCGCATCCCCTTTCCTATAGTCTGGCACCGACCTGGGGCATCGACGCCATAAGGTACGCCGCCCTTCCCGCTTACGCTGACGGTTTTTCGGTCGGATACTGGGGGGACATCCTGTATCTGGCCATATTGTCCGTACTATACCTAACCGTCTCCATCTGGCTGTACAAGGCGGTGGACCACCGGGCGCGCAAGACCGCCAATCTGATGAGGTACTGATATGTCCGAAAACGTCAGCAACCCTTTGCGGGTCTTCTGGAGCTCGGCGGTGCTTGCGAAGCGGGCGCTATTCGCCTGGCTGAACCCGGCCATGTGGATCATGCAGCTGTTCGGCATGTCCCTGTTCCAGATTGCCTTCTTCGTTTACGTCGCTAAGTTCGTCAACAATTCCGAGGTTTCCATGGAGTTCGTGGCCATCGGGAACGCGCTGCAATCCCTGGCCTACGTGAGCGTGTTCGCGGTGTGCAACATCACCGGGGAGGAGAAGAACCAGGGGACCATCGAGAACCTGTTGGTGTCCCCCGCGAACCGCTTCTCCGTCTTCGTGGGAAGAGCCGCCTTCCAGATCGTGAACGGATTGGCCACGGTCACCATAGCGTTCCTTTACGCCGCCCTTATCTTCAACGTGGACTTCTCCCAGGCCAACTACCTGGGCCTGGCGACGGTCATTCTGGTCACCACCTTCGCCATGACCGGCTTCGGACTGATGCTGAGCTCGCTGGGACTGTTCCTGCGCACATCCATGATCGTCGCCAACATATTCCTGTTCATCGGGCTGCTGCTCTGCGGGGTCAACTTCCCGGTCTCGTTCCTTCCGGGATATCTGCAGCCGTTCTCCTACGCCATACCGATGACCTACGGGACGGAGGCGGCCAGGATGGCCGTGCAGGGCGCTTCCCTGGGAGAGCTATCGGGATTGCTGGGCATGGAGGCGCTGGTCGGCTTCATCGTGATGATCGCCGGATACCTGATGTTCCGGGGGTTCGAATACCTGGCCAGGAGCAAGGGTACGTTGGATAGGTTCTGAGTTCGGACCTTCGGGAGAGCAGATGAAAGAAGAGTGCGAATCGGGGTCAAAGTTGGTCAGGTGGTCCCTGATAGTGGCCGGCACGCTGTGCCTGTCCCTGGGCTTGGTGGGTATCTTCATCCCGGTGCTGCCGACCACGCCCCTGTTACTTTTGGCTGCCGCCTGTTACGCCCGCGGTTCGCAGCGCTTTTATTGTTGGCTCATCAACAATCGTCTGTTAGGCTCTTACATCCGCAGCTACCGGGAAGGACAGGGTCTTCCCATCAAGGTACGAGCGTTCACCATCGCCATGCTCTGGCTGACCATGGGGCTGACGACCGTGCTCTTCATCGAAGATGACTGGCTAAGGGTCCTGCTCCTTGTGATAGCAGTGGCTGTGACCGTCCACGTGGCCTCACTGAGGCCCAAGGAACGCTCCGACCCGGGGCGCGAATAAATATCTCCTAGCAAGGGATTGAGGGATGGAAATGAAGCGCATAGGCTGGTTCACCACCGGAAGAGGGCCCGGCTCCCTTGGGCTGTTCAGCACCGTGAGGTCCATGATCAATAGTGGGGAGATCGATGCCGAGCTATCGTTCGTGTTCATGAACCGGGAGGTAAAGGGAAACCAGCACCGGGCCAAGCTGATCGCCATGGCCGAGGAGGATGGCATCCCGGTCATAATACTGCCTTCGGACGGATTCCGTAACGACCTGAAGGGAAAGGACCTGAACGCCTGGCGCGAAGCTTACGGAAAGGCCATGCGCGATAAGATCTCGGAGCATCCCATGGACTTCGGGGTGCTGGCCGGATACATGCTCATCCTAGACCCCGAGACCTGCCTTAAACACGAGATCATCAACCTGCACCCGGCCTTACCCAACACCTATCAGGGAACCTGGGAAGAGATAGTCCACCGGGTGGCGGAGAGCGATGACGCGACGTACGGTTCGATGGTGCACGTGTGCACACCGGAGCTGGACCGCGGTGATACGGTGGCCTATGACCAGTTCGATATTTCCGACCTACGGGAGGATATCGGCTCACGGGATGATCTGGCTAAGGCCATACGAGCCCGGGAGGTCAAGAGGGAAGTCCCCCTGCTTGTAGAGACCATCAAGATGCTGGTAAGCGGCGAGGTGGCGATCCGGAACGGAAGGCTTTTCGACCGCTTCGGTAAGAAAATGAACGAGGCGCCGTGCCTGGCCACTGTCATAGATGAATGGCCGAATCAAAAGGTAAGCAGATAAGAACGGTCATGCTCGCTTGGAAAAATAGGAATAAGGCCGGTTTCGACCTCTAAAAGGTTTTCTATTGTTTTAGAACGGACCGGAAAGGGTCGGTAAGAAGAAACCGATCACGAGCGCCACTATCCAGACGATTATGGCTATGATCAGTGCCTTGCCCCAATCGATCTTGTACAGGCTTCTCAGCGCCAATAACCAGACGATCCCTGCCACTAATGCTGCCAGCAGTCCGTTCCCAAATAAAAAGTAAGCCAGAGCATAAATGACCGTTCCGATAAGAGCGGCCATTATCGCTTTTCCGATATCTTCCGTCTGCCCAAATAGTTTAGTGACAAAGTAGATCACTAAGGTTGAGACCAACCAGGCGACGAGGAATCCTGCAATTGTGATTACCTCGACCATGAGTATCACCTTGTCTTAACAATACTTAAAGGTGCCTGATAGACAGGTAGGATGTGTGGGATGCTGAATTCTGGTTGAAAAAAGGTGGCCGGAGGGGCGCCCGTTCGCTCGAGCGCCCCCTCGACGGTTTTAGGAAAGAAGATAGTTTACTTCTTTGAGGGTTTCTTGACCACGCGGTAGACTACCACCCCTATCACTCCGGCGGCGACCAGTATGATCAAGGCCATCGCCCAGAGGGGGAACTCGGTTGATCCGTCCTCTTCCGGTGCATCAACTGTAGTGAACCTCCAGGTGTGAGCGCTCACCATGGCATTGCCTGCCAGGTCCTCGACCCCGGTGCTGATGGTGGCCGTGTAGTTGGTGCTGTACTCGATGTCCTCGCTAGGGGTGAAGATAGCCTTCAAACCAGAGTAGGTCACGGTGCCTTCGACCGCCATCGTTCCCTTCTTCACAGTGAACGTGGTGGTGGAGACGGTGGAAGGATCGACCCCTTCGCTGAACGTCGCGGTGACCGTTCCATCCACCGCCACTTCCGTCGCCACATTGATCGGGACCGTCAAGGTCACGGTAGGTGCGGTAACATCCGCGGTCGTACCAGTGGTGAAGGACCAGGTGTGATTGCTGATCAGAGCATTTCCAGAACTGTCCTCGACACTGGTGGTTATGGTGACATTGTACACAGTGCTGATCGCCAGATCGCTGATTGGCTCAAATACCGCGGTCACGCCGTTATAGGTAACGTTGCCGGTAACGGACGTTGCCCCTTGCATCACTAAGAACGTCGAAGTGGTGATCGTGGATGCGTCCATGGCCATGTTGAAGGTGGCTGATATCCTCGAGTTGATCGAGAAACCGGTGGCGGCGTTCGCCGGAATGGTCGATATCACCCGGGGCTCACTGGCGGATTCAGGAACGGTGACGGCGTTTGCGTCAAGGCTGATGGCGGTCTGCGCCAGGGCCCTTCCGTTCAACGTTGCGCCAGTGTTCAGAACGATAGCTGTATGACAGAGAACGTTGCCGTAGAGAACCGAAGTGGTGCTGAGGGTCGTTTGTCCACCGACCTGCCAGAAGACATTATCTGCCTGGGCGCCACCGCTCAACATGACCTGCTTTCCCTCGCTGATCAGGAGGTCCTGGGCGATCTGGAATATCCATACCGCGCTCGAACAGCCCTCTAACGTAACATCAGCTGGGATCAACAGGTTGCTGCTCCACTTGTACAGTCCCGGAGCGAGCGTCATTCCGCCGATATCCCCGGCGCCTAGCTCGGTATGATCCGGCGATGTACGCCCAGCGGCATTGGTGTAGGCGGTTTCCATATCACCGATGGCGGTGGTCATAATGGATGGGGTCGGTTGAGCGTAGTCTGACGCGTACACCTTTCCAGTTATGAGGGATGATGTCGCGAACTCATTGGAGGAATCCATTATAAGTCCGAATCCGGTAATCGCGGTGCTGTCGATGGGACTAACACCGATATCTCCGACTATGTTCGTGGAACCAGTGGTGGATATTCCAGATTTTGCGAGCGCTACGAAATTACCCGCCGACCCTAGATCGACCGATGCTTGGGACTCGACGTTGGTCATGACCAAAGAATTGTTTATCGCTCCGTTCGCACCAGACCCGAGACCGGCGGCCGGGACCGCGGTCAAAACCATCAGAACAGCGATCAGCGCTGCGGCCGCGATGACAAAACCTTTTCCAAAATAGGTCTTGTTCGTAGCATTTCTGCTACTGAGGCTCTTGCCTTTTTTATGTAAAACAATGTTCATACTGTAACCTCTGTTGAATATATCCAGAAAAAACCAGACAACGATCGAATTCTAGGCGACCGTAAAAGTATAATACACCTTTGGGCCTGATAGTATTTATATGTTGTTGTTATTATTCTAACTTAATTATTATTTTTTATATATTTTTAATATAATTCAATTTAAAAAGTTCATGTGGGCAGATCTGTAAGATCGTGGATCTTCGTCGACATTGCTGACCTAAAATGCGATAGAACCTAAAACGACAAAAATGGAACGCTAAGGGCCGTCCGATGCCCAAGGACCAGGACCGATCTAGGAGAATGGACAACATCGATTCGATGATGTTTCAAGGATATGAGGACCGATAAATATTCATGTTCTATTTTATTAGAAATGGTTAATAAGGACTCAAAGCCGTTGTCCTTTGCAAATATTCGAGAGTGATTAAATGACATCGAAGGTGCGGTATCACATGTTCCCTTGCGACAACAGGTCGAACATCGAGGTTAGCATGACGGATGACGGGGATTTTGAGGTCAAGGTGACCAGCACCTGCCCCAAGGTCGAGAGGTTCGTGAATGGCCTGAACCCGTTATCGATGACCGACCTTACCGACAAGACAGAGAGCAAGGTGTTCCGGGAGTTCGTTATCTCGGACATGAGCGCCAACTGCCTGACGCCGTCGGCGGTTCTCACGGCGGCCTGGGTGGAGGCGGGGATGATCGCTCGTTCCAATACGAAGAAGGGAATACCGCTCAGCATCGAGTTCGTTAACGATTAGGTCAGCAACGATAATTCGTCGGGTTCCTCCCTAACCAGTATGATCGCTGTCTCACATGCCTTGAGTGATGGGACCTTGGCGCCATGACCTGAATATCTATTGAAGGACGCAAAAACCAATTAACATATGCATTATTTCCCCGGCATGGACAAAGGTCCGGTGCTGCTCGTGCTTGTGGCGGGCACGCTGTTCGGCCTCTGCGTTCCTTTCTCCAAGGTCCTGATCGGGGATATAGAGCCAGTGATGATGGCCGGTCTCCTCTATGCCGGGGCTACCGTTTTCACGGGGACATTGTTCGTGCTGAGGCGTAGAACCTCCCTTAGGCCGAAGCCATCCAAGTTGGCGCGTTCAGACGTCCTTAACTTGATGGGAAGCACCCTTTTCGGGGCGATAATCGCCCCCATCCTGCTCATGGTCGGGTTGAAATGGACAGCCGGATCCGACGCATCCCTCCTCCTCAACCTGGAGGGAGTGATGACCGCGGTGATCGCCGTGGCGTTCTTCCATGACAAAGGGGGATACCGGCTGTGGCTCGCCCTGGCGGCCATGACCATAGCAAGCACCGTTCTCTCCTACACCCCGGGGGGAGGGTTCGGGGGGAGCGGGGCGATCCTGATCGTACTTTCCATGCTTTGCTGGGGCATCGATAACAACCTGATGCAGAAGATCTCCCATCTTGATCCAGTCAAGCTCTCCACCATCAGGAGCGGCATCGCGGCCACCTTCTCGCTGACGCTGGCTTTCATCTTATACGGCGGACAGGACCTGGTGGTGGCCATGGTCTTCGCGATGATCATTGGCGCCATCAGCTACGGGTTCAGCAATGTGCTGTTCTTTTTCGGCCTGAGGCATCTTGGCGCCAGCAGGACCGGCACTCTCTTTTCGGTCGGCCCGTACGCCGCGGCCATGGCGGCCATACCACTGCTGGGAGAGTCCGTCACCGCGAAGCTGGTGATCGCCGGTCTGCTTATGGCCGCGGGTACCTTGTTGTTGATCAAGGAAAGGCCCGCCGATGATTGAACGCCGATTAGCCGGACCTTCCTTGTGTATGTGTAATTGGTGGGCGATGACCCTTGCTTCCAGACCACTAGAACAAATAATGACCGAGTTCGTTGAGACCCTAGTAGAAGAGACTGGTGCTCCCGTCGGGATTTGAACCCGAGTCGAAGCCTCGAGAGGGCTTCATGATTGGCCGGACTACACTACGGGAGCGTGTATCGTCCCCAATTAAATGGCCATAATTAAACCTTGCGGATGGCTGGGAAAAGGAAGCAATAATAATCCCCCTGCCACCTATCTTTTTCATCATGCAGTTCGAGCACGACCGGCGGCCGGCATTCGTCAATCTGGTCCTGTGGGCCATCATGGCGATGTGGCTGATGATCATCCTAGCGTTCCTTCCCCACGAACGGTTGTTGTTCGTCGTGGTGATGGGCGCCCTGTTGGTGATAACTGTCCTGGTGATCGGAGTGTCGCCTCTGCTGACCATGCACGAGGTCATCGATGGTAAGATCGTTCTCCGGCAGGGCTGGCACTCCAAGGTGGTAATACCTTTGGACCAGGTCAAGCGGTTGCAGCGATTGGAACGCATAGAGGTCAAGGAAGGCGTTCTGCTCGATGCCTTCAACCGTACCCTGGTCATGACCGACAGCAAGGTCAATGGAATTCGACTGGAGATGAAAAGTGTCGTACGAGTCCCAGCGGCCTTCTGGAAGAGGGTGGACGTGGTGATATTCGACGTATCTGACCCGGACCGCTTCGTGGCCGAGGTCACCAGATCGCTGTGATCACTCACGCCAGTCGCAACCGATGGTCCGGTTGCCTAGCTTTGGTATGAGCGCCAGACGCCTCTTGTGCCTTGACATGGCGTTCTTTGAGGCCACCATCTCCACCAGGGCCATGGGCACCCCGGTCTTCCTGGAGATGAAGTCCAAGGACTGCTGGTCCTCCAGACCGGAAAGCACCAGGTCTAGATCGTCGTAGGCGATGCCCATCTCCGATTCGTCGGTCTGACCTTCCCACAGTCCGGCGGAAGGCTCCTTATCGATTATCCTCTCCGGGATTCCGATGGCCCGAGCCAGCTCCCGAACTTCCGTCTTATATAGGTCACCTATCGGTAAAAGGTCGGCTCCGCCATCGCCGTACTTGGTGAAGTAGCCCATGAGCAGCTCGGACTTGTTCCCGGTGCCCATGACCAATCGCCAATCCAGATTGGCGTGCGCGTACAGTATCGTCATGCGTATGCGGGCCATGAGGTTCCCGGAGACCTCCTTGCCGTCCGACCCAGGCATGATCTTGTGATACGCCTTCAGCAGCTGCCCTATATCGTAGACCAGCAACGTCGTGCCCCAGGCCTTGCTCATATCCTGAACGTCCTGAAGGTCCTGCTTGGGCGTGCTTGGCGAGGGCAGAAAGACGTTAAGCACCTTGTCCGCCCCGATGGCGTCCACGCAGAGCTTGGTCACCACGGCCGAATCGATGCCGCCGGAAAGGCCCACCACCACGCCAGAAGCGCCGGACTCTTTAAACTGGGTCTGGATGAACTCCTGTATCGTCTCCACGGTGAGCTCCTTCAGCTGCGGCATCGAATAGGATAATGCCCTCCCGTTTAATAATTGTCTTTCTGGCAAAGGTTGAATACCGTTCGCCTCAATGCTACACCTCATGCGATTGGCCCTTTGCCAGCTCAGGAGCGCGGTCGGCGACAAGGAGAGGAACCTTCAGAGAATGGTCGAGACCGTGGAGGGGACGGACGCCGACCTGTTCGTCTTTCCGGAGACCTATGTCACTGGATACATGGTCCGGGACCGCTTCATCACCCTGGCTGAGGACATTGACGGAGATTCCGTGAACTTCGTGCTGGATCTGGCGGACCGCACCGGCAAGGCGGTGGTGTTCGGGATGCCTTTGAACGATCCATGCGTTCACGGACTGATCACCAATAGCGCCGTTATGGTGACGTCGGACGGACGCGTGCAGCGTTACGATAAACTTCACCCGGCCAACTTCGGACCGTTCGAAGAGGGGCTATACTTCACACCTGGACAATCGCCGGCCATGTTCAGTTTCCGCGGCCGAGGCGTTGGGGTGTGCATATGCTACGACCTCTTCTTCCCGGAGATATGCAAGGCCTACGCCATGCAAGGAGCGGACCTTCTGCTCTGCATCGCCGCCTCACCGGTAACTTCCAGGATGCCCTTCGAGAAGATCATCCCTGCCCGAGCCGTGGAGAACACCTGTCCGATCGCCTACGTGAACAACGTGGGGAACCAGCAGAACATGGTTTACTTCGGGGGAAGCCAGGCCTACGACGCCCGTGGACGGCTCTTGGCTAAGCTCCCTTACCTGCGGGAATCGGTGGATGTCGTCGATGTGGACATGCTCCAGACCGAGCCGGCCAGGAGGGCCCGTCCGACCATCAGGGACTCGCTGGGCGGTCTGCGATAATGGACATGGCAAATAGTTTTAAATGAGCCCACGGTTATCGCCGCAGGAGTGCCGAGGTGGCCCAGACCGGTAAGGCGCGAGCCTGGAAAATTTCCGCCAGCTAGCTCGTGGCGGCAACGCCTCGGGAGTTCAAATCTCCCCCTCGGCGCCATTCTTCGTTCATATTTCCAGCCTCGGACACTGTGGATTGAAAGCATTACATAATCGAACCCATATATGTGGCCGGGCACCGCCGATTGGCAATTTGCCCACATATTGAGGTGATGACCAGATGAGGGTCAACGTGGATCTGCGCTTGAAGGATGTGCCGGGGCAGTTAATCAAAGCCCTGGAGCCGATATCGATCAACGAAGGGAACATAGTGGGGGTGGTGCACAACCATGACCTGGTCACCGGAGGACGCATATCCGTCAACGTCACTTTCGAGCACAAGGACCAGAGGTCCCTGGAAGCCATATTCTCCGCCTGGAAGGAGAGGGGCGTGGAGGTCGTCAAGATGGGTGAGATCGTACGCACCTACCCGGCCGAGTACCTCATGGTCGGAAATCTCGCCCATTCCACCCTGCGGGCCATCACCGAGGGCATAGAGAAGATGGAAGGAGTGGAGACCATCGACCTTCAATATTCACTTTCGACCAGCACCGCCAATAAATCAGTGCTGCTCCTGGTCAGCCTCCGGAACAAGGAGAAGATCAAGGATATCGACGATTATCTCATGACCAGAAGCAAACGGAACGATTTCCTCCTGGTCCGCGGGATGGGGGTGTGACATGCGCCTTGCGCTGGTAGGATTCGGCACCGTTGGCCAGGGAGTCGCCGAGGCGGTGGCCATGAAGAAGGACTTCGTGTTCGACCGGTTCGGAACGGACCTGAAGATAGTGGCCGCCTTCGACTCCATGACCTACGCCATGGACCCCAAGGGGCTGAAGCCCCTGGAACTGGTGTCCAAGAAACAATCCGGAAAAGGATTGGGGAAGACCAGACCAAAGAGCGTGGCCGAGATGCTGCGCGAGCTGGATTACGATGTCCTGGTGGAGATGACCCCTACCAACATCGAGAACGCTGAGCCAGGGTACACCAACATCCGTACCGCTCTGGAGTGCGGCCATGACGTGGTCACTTCCAATAAAGGACCCCTCGCCTTGAAGTACAGGACGCTTGACGACCTGTCCAAGAAGAACGGTGTGGAGCTCCGTTTCGAAGCCACCGTCGGCGGCGCCACCCCGATCATCAATCTGTCCAGGGAGCTGCTCATGGCCGAGAAGGTGGAGTCCATGAAGGGCATTCTGAACGGAACGTGCAACTTCATACTCTCCCGCATGGGCGAGGAGGGCCTGCCGTTCGAGTATGTGCTCAAGGAAGCGCAGGAGATGGGTTACGCGGAGACGGACCCCAGCTACGATATCGACGGCATCGACAGCGCCAGCAAGTTGGCTATCCTGGCCAACGCCATCATGGGCCTGGACGTTACCTATCACGATGTTCGGCGTACCGGCATCCGCCGCATCACCCAGGAAGCTGTGGAGCTGGCGACCAAGGAGAAAAAGGTCATCAGGCTCATAGGAGAGGTCAATGGCGGTGGGGTCGAAGTATCACCGCGCATGGTCCCGATGGGACATCCGCTCTCCATATCCGGCACGCTCAACGTGCTGCACATGCACACCGACCTGGCGGGGGCGATAACCGTCACCGGACGGGGCGCGGGAAGAAAGGAGACGGCCAGCGCGATAATGAGCGATCTGGTCAGCCTGCTGAAGAGGAACACCTGCCTTTCTAACGGCAAGGTTAAATAGGTCGTGCCATGATAAAGCATACCTTACCTGAGGTATCTCAATGTCAAAATCAAACAACGGGTGGGATTTATTTATTGCCCGCCAGGGCTAGCATATTTGACACCACTTTGAGGGATGGCGCGCAGACCGAGGGAGTCTCTTTCTCCACCGAGGACAAGCTGAAGATCCTGGAACGTCTGGACGCCTTCGGCATTGATTTCATCGAAGGCGGTTATCCGGCCTCCAATCCCAAGGACAAGGCGTTCTTTAAAGCGGCCCAGAAGGTCAAGCTGAAGAACGGTAAGCTGGTGGCTTTCGGCGCCACGCATCGTCCTGGAGTACGTCCGGAAGAGGACAAGGGCATGGAAGCCTTGGTCGAAACCAAGACCGAATGGGTCAGCGTGTTCGGCAAGTCCTGGGACCTGCACGTGGAGAAAGCCTTACAGGTGTCCTTGGACGACAATCTACGCATCGTGCATGATACCGTCGCATTTCTCAGGAAGAAAGGGCGGCACGTGATATTCGATGCCGAACACTTCTTTGACGGTTACCGTGACAATCCCGATTACGCCATGAAGGTGCTCCATGAGGCGGAGGACGCCGGGGCGGAATGGATCTGCCTGTGCGATACCAACGGAGGAGCTTTTCCCAGCCTGGTCGGGAAGGTCGTCTCTCAGGTGCGCCAAGAGATGAAGGTGCCGATCGGCGTTCATGCCCATAACGACGGCGAACTGGCGGTCGGAAACTCACTGGCGGCCGTGGAGGCCGGGGCGTCCATGGTGCAGGGGACCATCAACGGACTGGGAGAACGCTGCGGCAACGCCAACCTGTGCTCGGTCATCCCCAACCTCATGCTCAAGATGAAAGTCGAGACCGGGGTAAAGAACCTAGACCAGCTTTCCAAGCTCTCTAACTTCGTGGCCGAGATGGCTAACGTATCTCCCGATCCTAGAGCTCCCTACGTGGGTAAGAGCGCCTTCGCTCATAAGGGCGGAATACATGTCAGCGCGGTGCTGAAGGACTCCCGCACGTACGAGCATGTGGAGCCGGAACTGGTCGGCAATCTGCGTCGCATACTCGTTTCCGAACTTTCCGGCGTATCCAACATCATGGCCAAGGCCGGGGAGATGGGCATAGACACCGAGAAGGATGGCGGACGATCGATCCTGGAGCTGATGAAGCGCCGGGAGGCGGAAGGCTTCCATTATGAGGCGGCCGAGGCCAGCCTGGAACTGCTGATACGCAAGCTGAAGGGAGAGAACACCTCCCCGTTCCGATTGGATGGTTTCCGTACCTTCATGGACGTCACCGGGGACGTGATGACGTCCGAGGCCTCGGTACGAGTGGTGGATTCCGACGGTACGATGGAGCATACCGCCGCCGATGGAAACGGGCCAGTGAACGCTCTGGACCGGGCTTTGCGCAAGGCGTTGGAGCGCTTCTACCCGGTGCTCAAGGAAGTTCGACTGATCGATTACAAGGTAAGGGTCATAGATGGAAAGGACGCTACGGCGGCCAAGGTGCGCGTCCTCATAACCTCGACCGATGGTAACCAGACCTGGACCACCATCGGTGTTTCGGGCAACATCATCGAAGCCTCGCTCATGGCGCTCATAGACAGCATCGAATACAAGCTGATGAGGGCCGGCGTGAACGGGAACGGCGTTAGCTTGAATTGCCAGTAACGCCTTCCACTGCCCATGAGCTACCCGGTGAAATTGATATCGTATGAGGAGAAGGACGCCCTGTACGAGAAGTATTCCTCGTTCCCGTTCCACACCGCCAAAGCGGACATCAGCGGCTGTTGTGTCAAACTGTACACGCTGAACGACCATATCAAGGACATGTGGGAGGACAACTTCTACTCCATGTCCGAAACGGTTCGCTCCCATGGCCGGGTGATCTGCCTGGACGATCCGGGACGACCCCTGGAAGTGCTCTTTGAACCCAACACCAAGACGGCCTTCCTGTTCAACTTCGACTATTACGGGTGGATCAAGAGCGTGGCGTTGGCTCTGGCCGGTGACATACTGGAGGACGAGCACCAGATCCATTCGGTGCACGGCGCCGCCCTGGACATAAACGGAAAGGGGATAACGCTCATCGCCCCGTCGAAGACCGGCAAGACCACCCACTCCTGGGGCCTACTGAGAGACAAGAACGCCCGGCTGGTCACCGATGACTGGTACTTCGTCCGTCTGTCGGAGAGGCGACCGGTGGCCTACGGCTCTGAGAAGAACTGCTACATCGACGCGGACATCGGGAGCATATGGGACGAGTACCGCGAACTGGTGGAGAAGGCCAAGTTCGACAACCGCCAGAGGGCGGTCGTGAACGTTCGATGGGTCACCGGTAAAGGTTCAGTCGTCCCCTTGACCACCATTCACGAAGTGGTCATGCTCAAGCGCGACAAGAGCGATGCTCGACTGGTGAGGGAGCTAACATCAGAGGAGGCCTGGGAGTACCTATCGGCGAACGACCTTTGCAACCCCCACCAGATGGTGCGAGACGAGCGGAAGATGAAGCTCCGGGAGACGTTCTTCCGCAAGTTCCTGTCCCAATCGAGGGTCCATCTGGTGAACACCACCGCCACCCCGCAGGAAACCCAGGCGGCCATACGCCGCATACTGGGTTGACCGGGCCGCAGATTATTTAAAGCGCCAATCTCAAGTGAATATCACCGGGGACCCGAGTCCCTAGGGGGGACCTAATGAAACACATGCTAAGGACAGTTCTAGCTATCGTGATGGCATTTGCGATGCTGGGCGCCTTTTGTTTGAGCGCCCCTACGACCTCCGCTGCCGGCAAGGTCGCGGATGTCGTGATCACCGAGAAGATCGACGTGGCCTTTGATATTGAGCGGGGAGACCTGGACGCGCTCCTGGAAATGATCCCGCCGGAGGACCTGGAGAGGATCGCGGAAGAGCACCCCTGCCTGCTGAGATTGGTAGAGGAGTGGGACGATGAGGTCATAACCGTGGCCTTGGACGGAATGGTCCATGTAAACCTGAAGACCTGGGAGAAGAAGGACAGCCTGGATGTGAAGCTACAGGCGTTCTGGCACGGGGACATCACCATATTCATTGACGGAGAGCAGGTGCTGGCCCTGGAGATCAAGAACCTTCAGATAATGGCCCACGTCATCATCTACGACGGAGGCATCGGATCGGCCATCATCAACGCCCATGTCAACGGGGAGATATCCTCGCTGCCGCTGGACTTCAACTTGGACCTGAAGGCCCATCTCCTGCTGCACTATGTGAACGGGCAGATGCACTTCAAGCTCTGGCTGCCGGAATTCCTCGAGATGCCGGTCTGCGAAGCATAAACCCCTTTCATTCTTTTTTTATCACCTTTTTATGGCCGTTCCGGATGTTTTTTTTATTCTTTAGGGAAAGGATGATTAATTCCCCATCACCATGGCTAGGGCATGGGCAAGGTCCTGCTGACCATGATGGGACGGAGCTTCTGGGGATTGTTCAACTCCGTCTGGTCCAACATCCGCCAGTTCGATTACCTTCCGGACAAGGTGTACGTGTTGACCGCAGGCTGTGAAGCAGCCCAAGGCCAGATGGCCAGGGACATGCTGATAGTCTTGCTCAAAGAGCACGGCTCCCCGGCGGATGTGGAGCTGGTGGACGTTCCGGGGGATGACATCAAACAGATCGGACAGACGGTCAACGATATCGTCGCCGCGGAGAAGGGTAAGGGCAACATAGTGGCTGTCGACGTTACGCCGGGCACCAAGGCCACCGTGCTGGGCACGATAATCGGCGCGGGCAAGGTCAAGGTCAACCATATCTTCTACCTGTACATCGAATCGCTACAGAACGCTTCGCGACCGTATCTGGAGATCCCGTTGGAACTGCAGAGCTCGCATGATCTCTTGAAGGAGGTGCGCTGATGGAGGTGGATAAGGAGTTCATCACCGTCGTTCTCAACGAATCCAGGATGGCCGATAAGGGCAACCTGATCGTGCGCTCGGACCTTCTCGACCTAGACCTCCTAGCCTTGGACCTGGACCACCAGCAGGTGCAATGGGTGGTCCGGGAAAGGGATTACGACGAGGCATATGGTCGAATGAGAAGCGCCCTGGGGGATCAGATGGCCAGGGACATCCCGACGTTCCTGGACCTGCGAGAGGCGTTACAGGCCTCCTTGTTCATGCCCCCTACGAACCTGGACGCTCTGATGGCCGAGATATACCGTTTTAACGAGAGGCGGGGCGACCCTTACCGCTTCCCGCGGCAGACGTGCATCGGACTGGATACCAATCTCCTTTATCGCAGACTTTTCTCCCGTTTGCTTCTGGCGGGAAAGGGCTGCAACGTCCGCTCCTTCGATCCCCAGAGAGTACAGGTATTGATCCCCTCCATGGCCGAGGAGGAGCTGTCCAGGCGGGTCGGCAAGAAGTACGATCGGAGAGACGTGGATGAGCTGAGAAGGGCGGTGCGGGACCGCATTGTGGCAGACGACCTGTTCAACTGCCTGAACAAGAACGGGCGTAAGGCACTGAACGGACAGGCGGAGGTGGTGGCGCTCAAGCAACACTACAACTGCTGGTCGGCACAGGGCGGCTCCTTTGTTGATGATAAGGAGGCTAGGGACGATGAGATGCTCCGTTCCGTGGCCGCAGAGATGCTCGAACAACGGGTGGACGTGCTCTTCCTGACCAATGACGATAAGACGAGGGCCCATGCCAACGCTCACAAGGTGCCCTCGATGCTGATAAGCTACCCATACGAGGTGCCGTTGACCATCTCCTACGATCCGTGGTTGATGATCGAACTGCTGTACGACCTGAGCATACTGCACACCTCCTTGAGCTTGAAGGGCACCGGGATACGAATCAAAGGGGAGTGGATGGGCAAGACCGTTGACGATTACCGGAACGAGAAGGTCCGGGTCACCGTTCCGGACGGCTCGGTGCTAAGTGACCGACTGGCCAGGGACCAGAGGGTAATTTCGGCCATCAAGAGCAGGTTCCCCTGGAAGGAGATCAAATGATGGAGAAGTTGAAGGAGACCCCCCGCAAAACGTAGTTGGTGGGGAAGTTGGAGAAGGTCCGCGGGGTGCTCCCAATTTCAGGATTGCTTGCTGAATATAAAGATTACGCTTTAGTTGTATCATTTCTTGAAAAGAAAGGTGAGGACTGGTGATTATTCACCATCTTTGAACGCCCCATGAGACCCATTTTCACCCATTGGACACAGTAACGCATAAGTAGTCGTGGTCGCGGAAATGACGTCGGTTCACCGGGAGAATTCAATGAACGCCACGATCGAAGCTGCCCCGATTAGTGTTCACCGTTCTGTCGGATTCTTGATCCTCAATAACTGGATCGGCCAAGGACTAGTGACTATTACTTGAAACGGGGGAACAGTCTACCAGTTTCCCCCATGTACTCCTTATACTTATCACCGAACCTCTCGGTCATGTGGTTCTCCTCGATCGGAACGCGGGCGAAGTAGAAGGAACCGAACACCGCAATGAATATGGCCCCGGCGACCAGGTTATGTAGCAACAGCGGCATGGAGAAGGCCCATAACCATAACGAGGTGTACATCGGATGCCGCACCCGGCGGTATACCCCTTTCCTCACCAACGATTGCTCCCCATGAACTCCGGGGGTTAGCGCGAAGTTAACGCCCAGGTCGGCGTGCGACCTCCATAATAGAAGAAGTGATGCCACGATCAGTACGGCACCTGACCAGGCCATGGCGTCCGGTACGTGATAGTTAGCGAAGTTGAGGTGAGGAGTGAGAATGTATGCCAGAGGGGCGATCATACTGGCGACTATCAGGAAGACCAGCAGTTTGTCCGTAAAGGAGCTCCTGTAAGCCTTACGGTCACCGATCATCAGCATGAAGATGACCCTGATGAACAGAGCCGCGGCAGCGCAGATGACGTAGATGAAGGCGAAGATGGTGATGTTCAATAGCAGCCTCAATCTTTGTATGAGAGCCATTCATATAAACATCCGCCCCACGAAGCCTAACCTATCGACCAAACTGATTAATCTGTGAAAAGAGGCCTCGTCGACTCAGTCATGCATGGCGTAGATAAGAAATGATAAAAAATAAAAAAGCAAAGGGGGGCCGCACCTTTAACGGTGCTGGCCTGTTTGGAAAGTTAATGAGGTGGGGGCACTGGGATTTGAACCCAGATCAGCGGGTTTCCACCACGTGGGGAGCGACCCCACGCGAATTAACAGGTCATCGCTCCAGTTAGTCATCACCGGATCAGCAAACCCGTTAGCAATCACTCCATATTAACTGGAGCCCGCGAGGATACCGTGTTACCCCATACCCCCACTGGTTCAGCTTTAACGCTTACGCATCTTCTGGGCGTGCTTTCGCCGTCTCATCTTTTTCTTGCGCCATTTCCAGCGCTGCTTGCCTTTCTTCTTCCAGGCGCGTGAACTTCTCTTCATCAGTACACACCAGACTAGCTGCCCTCATCCAATCGTTCTTTAATAACCTTTTGCTCCCCGACGTCCCTCCGAGCTCTCATATGGCCCATGATTTTCCTTTTCTCGCACCAATGAGAGTATATTAAAAGCCACTCGACCAAGAAAGGGCATGACCGCCACCCTGTCGAAGACTGGCACCGTATCACAAATCATTATAATATTCAACACGACCATGTTTCTTCCGCATCCTAGGACGATGTGGCCGAAAGGACTTGTATTGCCATGGTGCAGGAGGAGGGGAGAAAAATGGGGAAGAACAAGGGGGGTTCATTGTTATCCCGGGCGGCGAGCGGTTCGCCGGCCTCGGACTACCTGATATCAGGGGAGAACATCAAGTGGCAGGGGAAACCGGCCGCCATCATCATCATGGGCAAAGGATTGTTGCTGACCGCCTTCGCCTTGGTATACTTAGTGCTGATGGAGTTCTTATACAACAGCAACGAAGACCTTCTGGTGCTGGTGATCGCGGTCGCGGCCTGTTTGTTGATGATCATCACCGATCGTAAGAGGCTCGGCTTGATCGGAGGACTGGCCGGGATCGCCATAATCACCTGGACCGCCTTGATCGACAAGCAATTGCCCTGGTATTGGTACCTGATACCGCTGGTCTTCGCCTTGCTGCTCCTGGCCATCAACTACATCTATCTCAGCCGGGTGCTCTTTGTGGTCACCGACCAGAGGATAATCACCCGTTATGGTATCTTCACCCTGCGATACGCTGACACCGGAATAGAGAAGGTGCAGAGCGTCACCACCATCCAACCCTGGTACGAGAGGATATTGGGATATGGGGACGTGTTCTTCGCCACCGCCGGGGAGAAGGGCGGTATCGATTACGAATCGCCGGGCATCAAGCTGATGAGCGGCGGAGCGGTCTCCTGGGAGAACGTAGGTAAGCCGTTCGAGGTCACCAAGATCGCCAGCGCGGTCATACACATGGACGTTACGCCGGTCTCCATCGTCAACCAGCCTTCGAAGATGAGCGCCGCGGAGAAGCTGGACAAGATCGAGGACCTGCGCAAGAGGGGAATCATCAGCCAGGAAGAGTATGAGAAGGAACGCAAGGAGGCGTTGGAGGAGCTCTGAGAGCCCTCCGCCCACCTTTTTTATTTTTCTTTAGAATATTCATTGGCGGGCCCGCCGGGATTCGAACCCGGGACCACTGACTTGCCTCTCCCCCGTTGCCGGGGAATAGAAGGCCAGTGCTATATCCAGCTAAGCCACGGGCCCGAACGCTCCGCAATTACCGTTTCCGATTTAAAGGTTTATGGTAGGATGGAGCAGAATCCATACGCGGCGCACATCTACGGGAGATCAAGGATGAACCAAGTGCCGCGCCGGCAAACGATATTAACTGACCGAGCGTTCACATTCGGATAACATGGACGTGAAGGAAGCTGTTGACAAGCGCCGGGCCACCAGGGCGTTCGACGCCAAGCCAGTGTCGGATGGATTGATCTCTGAGCTCGTAGACGCCATGCGGCTTTCACCGTCCTGCAACAACAACCAACCATGGCGGATCATAGTGGCCAGGGACCCATCGTCCCTGGAAGCTATCCGCTCCTCCCTGCCCCGAGGAAACGGATGGGCTACGAAAGCACCGTTGATATTCGTCGTATGCTCCCGCCTGGACGATGATTGCAAGCTCACCGACCGGCGTGATTATCATCTTTTCAGCACCGGACTTGCCGTGGGCGAGATGATGTTGCGGGCCACCGAGATGGGACTGATCGCCCATCCCATAGCTGGATATGACCCCGTAGCCATAAAGGAAAAGCTTGGGATACCGGCGGAGCAGGTCCTGATAACCTTGATCATATGCGGCTATCCGGGTTCGGACGTTTCCATGCTCTCGGAGAAGCAGCTCTTGGCCGAGGTGGAAAGACCGCCGCGCAAGCCGGTCGGAGAGAACTTCTTTGATGGCAGCTGGGGGAACCCCTGGGCCTGATCAGATCCCCAGCAGCTTCTGCATCGTTCCCCCGAGCAGTTTCTCCCTACGCCCCTCGGAGCAGATGTCCAGCTCTCTTACGAAGGAGCACCACGATTCGTAGGGATAGGAGAGGTCGAATAGTGGCCAATCCGTCCCGAAGATCACCCGGTCGCCCATTACCGAGAACGCTTCGGTCAGGCGGTCCTTGACCATCTGCGGCTCGGCCGGAAGCCAGCCTTGCAGAGCGGAACAGTCGGTGTATAGGTTATCGTACTCCTTCGCCAGTTCGTAAGTGTCCGCCCGGTATTTGCCGCCCAGGTGGGCGATGATGAGTCTGAGGTCCGGGTACTTGTCAAGAACGCTGCGGAAGTGTATGGGACGGCTCTTCTCCTCGTCCAGGGGACCCCAGCTGGCGCCGGCGTGGCTCACTACGACCAGACCCATGTCGCTGACCTCCTTCCAGAACGGCTTTAGCCTCTCTTCATACGGATAGAAACCGTTCGGAGGATAGATCTTGATGCCCTTGGGCTCGAACTTGGCGAAGTACTTGCGCATCAGGCGTATGGCCTGCTCGCCTCGGCCAGGATCGATGCCCATGAACGGGATGAGCTTGTCCGGGTAGATCGCCGCGGACTCAAATATCCAGTCGTTGAACTCCTCGACGCCGACCTTAGGTTCCTGAACCAGGCCGAAGTCCAACGGCAGTACGACCGACCGGTCGACGCCGCCCTGCTTCATGAACTCCACTAGAAGGTCCGGGCGCACCTCGGAAGTGGGAAAGCTCTTCTCGATCTCCTCGGTCATGTCCAGGAACTCCGACATGGCCAGCCAGGGTTCCAGATAGGCGTTTATGATGACATCCGGATACATAGGCCGGAGCCACATGTGGACGTGACCGTCGATGATCATCGCTTGGGTGAATCGACTCCAGACTAGATTAGATTTTGCCGCTCAGATGCCCAGGACCTTTCGCATGTTCCCGCCTAGAAGTTTGGCCCTGGTATCTTCGTCCGCCCAAGGCTGGGTCCTGACGAAGTGCGCCCACATCGGAGTGGTGTAGCTCAGCTCGAACAGCGGGAAATCGGAACCGAAGGACACCTTGTCCGGGATGGTCGCGGCCAGTTCCTTCAACCGTGAGATGGCGGTCTCCGGATCGGAAGGAAGCCAGCCTTGCAGAGCGGAGCAATCAGTGAAGCAATTGGGATATTCCTTGCACATCTGGTAGGCCTGCTGTCTCCACCTTCCGCCTAGGTGGGCCAGCACGATGTTCGTATCGGGGTGGCGGTGCAGGACCTCGTTCCAGAAGGATGGTTCGCTGAACCTTTCATCAAGTGAGCCCCAGGCCGCCCCGGCGTGGGTGACGATCACCAGACCCAGTTCGTCCACGCGGTCCAGGAACCTGCGCACACGCTCTTCGTTGGGATACCAGCCGGTGGACGGGTAGAGCTTAACCCCCCTGGCATCGTATCTTTTCACGTAACGGTCCAGAACATCGAGCGCCTGGTCGCCTCTCTGGGGGTCTACGCCGATGAACGGTATCAGACGGTCGGCGGCGGTGGCGCAGGTTTCGAACACCCAGGTATTGTACTCGTTCACATCAAGCCTGGCCTTCTCGACCAGATTGAAGTCGATGGGCAGAATGACCGCCTTGTCCACGCCGCCGTCGTCCATCGCCTCCAGGATCTTATCTGGGCCCACGGTGTACTCGGGCCAGACCGTTTCCGTTTGCACGTCCCAGTCCATGAGCCCTTCCAGGGCGATGAGTGGTTCAAGGTACATGCGGACCATGGCGTCCGGGAGATGGTCCCGTAACCAGAGGTGAACGTGGCTGTCGATTATCATCTGGGTCCCGCCCATAGAAGGAGATCGTGATTATATGGCCCTTGCCTCAGTCGCGATGAATGATGATGTGTCTAATTCGTGACGGCGAGCGACCATATGGTTCCTTTTTCGATTGGAAAAGGTCATTAGGCGTATTGGGACACGAGACCGGGTCTTTCAGGACCTTGGATAGAGGAAAGACCGTTCGCGGCGATAATATATCCTCAATCCCTGCATTATCTTAGATCATGCCGACCAAGAAGGTTGCTTTGCTCTCAGAGATGCCGCCAGGGACCATGAAAGGCGTGGAAATAGATGGCAGACATATCTTGCTAGCCAATGTGGATGGGGTAATTTATGGCATGGATGGACTCTGCTCCCATATGGCCGCTCGGCTTTGGGAGGGTTCGCTTGATGGACATGTCGTAAAATGCCCTAAACATGGTTCAAGATACGACGTGCGAACTGGCGAAGTAGTTTCTCAGGTCAGGATACCACTGATCGGGAAGGCTAAACCCCTGGGCATCTACAAGATCTCGATCGAGGGCGGGGACGTCCTAATTGATATCTGATCCATGTTGACATGGGAAAAAAACGCCTGCCGTCTTATTCGATTAGCTCCCTAGCTGAGATATAGTAATTATTAATCTCACCTTTCCTATCTGGAGAGCTGACCATGAAAACTCCAACCCCCGATTACAAGGAACACATACTCCAGTCGATCGGAAACACCCCTTTGGTTAGGATCAATAAGCTGAATCCCAATCCCAACGTCACCATTTTGGCCAAGATAGAGGGCTTCAACCCCACTGGCAGCATCAAGGACCGCATAGCCTTGGCCATGGTCGAGCAGGCCGAGCAGGAAGGCAAGCTGACCAAGGGAAAGACCATAATTGAACCGACCTCGGGGAACACCGGTGTGGCCTTGGCCATGATCGGTGCGATTAAGGGTTACGGCGTGGAGATCGTCATGTGCGCGGCGGTTTCCGTCGAGCGCAGGCAGATGATCAAGGCCTTCGGCGGAACCGTAACGTTGAGTCCAGCCACGGACGGCACGGACGGGGCGATCCGCTTGGCGAAGAAGCTGGTGGCCGAGAACCCTGACAAGTACTTCATGCCCGACCAGTTCTCCAACAAGTACAACAAGATAGCGCATTACAAGACCACCGGCGACGAGATCTGGAAACAGACCGGCGGGAAGGTGGACTACCTCGTTTCCGCTTTAGGAACGTCCGGAACCATCATGGGCGTGGGCAGGGCGCTCAAGGAGCACAATCCCAACGTCAAGATCGTCAGCGCTCATCCGGTCAAAGGGCATTACATCCAGGGCCTGAAGAACATGGAGGAGGCCATCGTCCCGGCGATATACGATCCGAGCAAGATCGACATCACCATCATGGTGGAGACCGAGGACGCCTACGAGATGACCCGCCAGATAGTCAAACAGGAAGGCATCTTCGTGGGAATGAGCAGCGGGGCGGCCATGTACGCCGCGGCCGAGATCGCCAAACGCATCGATTCCGGGACCATAGTCACCTTGTTCGCGGACCGTGGGGAGAAGTACCTGAGCACGAACCTGTTCTCCTGCTGACGATGTCATTCACTTCAACCAATGGTCGAGCAGCTCTACTGTTGGGGGAAAGAACATATGGCGGATCAGATTGAGAAGGATTGAAGGGCGCCGAAGGTTGTCAATAGATCACCCTGGTGATCATCGATGATTCTGTCCATGGGTCATTGTACCGTCCGAGATCCATGCGAGCGGGAATTTGAACCCTTTTGAACCAATGTTGCCCAAGAATATGAAAAGAAAAAGTGGGGACAGGAGGATCACTCCTGTCCTTTTTGAAGAGAGGTTTATCGAGGATCGACTGGATCGATCTCTTTCGTGCGCTCATCAATTCCCGAAGAGAACCTGTTCCCTCTAACCCCGGAATAGATGAACCAGGCGCAGATTGCGAACTCCCCGATGATCGATAGAACGACCCCGGGAGCGAACAGGTCGCCCAGGTCCGGGAGCAGGAAATACTGCAGGCTCTGGGCGGTCAGACCGATGCCCCCGGCGATAAGGATGAACCCTATCGCCTTGGGAACGAACCCTGACCGGTACCCAAGGTAACCCAGGGGAACCAGCCACGGCCCCCAACCAATGACGTTCGCGATGTACGTGCCGTCCTCGTGAGCGTTCAGCAGAGCCAAGACCATTTCCTGTTCGTCAACGGTCAACTGACCGGCGCCATTGACTATCTGGATGGCCTCTATAACGTTGTGTAGGTTGTAAAAGGCGTACGCACCGCTGACAACCACCAGGAGCAGCATGATCCACGCGACGCAGTCATGGGTCTTCTTGAACATCACGTAGGAGACCACCCCCAACAGAATAAAGCAGGAGCACATGGCGATATCGCTCACCAGAGCCAACTGGAGCGATCCACTTGAACCCAAGATATTAGCTACGGTCGCCCCGGCATCCTCCGGCACTATGAGATCCATTCTGGCCATCTGGGCGAATATCCCGAAGATGATCACCCCTAGATAGAGAAGGCCTGCCGTGAGCGCAAGCCTCTTCGTTGGCCATGCGGTCCTTGCCCCTGGTCCATCCTGATCTGCTTGACCCGACACGGACCTGTCCGTTCTCTTTTTCCACACCCTTTCGCTGTACATTCATTATCACTTCCTAATTCCTTGTTCGAAGGTAGTGATGGTCGAATTGAAGCAAATTGAGCCTTACATGTGGGGTTCTTTAAATAGCCATACAATTTTATTGTACATTGATGAGAAAGCTCATCTTGGACATGGTTCCTAGCCCATCGACGAAAGAGGAGATGCGGCCCTTATTCGAAAAGATTCATTCCTATGAGATCCTCGAGTCTCTGAGAATCGATCTGGAGGAATGCACCTGCATCGATCTGGTCGAGTTCATACTGAAGGATGACATCGAGATCGCGGAACGGACGAACATAGGTGATATGGAGATACTCAGCGTCCTCCGATCGGAAGGGAGGAAGCGGGTCTGCCTGATCAAACATCATGAGCCGGAAGAGAGAAAGGACGAGTTCCGGGAGTTCGACCTTGACCTGATCTATACAGCCCCGACAAAGATATCGGAGGACCGAATGGTGGTCAGCGTTCTAGCGGAGCAAAAGGAGCTCCGGAGGTTCCTGGAACTGGTCAAGCCCACCGCGGAGCGGATCACGAGCATGTCCTTCATGAGGGCAGCCTATCAAAAGCAGGATGTCCTGAGCGTGCTGACGGACAGACAGAGGGAGACGGTGATGACCGCTTATCAGCATGGCTATTACGACTACCCAAAGAAGATATCGAGCGAAGAACTGTCCAAGAAGTTGGGGATCAGCAAGGGCACGCTGATGGAGCACTTGAGAAAGGCCGAAGGCCGCATCCTGAGGGAGATACTGACCGGATACTCACCGAAAGAACCTTAACGCCTGGCTAGATCGCTTCAGCTTCCCTTTCCTCCGGCCACATTGATCACGACGTTGCCCTTCTTCAGACCCTGTTCTATGTAGCGATGCGCATCGGCGGTCCTCTCCAGTGGAAAGCTCCGGTCGATGACCAATCGGATTTTCCCTGATGTCACCAGGTCTCTAAGCCTCTCGAGCTCCTCGATCGTACCGGACGATTGATTGGACACCACCCTCTTTCCGCCAGACATAGACGCCCAGAGGCCGAAAAGCTTGGGAGCGAAGGGTCCTGAGTTGCCCATGACGAGGAGCCCGTGATCCTTCAACGCGCGCACCAGCTCTGGGACAGGTGTTTTCCCCACCAGGTCCAGGATCACGTCGTATCCCTCCGCGTTGCCAAGAATATCATCTTTCGTATAATCTAGTACCTGATTGGCGCCCAGATCCTTCAACATGTCCAGTTTTATCTGGCTGTCCACGCAGGTCACTTTGGCGCCCACATCCTTAGCCATCTGCAAGGCCAGGGTGCCTATGCTACCTCCTCCCCCGTTTATCAGCACCCTCTGTCCTTCCCGTATTTTCGCCCTCTCTATGAAATGCAGCGCCTCCAACCCCCCGACGGACAGTACCGCCGCTTCCTCGAAGGTGAGACCGTCCGTCTTCTCGACCATCAAAGCGCCATTTGGAACGCATACATATTCGGCGTAGGTTCCGAAGCGCATCCCGGTCAGGCCAAAGACCATGTCCCCGGCCGCGAAATTAGATACGCCCTGGCCGACAGCCTCCACCATGCCAGACATCTCCTGGCCGAGAATGGTGACCCGTTTTGGTCTGGTCAAACCCAGGTACAGCCTGGTGAAAAGCCAGAGGGATGAAGGAACCTGGAAACGCCTTAGCTCGCAATCGCCGGTAAAAGCGGAAGTGGCGTATACCCTGATCAGAACCTCGCCCTTACATATAACGGGCTTGGAGACATCTCTATATTCCAGGACTTCAGGAGGACCGTATCTGGTCCATACGATCGCCTTCATTGGTGAACTATCATATGTGTGTTTATTAACTTTATAAATCTGCTATCCTTGGCGTTTTCCCGGCGCCCATCCATCGGACCTGATAATGGATCTTGATAAAAATGGAATGAGGTAAAAATCATTGATGAGAAGTGGACAGGGGGGGATTTGAACCCCCGGCCTCTACCATGCCAAGGTAGCGATCTTCCAGCTGATCTACCTGCCCAGTGGAATTGGCAAAGCGATTTTCTCTATTTAATCTTATCTTAATATCCCGGTCTGGCCTGGCATTCCTGGAAAAATTGAACGAAGGAAATGGTTTTCAGCCACGGCGGAAGAACGTCTTCACGTTGCTGCTGTTCATGTACAGCAGGATTATGATCGGTATTATCAGACCGATCAACAGGCTCGCGACCTTGTCCATATCCAGACCGCCGAGGACCCAGGACAGTATGTTCCAGATGATCCCGATGACGACCACTATCATGGTCAGCAGCCAGACGAAACCCCAGCCCTTGAAGAATCCGAAGGCGGCCAGGATATAGATCACTCCCATGGCCAGAGCGACCATCTCGATGGCCAGGTCCAACCCTTCCAGGTCCGTCAGGGCACCCAAGGTGATGCCACCTAGGATCATGAACAGGCCGAAAATGAATAGCAGAACGCCGATTATCGTCACGCCGAGCGGACGATTCCTACGGACCTTGTTACCCATGGTTGACAATATTTCCATAGGATAATAATGCTTACCGGCCGATCGATGAGACGGACGGATCAGACCTCAAGGGTCTTCTGGAAGCGCATCTTCTCGCCGACGATCCTGGTCGGGTACTCGCCGTTCACGCAGGCGAGACATAGCTCGGACTCCGGGATCCGTAGAGCTTCCACGAGACCGGCCTGACTGATGTAGCCGACCGAGTCAGCGGTAATAAGCTCGGCTATCTGCTGCGGGGTGCGGTTCAGAGCGGCGAACTGCTCCCTGGTCTTCATGTCCACGCCATAGAAGCACGGCGCGATCACGGGCGGGCAACCGATTCGAACGTGAACTTCCTTGGCTCCGGCCCTTCGGGTCATCTGAACGATCTTGAGCATGGTCGTTCCGCGGACGATGGAATCGTCCACGATGACCACCTTCTTCCCGGCCACGGTGGACCTTATGGGATTCAGCTTCAGGAGAACGCCCTCGTCCCTCTGGGCCTGGTCCGGTAAGATGAACGTTCTCTCGATGTAACGGTTCTTCATGAACCCTTCAGCGTACGGAATACCAGAGCCTTCCGCGTACCCCAAGGCGTGAGCTCGCCCGGAGTCAGGAACCGGGACGACGACATCAGCGTCCACCGGCTGCTCCTTGGCCAGGATGTGTCCTATGCTGGTGCGTACGCGATAGACCTCCTGACCGTCGATCACCGCGTCCGGACGTGCGAAATATACCCATTCGAACATGCAATGCGCCTTATGCGGCGCGGCGGGAGTTCGGGTGGAGGTGACCCCGGTCGGGGTTATCTCCACTATCTCGCCCGGAAGGATGTCCCGGATGAACTCCCCCCTCAGGACGTCGAACACGGAGCTCTCGGAGGCCAGAACGTAGCCGTTCGATAGCTTACCGAGGCACAGGGGCCGGAAACCGTAAGGATCGCGGAAGCCGAAGGTGCGGCCCCCGATCATCATTACGATGGAGTAGGCGCCTTCCAGGGTCTTCATGACCGTCTTGATCGCCCGAATCGGATCAGGACTTATCGAAAGCTCCGTGGCCATTATGCGAACGATGATCTCGGAGTCGGTGGACGTCAAGAACGCCCAGCCTTCCGCCTGTAACTTGGTCCGGATGGAAGCGGCGTTGACGATATCGCCGTTATGAGCTAGGGCCAGATCGCCTTCCTTGGTGGTGACGGTTATAGGCTGGCAGTTCTCCGCGCAGGACGAGCCGGAAGTGGAGTAGCGGACATGGCCGATGCCGGTGTTGCCCACCAGCGCATTGTACTGCCGTCCGACCAATACCTCATGCACTAGCCCCATCCCTCTATGATAGGACATGGTCTTGCCGTTGAAGACGGCTATTCCCGCGGCCTCCTGGCCACGGTGTTGGATGATCCGGAGTGACTTTTTCAGATGGGGGACGACATCGCCCTCCAGGGCCATGCCGACGATCCCGCAAAAATGCTTCGGACGGTCATCCTCCAAGGGAGCTACCTCGAACGTCAATGGGTCTTTGCCCAGTTATACGTTCTCATGGTGGCGGTCTTGCCATATCCACAGGAAGCGCAGAAGGAAGCGCGTATGTTGTAGGCCCTCCTTCCGCATCTGCGGCAGGGGACGTGCGTCTTCTTGTCTCCCATCTTTCCGTGTGATGCCGTACCTTTCGTCATAAGAATAACCTCAGGGTGAGATGTAAATTACGTTGTCGCCGCGGACAATGGTCACTGTGAGCTTGCGGACGACCTCGCTGTTGATCAGCTCCTCCGCGTTCTTGAGCACCAAGTTCATGTGGGGATCGTATCCGTCCAGCACCCCTCGGTACTCGCGGTTGCCCTTCAACGTGACGATGACCTGGTTGTTTATCGCCTGGTTGAGGACATTCAGCGGTTTCTGCATGCTCACTTCACCTTATCGTGCGAATGAGAGTTCACTATATGAAGTTTTTGTGCTCCAGTGTAGCGCCTGTAACAGCCAGTCAGATGAACGCCCCCAGCGTAGGCGCGTCCAAGCGGTCCATGTCGTAGAAGATTATCCCCTCCCTCATGCGCTCCCCGTCCTTCATCCCGGGGAAGAAGGCGGCGATCAGGGAGGTCCTCCATAGCAGGTCCAATATGGATGTGGACAGAACTCCGCCGTACACGTTCGGCCAGGGGTCCTCGTAATCGTAGTCGTCCATCAGATAGAAGGCGTAGCCCATGAAGCTGTCCCGGTCGTTCAGTATCTTGAGGTAATCTCGCAGCACCTGGCGGTCCCGGCCCTCGGGCTGCTGCAGCTTGATGTCCTTGATCGGAAGCTCGCCCCTCTTGGTCACGTCACCCTCGACGCCCAGCACGTGCCACTCCACCTTTTGACCTAGAACGCGGAACAGGTTCCAGCTCCCGTCCGGGGCGCAGTACACCGGGGCCTGGAACAGTTCGTCGGCGGCCATGGAATCGGTGACCATCTCCAGGGCGGAATGCGACAGCTCGCCCATGGTCTTGGCGTCCAGCAACGGTTTCGCCTTCAGCCCGGGAATGGAGAGCTCGTCCTCCTCCACGCTCTCCTCCAGCAGCGAGGCGATCAAGCGCAGGTCCGTAAGCTCGTCCAATCGAGCGGCTACCTGGGCGCGCACCTTGCTGACGTCAATTTCCAAACCGGCCTCCTGGCAGTTCAGGGTGAACTCCCGGTAGACGGGAACGGATTCCTTCAGGGTCCGTCGGATCTCCGTCTCCTTTTCCTGCACCATGCGCAGCCCTTCGGTCATGGCGTCCTCCCCCTGACCCAGCCACACCCCGCGGCAGCTGAGGTCCAGCTCTATCTGGGCCCTCGACCCGACGTGAATGTGGAACGGGAATTGCCGGCAGAAATGCGGGCGGTGTGGGTAGACCTCGCATCTTCCTCCCTGCAGGAAGGAACACGATCCCTGACCTTTCTTCAGGGCCAGAGCGTAATGCTTATGCGGTTCCTTCTTGAGCACCAGGCGGTTCGGATAGTTCTTCTTGAAGAAATCGACCTCTTCAGGCAGGCACTCCGGCTGGCATAGGCAGCAAAGCTTGCAGGGGTCCTGGCACACGAATTTCCTTCCTTCCAGCTCGCTAAGGTCCAGCGGCAGCGGTCCGTTAAGCATACGATATCTCCCTCCCTTTGCGCTCGGCCATGGTCGAGCCGTCCTTGAGCACTAGCGTTCCTCGCAGGAACACCGCCTGCGGGAACAGCGCCTCTCTCCCTTCGTAGGGAGTCCAGTCACACTTGCTGTGCATGTTTCTCCCCTTTATTATCGTGACCTCTCGGGGGTCGATGACCACCAGGTCGGCGTCTCGACCTTCCGCTATCTGACCCTTGTTCAATCCGAAGGTCGTGGCGGGATTGGAGCAGGCCGCATTGAGCAGCACGTCCATGGATAGGAACCCCTTCTTGACCAACGCCAGCATCATGGCGAAACCTGTTTCCACCCCAGGTAGTCCGGAGGGCGCCTCGCCGAACCCTCTCTCCTTCTCCGCGGCAGTGTGCGGAGCGTGGTCGGTGGCCAGCATCGGAACCTCTCCCCGACAGAACGCTTGGAACAAGGCCTCCCGATCGGCCCTGCGCCTTAAAGGAGGATTCACCTTCCCCCACACGCCCAGGTCCATGCTGGAGTCCAGCAGCATGTGGTGCGGCGCGACCTCGAAGGTCATCCCGCTTCCCTTCAGCGACGATAATGAATCGGAGCAGCTCACGTGACATACATTGATACGAGCGCGTTCATGATATCTCTTCAGCCTCTCGATGGCTGCCAGCTCCGCCTGGCGGGGACGGCACTCCTCGTGATCGCGCAGAGACCGTTCGTCCATTCGCAACAGCATGGCGTCCTCCTCGGCGTGCACGCTCACCGGACGTCCGGCCCTTCCCACCTCATCCAATGCCCTGGCCAGGTCCTTCTCTTCCTTCAGGAGCACGCTCTGGGTGGACGATCCGAGGAATATCTTGTAGGCGATGCACTTGCCGAGCGAGGCGACATCCGTCCGGGGAGCGATGCCGGCCATGAGACCGTAATCTATCCAGGAGCGGCCGGACACCGCCTCCCGCTTCTCCTTCAATGATGAAGCATCGATGACCGGTGGCACGGTGTTCGGCATATCGAGAACGCAGGTCACCCCTCCGTAGAGGGCCGATAGCGAACCGGAAGAGAAGTCCTCCTTACCGGTCAGACCTGGATCGCGGAAATGAACGTGAGGATCTACCGCTCCGGGAAGCACCAGGCGATCACCGAAATCGAAATGCTCGTCGCCCCTGAGGACCTTCCTCACGCTGACGATACGCCCGTCCTCGATCCCTACGCAGGCCTTCTGCAATCTTCCCTGGTAGAACAGCTTACCCTCTACGACGTCCATGCCATCACTGGGTACGTTCCCGGAGTATTTGACCGTATGGCGATTCCTCGTGGAAGATCTCCGCTTGGAAGGTGAATATCCTCGTCTTCCGGTCAAGCCACATGTCTGGGGGAAGTCCGGCCTTCAGGCAGGACTGCTCCAGAAAGGTGGTGACGTCCCATTCCCATTCCACCGGGACCTGGGGGAGCAGCAGTCCCCGGTACATCCCCCGCTCCATGATCAGCCCGTCCCTCCCGATGACGATGGCCTTCGGCACTTCCCGGCGGTCGTCCACCTTTAGCTCCATCGGTGGCGTCAGAACGCTCACCTCCACCACCACCTGGTCCAGCTCTTCCGGTCGCAACGTTGGGAAGCGCGGATCGTGGCAGGCACCCTGTGCCGCCCTGAGTATCGCCTCGGCCAGGGGGAACACCGGTTCCGGATAACCGATGCAGCCGCGCAGCTCGTCCCCAGGGAAGGTCTTGAGCGTGACGAAGGCTCCGCTCATCCTCCTGAAGCCATCCGGAACGTCGAAACGGTCGACGTCCAGGTCCCTGGTCTCCGCATCAATGGCCCGGCGGGCCAACTTGACCGCCATGCCTCCTTCCTGGTCCTTCATGCTTAACCCCGGTTATTGTTGACCTACGCGATATTAAAAACTGTGGATGTTCAGACCCTGATTCTCTCTCGAACCGTGAAATCACGACGGCAGAGATATCTAGTGCCCGTGAGAATATGATAAACATGCGGTCCAAGGAGGTAAGGGAGATACTGGTCCGGGAGGTGATGTCCAGCCGCCCTCGCACGGGACGACCGGACATGACCGTGAAGGAAGCAGCGGCCCTGATGCTCCGGGAGAGCGTGGGCAGCCTGATCATACTGGAGGAAGGACAGCCGGTCGGGATATTGACCGAGAGGGACCTGCTCTACAAGGTGGTCGCCGTCGGCAAGGTCCCCTCGAGGACCAAGGTGGAGAAGGTGATGTCCTCGCCGGTCATAACCATCACCCCGGGATCGAACGTGTCCATAGCCGCCAAACGCATGTCCGAGCTGCACATGAGACGCCTACCAGTGGTGGAGGACGGCAAGCTCATAGGGATGCTCACCGAGAAGGACATCCTGAAACTGTCCCCGTCGCTCATAGAGCTGACCAGGGAATGGTCGAAGATAGGCGCCATACCAGGAGCCCGGGCCAACGGCTTCGGCAAACTGGCCGGATACTGCGAGAGCTGTGACGCCTATTCGATCGCTCTGGAACTGGAGAACGGGTCCCTGCTGTGCCCGGACTGCCGCGAGGAGTAGTTCAATCGAGGTCGATCTTGCGCAGGCGGGGGGCGGGCGCCTCCTTCTTCTTGTCGATATCGCTCAGCTGGGAGTCGATGAAGGAGCGGAACATCAATAGCGTCTCCTTGCGGATGTTGTTGTAATGGACCTTGGCCTCCGGGGGCATTATGCTGCGCGGCATCAGGGTGTCGATGGCGGCCAGGAACTCGGTCCCCGACTTTAAAAGATGTACCATGGCGTCCTGCGGCATGGGTCCGCTGCTGAACGATGGAGATGGCGTTTCCTGCTTCTTTTCCTCGGTACCTTCCTTCTTGCTTGCCATTTGAATACCTCACTTGAAGCTGATGACCAGTCGGCCGTCCTTGAACTCCGCCTTGTGGGCCTCCTTCTTCACCAACGAATAAGGTAAGGCCACCGAGCGCTTGTACCAGCCTACGGTCACAATTAAGACATCGTTCGATTTATATAACTCTACCTGGTCCTTGCTGGAGAACGGTAATTTCAGAGATAGCTGGTCCACCCCGTCCCGGTTGTATATCTCCATGCTCTTCTCGGTGGAATACACCTGCGCGGGGTCCGTATCTCCGAACAATTGGTTGGCCAAGGCCTCCAATGACCTCTTGCCGATCACCTCGGTCGGGGACTGGTAGGCCTTGAGCATCTTCAGGGGAGAGAAGGACTCCTCGATGACCTGCATGTACCGGGACTGCTCCTCGTACTTGACCTCGGGATAGTGCTGTCGGGCCTCCTCGGGCAGCAGCCGGTTGACCACGATGCATTCCACGGTCAGGTTGTACAGGGAAAGGTAGGTGTAGGCACGCTTGGTCTCGTTGATGACCATCTTCTCCGGATTGAGCACCAGGCGCACGGAGGTCGTTTCCGAGTCTAGCAGTATCTGACGGACTGACTTCAGGCGGTCCTTGAGGTGATCTAGGTCGTTCAGGAAGGCGTCTGTGGGCATAGGCATGCTCATGACCTTGCCGACCGTGGCCCGAGCCAGACGGACAGTGTTCCTGAATATCTTGTACATCTTGTCGAAGTACCAGTCGGCGGTGTCCGGGAAGCTAAGCAATCGCAGCGTCTCCGCCGTAGGCGCGGTGTCCATCACCACCACGTCGTACACCCCGCTCTTCTGGAACTCCTCTATGTAGAACAGGGCGGACATGAGCTCCATGCCCGGCCAGACGGTCATCTCCTTGGAGGTTATTGGATCGAGGCCCTGGGAGACCATGAAGTCGCTGAGATACTTTCCTATCTCCTGCCAACGGTTCTCCATCTCATGGATCACGTCCACCTCGATGGCGTCCAGGTTCTTTCCGATCTTCCGGATCTCGCCAGAAAGAGGTATATCCAGGGAATCGGCCAGTGAATGAGCGGAATCGGTGCTTATGGCGATGGTCCGATAGCCCATCTTGGCGCAGCGCAGGGCGGTCGCGGCGGACACGGAAGTTTTACCGACGCCACCCTTGCCAGTATAGATTATTACCCTCGTTCTCTCACCGAAAAGATGCAAGATGAACGGACGTACTTGAATGATTGCTTTGTCAGGCGATGATAAGGAGAATAAGAGAGTGGCGGGGGAGTGCCGGGGAGGGGGTTCGAACCCCTGACCTTCGGATTTCCCTGGAGAGGGTCTTGTTCCTAATCCCTATGAGTCCGACGCTCCACCAGGCTGAGCCACCCCGGCATTCGGGGAAGAGGTTTATTGCTCGGCCTCGGCCGGAGCCACTATGGCTTCCTCGGCCGGAGCTTCAGCGACAGCCTCGGGCTCAGCGGGTGCCTCAGGAGCGAAGACCGGCTGGTCCTGGGGGCCTGCGCCCATCTCCAGCACCTCGGTCTTGCGGATCTCGACCCTCTTGATGGGGACGATGACCTTGCAGACGCTGCCCAGCCTGTGCGCCATCTCGCCATCGATGATGGCCTTGATGATCTCGGAGATGGTCTTTTCCTCTCCCATCTTAGCCATCTCAGCGTCCATCAAGGTGCGCAGAGCGGTCTCCTGGGAGGACTGGATGCGCTTCTCGGTGATGCTCATGGGCTTCACGCGGATAAGGTATCCGTCCTTGGTGCGGACGTCGATGACATGGTCGGTCTTGGTCCGCTTGCGGCGAGTTAGACGCCTAATGTAATCGCTGGTCAGGTCCTGGCCGATGAACACGGTGTGGGCATCGAACCCGTTTACGTCCTGAACTTTGAACTTGAGCTTAACGTGCATCTTCGAGAAGTCGCCGTTTATATCGTGAACGGTTGCCTCGGTGGTCCTGCCGATCAGGTTAGTGGCATCGGCACTGGGGGTTTCGCCCAGCTGGGCCTGGTTGAACATGCGCGGAGCGTATATCTTATACCACTCCTTGGCCTTCCACCGGTCCTTGACCTTCCGTGAGGCGGCCTTCGTAGACGCTTTTTTAGTAGCAGCCAATTAATAGCCTCCAATCGTGAGATGAACTCGGAAACCAGTAACCCTATTAATAAGTTTTCTCCTTGCCAAAACAATCACCATCTTTTTACTGGGCAATAAAAAACGTAGGGAAGGGGTTTAACTGTGACCCATCTCCTGCAGTACCCGCCGCAGGGATAGGGCGCTCACCTGGTCTGCCTGAACCCCATGCTTCGAGAGCCGGGATTCCAGATCGTCGTAGCCCTTGAGGTCGGCCATGAAGACCGGGACGTATGAGGAGGTGCCGGTGACGTTCAGCACGGCTATCCTCTCCCCGGCCTTCATTTGATGGCCATCGCAGACGGCCTGATACCTGACGAAGCCTTCCAGCTCCTCAGGCATCTCCTCTTGGGTGTATACCCCGACCAAGTGCGCTTGTTCCAATCTGACTCCTCACAGGGTGACCTTGATCTCGTGGGCCTCGAGTCCCAGGGAGGACACGGGCAGACCCAGAGCGAGGCCGTAGAGCTGCGCCAGGTGGATGACCGGTATGTCATATCCGGGCAGGTCCTTCTGGCCGCGGTCGAACTGCAGGTGGCAGAACGGGCAGACGTCGATGATGAACTGGGCCTTGACCGCCTTCATGTTCTTCAGCTTAGCCTCGGTGAAGCTCAAGGCGAACTTGGCGTCCCTGCTCCTTACACCGCCGCCGGCGCCGCAGCACATCTGCTTGTCGGCGTAGGGGATGCTCTTGGCGCCGGTCCACTCGACCAGCTCATCCAGCACGTGCGGCCTCTCGGGGTCGTCGATGTGCTTGATCTTGGTCGGCCGGGAGAAGTGGCATCCGTAGTGCACGGCCACGTTATAGGTCAATGGCTTGGTGAACTTCTGCTTCATCTTCTCGATGCCTATGTCCTTGAACAGGACGTCAGCGAAGTGGCGTACGCGGACCTTGCCCTCGTACTTCATGCCGACCTCGGACAGGATGACGTTGACCTTCCTCAGGAGCTCGGGGTCCTCCTGGAGCATGTGGTTCGCTTCATACAAGGAGCCATAGCAACCGTTGCAGATGGTCAGTATGTCGCAGTCCTGCTTCTCGGCGATGGCCAGGTTGCGGGCGGCGAGAGCCAGCCAGGTGGCCTGGTCGAAGGAGCGGATAACGCCCGGCGCTGGGCAGCAGCCGGCTCCGGTCATCTCCCTCAGGTCGTAACCCAGGGCCTTGAACAGCTCCCTAGTGGCCTTCTCGATGCCGGGGTATCTCAGGGGCGCAACGCACCCGAGGAACAACGCGAACTTGTCAGCGGCCATTTTAAGCACCTCCGATCAGCTTGTCGAATCCGGTCTTGGCCATGATCTTCTTGAAATCGGCCAGGGCCTTGGGGTCGGCGATGGTGGTAGGCGGGTTCTCGGAGAGGCCCATGCTGACGCGCAGATGCTTCAGCTTGTCGGAAGCAGGTACGGTGTGCCCGCTGTTTATCAGGGAGCGCCCGACCTTCTTGTGGTCCTCGGCCATGTAACCCTTCTGGACGGCCATGTTCCTCATCAGGATGATGATATCGACGATATCGACGTCCCTGGGGCATCTCTCCACGCAGGAGTAGCAGGTGGTGCACATCCACAGCTCCTCGGAGGGCAGTATGTCGTCCTTCAATCCTAGCTGGGCCTTCCTGATCAGCTGCCGGGTGCGGAACGCGGTGGTGCGGCCGGAGGGGCAGCTGCCAGTGCAGGTTCCGCACTGGTAGCACAGGTCCAAGGTCTTACCGCCAGCATCGATGATGCTCTGGGTAAAGGCCGGGTCTGGTATCTTTACGTTTGACATGAAAGTCTTCCTCTTGTCTCGGGGAGCGGAGATATCCTATATAAAAGTGAACGGAAAACCGTACGAGTGTTACCTAAATAGGTTACACTAATTCACGGGTTTATTACGAATTGCCCTCAGTATCCCGTCCACCTTAGGGACCGGGCGGTAGAGGCACAGTATGGCGTAGGGGATCGCGGGCTCGTCCCCCTTGGGACGATAGCCCTTGCGGACCAGCAGCCCCTCGCTGACGAAATAGCTATGACCGCTGCGAACCAGAGCTCCGAGCGAAGAATAGGTCCTGACCACTCGGTGAGGGACCTTTTGAGCCTCCAGGGACCTGAACCCCAGCCTTTGCGGTCCGAAGCGGTAAGAGGCGTAGTCCTCGCCCTTGCGCACATGTAGCAAACGATCGCTGCCCACCTCCTCCCAGCTCGCCCCCTCCGCCTCGTAGGCGAACAACGGATCGTCCAGCAGAACCAGGTCCAGCAGTCCGGCCTGGAAATCGGTGACGTTGTGCGTGTCGTCCGATATCACCACTTCGATATCGCCCTTCGGATCGGCGACGTTCAAGGCCTGCATCATCAGCTCCTCGGTCAGAGGCGTGCAGGCCACCGCCAGCTGCTGCCGCTCCCTGAGCTTGCTTTGCAGAGCCAGCTGCTCCTTGGCGATGCTTTCGCCCAGTTCGTTTAGCACCGTGCCCCGGGGACCGCAATCCATAATCGGGGCGCTAGCCTTGACCTCCACCTGGCGGAGATGACGGCACAGGACGGGGGCGGATATCCCTAACGAACGGGCCGCGGCCCTCTGGGTCCCCTTCAGATAAAGGGCCAGAACGGCCTTGGCCTGCTTGTCCGTCAGGACGTGACCGTTGACCTGCACGGTGAGCGAGGCCTGCACCAAGGACATGGTGCTGCGATGAACTACGGATTAGATTAATCCGCCGTCCCGAGCCGGAAAAGGCAAAGTTAATAACCGCCGCCATCTTCGGCAGAACGATGAAAGCGTCCCGTTTATTGCTGGGCATCGGCAGCCCCATCGTCTGCGATGATGGAGTTGGCTTCCGGATCGTGGAAGAGATCAAGAACCGGAACCTGCCGGACCTGGACGTGGATCAACAGTCGGTGAGCGGTCTGGACATCATCGAGATAATGATGGACTACCAGAAGGTGGTCGTGGTCGATGCCATCATCACCGAGAAGTACCCGGCCGGCACGGTCATGTTGCTGGAACCCGAGGACTTCAAGACCGCCCTGCACGGGACGAACCCGCACGAGACCAACATCCACATGGCCATCGAGGTGGGTAAGTTGCTCTTCCCGGGACGAATGCCTGAGGACATCCGGTTCGTGGCGGTGGAGGTCAATGACGTCTATACTGTCACTGACATCATGACCGAGGATGTGGAGAAGGCCGTTCCCGCCGCCGTGGAAGCGGTCCTGAAGGTCCTGAACGACTAGAAGTCGAGGGACTGCATACGCCTGGCGGCCGCCTCCCCTTCCTTCTGGGGAGCGAGCATGGCCACGCACATCTTTTTTCTCTGGAATATCTCGTTGATGACCCGCGTGACGTCCTCGCGGTTCACCTTCTCGAACTCGGCTATGGAGCGTTCAGCATCGGCCAGCTCGCCGTTCATCATGTAATGTTCGCCCTGCCAGTATAGTCGGCTGTCGGTTCCCTCAAGCCGACGGACCAGCATCCCCTTGATCCAGCGCTTGGACCTCTGGACCTCTTCCTCCGTAGGTCCCTGGTCCTTGAAAAGGGATATCTCCTTGGCCAGAGTGTTGACCACCCGGTCCAGGTTGTCGATGGAGGCCGAGAAGAAGGTATCCACTATCCCGCAGTCGGTGTAGGATTGCGGGAAGGTGCTGATGTGATACACCAGCCCCTGGTCCTCCCTGACCGTCTGATACAACCGGGACGATGTGCCACCGCCGAGTATGATGCACGCCAGGGTCAATGCCTTGCGGTCCAGGTGCTTCCCTGGGAGCCCTGGGAACCCCAGCTCCACGTAGGCCTGGTCCCCCTCTTTCGGGAAGACCCTGGTGTAGGCCTTGGGAACCGGCGGCGTGCGGACCTTCTGTGACTTTGCGTGACTGAGACCGTCGAATGTCCTTTCGGCCCAGGAGACCACGTCCTCTGCGGACACGTGACCGCAGGCCACCACGCATAGGTTCGGCGGCCGGTAATGGTCCTCAAAGAACTTGCGCAGGTCGGCGGCCTTCAAGCTGGACACCCATTCCGGCCGGCCGGTCTCGGTGTTGGACATGGGATGCCCGTCCCAGATCGAGCGGTCCAGAAGCACCCGGGAATAGTCCTCTGGATCGTCCTCCAGCATGCTGATCTCCTGCATGACCACCCCTCGTTCCAGGTCCACATGCTCCTCGTCCATCAGGGGAGCGGTCATCATGTCCGCCATGAGACCTTTCATCACATCGAACGTCTCGTCCAGCGAGAAAACGTGGAAGGACGTGGACTCCTTGGTGGTGTAGGCGTTCATCTCCCCGCCAGCACCCTCCACCAGTTCCGAGAACTGCCTGGCGTTGCGTTTCCTGGTTCCCTTGAACATGATATGCTCCAGGAAATGCGCGGTGCCAGAGCTTTCCTTGTCCTCGTCCCGGCAGCCCACGCTGAAGTTGACGGAGAGCGCGGCCGTCCGGGAGTGGGGGACCTCCTCCACTATCACCGGTATGCCCGCCGCGGTCCGATGCAGACCCAAACCAGATTCCACCACGCCCCTGGAACGCCTTCCCTGGATAATGGACTTTCGATGGCGGCACCGTCAAGTATTAAGCCCCTGACCTACCTTCAAAGTCAGGTGATGCCCATTAGCGACGGCGAGATATTCATCCACGAGTATGACGAGGTCGACCTGAAGGACGGAATGGTCGTGGTCGGGTTCCCCAGCGTAGGGCTGGTGAGCTCCATAGCGTCCAACTATATCGTTCGAACCATGAAATTGGAGAGGAGGGCGGCCATAATCTCCAAACATTTCCCTCCCTTCACCATCATCCATGAGGGCGTTCCCTCGCCCCCGGTCCGCATCTACGCTGGACAGCGGGATTGCGTGAAGGGGGAAATGTGTGAGAAGCTGGCCGTCATCACCTGCGAGTTCATGCCTCAGCCCGATCTCATCAAGGAGCTGTCGGACGACATCCTGGGATGGTGCAAGAAGAAAGGGATAGCCACCATCCTGACCCTGGAGGGCATTAACATGGTCGGTGAGAGCGACACCAAGGTCTATGGAGTGGGAACCACGGAACGCACGCGGGAGATGCTCAAGACCTATGGGATCAAGGAGCTTAAGGAGGGAATGGTCACCGGTATCTCCGGACTGCTCCTTTCCGAAGGGGAGCGCTACCAGATGGACGTCATCTGCTTGCTGGGTTCCGCTCGCACGGACGTTCCGGACGCCCGGGGTGCGGCCAACCTTCTGGACGTGATCGGCGACATGCTACCGGAGATAAAGTTGGACCCGGAGCCGCTGATCAAGGAGGCCGAGCTGATCGAAAGCGAGATGCAGAAGGCCATGGAGTCGGTGCAGCAGCCGAAGAAGCCGGTGGAGTACTCCCAGCTCTACGGCTGAGCTAGTACTCGTTGACCGGGGGGACGGCGGGGTCCTTGGCCTCGAAAACCTTCTTTCCGGCCATCAGCAGCTGTAGGCTGGCCAGCTCTCCGACCAGCCGTCCTTCATTGTCCACCACCGGCAGGTCGTTCAGATGATCGTCGATCATTATCTTCATGGCCGCCGTCAGCTTCGTCTCCCTGGTGACGGTACGCCCCTTGACCATTATGTCATCCGCCCTTTCCTTGAGGGTGTCCTTAAGGAAACGAATGAACGAGGCGCCGCCGTACTCTCGCACCCCCAGTCGGTAACCCATCAACCGGAGCACCGTCTCCGTGCTCACCGTTCCGATATACCTGTTCTCGGCATCGGTGACGTAGACCTTGCGGGATAATGGATTGGCCAACATCTGGTCGATGACCATGGCGATGGTGGCGCCCTTCCCCACCTGGGAAGGCTTCAGCACGAACTTGTCGAAGACGTCGTCCACGAGCACGTCCTCGAACCTCATCTCGGTCTTGGGCATACCGGGTAATTTGGGCTCGAGATACATTACTATTGCGGCGAATGACATCCGGTGTGTCGTTACTGGATAGGTCGAAACCCCACCTAGTGAAATGAATATATAGACGCCGGCGGCATACTGTGGACTGGATGGCTAAGCGCCAGTTCGTCAAGAAGATCTGCCTCCTAGGGGACGGGGAGGTCGGTAAGACCAGTCTCATCCGACGTTATGTATTGGACCAATTTGATGATCAGTACATACAGACCTTCGGAGCCAAGGTCAGCAAGAAGGTCCTGGAGCTGGAGGACGTCAATCTCACCCTCATGATCTGGGACGTGCTGGGCCAGAAGACGAAGAAGGAGTTGCATAACACCTATTATCTCGGTGCCAACGGCGTGTTGCTGGTTTGTGACATGACCCGGCCGGAAACGCTAGAACATCTTGAGAATTGGGCGGCCGACCTGTTCGAGGTATCCGGAAAGATACCTATCCTGATACTGGGAAACAAATGCGACCTGGAGATGACGATAGACCTTCAGGACCTGAAGGCTTTCGCTGACAAGCTTGGCTGTAAATTCATGCTGACCAGCGCCAGGACCGGACAGAACGTCCAGGAAGCCTTCCAGGCCCTAGGCGAGCTTACCATGGAGGTTTGACGTGGGCAAGGACATGCGGCCCTTTTTCGTCATGCCGGGTTCGGCCCTGGGAGACCTCAGGGAGGAGCTTCAGCTACTGAACGGGAACGATGCTGGACGGACGATGGAGCGCTACGGCTTCCGGGCCGGGGTGGGCCTGGTCCGAACGCTAGGGCTGGAATGCGCTGACATCCAGGATGCCAAGGCCATCATCGAGCAGGTATGGATGGAGACCGGCCTTTCCCGGATGAACATCGAGATGATCAACGAGACGGAGATCGTCATCACCTTCAAGGAGTCGGTGGAAGCGGATAACGGGGACCATTGCGACTTCACCCGCGGTTACCTCTCCGGAATAATCTCCTCGCTAATGCGCCGTCGTTACGATGCTTACGAGGCGTCCTGCATATCCGACGGGGCGGTAAAGTGCGTTCACGTTCTCACCCCATCTACCACCTATCCGACGGAGAAGGGGGTCGCTCTGAACAAGGACGAATCGGGAAGGAAGTACCTGCTGGAACCAGGAACGTCCTACCTGGTGGAGTCGTCGTCCTTGGACGCTGCGTATCAGATGTACAAGGACCAGGTGGCGGAGGGCTGCACTGGAATGGTGCTTGCCCGCGAGTACCCGGAGAAGGTCCAGAAGACGTATGGCATCGGAGATGGGGCATTACTGTGGCTTTCCTACGAAAGAGGAAAGCGCTACGCCCGGGAACCGACCGACATCCCCATGATATACAGCGAGATCAAGAACTTCTTCGAGGCGAACAGTCGGGCGGTGGTGCTGCTCTCAGGCTTGGAGTATCTCATCAGCCAGAACAACTTCCTGAAGGTGCTCAAACTTCTGCAGCTGCTCAATGACAATGTGTCCACGACCAGCTCCATGCTCATCATCCCGGTCGTGCCAGAAGCGCTAAACCCCCAGGACGTCAAGATGCTGGAACGCGAGCTGCGGGTCTTGGAGATCGGCTGAAGGCAAACCTTATATCAACATTCTGTTTTACATCGACATTATGAATCTAGTCCCGAAGAAGTTCTTCGTCACCCAGGGATCGGCCGTGAGCAAGGTCTCCGACCTCAACGCCTTCGATGAGGCGCTTATGAAAGCCAAGATCGGCGAGCAGAACCTGGTGTCCGTATCCTCCGTGCTTCCCATAGGCGCCAAGAAGGTGGCCGCAAGGGAGCTGCCCATGGGCGCCATCACCCACTGCGTCCTGGCCCAGATGAGGGGCGGCGAGGGCGAGATGATCTCTGCCGGGATAGCTTACGCCCAGCGCAAGGATGGCAAGGGCGGCTACGTCGCCGAGGGCCACATGCACGGGACCAAGAAGGCCTTGAAGGAAGTTCTGGAGTGGAAGATGACCGAGATGTCCGCCCTGCGTGGCATCGAGCTCCTCCGCATCAACTACGCCATCGAGGAACTGTCCATACCCATGGACCATTACGGAACCTGCCTGGGCGCCCTGGTCTTCGTAGAATACTGATGTTCGGAGCCGTGGTCTGCCCCCGTTGTCGGAAGGGCTTCGCGGTGGACCTGGAGCATCGCTCCTCCACCTGCCCCCACTGCGGCCGAACGGTGCAGACCCGCCGGATGAAAACCCATTTCACTTCTAATTCTGCATCTCTGACCGCCCAGGCGGTCGCTGAACTGAACACCAAGGGTCGGGAGCCGAAGGGTTTCCAAGGGAAGCTGGTATTGAAAAAGAGAACGCCCCCCTTCAAGCCATCCTCCCTGGAGGACCTGGCCACGGAACTAAAGGATTTCGATCTGGACGACCTCGAGAAGGCCTTGGACGGCCGGATGAACGCCGAGGAGGCACTGCGACGCCTGGTATCCTCCGGTTTCGTTTACGAGTGCGGCCCCGGCCGCTACCGGATGGCCTAGAAATCCTCTCTGGCGATAAGGATCAAGTTCAGGGCGACGGTCCTCTCGCTCTCCTGGTAGCTGACCACCGTCCAAGAATCCTCTCTGACCGGTCCTTCAGTGGGACCATAGGTCGAAGGATCGAAGAATATGGAGGTCGTGTAATACGCCTTCTGGAGGTCTTCCGCTTTCCCATTATCGGTGAACTCACAGAAAAGGTTCGGCATCCAGACCAGGAACCTGTTGTTCACGATGTCGATGGTGACGTTCTTTCCTCCGTCCGCCGTGGGCATGAACATCTGCACCCAGGCGTGGCCCCCCAGCTCGCCGCTGTCTGGATCGTACACCGCCCCTAGCTGCAGCCAGGCTGGGACCCCGGCCGAACGGGCCAGGGCGCAGAACAATATGGACTGGTCGTCGCAATCGCCCTTGAGCTTCTCATAGGTGTCCAGGGACGATAGCGGACCGTCCGTGCTCGGCCAGATATAATAGTCCAAGTTCTCGTCGATCCAGTCGTAGATGGCCTTGGCGATGAGATACACATTGGTCTCGTTGCCCACGATATCGTCCCGCAAGGCCTCGATCTCCGGATCGTTGACCACTATCCTCCACTGGTCATCGAGATAGCTATCCCGGTAGAACTCAGGTATCTCGTTCTTGTCCAGGACGCTCTCCTCGTCGAGCTTCCAGACCTGCATCCTCTGCGTGACGTTCATCGTGATGGTCAAGGTGAACGTGTCGTACAGGGCATCCCCTTCCCAGACCATGGTGTCGTACGTGCCATTGTCCCAAAGATGATCATAGGCTCGGGAGACGGTGAAAGAATTCACCCTCTGGAGATATGTGCCGTCCTCGAAGACGCTGACCGGCCTTGGCAGGTCGATGGTGTATCCAGTTATCTCGCCCCCGTTGGCATCCAAGGTCATCGTCCGAACGATCTCCATCTGGACCTCCTCTGGATACTGCGGAGAGAAGGGGTCCAGCAGATATTTACGGAGAAGGTCCTGGGTGGGTGGAAGTAAGAGCAGGAGCACCACGACCAGTACGACGGCCACGACCAGAAGGGTCTTGCCCGCTTTCCGCCTTCCTTCGGACACGAACGTTCCAGTGATCTCTGGCTAAATCAGGCTTTCGCCCTTTCCATCGCCTTCAGGGCGCCCTTGATCACGGCCGGAAGCAGATGGCGGTGGACCTGGGCATAGTAGTAAACGACCAGCAAGGTGGCCAGTATCACGCCGACCCAGGCCAGGTAGATGTTGTCAAAGTTCAGCGGTATGGCCATTAGCAGGTTGAAACCGATGTGCAGAAGACCGGCCTGAGCGAAATAGCCCTTGACCTCGCCGCGGGCCGAGCCGGTGCCGATCATCGCCCCGGCGGAAGCGTGAAGGAGGACCATCTGGAAAGCGAGAATGATCACGGTCGTCCAACCTAGGGCGTCCAGTTCGCCAGATTGCTGAATGGTGTAGAACACCACCCCGAAGGCCATGGTGCTGCCTATCCCCAATCCCAGCGAGAGGCCGTAGAACGACGTATCTAGCTTGCGAGCGAAGCGCGGCATGTTGAGGATCACCAATTTAATTAGTTCCTCGAACACCGCGAAAAGCAGGGCGAACAGAATGTAACCCAGGTTGAAGTATGATTGTAGGACGAAGACCACCACCCCGATGACCATGCCCACCGCCAGAAGCCCGAACAGCTTTCGATCGTCGAAGAAGGGCCTCTCCACCTTGGGATAGGTGTAATCGCGGAGGGTCCAGAACATCAGGGCCAGGGCCGGACCTACGCCCAGTGCCGCGGCCAACATAGTCGTCCAATTCATGTCCGTCTCGCTCCACTTTCCTACGATTATTTAACGCCTGCGTAGGCCGGTTTACCCTCTCCGGCCTTGACCAACTTGTCATAGTAATGTGCTACCACGCAGGCCTGGGCGCATTTTCCGCATTGACGGCATCGGCGATCGTCCACCTTGAGCTGCCCGTCGGCCGTGATGGCGTTGAACTTGCAGTTGCGCTCGCATATGCGGCAACTGGTGCACAGCTGACCGCGCAGGAAGGCCTCCGCCCCGGCCCGGAACAGCGCCTGGGCGCCTTCCTTGGTCGGAGCTATGGCCGAAATATGCCCGCCGCCGAACATCTTCAAGGTGCCGTCCCTGGTCTTGACCATAACTACCTCGAACTCCGGGGAGAACTTCACCTTGCCCACGGTCTTGAGCACTTCCGCCACCTGGGAGAAATCCCTGTTCCTCGGCACGGTCAGCACGCCCTCCATGGAGAAACCGCCGGCCACGCAAGGACTCGCTCCTTTGGATATTCTTAGCTCCATGCTATCGTTCCTCATCTGGGGCACCTTCATCTGCAGCTCCTCGGCCACCAGCCTCATCTTGGGCGGCAGCGACTTCCAGCGCCAGAAGCCGTAGCGCACGAACTCCGGAGAGACCCCTACCGCCTTCCCCCACTCAGCGAGCTTGGACTCCCATTGCGCGTGCAGGTCGGGATGGATCTCACCGGTGGACTTCCACTCGCTCCCTAAGCAGGAAGCGCACAGGTAGCAGCCGATACGCTCGAAATCCTGCTCGTACAGGGGGTTGAACTCCAGGTCCTCCATCCAGATGTAGCCCCAGACCTCTATGGCCATCCAATGACGGATGGGGTTGAGCACGGTCTGGTTCGGCACGAACGGGTTCCTCTCCACGAAACCGATATCCATCCTGGCGAAGGATTCCAGCGCCCGGTTGCCCTCGATGGTGACCGTCCCATCTCGATAGTTGTCCTCGATCAGATTGGTCAGGGGACCGAGCTTGCACACCTTACAGCACCAGCGGAAGTCCTTGGCCGGCGGTCCGAAGGCCTTGACGTTGTCCCAGAAGGCGTTTCCGGCCCGAGCGATCTTGAGGCGCTCCCCCTTGGCATTGGCGAAGGATTGGACATACTGTACCGTCTCCGGGAACTCCAGGCCAGTGTCCACGAACAGGAGGTCGAACTTCCGGAGGGCCTTCTTGGTGATGCCGTAGCAGGCCAGGGAGTCCTTGCCCCCGGAAAAGGATAGCGTTATCGGAAGTTTGGTGTTGTTGACGAAGGAACGGATGTCACTGACCGCGGTGGACTCCAACTGTCTAAGGTGCTTCTCGTTGGCCTTGACGAAATCGTTCCAGTCCGCCGAGACCAATGGGAACGGGACGTCCGCCTTGCACACGCTGCGCAGGTGGATGACCTTCTCTCCTTCCTTGACCTGGGACGAGTCGACCCGGGCCTCCCCGGCGGCGATGTTGTTGCCCATGACGACCACCACCGGGTCGCCGGCCTTGAACTCGCCAGAGAACTCCAGAACGTCGGCTCCGTCCAGCTTCTTGCCCTTTAGATGACCCTGTGGCCGCCGCGCCTTGATCACGCCCTTGCGGGCCATCTTGGCCAGGAGCGCTGCCCCTTCGGCCTTTAGCTCCAGACTGAAATCGTCCTTAACCAGCTCGAAGCGGATGACCGCCACGATCCTCCCGTCCAGGATGACCTCGTCGGTGCGGTCCTCGCCGGCCACCTTGTTCAGGAATACGGACCTGGTACGAAGTAACGCGGAGGTGCCGAAGTGCCCTTGGAACAGGTCGGCCACCGTGTCCACGCCCTTCCCGAAACATGGGCGGATGTCCCCCGGTGCGGAGACCTCGAACTCCCGTCCAGGGCGGCCGCATATCCCGCAGACCTCGCCCAGGACCAGGGTGCCGCAGCTGTCGCACCACCGGAAGATGACCTTGCCGTGCTGGTAATTTCTCATTTCCGCAAGCTATGATGCGCGGACGTACTTCAACCTTATCCTGCGGCGTGGGCGGGCAACTTTTATAAACGAGGGGGTACAGTGGACGTGCGAAATGTACGACGAATACGGGAACCTGGTGATCCCACGCGACTTTGGTCGATTCCATTTCGGCCGCCAAGAGCTCGTTCAGATCGCCATCAGCGTGGCGGTCCTGACCGCGGCCTTCACCATCGTGCTATCGGGCAACTCCCCATGGTATTTCGCCTTCGGGGTGGCCGCGGCGGTGTCCCTGACCGGATTCCTGTTGCATGAGATGGGGCACAAGTTCGTAGCTCAGCGCTACGGGGCCTGGGCCGAGTACCGTATGTACCCGATGGGCCTGTTCATGGCCTTGATCCTCTCCTTCTTAGGATTCCTGTTCGCCGCCCCCGGGGCGGTGTACATTCAAGGAAGGATAAGCAAGAAGCAGAACGGGTTGATATCCCTGGCAGGGCCGTCCACCAACATTCTGTTCGGAACGACGTTCATCATCCTATGGCTGGCGTTCCCGTCCGAAGGAACGTGGTCGGCGGCCTTCAACTGGATAGGCGTGCTGTCGTTGTTCCTGGCCGGTTTCAACCTGATACCGCTAGGCCCGTTGGACGGCAAGAAAGTGCTGGCCTGGAGCCCAACGGCCTGGGTCCTGGCGGTGATCGTGACCGCCATCCCCCTGGCGATCGGCTATGGCCTCATCTGAGACATAGGTCCCGGCAAGGATAGCGCAGGTCGCGGATGATCCCGCCCTCCCACTGCATGAGCTTTCCGGGATTGAGTATGTCCTGGGGGTCCAGGGCCTTCTTGATGGTCAGCATGGTCTGCCAGGCGTCCGGGCGCTCCCTCATCATGTAGGGCGCTTTGGATATTCCGACCCCGTGCTCCCCGGTGACGGTGCCTCCCAGGGAGATCACCACGTCGAATATTTGGCCGACGGCCCTTTCGCCCCGACCCCAGGAATCCTCCGAGCAAGGATCGAGCAACATCTTGGTGTGCAGATTTCCGTCCGCCGCGTGACCGTACGTCCCGACGATCACCTGGTTCTCCTCGGCGATGCGGTGGAACGCTACGACGGCATCGGGGATCTTGGATATGGGGACCGCCATATCATCGGCCAGCGAAACGGAGACCAGATCATCCCCCAGGCGGCTGAGGGCGGACATCACGGACTTGCGGGCGCTGGTCCATTTGGCCATCTGCTTGCTGTCGTCCGAGACCTGAACGCTGGAGGCGCCGCTCCTGCGAGCCACCTCCTCCACCACCTTCAGCTCCTTGGCCACCATCTCCGGTTCCCCGTCCACCTCGATCATGCATATGGCCTGGGCGTCCGGAAGGCCGGCCCCGACCGCTTTGTTGACGGCACGGATGCATATATCGTCCATCAGCTCGGTGGCCGATGGGATGAGAGGCACGGAGATGATGTTGGAAACACATTTGCCAGCGTCCTCTAGGCGGTCGAAGGCCGCCAAGACCATCGCCGCCTTCTTCGGCCGGGGGGCGATCTTCAAGGTGACCTCGGTAATTATGCCCAACGTTCCCTCGCTCCCCACGAACAAACGCTCCAGCTGGTAGCCGGAGGAGTTCTTGATGGTGTTGGTGCCGACGTGGATGATCGACCCGTCAGCGAGTACCACCTCCAGCCCGAGCACGTAGTCCCGGGTGGCGCCGTACTTCACGGCCCTCATCCCCGAAGCGTTGGTGGCCACCATCCCGCCGATGGTACAGGCCTCGCCACTTCCCGGCGTTGGTGGGAAGAAGAACTTGAACGGTGACAGCGCCTCGTTCAGCCGGTCGTATACCACGCCCGCTTCCGCCACGCAGTAGAGGTCGTTCACCCGGACCTCCTTGACCCGGTTCATGCGGGTGAGGTCCATGACCATTCCGCCTTTGATAGGAACAGCCGCCCCACAGAGACCGGTCCCCCCGCCCCGGGGTACCACCGGGATACCTTCCTGGGATGCCAACTTCACCAGGAGGGATACCTCCTCGACGTTTCCGGGACGAACGACCGCGTCCGGAGTGTGGTGATGGATCGATGAATCGAAACCGTAGGTGTAGAGATCGGCCACGCTGGTAGAGCAGTTCTCTCGGCCAACTATGGAGGCGATCTCCTCGACCAGCCCTTCCTTGAGAGTCATATCGGCCGAGATACGCAGCTGGGGATAGATAATCGTTCCTCGGACGATATGATAATCTACTCCATGGTTCTTTTTCGTTCTCGATGAGCGAGCTTTCGGAAGTAAGAGTGATCAGGGTGGCTCCGAGCCAATTCTTGAAGATGATGCTAATATCACTGAGATTGCCGTTCGTATAGCATCGCTTCGATGGGCATGAACGTATTTCGTCCGTTGAAGATATGATTAAATAGGGAACGGGGTGCGAATTGGAGTTCGACGAGTACGTGATCGATCTGAACGCGGACTGCGTTTGCGGGTGCATGGACGGGGACCGCTTTCATAACATCTACCGGTTTCCGAACGATTACGGCGCCTCGGTGGTGTCCAGCCCCAAGAACGATCTGAAGAACAAGGGGGGTTACCGCATGATGCTGATCTATTACGATTCTCCGGCCCCGGAGCACATGTGGACCCTGGACGACGATAATCCGGTCGGAGACTCCATCATCGACTGCAAGGACTGGAACACTGTGCTGGAATACTTGAGACGTCTGTTCGCCTTACCGAAGAGGAGCTGATCACCCATGGAGAACGGCAAGGGACGACTGGCCATAATCGCCTGCGAGATACTCAAGCCCGAGCTGGAAAAGCTGACCGAGGGCTGGGACGACGTGGTGCACAAGGACTATCTGGAGTTCGCCCTGCACATCGACGCCGAGAAGCTCAAAGCGACGGTCCAGGACAAGGTGAACGCCCTGGAGGGGCAGGTGGACGCGGTGTTCCTGGGATATGCGGTATGCCAGTCCCTATCGGGGATAACCAACCACCTCAAGGTGCCGTCGGTGATGCTGGAAGGGGACGACTGCATAGCGGCGATACTGGGACCGGTGGAGTACGCCCGGCAGAAGAGCCTGTGCATCGGGACCTGGTTCAACACCCCCGGCTGGGCGCTGCGCGGGATCGAGGGGGCGGTGAAGGAGCTGCACCTCGACGCCCTGGTGGACCAGGGATACGAGCCGAAGTACTTCCTGGACATGCTGTTCGAGAACTACGAGCTGTGCGTCTATGTCGACACCGACGTGGGCGATGCGGAGCATTATGAGGAACTGTCGCGGAAGTTCGCCGACGAGCTTGGCCTGCGCCACGAGAACCGCCCCTGCGGTACCGCGAATCTGTCCAGGTTCCTGAACCGAGCGAGGGAACTGGCCCGGACCTCGGCGGAGAGGGCTCAATAATCCTTTTGAACCTGTACGCCATTCCTGGCCACTGGGAACGATGAACGATGACTTCAAGGTCACCCCCTGGGAAGTAACCGGGGAGATCGATTACGACCAGCTCATAACCCGCTTCGGGACCAAGAAGATGGACCAGGAGCTGCTGGACCGTCTTGCTGGTTATGGTGAGCTGCATCCTATGCTCCGCCGAGGCGTGGTGTACTCGCACCGGGACTTCGATTGGCTTCTGGACCAGTACGATAAGGGCAACCGCTTCTTCCTTTACACGGGACGGGGACCTTCCGGCGGAACGCATCTCGGCCACCTCATGCCCTGGATGTTCAACCGCTACCTGCAGGACCTGTTCAAGGTCAACATGTACTTCCAGCTCACCGATGACGAGAAGTACCTCTTCAACGAGAACCTCAGCCTGGAAGATACCAGGAAGGCCGCTTACGAGAACGTCCTGGACTTCATCGCCCTGGGATTCGAACCGGAGAACACCAAGGTCATCCTGGACACCAAGGACATCAAGCTCCTCTATCCGTTGGCGCTCAAGGTCGCCAAGCGTGTGACCTTCTCCACGGCCAAGGCCGTGTTCGGCTTCGAGAACAGCCACAACATCGGCAGCATCTTCTACACCAGCATCCAAGCGGCTCCGTGCTTCATCGAGGATGCCCTGTACGGAAAGAGGACGCCTTGCCTCATACCCTGCGGCATCGACCAGGACGCCCACTTCCGGGTGGCCAGGGATGTGGCGCCACTGTTGGGATATCCAAAACCGGCGCTGATCTACAACAAGATGTTCCCCGGGCTCACCGGTTCCGACAAGATGTCCTCCTCCCAGCCGCAGACCACCATCTTCACCACCGACAAACCGAAGGAGGTCAAGAAGAAGATCGGCAATGCCTTTACCGGAGGGCAGGTATCCGTCGAAGAGCAACGCAAGCTCGGCGGCCGCCCCGAGGTCTGCTCGGTCTTCAAGTACCAGTACTACCTCTTCGAGAAGGACGACAAGGCCTTGGACGACCTCACGGAAAGGTGCCACAAGGGGGAGATACTGTGCGGAGAGTGCAAGCAGCTGCTGACCCAGAGGATAAACGAGTTCCTGGAAGAGCATCAGAGGAAGAGGGAGGAGGCCAGGGAGCGCCTCCACGAGTTCCTGCTGCCCGATACCTGCTGACCCCCATTGGAAAGGTGTCATCGGTAGAGGGGGACGTCTCGGAGATCGAGGTCTTCCCGGAGTTCTCCGATGGACTATATCGAATCGAGCTGCTCAAGGAGCTGGACGTCCTCTTTGTTTTCGATCGCAGCGAGGGATACGACCTCCAGGTACATCCCAGAGGCGATCCGAACATACCTCTGACCGGTCTTTTCGGGACCAGAAGCCCTCGCCGACCCAGTCCGATCGGCCTAACCAGGGTGACGCTGCTCGAGAGGAATGGCAACGTTCTCCGGGTGAGTGGCCTGGATGCATTCGTGGACACCCCTGTGGCGGATATCAAAGGAGTGATGAGCAAAGGATTCTCCTGGGACCCGGAGGAAATGAGAAGGATGGCTCGCCGGAAGTCCGTTCGACGAGCCCATAAGTAACTTATATCGATGACCAAATCTCCCAGGTCATGAACGCCACCGAGGTGTTGGAAGGTCTCAGCCATTCCGAGAAGAAGGTCCTGGTGGCCCTGCAGAAGCTTGAGGGCAGGGCATCGCCGGAGAAGGTCTTCGAGGCGGGTGACTTCCAGCAACTGGTGGAAGTGATGAACGCCTCTTCCTGGCTTCAGTCCAAGGGAGCGGTGGAGATCGAGGAGAGCGCTCGCAAGGCCTACGCCCTGAAGGACCGCTCCTTGTTGGAAAAGGGAGTGCCAGAGAGAAGGGCCCTTGCTTTCATAGGGGCCAAGGACGGCTCGCTGGGCGTCAAGGACCTGGAGACGGCCATGGGGAAGGAGGAATCGTCCATGGCCATCGGCTGGTTGATGAAGAAGAGATTGGCCCGCCTGGACAAGTCCGGGGCGGAGCCGATGCTGCACCTGAGCGAGGAAGGGCGGAACAGCCTGAGCCTGGAGATGTTGGACGAGGCCCTGCTGAAGAAGATGGGCGACGGAGACAT
>DAONGL010000001.1:0-40651 GCA_035404085.1 Methanomassiliicoccales archaeon | reverse complement strand
TCCTGGATGGAGCTGGGCGGAGCGGGCGTCTTCCGACCGGAGGTCACCGGACCGCTGGGAATAAAGCACCCGGTGCTGGCCTGGGGATTGGGATTCGAACGGTTGGCCATGCTGAAGTGGAACCTCAAGGACATCCGGGAGCTGTACGTCACGGACCTGGACATGCTCAGGCAAAGCCCTATCTTTTAAGGGCCTTGCGCGAGTACTCCCGGGCCTTGTCCTCCATGCCCAGCTTCTCGTAGCAGGATGAGGTGGCCTTGTATATCGCGCGCTTATCGCCCGGCCTCGCCAGTCCCAGGGCCTTACTGAAGTTGGCTATGGCCTCCTGCGAGCGGTCTATCGATGCCAGTACCTGACCTTTGCGATAGTACACCTCCTCCAGAACATCTGGGTCGTCTATTCCGCCGCGGCGGCCGATCGACTCTATCAACTGTAGGGCCTCGTCCTTACGGCCGAGCAGACCATAGCATTGGGCGATGTCACAATCGAGAAGAGGGGATGGCTTCGTTCGTTTCACTTCCAGCAGATCGTCCAGGGCCGCCTGGGCCTTGCCTTCCAATAGGAGGGTCCTGCCCTTGAGCTCCAGACCATCGGTGGTCTCCTCGGAATCGCCCGTCAACAGCATCTCCTGCGCTACCTGCCGACCGAACTTGATATCGGCATTTCGAAGCGCGGCCTGACCTTTTATGCGACGGATCTCTTTGGCGTAGCGAGGTGGAACCTCACCCATTTCCTTGAGCGACGCCAACATCTCCGGTCCGGCGGAGCGGGCCATCTGCCATCCCCGGGCGGACAGGAGCATATGCGCCTCCAACGTTCGATTGGCAAGCATCAGGTGATGCAGCCTCTCCACGTAATCCCCTTCTTTAAGCCAGTAGTCGGCGGCGAAGCTATGGGCCTCCCGCAAGGCGTTCTTGTCCAAAAGAGCGGGTATGGATTCCCGCAGGGGTTCTGGCAGCTCGGCCATCCCGTCCTTGTCCTCCGGGAGCAGGCTCACGGTGGTCTGAGGGAGCGCGGAACGCTTGAAAGGCTTGCGGAACACCGCGGCCTTGGCGATGAGCGAACGAGAATCGGGGTTCAGCTGCACCCACAGGTCCTCACCCTTGCACTTCTTGAGGTCCAGAAGGGGAGATATCTCGATCCCCTGACGGTTGGCGAAGTCCTTGAGGTTCCTGGCCTTGGTCTCCCCCGCCTCGCTCAGGAAGTAGACCTTGCGCTTGACCGGGCCGGCTCGGATGTGGGCTATTCGTTCGGTCACCGTTCCCGCCTCCTTGAGCTTCTTCAGCTCGATGGCGGCGTGGGCGCGGGATATGCGCAAGGCCTCACCGATCCCGTCTTGGCTCACCTCGAAGGGGGCGTCGAAATCGTTCGAATGCTTGGAATATTGGGCCAGATGCAGCACGATCCTTTCCCCTACCGTGATGGGAGTAGCCATATCAATCCAAACATCGAAGGGATGAGGACATTAAACTGCATACGGTTACATGTAGCGTTTTTGATAATCAGAAATGGTCGCCCAAGCATCCTCCGTAACCGTAATATCCCCTGAGCCGGTTGGCGGTCCTATGCGTCTGCTAGTGGCTAGCCTCCTCGATCCGGCAAGCGTCAACCTTCGAGACCGCTTACTGGAAGTGGCCGAGTGGTCCTTGGGAGGAGAATATCAGGGACGCCCATACTACCGGCTTCATAATATGCTGATGGTCTCCATCGAACGGTTGCACCTGCATCTGGACCATGTCGATAAGGAGGTTGGCCAGGCGCTCAATTTGGAGATCGATGAAGTGGTATTCCTGTCCAAGCACCGGGCGGCCTCGGGAAAGCCGACACTGACCATGCACCCCATCGGGAACTTCGGAAAGGCCGACTACGGGGGCAAGGAAGGCTCGCTGGTCCCAGCGTCCCCGGCGTTCCTGAGCGGACTGCTGAGAGCGCTCTCCTCGAGCGCCAAGGGGCTGCCCTTCGAGATATCGTACGAGGTCACCCACCACGGACCGTTCCTTGACGTTCCGACCACCTACGTGGAGATAGGCAGCGACGAGACCAAGTGGGATAACGTGGAAGCGGCACAGGCCATGGCGAAGGCGCTGCTGAACTATGTTCCCGCGGACGGCCCCACGGTCGTCGGCATCGGCGGGGGGCATTACGCCCCGCGCTTCAGCGAGGTTACCCTGGTCAAGAAGGTACGCTTCGGCCATATGGTGGCCAAGCATGTTCTGGACGGGAGAACGGACGCCGAGGTCCTGGAGATCGTCGGAAAGGCGATAAACGCCTCAGGCACCAGGTTCGCCTACATTCACAAGAAATCATTCTCACGTCCCGAGGCTAGGCGTCTGAATGAGCTTCTGGTATCGGCCGGATACGAAGTACTGGAGGGAAGCGACCTACAGGACCTTCAGAGCCTGCCGCGCTCCCTATCATCGGACAGCAGCGCGTAACCGCAACTGGGACACGCCTTCCAGCCCGGCCGTAGCTCCTCCCCGCAGGACGGACAGGTTGGCGCCTTCACCGAGCTCTCCGGAGGATTCCACTCATTTCTTCCCGACGGTTGGCCGCTGCGCTCCGACAGAGCTTTGAAACCGGTGGCGGCGGGCTTTCGGCGATGTCCGGACATCAGATGGATGAGCATGGAGCCGGCCATGAGGAGTATCGCCCCGACCACGTCGGTGAAGGCTCCCGCCCCGTACAGGGCGTCGGTCCCCTGATACTCCTGGCGCGCTAACAGGAACGTCGCGATGACCAGTAGCGCGCCGGCCATGGAGATCAGCGCCTGATACAAAGGAAGCCGGTTCAGCGGCTTTCGGGAAACGAACACCTTTACCATGATGACCGAGGTCAGCAGCACCAGCGATGCTCCGACCGCCGAGGCCGCCGGGAGCACCGAGAAGACCGGGTCCAGGCTGAGAAGGTCCAGGAATATGAGCGGCTCCCCCTCGAACGTTATCCAGGGGAGAAATGCCGAGACCAGCATGAGGATCCCTCCGATGATGGCGAACACCCCACCGGCCAATATGGCGTCGTGCTGGACCTGGGGCATATTGGACTGGGGCTTGGAAGGGGAAGGAGCGACCGGAGCCTTCCTCTCGCTCTTCTTGGGAGGGCGCTTCTGCTTTCCGGCCTTGGCATCCTCTTTGGAGAACAGGCTAATCTGAAACCACCGTCCCTTTGATAGGCCGGCCTTCGATGGCCGCCCTCATCTCCTCGATGTCCCGACCGTCCACGATGCTGATGCTTATATGACCGTCCCGGGCGATCTGCGCCCCCAATCTATCGAACACGTTGGAAGGCCCGGCCCCGTGCATTCCCACGTTCACCAGTTCGTAGAGCTGCTGATGCGTGATCTTTGACAATCGTTCCGCGTGAGGGTCCTTTTTGGGGTCGGCGGTGTACGCCGCGTCGACCGACGTACCGTTAATTATGCGCACCGCCTTCACCTCTTTGGCCAACATAGCCGAGACGGCATCGGTGGTGTGCCCCGGGACCGTACCACCCATCACCACCACCTTTCCCTTTTTCTCCAGCCGGTGGGCTTCCAGGATGTCCGTGGGCACCTTTCCGACGGAAATGTCGCCGAGCGAATAGGCCACCAAGGCGGCGTTGATGCGGGTTGATAGTATACCCATCTCATCCAGGTCGTATTCCGTTAGCCCCAGGCTCCGACCGACCTTGATGTAGTAGCGGGCGATCTTCCCGCCGCCGCACACGAGGTATATCTGATACCGGTCGCAGAGGGAAGATATCATCTCGGAGAATCGCTTCAGAAAGGCATCATCGTTATCATCTGGCACGATGACCGATCCGCCGAGGGAAACCACTATCTTGTCCATTTGCATACCAACAGATATAAGTGTGAACCGTTTTCACCTAAAAAAAGGATAGGTCGTTGGAATATGGATGGAATAACCGGCGAGACCCTCTCCGATCGTCAGAAGTACGATTTCAAGAGGTCCCTGGAGGAGATCAGGAACTTGAAGGGCCGAGGAACTGAGCTCATCTCAGTTTACGTGCCGCCTACCAAGCAGATCTCCGACGTGGCCGCCTATCTGCGCGAGGAGTTCTCCCAGTCCTCCAACATTAAATCGGCGAGCACCCGCAAGAACGTCCAGGGAGCCATCTCTTCGATCCTGGCCCGCCTGAAGTACTTCAAGACCCCTCCGGCCAACGGCGTCATCTTCTTCGTCGGCGAGATATCCGCCACCGGCGACCAGACCAGGATGGTCCAGTATGTGCTGGAGCCCCCTGACCCCATCACCACCTTCCTGTACCGATGCGACTCCGATTTCTACCTGGAGCCATTGGAAGGAATGCTGCTAGACAAGAAGGTCTACGGCCTGGTGGTAATTGACCGAAGCGAGGCCACGGTGGGCGTGCTTCGTGGCAAGGCCATCCATGTCATCCGCAACCTGGACTCCCTGGTGCCGTCCAAGCACCGCATGGGCGGACAGTCGGCACAGCGTTTCGAGCGGCTCATCGAGATCTCCGCCAACGAGTATTACAAGAAGGTCAGCGACATCATGACCGAGTCGTTCCTCGGCATTGACGGATTGCAGGGAATTCTGGTCGGTGGACCGGGGCCTTCCAAGGAGTTCTTCATCAAGGAAGGTTACCTCCATCACGAGCTGGCCAAGAAGGTGGTCGACACCTTCGATATCGGCTATACGGACGAGTACGGCCTGAAGGAGCTGGTGGAGAAGGCCAAGGACAAGCTGTACGACCTGGACCTGATGAGGGAGAAGCGTTTGTTCCAGCAGTTCCTCAACGAGATCCGGAAGTCCGAGGGCGGCCTGTCCGTGTACGGCGAGGACCAGATACGCAACGCCATCATGATCGGGGCGGTGGACGTGCTGCTGGTATCGGAGGGGATTCGCAAACGCCGGGTGACCTTGGATTGCCCGCAGTGCGGGACCTTGGAACTTACTATCGACAAGAGCCCGGAAGGTACCGTCATGACCTGTCCCAAGTGCGGGACCGTCGGCACCGTGACCAAGGACGTGGACCTGGTGGACGATCTGTTCGACCAGGCCGGTATGATGGGCACCAAGGTCGAGCTCATCTCCCCGGACTCGGAAGAGGGGGAGATGCTCTTGAAGGCCTTCGGAGGCATAGCCGGACTGCTCAGGTTCAGCATAGGTGGGTAAATGGACGCCTTGGGTCATTTCGAGAAGCATATCATTTCCAAATTATCCGCGGAGCTCAGCGTCATGGGATTCACCGGCGAGATCGTTCTCGAAAGGCCGGACCATGAGATGGCCGATCTGGCCCTGCCCTGCTTTCAGTTTGCCAAGCAGCTGCGCAAGGCGCCGCCGGCGATCGCTCAGGAACTTGGCGCCCTGATCACCACCGACGATAAGATCGGCAAGGTCTGGGCCGATAAGGGTTACATCAACTTCCGGGTGAACGAAACGCTGCTGAGCGAGCTGGTCATAAGGGACGCCATGCAGCGCCGGGAGGAGTTCGGCAAGGGAGACCCCCGGCCGGGAAGGTTGCTGCTGGAGCACACCTCGGTGAACCCCACCGGACCGATACATGTCGGCCGAGCCAGGAACCCGTTGATCGGGGACACTCTGGCCAGGTGCCTGCGGATGTGCGGTCACGACGTCAGAACCGAATACTACGTCAACGACGTCGGAAAGCAAGTGGTGCTCCTAACCTGGGCCCTCGCGCACCTCACCGAGAAGGACGTGCCACCCTGGGACCGGGACAAGAACGACTATCGCCTGGTCGGATATTACCAGACCGCCAACAAGATGATGGAATCGTCGGCGGAGGTCGCCAACGACGTGGCGGTCATGACCCAGAGGTTCGAGGCGGGCGACCCCGAGGTCATCGCCCAGGTCCGCCGAACGGTGGACCTGATGCTTGAGGGCATCAAGGAGAGCCTGGCCGGGATAGGCGTATTCCTGGACCGCTACACATACGAATCGCAGTTCATCCTGGACGGGTCGGCGCGCGAAGTGGTCGACAAACTTAAGGCGTCCAGTTACTCCGAGATCGACGACGGAGCTTACTATCTAAATCTGGAGGAGTTCGGGGTGCACGGACGCGATACCCGTTTCTTCTTCACCCGCAAGGACGGTACGACGCTGTACACCACCCGTGACCTGGCGTATCACATGGACAAGTTCAAACGGGCCGAGGAGCTGATGAACATCCTGGGCGAGGACCAGAAGCTGGGACAGAAGCAGCTGGCCTCGGCCCTGAAGATACTCGGCCTCGATCGGTCACCGGAGTGCATCTACTACTCGTTCGTTTCCTTGCCAGAAGGGCGCATGTCCACCCGCAAGGGCGTGGTCGTCTATCTGGACGACCTGCTGGAGGAGGCGGTGGAACGGGCTTACAAGGAAGTGAGCACTCGCCGCCCCGATCTGGACGAGGAGAAGAAGCGCAGCATAGCCCGCGATATCGGTGTTGGCGCGGTGCGCTACAACATCATTCGCGTTCAGGCGGAAAAGCAGCTCATATTCAAGTGGGAGGAGGCTTTGAACTTCGAGGGAAACAGCGCCCCCTTCGTTCAGTATTCCCATGCGAGATGCTGTTCCATACTTCGTAAGACGGGAGATTTTAATAAAAGCGCTGACGTATCGGTCTTGACAGACCCATCCGAGCGCAGGCTCGTATGGATACTGGCGCAGTTCCCGGAAGTGGTTCGGCAGGCGGGGGACAAACGCCGCATAAACATGCTCCCCACCTACGGTCACGAGCTGGCCTCGGCCCTGAACCAGTTCTACGGCGCGGTCCCGGTGCTCAGGTCGGAGCACCAGGATGCCAGGCTATGCCTGGTGGAGGCGGCCCGGTGGGCATTGCGAAACACCTTGGTGACCATGGGGATAGCGGCTCCGGAGGAGATGTAATGGTGGACATAAGGAAGCTCAAGGACGAGGATAAACCGCAAGTGAGGACGCTGGAGCTATTCTGCATCCGCGAGTACTTGGAAGGTTCCCTGCAGAAGAGCTGGGACGACCTGCCGGCCGAGCTCATGGAGCAGTTGGGAGCATCCACCAAGGACTCCTTCGATTACTATCGGGAGGGCGGCATGAGCTATGTCGCCGTGGAGAACAAACAGATCGTCGGATTCCTGTTCTCCCAGATCATACAGTACGTGAACAACATCGAAAAGGTGCTGTGGATCGAGAACCTGGGTGTACACCCGGACCACCGCCGCGAGGGAGTGGGGCTGAAGTTGCTACGCCGCGCTGCGCTGGACGGCAAGAAGAAAGGCGCCAAGGCGGTGCAGAGCGTGGTCATGCCGGACGCCAAGGACGCGGTCATGCTGCACAAGAAGGTCGGATTCTTCATTGACGGCCGCAAGTTCGCCTTCCTGGACCTGGAAAACTTCAAGTGATCAGAACTGGAGGATGAAATCCTCCTTTCCATACTTTTCTTCGATGAGGGCCTTCACCCTACCTTTCTCCCTTTCGTTCACCGGTATGCAGACCGCTCTCTGCTCCAGTTCGTTCGAGAAGGCCTGGACCAGAGCGTCCTTCACCTGGTTCATGTCCGGCGAACGATCGAGCTCGTCGCGCAGGCAGGTCATCTGTTCCCTGTTGCGGGAGCGCTTGTCGTTCTTCGGACGCAGGACGCGCATCATGCGGTCCAGGTCGGTGTCGACGAGCAGCGTCCCGTGCACCATGAGCATCCCTTTCTTCCTGGTCTGGGCGCTCCCAGATATCTTTTTACCGTTCACCAGGATGTCGTTCGGGAGCTTGTGCTCGGCCTTGACCCCCAACGATTCCAGGGCATTCACGACCACTCCGCAGGTGAGCGCGTAGGCGTCCTCCGGGTTGGGTATGGCGCCCTGATCGATGGTCAGGGAGAATATCAGTTGACCTTGATCGGTGAAGATCGTGCTGCCGCCTGACATCCGGCGCACTAGGAACACATCCTCGTCCAAAAGCACCTGCGGATCGATGGCCGTTTCCACCTTCTCGAAATAGCCCAGGGAGACCGTCGGTCGATCACGGACGTAAAGATGCAAGGTGGGTGGCATGAGGCCTTTGGAACAGGATTCCAGCAGTGCTTCCTCGATCGCGACCGAGTAAAGGGGATGGCAGAGACCCGAGTCAACAAGGCGCAACATTCATAAATAAAAAGAAAAGGGATGGTAAAAGGTTTTGCCTACTTCTTCTTGGCCGGAGGGGTGACTTCCTTCTTCTTGCCGGACATCATGGGCAGCTTCTTCCGGAACAGGAAGAGAACGACCACTACGATGATCACGGCGAAGATCCCACCGTACAGCAGATAGGACTTCCAGGCAGCTTCCTCCACGGTCAGGGACTTGGTGGCGGAGTTGTCGGTCATCTTGGAGGCGACCTCAGCGTTGGCGCTGACGTTGATCTGCAAGGTGTACTCGCCCTTGGAGTCGAAGGCCACCTTGAACCTCAGCACGCCGGTCTCGCCGACCTGAAGTTCAGTGTCCTTGGTGTCGTTGACCAGCAGGACGCTCACATCGGTGAGCAGCTTCCTGGTGCCGTCGGAGTTCACCTTGTACAGCTTGCCGTATATGCCCTCAGCCGGAGCGGTGCCCACATTGGTCACGTTGACGTAGATGTATCCATCCTCGCCCTCGGTGAACTTGGTGGGGTCGAAGGTCACGGCGCCGACGCGGAGGTCCGGACGGGCCGAGGACTCGACCTTGAAGCCCATTGTGGTGTTACCCACATTCCCGGCGTTGTCGGTCAAGGTAAGCTTCACGGTGAAGGTCTTGATCTCCGAGTAGCTGTGCACCGGGGAGGCCAGGGTGCTGTTGGTTCCGTCGCCGAAGTCCCAGAGGTAGCTGGCTATTCCGCTGGCATCGCTGGATGCCGAGGCGTCAAAGGTCAGGTTCTGGAACTCCTTGGCGCTGGTGACCACGGTGGTGTTCAGCTTGACGGAGAACTTCACGGTTGGCTTTACCGTATCCTTCACGGTGACGGTGACCGCCTTGCTGGTGGTGTGGTTGGCCACGTCGGTTACGTTCAGGTACATGGTGAACACGCCGGACCTAGCGTAGGTCTTGGTCACGGTCTGGTTCTCGCCCATGAGCACGGTGGTGGTGTTGCCATCGCCCCATACCCATTTGTAGCTGTGAATCAGACCAGCCTCGGTCGCGTTCAGCATGTCAGCGGAAGCGGCGCTGTTGAAGGTATACGCCTTGTTCTGATCGATGTTCAGGGTCGCTCCGAGCACGTCAACGTTCTGCTTGGCGGCCACAGTCGGGTTGACGCCATCCACCTTCACGTTGAAGGATTTATAGGCAGGCAGTCCGGACTGGCTCTTCACGGTCAAGTTGACGGTGTACTGCTCAGCGTTGGCGTAAGCGTGCACATAGGTGAGGTTGGAGATCTCGCCGCTGTTGTTGCCGTCGCCAAAGTCCCACCTGTAGATCAATGGGTTAGCGTTGGGATCGGAGGAACCGGAGGCGGTGAAGGTCACGTTCTCGCCCTTTGCCACTATGTAGTACAGGAAGGTCGAACCGTTCATGACCTTGTAGGCGTTGACGCCGGTGACTATCGCGGCCGCGGCGGTGGGCGCCGCGGACTTTTGCACCTTCATCGTGGCGGTGGCCGAGGAGGTCCCGGAGGTCACCGTTAGATTGGTGTAACCGGTCACGATCACACCAGAGCCGGCCGGGCTGATGGTGGCGGCACCGACCCTCTCATACAGGGAGGGGAGTGCGGCCTTGTAGGTGTAGCTCATGTCGGCCAGGGTCTTCTGGGAGCTGACAACGACGGTATATGCGGCCAGACCATTGGCGATGGCCTCAATGCTGGTGTACCCGGCGACCATCTCGACCTGGAACTTGCTGGTGTCATTGACCGGACCCAGCAGACCAGTTATGGTATACCCAGGGTCGGCAACGTCAGATATGAAGTTCTTGGAGTTGACCGAGATCATGTCGGTGGTGGTCACGTCGATGGGGCCGAACTCGACCATTTTGGCCCCGAAGGCGGCCAGCTCGGTGGCGTTCACTTCACCATCGCCGTTGCCGAACACCAGATCGATCTGCATCTTAGCGCTGGGCAGGTAAGCGTAGTCCAGGCCGGGAACGGTGTTGTCATGGTCCAGGAGCATAGTCTTGGTCAGGGTGGCCACGTTCCAGTCCGAAGCCCCGAAGGCGAAGGAGTTATTCTCAGTCTGCACGCTCTGCTTGGAAAGCACCACGTTCTTGAGCGGGTTGCTGGCGGCCACAGTAACGGCCTCGACCGCTGCCAGGGCGCCGTTGGCGTCCACGAGCAGGGTGAAGTTACCGACAAAGGCATCGAAGCTGAAGAACGGTGAGGTACCGGAGGCCTTTATGACCTTACGGTCAGTCTCGACCAGGGGATCAGCGCCGACCAGGTAGGCGACGACACCGGTGGCGGGAGCTCCGTCCAGGGTGACCAGGCCGTTGTACTTCACGGCTGCGGCCAGGGTTATGTTCTTGACCACGGCAGCGCCGGCTATGACCACGTTGCTCTCCACGTCGGTAGCGTAGGTGGAGTTCGAGCACACTATTGAGTAGGTGCCGTTAGGCAGCTGCAGTGTAGCGACCCCGCTGACGGCGGTCGCGGAGATCGAGGTGGTCACGTTGTCAATGACCGTCTTAACGACCACTGAGGCACCGTTGAGGGGGCCAGTGGTACCGTTCACGTTGACGGTCAGAGTATACTTGTCAGCGGACATCATCTTCATAGGTATGGAGATCGTGTCTGCGGCAAGGTCGGTGAATCGGATGACCCCTTCGCTCTGATAAGTATAGTACCCGAGGTGAGTCACAGTCACCATGTAATATCCATCAAAGGGGGTGAACACGGCCAGCCCGTCGGACCCAGTTGTCTTGGGGGAGATGGCGTTCTGCTGGTGTACGCCTATCAGGGTGACCTTGGCACCAACTACGGGATTAGCGGTGTTCTCATCATAAACGATAATCGATAGATTGTTTCCAGTAGTTGCGGCACCAACGTTCGCGGGCATGACCGCCAAGAGCGGCATGGCCAAGAGCATCAGGACCATCAATCCGGTCGCTAGCTTCCAGGTTTTATTCGATTGCATTATTTCCCTCCCTCACGATAGGCGCACCTACAGTGCTGACTGAGTCTCGGGTTATCTCGGAATAGTGTTGCTCTTTATAAAGGTTATCCAAATGAAAAATCAATACTGGCACCTACTACAAAGAAGATATAAAAGAGGTTTGCGAAGCATCGCTCAGGTAACGATCTCCGCCACGCGCTCCTGCACAATTGCCCTGCGGACCTCCATGGCCAAACGCCTTCCGGTGCTGACGCTCTGGCGCCACAGAGAATTGGCGTACGGGTGACCGACGGACATGTGCACGTTCGTGCCGCCACCGATGCGCGGCGCTACGTCGTAAATGAAGAACTTCAGGTCCTTGTCCACGCAGGTCTGCAGGCAGAACGGACCGATCATGCCGGGAGCGAAGTGCTTCTCAGCCGTTCTAACGAACTTCTCGGCCAGCTCGAACGCCCCGTCCAGAAGCGACTCGCGCATGGTGGAGGAGTTGTGACCGCACACCGTCATCTCCGGAATGCGCTGCTTGTCGTTCAAGGCCAGCTGCTGTTCCGCCGGCAATCGGACGAAACCGTCCAGGGAGGACTCGAAGCGCCAGTCTATACCCAGCAGCTCGATGCGAGAACCCTTTTCCTCTAAAGGAGAATAGAAGAAGTCCAGATTGAACACCGGACCGATGATGTACTCCTCCATGCGGGCTTCGCCCAACGATTCTTCCTCGATCACGCCGTCGGCGATGAGCTTCCGGGCCTTCTCCCAATACTCCTCGGGAGTGGAGGCGGTGAAGAATCCCCGCTCCAGCTTCTTCTGTTTGTGATGGAGCTTGACGATGGTCAGCGCGTCGATGTCCTCCGGTCTCTTGACCTTGCGCGGGGAGGGCATTCCGGCCTGTTCCAGAACCCAGTAATAATCCTTCTCGCCGCCGCGGTCCTCGCAGCGCAGCAGGTTACGGGAACCGACCAGGGGAACGGTGAAATCGTTCTCCACCGAGTCTACGCCACAATAGGATGTGAAAGACCGGTTCGGAACGAAGAGGACGTTCTCCTTCAGCAGGCGGTCGACCACCTTTTGGCTCGTAGCGTCCTTGAACTTCTTGAGCATCAAGGTCTCGTCGACTATTCCCCTTCTCAACCTACCGTCCTTCTCGCGATAGGCCTTGAAGTACTTGGTGTAAGCGGAATCGCGGCCCTCCTGGCACACGGCCAGGGTGCGGAACCCCTCCTCCACCGCCCCATCACATACGTCCAACGCGGAGTGCGAGGCGAGCACCCCGATCTTGATCTTCTCCGGATCGTAAGCTTCCAGTTTGCCCAAGATGGTGTCCCTGTCGATCATCAAGCTCCCTCAGGAATAATTAGGGAACGTTCCATAGAATATTAACTTGTGCCGAATCAGATGGATAGACCGAACATCACTATGGCCGCCATGAGCGCCAGCGATCCGATGAAATCGATGGCCGACGAGGTGATGGGAATGCTGTGGTCGTCCGGGTCTAGCGAGAACATGAAGGTGGTCACCGCGACGTAGTAGGAAAGGAAGTTCAGCACGGTGACGGTGACCAGACCGGCCACCAGACCGAGGGTGATCATGACCAGTAGCCCCGGGGACGCCAGTCCGAGAGCGAGGCACACGAAATGCGTGGCTATGCTGACGAAGGTGAACACCCACAGGGCGAAGATGTAGATTATGGCGAAGTTCTCGTAGCTGACCTTGCCCGGGACCTTTCCAGGCAGCATTATACCCATGTGCAGGAGCGAGGACATGCGCGATGTCAGTATGCCGCCGAGAGCGTTGCAGTTCTGCAGGAAGAGGGGAATGAGCACCAGTAGCGCGGGATAGGCGACCAGGTGGGTGATCTGGTCCTCGATGGTCAGACCAGCCCCCAGGTCCAGGAAGATGCAGATCATCAGAACGGGGGAGCTCTGCACGAATATGCGTCTGGCCTCCTCATCTCTCCGGTACAGCGCCTCGTAGATCAGGTACACCGTGATGACCAGGAACGCTACCATCATTATGTCGAAGAACAGCGTCGCCAGGTCACCGTTCCAGTTAAGCACCAGGATGCCGGCCAAGAAGAGCATCGGCAGGGTGACGATATCTCCGGCGGCGGTGAGCAACGGCGCGCTTATGTTGTCGATGTCCCAGTTGCGCCGGAAGCCTAGATTGGCCACTATCACGTTGACGACCAGGAGCACCAATCCGGCCAGGACCCCACCGAAGACGGAGATGAAAATGAACTGCTGCATGCTGATGCTGTTGACGCCCAAGGCGGTGGAGACCACCTTGGCCAGGAAGCCCATGAGGAACGAAACCACCATGGTCAGTATGAGCGACGCTTCCATGTTCTGGCGGAGTATGCTCCCTTTGTGCAGGGATAGCTCGAAGGTACCCACGTGCATGGACGTTCCCAGACGGCTCCCTAGCGCCCCGAATATGTTCCCCCGCATACCGATGGCCGCCGGTATGAGGATCATTAGTCCTGGAAGGAGCTCTAGGGTGTTGGTCATGAAACCAAGCGTGACCCCGGCCATTATGTCGCCGAGCGATGAGATCAGAAGAGCGGTGAAACCCATGGTGAAGACCGCTTTATTGTTGGAGAAGAAAGTCTTCACAACCCCGCTCATCCTAGCACCCGCTAGAGGTAGGATTTGACCCTATTAATATTAAGTCGTGTTCGTGACCAGATGGCCCTCGCTGGGCGCCCAGGTAGGCCCATTTTCCATTCGAATTCGTAACGATGATATATGGCTAACCTCATAAGGAAGGAATGACGGGTCCGCCAGGCCCTATGAGGCTGGTGGTTCCGTGAGGCCAACTGAGATGTCACGAGCGATATCCTTGTACAACTTCCGCAATAGCTGGAGGTCCATCGCTGTGAATCGACGCAGGTGTTCTTTTTATGTATGACCAGGGAAGGGATCAACGTCTGGACAAATACGATCTGGCTCACGCCACGGTCAGGGACATACTCACCGAGATGAAGGACATCTCGGAGATCATGGTCGACCTGGCCTACGCATCCATCATGTTCGACAGCGAGGAGATCGCCGAGGAGGTCAAGAACCTCGAGGAGGACATGGAGGAGCTGAGCAAGAACATTCGAGTGAAGGCCATGCTCGCCGCGCGCACCCACAAGGAGGCCACCAAGCTGTCGTCCTTGTTGGAGGTGGCCGCCGCCTCCAGACGCATCTCGAACGCCGCCGGGGACATCGTCAAGCTCATGGAGTGCGAGGTGGACAAGCGGCCTTTCCTGACCTTCATCCTCAGGGAGGCGGAAGAGAAGATCAAACGCCTGGTCCTGGCGGACGTTTCGGACATGGTCGGGCGCCAGATAGGCGAGCTGGGAGTGGAATCGGAAACGGGAATGCGCATCATCGCCATCAAACGCGGGAAACGCTGGATCTATGACCCGGAGGATGAGACCAAGCTCAAGTCCGGGGACAGCTTGATCGTACGCGGCACCGACGACGGATGTGAGATCCTGCGTTCCTTCGCCAATGGCGATGAGAAGTGGCCGGTATATCCGGACGAAAAAGAGGAGGACGACTGATGGACCAGTTGGACGAGATGCTGTTGGAGCTCAAGGACTCCTCCGAACTGATGATCGACCTGGCCTATTCGTCCTTGCTGTACAACAACAAGGAGATCGCCGAAGAGGTGATCCAGATGGAGGAGATGTTGGACGAACTGGCCAACAACATCCAGCGTCTGGCCATAACTCGGGTGATGCAGGACCATGACGAAGGGAAGGCGTTCACCGCCATCAAGCTGGCAGCTGCCGTGGAAGAGATATCCGACGCGGCGATGCAGATCGCCATGGTGGCCATAGAGGAGGACGAACCGCACCCGGTGATCCGCCTGAGCATCAAGGACGCCGATACCACGATAACCCTGGCCGAGATCAAGCCGGCCTCGGACCTGGTCGGAAAGAGCCTGGGCAAGATGAGGTTGGCCAGCCAGAGCGGGATGTGGGTCGTGGCCGTGAAGAGGGACCGCAAGTACCTCTACGGACCGGACAAGAACGCTACCCTGGAGATCGGGGACGTGGTCATCGCCCGCGGACCGCCGGACGCCGAGCAATACTTCCAGGACCTGTGCTCTGGAGAGGAACGTCTGGAAGAACCGTAGGATAAGGAGTAGCCCCGGGCAGATTCGAACTGCCGTCGCAGGATCCAGAATCCCGCATGATTGACCGCTACACTACGGGGCTGTGCGGAACGGTGGTAATTAATCCCTGGTCTTAACCTTTTCGCAGGAAGATGGTTCAGGCGGTCCTGACGACCGCCGATATGCGTTTGTACACGTCGTCGATGGCGCCCATGCCGTTGACCGATTTGAGCACGCCCTTCTTGCGGTAGTACTCGGTAAGTGGCGCGGTGCGCTCGGTGTAGGTATTGAAGCGTTCACGAACCACCTTCTCGGTGTCGTCGCTTCTCTGGTAAAGTTCATCACCGCACTTGTCGCAAACTCCCTTCTTTTTGGGCGGGTTGAACTCCAGATGGAACACGGAGTTGCATTTCCGGCAGGACCTTCTCTCGGTGAGGCGCTTGATCAGAGCCTCCTGGTCCACCTCCAGGTCGACGGCCAGTTCGACGTGGAAGAACTCGTCAAGGGCCTTGGCCTGCTCCAGGGAACGGGGGAACCCGTCGAGCAGCACGCCGCCCTTCAGTCCCTTCAGCTTCTCCCTGATCAGTCCGACCACCAGGTCGTCAGGCACCAGCTTTCCGGCGTCCATGAATCCCTTGGCCTTGACGCCAAGCTCAGTTCCGTTGCGTACCGCTTCGCGCAGCAGGTCCCCGGTGGAGATCTTGGTAAAACCGAACTCTGCTACCAGCCTCTCGGTCTGCGTTCCCTTGCCCGATCCCGGAGGTCCCAAAAGCACGATCTTCAGGTCCATGCCCGGCCATGCCCCTCCCCATAAATCATCTTTGCGATTTTTTCGTCCCGACAGCAATAGGATTATGTTCTAGTCTGGCAATCAAATCCGCATGCTTAGAGGGGAATCGATCGGGTTGGTGCCCTTGCAGACCACGGACGAGCTGGCGCTGTACAAGTGGCTGAACGACCCCCGGTTGCGCAAGGCCTCCGGCCGTCCCACCTGGAAGCCCGCCTACAGCCTGGAGCAGGTGCAGGACCTTATTAAGGAACGATTGGCTCAGCCCTCCCGCTTCGACCTGGTCATCGTGGATCTGGAGAACGAACGGCCCATGGGACTTGTCGAACTGGCGCACATCCAACCGATGAGCGATTCCGCGCAGATGTCCATGGTATGGGGAGAGAAGGGCGAAGAGGAGCAGGTCCTGGAGGCCCTGGTCTTGGCTGCCTCCTACGCCTTCAACTCCCAGGGATTGCACCGCCTGTGGACCAGGCTGCCCGCTCGAGACGAGGGGACCATCGCTTCCTTCCGCAAGGTGGGATTCAAGGAGGAAGGGGTTCTGCGTCAGGACCATTTCGGTGACGGAACTTGGCAGGACTCGCTGCTGCTGTCATTGCTCTCAGCGGAGGCTCGGCCATGTTGAGCGGGGAGAAGGTGGACCTGGTGGCCGCCGAACGCGCGTACGTTCCAATGTACGTGAAGTGGATAAACGACCCGGAGGTTACCCAATGGCTGAAGGCCGACCCCCCGTTCAGCACCGAGATGGAGCATGGATGGGTGGACAAGCTGCGCCGCGAGGGCAAGATGACCTTCACCATCCTGACCAAGGACGGCCGGCCGATAGGCAACATCGGCATGGAGGACGTGGTCTGGAAGTACCGCCGGGCGACCATAGGGATCATGATCGGCGAGAAGGACCACTGGAGCAAGGGTTATGGCAGCGACGCCATCACCGCGCTGTTACGCTACTGCTTCGAGGAGCTGGGCATGCGGCGGGTCGACCTCATAACCGATTCTGAGAATCACCGGGCGCAGAAGGCTTACAAGAAATGTGGTTTCCAGGTCGAGGGACTGATGAGACAGTACCGGACAAAGAACGGACGCGTCATAGACGACGTGATGATGGCCATACTGGCCAACGATTGGTTCGCCCTGCACCCTCCCAGAGGAGATGCATAAGGTATTTGTAGCAAAATATCATTGGCCTCATCCTAGGCAGGGGTAGCCAAGCCTGGCCAACGGCGCTAGATTCAGGGTCTAGTCCTTAGTGGTCCGAGGGTTCAAATCCCTTCCCCTGCACTTCCTTCCCTTCTGATATCCCTAAATCAGCTCCTTCATTTTCGTTTGATGTTCAACACCAGCAATACGACCATCATCACAACGATGGCAATGAGCAGGACGATCGTCAGCAGAAGGTATGTCTCGGTCATGTCCTTCTCCTGCGGCAGCTCACCGACGTTGGTTCCCATGAGCAGACCATAGTACGTCGTTCCGGTATCGGGGAAATCGGAACCGGCCGGGGCGTGGCCTTGCAGTTCCCACGAGGTGTGCAGTATCCAATCCGCTCCCACCTCGATCTGGGCGGAAGAGCCGAGGAAGGTGATGTTGTTCAATGTGAGGCATTCGGCGAAGGCCTGGACCTGTATCTCGGTCACGGTGGCCGGGACCTCAATGGATTTCAGGAGCTTGCAGCCGTAGAAGGCGCCGCCGCCGATTATCTCCACGCTGTCGCCCATCTCCACGGCCTTCAATTTGGTGCACGCGTAGAAGGAATAGACGCCTATTTTTTCCACCCCGTTCCCTATCCTCGCACCGGTGATGATGCACCCGGCCACGGAGTACATGGCGATCTCGATCACGCTGTCCGGGATGGTGAGGTTGCCGGTCTTGCCGCCGGGGCATTGCATAAGAACGGTGGCCGTCTTGTTGTACAGAACGCCGTCAATACTGCAGAAATTTTCATTCTCGGATTCAACATCGAACCAAGCTATGCTCTTGCATCCGGAAAAGGCGTATAGGCCGATTTCCATCACACTAGCGGGTACGGTCATGTTGACCAATGACTCACACCCCGCAAAAGCCCCAGGACCTACGCTCTCCAGACCGGACGGAAGGTCGAAGACGACCAGTGATTTACATCTCTGGAATGCCTCGTTTTCGATGGTCAACAATCCCGAAGGCGCGTCAAAGGACTCCAGGTTCTCGCATGCGGAGAATGCCCTCTCGCCTATGGTGTGTAGCGAGCTTCCGGCGGAGAAGGTCACGGTCTTCAGGTCATCGACGCTCTCGAACATGTATCGACCGATCTCGGTCACCCCGCTGCCTATGACCAGGTTCTCGATGGACCGGCAATCGTCAAAGCTGCCATAACGCAAAGAGGTCACGGTGTCCGGTATCGTTACGTCCCCGGCCTTGGCCGAGGGGCATTTGATCAGAGCGGTCATCGTTTTATTGTAAAGTATGTCGTCCAGGCTGGAATAGAAGAGATTGCTATCGTGGACCAATATGGTATTCAGGTTGTGGCAATTGATGAACGTGGCGTCGCCTATGGAGGAGACACCGGAACCGATCAAAACCTTCTCCAGATCTTCGCAGTTGGCGAAGGCGTAGTTCTCGACGGTATGAACGCTACTTGGTATTATCACCGATGTTACATGAATCCCATTGCCGTAGTTGAACGCGTCATGACGAATGATGGTGGTGGCGTAACCACCTAAGGTGGCCGGAATGATGACCGCTCCCCCGGCCCCGGTGTACTTGGTGATGGCCGCCACGGCTGGGACGCCGGTGAGCTCGTACTCGTAATCACCTTCCGACAGGGCGGCGACCTCTCCCGGCACCAGTACGAGAAATGAAGATAGAAGGAGAAGGGCGGTTATCAATAACGGCACATAAACGGTCCTGGGATGAGCGTCCACCATCGCGTTTCACCTTGACTAGGAGATGATTACGCCCTTGAAGGGGATTTATACCGTTCGCCTTTGATGGCGGGAGCCTTGTCCATTCAGATCGCCGGGCGGTCGACCGATGCCCTGACCACCAGTACCGGGCATGCCGATCCCCTTATGGTGTGCTCGGCCACGCTGCCCAGACGGAGATGCGCCAGACCGGTGCGTCCGGCAGTGCCCATCACTATCAGGTCGTGGTCAAAGGACGCCTTGACTATCTCCTCGGGAGGAGAGCCGGGAACCACCGAGCCGATCACCTTCAGACCCATCTTGCGACCTTCCTCGGCCACCTGTTCCACGGCCATATTGCTGATCTGGTCGGGATCCTTGGCGAGGCTGACACTAAGGGCGGTGACCTGGGCATTGAATGCCTTGGCAAGCTCCAAGCCGTGCCTTATGGCGATCGTGGTGTTCTCGCTCCCGTCCGTGGGTATCAGCAACTTCCGGCAGATGGTAAGGTCGCTCTCGGGCCTGGCGTTGCGAACCACCAGTACCGGGCAGGCCGCCATCCTTACCACCTTCTGAGCCACGCTCCCTAATATCAGGTGGGCCACCCCGGTGCGGCCGACCGACCCCATGACCACCAGGTCGTGGGCCTTGGAAGCTTCGACTATATCCCTGGCCGGATTGCCGTTGATGATGTTGGTATGAACGGTTACCCCTGATCTGGCACCCTCCTCCACCACATATCGGACGGCGTCCTCGCAGAGCTGGTACAACGACGAGGTGACGTCCGGACCGACGGTGCCGGAGGCGGTGGCATAGTTGCTGGTGTCATTCACGCTGATCGCTGTGACCTCCGCACCGACCAATTTGGCCAGCTTCAGAGCGTAGGCTATGGCCGCCTTGGTGTTGTCGCTGCCGTCGGTAGGGATCAGAATTTTGTGGTAAGGGATCATGCTGGTCAACTCTTCCAATGTAACTTGGCTCCGGGGATCGCTCGGGCCTAGTGGATGCCCTTGTAATCCACGGTCCACCCTATTTATTACTTGACGCCCGACCCGTTATGACCGCATTTCACCTGGCAATTCTTCCCAAGGTCTTGATGAGCGGCCTGATGGTCACCGCTTTCGCGACGACCTTGTTCACCGCTTGCACTCCAGCCCCGGTTATGAAGGCCATGATGACCGTGCCGATCCCCACGCCGGCCAGGTCGCCCAGGAGCGCCAGCGCTAGCGTCGCGGATAATACCAGGCAGACGATGTCGAATATCGTCTTCATCCTCCTGAACGTCACGTGAAAATGGAGCGTGAGGTCGTTGATGAAGGCGTCGGTTATCATCAAGGGGACCTGGGAGCTGACCATCAATGATATGCCAGCGCACATCATGACATAGCTGATGGCGAAGTAGGCCATATTCATCCAGAGCCCACTGGGCAGACTGGATAAGGTGACGCTGAAGAGGTCCAGGGCCAGGCTGAAGGCGATGGCCAGTACGAAGGATACCAGATATCCCCATTTGAACCGTTTCGTGATGGCCAGTAGTATCATCAGAAGGCATATCTGGAACAGCAGGTTCCAGATGCCGAAGGATATCCTATCGAATATCAGGCTGAGAGCGTAAGGCAAAGAGGAGATGGTGGATATGCCGAACCCGGCGCGCACCATCAGGGGGACGGCCATCGAGACCGTCGTCAGACCGATGGCTAGCGTAAGTTCCCCCGGTACGATCATTTTCTTTTTCATCGGGTGCCTTCGAGGATCTCTACTTGAACAACTTCCCGAACATGGGCCTGGACGGATCGATGTCCACCCGGGCAGAATCGTTCAGGAAGTAAGTGGTCAACGATGCCGATTCTCTATAAGGATTTGTTGAAACTAAGTTCCAACGGTAGTTGTTAGAATAATCTGTCGGGAACGCCCTAAAAGTTCAGCTGATACAGTCCAGGAACGTGGAGAAGATCCGCACCGTCTGAGCATCCCGACATCGCTTAATATCCAGCACGGCCATTTACGGGCATGGTCGCGCTAACCCCCGATATGCAGGAGCTGTTCAAAGGAACGAAGTATTTTGCCATGGCCACCGCCTCCCGGGACGGCGACCCTAACGTGGTGCCCATCGGTATGGCCATCCTGATCGATCCGGAGACCATCTGGATCGGCAACCAGTTCTTCCATCAGACCCTGGTCAATCTGAAGGAGAACCCTCGCCTGGCCTTGCAGGTGTGGACCTTCGGCGTACCGGGATGCTTGAAGGTCAAAGGGGACGCCAAGGTGGTCGAGAAAGGTGCTGACTTTGAGAAGATGTACCAGATGGTCAAGGAGCGCAAGCCCACCTTGGAATGCAAGGGATTGATCATCATGAAGGTCACCGAGGTCTACGATTGCCGCTCCGGAGCCGAGGCGGGGAAGCGCCTGCTCTGACCTATGCCTTGTCGGTGAAGGCCGGCTGCTTCAACGCCAGTCTCACGGCGTCAATGAACATTATGAGACCGATGAGCGCCAGGAAGAACCCTAGCAGCCAGCTGCCGTAGAACTCCACCGGCGGCGCCCTCGTCTCCCCTTGAGCGAACATGGTGGCCAGTATCATGGGCAGGAAGGCGAAGAAGGTCCGGTCCCATATCCGCTTGTCCTGCACCGCCCAGATGGAGAGCAGCGCCACCAGCATGATCCAGTACCCGCCGTGCACCTTGGGATAGAAGATGAAGAAGGTCATGAGCATCAGGGTGACGCTCTGCCAAACTGGCATCTTCTTGTAGTATGGGTAGAGGTAGGCGAAGGCCATGGCCCCACCCAGCAAGGCGAGCTGCACCATGCTGGGCAGGCTTATCCCACCCATCCAAAGGAAGTGCCAGATGGAATGACCCCCTGTAGGCCTTCCCTCATCGCCCAGGAAATAGAAGTTCAGAAAGAAGGAGAAGTCATCCCAGCACATGATCACGAAAGGCAGGGCGATCAGACCGGTTGCCATCCCCAGGAAGAGGACGGAGGTGATCCGCCCCCTCCAATCGCGCTGCTGCAGGAAGTGCACCGGGAAGAGCAATATGGGAAACATCTTGGTCCAGACGCCAATGCCTATGGCGGCGGAGGCGGAGCTCCGGCGCTTGATGAGCATGAGCACCACCGCCAGTATGAAGATGAAGGCCACTATGGACTCGTCCTCCCCGGTGCCCGATTCGGCGATGGTGTACGGCGACAGCAGAATGATCATGCCGGCCAGATAGGCCTTGTTCTCGTCCAGGTGCCTTAGGCCGAGGTACATCATCGCCGACAGCAGGAAGGCGAACAGCGAAAAGTAGGCGCTCCACACCCAGTCGTGTTGATCTCCTCCCAGAAGCTGGGCCGGCACCAGCAGATAGTTGATTATCGGCGGGGTCTCGGTGTGCACGTCACGATACAGGAGGCCGCCGTCCAGTATGGTCTGGGTCCTGGCCCGGTACACATCCATGTCCGGATGGCTGAGGTCGGGATCTATGGCCGACATGAGGAAGGCGTTGTCAACGACGATCATCGAGCCATAGACCAGCAGGGCGACCGCCGCGTAAAGGAGAAGCTTGCGCCCGGGAGTATTGATCCTCAGCTTGCCAAGGACCTTCTCAAAGAGCTTCCCCAGGCCGTACATGAAGAATACCTAACCTTTCTGGCGGAGGGCGACTATCTCCTCCTTGTGGTCCTTCTTGAACTTGGAGAAGTCACGCAAGGTGATGAAGGGTACGGTGTAGAACTTGATGTATGATTTGCCCGAGGGACGGTCGTAATGAACGATAGGCACCTCGGCGATCTTCAGGCCCTTCAGGGCGGCCAAGGGCAGAATGAAGCGGTGAAGGCCCTGGTAGCCCTCGGGATCGAAGCCCATGGCCACCGCCTTCTCCCGGCGGAAGGCCTTGAACCCGCTGTTCTGGTCCTTGATCTGCAGTTTGAACTTGCGGCGGATGATGAAACGGTTGTAGGTCCGGGAGATGAAGCGCCGGATGAACGTATCGGTGCGCTCCCGCCTCCAGCCGGTGACCACATCGAAACCCTCGTCCATCTTCGCTAGGAACAAAGGTATCTGCTTGGGCTCATACTGCCGGTCAGCGTCCATGATTATGACCACGTCGCCCAGGGCCTGTTGGAAACCGGTACGTATGGCGTACGAACGGCCTAAGTTCTTCTCGTGATGGACGACCCTGACGTTCGGATGGACCTTGGTCAGCCGATCGCATATCTCGCCGGAGCTGTCGGTGCTGCCATCATCGATGAGGAGGACCTCCCCGTCTATCTTTCGGTCAACGTAGACCGCCAGGATATCCTCGGTGAGCGCTTCGATGTTCCCTTCCTCGTTCTTGAGCATCAGGACGGTGGTGCACTTCAGTTTAATCCCCTCTGGTTCTTGTCGGTCCCCTTGCTGGGGGAGGACCGAACGCGCTGGTCGATTATCATGGCTAGCAGGCTGACCGGCACGGACAGCCAGATAGAGGTTATCGCACTTAAAAGACCTGCGGTCGCCGCCACGTGGGGATCCAACCCGCTGGCGGTGAACACCGCGGATGACATGAGCACGTTGCCGCTGCCGGCGGTAAGCACGACCGTGCTCAGGGACGCCAAGCTGGCGGAGGCGATGACCGCTACCATCGAAACGTCCACGCCCAGGGCCAATATGATCAGGTACAGCCGCACTATCTCATTGACCCAGATGATGGCGGTAAGAACGGCCGGCCAGATCAGCCTCTTGTGATCCCCTTTGAAGCGCAGAGCGTCATTGAAGGACACGACCGTGTCCATCATCTTCCCGGAAAGCTTGGCGCCCTTCTCCCCCTTTAAGACCTTGGAGGTCAGTCGGGCGCCCCAGGCGCCCATCCTGAGCAGGAGCTTTGGGCGAGCGAGGACGTAGATGAACAGGAGATTGGCCAACACCATCATGACCACCAGGAACACCAGGTAGCCACGGAACTCCTCGACTATGTCCGCCAGAAGAAGCAATAGGCTGGAAACGGTCAGTATGGTCAGGAAGGCAAAGTCCATTATCCTCTCGGTGACCACGGAGGCTAGCCCTTTTCCGACCGCCACCCCCTTGCGGGTGTTCATCTCGATTATCCGGGAGGTCTCGCCGACCACCCGCCCGGGGATGAGGTTGTTGATGGCCTGAGATAGGGAGAAAGCGGCGAAGATGGTGCGGAAGGATATCTCGTACCCGGCGTGGCTCATCAGAACGCCCCAGCGGTAGGCCTTGAAGACCAGGTTCACCAGGTACAGCACCACGACCAGGAAAATCAGCTCGTACCGGATGTCCTTGAGAGCGACCCATACCTCTTCAGGGTTGGAGGCCAACACTACCAGTACGATGAGGGCCAAAGAAATGCCCAGCCTTATCTTGGTGCCAAGGCTCATTCTCACCGTGGTCCATCCCCTTCCCCGACCAGAACGGACCTATTTGTATGCATGATCATCGGACCCGTTGGCTGGTTGATGACTAGAAAGGACTTATTTTAATTTTTGTAAGCTTTAGAACTTTCATCGTCGACCACAGCAAGTAATGTAATGGAGGGGGTGCATCTCCGGAAAGATAGGATGCGCATTCTGGTCATCTACGACACCAAGTATGGCAACACCGAGCGGATCGCGCAGCTGATAGCTGAGGAGCTGACCGGGTCCGGTCACGAGGTCTCCTGTCGTCGGCAATCCGTTTCAGGCGAGGAGGACTTCATAGGCGTCCCGTTGTGGGTGATCGGCTCGCCGACCCATTGGGGGCGCGCCTCCTTCCGTTTCAACACCCTTCTGCGCAACGCCATGAAGGACGCCGGCAACGATCATGCCATCGTGACCTTCGATACCCGCTACGAGAACATGCACTCCGGAGCAGCCGATAAGATGCATCGGATGCTGGTCAAGGATGGACTTCGCCCTCTGATGGGACCGCAGCATTTCGTGGTGGATGGCAACGAACTTCGCCCGGGCGAGGAGGAAAAGGCCAGGGAGCTTGGGCGCACCATCGCCTCACTGCTCTAGAGCCGCTTCTGGACGAGGGTCGTCCGCCTCCCCTTCCACGTTGGTCGAGCGCAACAGCAATAGGGCGCAGATTATGAAAAGCGAGGAGATGGCGAACAGTGCCACGTAGCCGAAGTACTGGGCCACCAGACCGCCGAACAGCGAACCTACTATCGTGGAAACGCCGCGCACCGAGGAGTACATGCCCATCGACTGACTGCGGAACGAGCGATAGGACATCTTGGCCACCAAGGAATCGCCGGCCACGGCCAGTAAGGCCCAGCACATTCCGGCGAGACCGCTGAGGACGCACATCAGCAAGAATATCCCAGCCAGGTCCAACGGGAGAAGGGTCACCAGGAAGAAGGAAGGGAATATCAGCACCCGCAGCCCGAAGGCCATGGTCTGGACCTTGCGCCCCCCGAGACGCTCCACCAGCCTGCCGGCCCTGGAATACATCAAGGCGGAGACCAAGGAACTGGCCAGATATACCGCCAACACCTCGGCGCTGCTCATTCCGATCTGGCGGGCGAGATAGGTCGGCAACGCCACGTAGAAGCACAGGAAGCCGGTGAAGGCCAGGAAAACCACCGCGTAGTATCGCCGGAGGTTGGTTGGGAAATTGCGCAGACGAAGGTTCTTCTGCGACATCTCCACGACGTACAGAAGGCGCTGCGGCATGAAGCGCAACTTCTCCATCAGGTACGACGGCACGTTCAGTACGTCCACGGTGGGAACCTGATGCCGACTGAGATTTTCCAGCGGTTCCCTCATGAAACGCCAGCCCAGGAACACCGATACGAATCCTAGAACCCCGGCCAATATGAACAGCGCCCGCATGGACGCGGCGTCCCCGTCAGAGGGAAATGCCACGAGCCAGATCGTTCCCAGCAATAGACCGAGAACCCAGCCGATGCCCCCGACCCTGCTGAAATCCCCGAGCCTTTTCGGCCATTCGTCCTTGCGGAAGGACTCCAGCACCATCACCGTGCCCACCGGGGCGATGGCCGCCCCCAGGAAGCCGAAGATGAAGTTGGCGATGTAGTACTCGGATATGCTCTGCGACAGCCCCATGAGGATCAGGGAGAAGGCCACGCCCAGAAAGCCCGCCAGAACGAAAGGGACGCGGCGCTTGGAGGTGTCCGAGAGGTTCCCCCACAATATACCAGCAGGTACCGAGGCCAGGGAAGTGGCTGCGCTGACTATGCCCACCTGGGCCACCGTGCCCTTCAATCCCTCGGTTATGAACAGGGGGATCAGGGCGTTGGTGCTTCCTCCCGATATGTTGTAAGGCAGGAAAGAATAGTACCAGCGGTCGTCCTTCTGCCGGTCCTTGGCCATGTCCACAGGGAATTGTTGGCTCCTATGGATATACTATGTGGTTCCACGGATGACGATGCTCAGGCCGCCCCGAGGATAACGGCTAGGAACACCGAGAGCAGCACGGCCATGGACACCAAGATGAACTTGCGGTCGCGCTCCCTGATGAACACGCATAGCGCCCCGATGACCCTGGCCAAGGGAGTGGCGATGAGCAGGACGATCCCCAAGGTCAGGAACGCCGCCGGGTCCATCTCCATTAATTGGAACGGGATCTTTTCCAAGGGGACCACGGTGGCCTCCTGCTCTCCGGCGATCACCCCCAACGCCAGACCTATGAGCATCAGGATGAGGCTCAGGACCATGCCCCAGCGCAGGATCGGCCGTACCACGCCGCACAGCGTGGACTGGGAGGGCATCAGGGACCACCCCACAGGCCGAAGGCCTTCAGGACCATGGTGACCGCCACCAGGAACAACAGGACGGAGAACCACTTGCGCAGTTCGTTGGCCGAATACCTGGCCATGAGAATCGTTCCCAGGTACGCCCCGGCGAAGGTCCCTAACGCCACCGCCCCGCAGAGGTAGGCGTCGAGTAGCCCGTGACCGTAGAATATGATGGCCCCGGTGAGGGCGGTGACCCCGATCATGAAGTTGCTGGTGGCCGTGGCCGCCTTCAGCGGTACGCACATGCACACGTTCATCACCGGGACCTTGACCAGTCCGCCGCCCACCCCTAAGAGCCCGGAGAGCAGCCCGGCCACGCTGCTGTACGCCAACCCCTTCCCTTGCCCCTTGACGCCATAGCTCACCTGGCAGCTGTCCTTGGGGTCCATGTATTGGCAGGACAGGTCCACCAGCTGCCCTTCCGCTTCCGCCTGCTCGGGCGTGAACAGCTTCTCGGTGCGGCGGAGCATGGTGTACCCTGAGTACACCAGTAGCATTGAGAACAGCAGGAACAGGATGGTCTGGTCGGTGTAGACCGCGATCAAGGCCCCGACTATCGAACCGATGGTGGTGGACATTTCCAGGAACAACGCGAGACGTATGTTGGTAAGCCCTTGCTTGACGTATTTGCTGGCGGCCCCGGTGGAGGTGGCGATGACCCCGATCAGACTGGCGCCGATGGCCTCCTGCATCGGAATTCCGAAACCCAGGGTCAACAGAGGAATTATGATGAGCCCGCCGCCGATCCCCATCAGCGCCCCGACGGTGCCGGCGCTCACGCAGAGCAGCGCGATGAGCAGTAGCACCAGTGGTTCCATCGTGCAGCGATGACCTGAGAAGGACATAATGCTAGCGGGAGAATGGTTTATAACCCGGCGGAACATGAAAGGGACATGGGCCTGCTGCTGGTCAGGTATGCGGAGATGGGATTGAAGAGCCCAGGGGTGCGCCGTTACTTCGAGAAGGTGCTCACCTACAACATGATGGCCGCCCTGGCCCAGGAGCGTTTGGAGGCCTTCGTGGAAAGCCAGTACGGGCGCCTGTTCGTCACCACGGACCGACCGGAAGAGGCGGCCACGGTGCTCAGGCGCGTGTTCGGAATATCATCCCTTAGCCATGTTCAGCAATGCACCTCGGAGGTCAAGGACATCCGACGCCTGGCGCTGGAGGTGGCCACCCCGTTGATCAAGGACGACTCCACGTTCCGAGTGGAGGCCCGCCGGAACGGAGTGCACCAGTACACCAGCATGCAACTTGCGGCCCAGGCGGGCGAGGAAATATTCGAGGCCAATAGGCATAGAGGAGTGCGGGTGGACCTGCATCACCCCGATCTGACCGTGTACGTAGAGGTGCGGGACAAACGGGCCTACGTGTTCAGCGAGTACCTGGACGGTCCTGGCGGCCTACCTATGGGCAGCCAGGGGAAGGTGGTGGCGCTGATCGGGAACGATAGGGACGCCTTGGCCGCCTGGATGATGATGAAGCGGGGTTGCCGCGCCCTGTTCGTGGTCGAGAACGAGGAGGCCATGCGCACCCTGGAGCGCTGGGACCCCGAGCCCCGCAAGGTGCACGGTCCGGCGGTCAAGGCCGTCCATGTCAACAAGGCCTTCGGCCTGGTGGTCGGATGGTCCCTGGACGAGCTGCAGGAGAACAGGACCTTGCACGCCGAGGTTCCGATATACCATCCGCTCATCGGGATGGGAAATGAAGAAGTGGAAAGGCGTTTGAAAGAGATTAAAGGGTAGGCGTTTAGCCTACTTGATCTGCCTGTCGTGTGCCTTGACGGACGGGCGCGCCTTCTCCGCACCCTTGCCCTTCCAGTGCAGACCGCGACCCTTGCGTCCGGCGGAGGTCTTGCCGCGGAACACCCGGTTCTTGTTGGCACTGTTGCACAGCCAGTTCAGGTTCTTGTCCACCTTGATCGAGGGGTGGTGCTTGTCCACCAGGATGATCTCGAACCAGACCTTCTTGCCGTCCTCGCCGACCCAGTAGGAGTTGAGCACCTCGAGGTTGGGGTAGCGCTTGGCGGCCCTTTCCTCGGCGATCCGCTTCAGGCTCTTGCCCATGGTGATCTTCTTCATACCCTCGCGCTTGGCGCGGCGTCCCTTGTATCCCATGCGCTTCTGCAGGCCGCCCCTGCGGACGTGGCCGCGGACGATGATGATACCCTGCTTGGCCTTGTAGCCCAGAGCGCGGGCGCGGTCCAGACGGGTGGGTCTCTCGAGGCGGATGAAATTGGGCTCCCGCCTCCAGATGATGAGCCTCTCCCACATCAGATCCTTTACGTAAGAAGCATCGGGCCGGTCCCAGGCGTCGGATATGTAAGAGTACATGCTCTTACCGTTCACTGGCCTAGGCCCGTCCTCGTTATCGTCGACTTTCTTTTCTACCATTTGTATCACCAGTGCCGCAGTTGGCGGCGCTTCGGGATTCGCCCCTTGCGGGGTACATATCCGGCGAGACTTGTCTCGCTACGATGCCCACTGATAATGTAGAGTTATTTAAACGATTTCCTTAACGGACGATCAGAAATAATCGTCCAGTGTGAGCTTCTTGTCCGTCTTCTTGACCTGCTCCAGCTTGATCTTCGGCCGGTCCTGCTCGGGACCGTAGTCGAAGAGGTTGGCCTGCTGGTTGCCGCTCAGGAGGTCCTTCTCCCCCCAGCCGAACACCTCGGTCGCTCGGGACAGCGTTTGCGCCAAACGCTCCGCGTAATAACGGTAATCAGGGGTGTAGGTGAACTCCTGGCCGGAGATGTAGGGTTGGACCTCCTGCGGCTTCTTGCGGAAGTTGGTGACGATCCAGGACACCTTCATCCCCGGCACGAACTCGTACCCCATCTCCATGAGCTTCTTGGCCGTCTGCACGGTCGCCTGGGCGTCGGGGTTGGCGTATTCCTTGAAGTTGCGGCAGCCCTTGGAGATGATCAGCTTCTCCAGCGGGACCTTCCCGGCCAGGGTGTCCTGGACGTAGGAGCGGGCCACCTTCACCGCCTCGTCCGTCTTACCGTCCATGATGAACTCGAACATGGTCATGAGCGATTCCGATTGCAGGTCGAAGGAGTCCGTTCGGCGCACCTCGTATCCGCGGATGACCAGCTCCTCCTTCGGCCAGACCATGCGGCCGACGTAGCGCTTCTTCTTGCCGTGCGAGAAGAGCGGCTCCATGATCTTCTCGAACTCCAGGGAGCCACCCTCCTTGGAGAAGCGGTTGGCCAGCCCCCTGCCGAACTCCAGGGAACCCTCCAGATTATCGTGGGGCGACTGGACGAAGATGGAGTCCGTGTCAGAGTAGATGACGTTCACCCCTTCGTCCGTCAGGGCCTTGATGATGCCCTTGGTGGTCTCCCTGGCGAAGGCGGTTATGCTGCCGCCGATGGAGCGGTCGGTGAAGCGGTAGAAGGAGGATGCGAACACGCCGTAGAAGGAGTTCATCAGTATCTTGATGGCCCCCTGCAATCCGTCGTAATAATGCGCCTCCTCGGGGTCCTTGGCCTTCTTTGCCAATCCCTTGGTCTCGTCCCGGCGGCGCATCAGGTCCGCCAGGATCGTCGGGAGGATTCCAGGCTGCTGCTCCTTGCTCAGGAAGTGCACGCCCAGAGGCGATACTATGGGACCGGCATCATCGCGGGTGGTGAAGCAGATGTTCCTGGATATGATCAGGCTGGGATACATGGACTTGAAGTCCAGCACGCATACCCAGTGATAGACGCCCGGCGAGATCTCGTGCACGTAGCCGCCCTCGATGGCGTTCTCCTCGTCATCGTCGTAATTGCCCGTCAACGGCACAGCCACCTGCGGCACGTGACGGTCGGCGGCTCGTATCATGATGGCGTCGATGAGCTGCGAGGAACCGGAGTTCAGGACGTCGTCCACCGGCATGCGGGACACCGCCGCCAGGTCCATCCCCTTCCGGATGCGTCCGACCTTTCCCAGTATCTTCAAAGCCAGCTCGGCGTCGCGCGTGCAGTAGGCCAGAACCTTGTCCCGGTTGTTCGCCCATTCCTTGTCGATGGCTCGGGGATCGTAGTCCTCCCCGACCTTCATCTTCATGTCCACGTCCAGCTTCTCTTCGCCCAGCAGCGACTTAGATACGGCGTTGAGCGTTTCCTGCTTGGGCTTGATCTCGATCTTCACCGCCCACCAGGCGTCCGCTATCAATCGTCCGGTGCAACGCCAGAACTTGTTCATCACCCGGCGGGGGTTGGAACGGTCGCGGCCCCATTTCAGCTCGTCGATGCCGTACTTCTTGGCCCGCTCCATGATGAAGGGGATGTCGTACCCGTCGATGTTGTAGCCGGTGATGACATCGGGGTCCTCCATCTGGATGGCCTCGGTGAACCTCTCGATGATCTCCTTCTCGGTCCCGAAGATGGGTTCTCCGGCCCTTATCCCGCCTTCGTCCTTGATGACGTAGCAGATGGTGTATATCGTCTCGTCCGTGATGGAGTTCTCGATGTCGAAGCTCATGACCTTGAGCTTCGGGGTGAAGGGCGGTATCTCGGTGAAGCCGCGAAGATTGATGACCAGATCGGTGGTGTACTCACCCTTGATCTCCTCCCCGCGGGCGGTGAAGCACGCCGGAAGGTCATTGTCGTAGATGAAACGATGATGGAACGGTATGTCGGCCGCGAAGACCTCCATGCCCTGGCGCTTGAGCTCGCTCCGATATTGCGGCACGGCCCAGGGGAACTTGATGATGACCTTGGAGCAGCTCTGGACCCGGCCCTTGTTGATCAGGAAGAGCTCGATCGGCTCTATGCCCAGGTAATCATCCTTGCCCTGCACGTAGGGGAGAACGTCCTCCGGCGGGGCGGCCACGTGGAAGTAGGGGCGAAAGCCGGTCTTGCGCATGGTTATCGACCGCCCGTCGCGCGTCTTGCCGAACAGCTCGACGACTATGCTGTCGTTGTCCCCCTTCGAATAGGAGGCCGTGAGAAGGCGTACGTCCCATTCACCCATCTCTACCTCTTGGCCACTATGGTCATCACGTCCTCGTTCTCCAGCACATGGTCTTGGCCGACCACGCGATGCGTGCGGGCATTGATGGCCCTTATGAAATTGTCCCCCAGGTCGGTGTGCACCTTGTACGCCAGGTCCCGGGCGTTGCTCCCTTTCCTAAGGAGGTGGGCATCCGGCAGCACCCGACCCTCGTGGTCGGTCAGGTGCGTCTCGTCCTCCACCGGATAGACCACTATCTGGTCGAGCAACTTGTAAGTGACCGCCTCCAGGCATTTCTGGACCCCGGTGCCGTCGTACATCGACATGACGTGAGCCATGAAGTCCAGGGCCTTCTTCTGATTGGCGTTGAGCTTGGAGGGGTCGTTGACCTTGAAGCTCTTGTCCCCTGGCACGTACGACACAAGACCGGCCTTGGCCGCTCTGCGAAGCGCCAGTTCCGTTTCCGCGCAGGTCGGGACGGACATGTATCCGTCAAGCGCGCTCAACCGCTTGATCAGCTCGGGGTCGGCCGCGTCCGCCTTGTTCAGGGCGATGAACATGGGCTTGCTCATCTTCCTGACGTTGGCAGCCAGACGGTAGAGGTCCTCGTCCTTCCAGTCAATGATCTTGTGCGGCATCTCCGAGGTCCGGAGGGCTGCGGAGACCTGCACCTCCGTGACACCCAGTCCGGTCAACCGCTCGTAGATGACCTGATCGATCTTTGAACCTTCCAGATGCGCCCCGCGAGCCAGCTTGTCGAACCCTTTCATGATGATGCCTTTGATCCACTGGTTGATCTCCCTCTCCAGGAACTGCAGGTCCTCCACCGGGTCGTGGCTTCCGGGTTTGACGGCGTTCCCCTCGGCGTCCGTGGAACCGCTGGCGTCGACCACGTGAATGAAGGCGTCGGCCTGACGCAGGTCGTCCAGGAACTGGTTGCCCAGACCCTTGCCCAGCGAGGCGTCCGGCACCAGTCCGGCCACGTCCAGCAGCTCGATGGGCACCAGACGCACTCCGTTCTCGCAGGCCGAGTTTCGGGGAGTGCATTTGACGTTGAAGTCCAGGTGCGGGCACTTGGAACGCACGTAGCCCATGCCCTTGTTGGGCTTGATGGTGGTGAAGGGGTAGTTCGCTATCTCCGCAGTGGCCATGGTGGCCGCGGAGAAGAATGTGGACTTTCCTACGTTGGGTTTGCCTACTATCCCGATAAGCATGGTCTCTCCGTCCCTCCATAAGGTGGTTAAAGTTAAAATGATTGCCCGAGGATGGCCGAACCGTTCCTAACGACCGTCGGGGAAGGCCACCTGGGGGCGTCTAGAGAGAAACGAGGAGGGTATGTCCCGGACCATTCTCTCGGCGTCCTTAACCTTCAGGCCCAGGGACATGAGGTTCGGCGGCATCCAGCTGTTGCCCGTTGGGTCCACAGGTCCGACGATCAGGGCCTGGTCCGGGCAGTTGGAGGCCAATCCGGCAGGATAGGTTAGGAACGAAGCGCAGCTGGGCCCCCAGGGGGCACAGGTCGACGTGAAGGCGTCCGGCGTCCCGAAATGATGCAGGCTTAGCAAATTCCTGAGCTGCTCGGCCTCGACGAACAGCAGGAGCGCCCTCGGCAGGCCGTCCTCCTTCCTGAAGTGACGGCACTGCGTCACCACCAGATACTTCTCCGGCGGGCGTATCCTTCCGACGAGCGCCTTGCTACGAAGGACCATTTCCGGGTCCCTCTTAAGGTACTCGGCTTCCCCATGGCGGAAGGAAGGGGAACCGGTGGAGATGAAGAATTTCAATCCTTCGGCCATTTCGGCCAGCCCCATCCAGGACTGCCCTCCAGGGCAAATACCGGAACGGGCGTCCTCACCGATGTACAACAGTTCCTCCTTCCCCTGGGCGCACATGAGCACCGCCTTGGCGATGCAGCGGTCCACCTCCCCGAACGGCCTTCCTTTCCGGGGCCTCAGTTCGCTCTCGAACACGCATAGCGGTTCCAAAGCCAGATGCCCAGCCGTTCCCAGGACCTTCCCAATCTCCGTGATATCGATGCCGTCGCTGCCCATCGCATTCCCTGGAATTACATAAGTGGGCGGGATTATGAAGATGCGTTTCAGCTTTGGGACGATAACGAATCGGAAAGCTCGGCGATCTGGGCCGGGGTGAGACGCTCCACTCTCTCGTCCAGGAACGGTATACCGGACCTGTCATCGGGAAGCATGCGCTTCTGCTTGAGCACCGTGCCGATCTTCTTCCGTCTCTGCTGGAACAGCACGTCCACCAGCCTTAGGAAATGCTTCTCGTCCCGCAGCGGGAAGGGAGCAGGACGGGGGGTGAGCAGCACCACCGTGGAATCCACCTCCGGCTCCGGCCAGAAGCGGGAACGAGGAACGTTCTCCAGGAGCTTGCACTCGGCCCGGTAGAACACGTTGACCGAGAGGCGCGAATACTCGTCATCCCCGGCCGGTGCGGCCATGCGCTCGGCGAACTCCCTCTGCACCATGATCACCGCTCTCTTGAACTTCATATCCAGCAGGTGGAAGAGCAGCGGCGAGGAGATGCTGTACGGCACGTTCGAAATGAAAAGGTCGAACTGCGGAGGGTCCGTTTCCAGAAAGTCGCCTTGCACGACCTCCATCTGCGGGAACGTGTCGCGGAGATAGCGCACCGCCCCCTCCTCGATCTCAATGGCGGTGAGCTTGGACGTGCGTTCTAAAAGCGCGGAGGTAAGAATTCCAAAGCCTGGACCGACCTCCAGGACCCGATCGTTCTCGGCGATATCGAGGTACTCCACCTCCCGTTCGGCAACGCGGCGGTCGATGAGGTAGTTCTGTCCCCGGGACTTGGAAGGCCGCACGCCGTATCGTTCCAGAAGGGAGCGCAGCTCCCCGATGCTGATCATCTCAGCGGGAGACGAACACGCGGTACTTCTGGGTGGAATCGGCCAACTCGAGCTCGATGCGCTTGGCCACGACCTTCTCGGGACGCTTGAAGGTCGGAATGCGCGCCGCGATGTCCGCGAAGGACTTGAACGGCCCTTTCTTCCGCTCATCCAGTATCGCCAGCATGGTCTTCTTTCCCAGCCCGGGTAGAAGCTCCAGCACGTGGTAACGGGTAGTGATGGCCTCCGACTCGTTGAAGAACTTGACGTAGTGCATCTCGTTCTCCTTCACCACCTCCAGGATGACGAAGGGAAGCTCGTTCTGGGAGCCGGCGTTGAGCTCCTCGAAGCTTACGCGACGCTTGACGTGAAGGATCTTGTCCCGCTTGTCCATGTCCTTGCCGATGTAGACGACATCACCTGGAGAGATGATCTCCCCCGGTTTCGGTACCAGCTCGAACAGCTTTAGCTCGGTGCTGCCCAGGGCGTACGCTACCGATTCCTTTCTGAGGCCCCTATCCATGGGCAGGCCCTGCGGTAGATAATCTAGAATGTGAGCGTAGTCCTCCAAAGAAACACCAGCCTAAAGGTATTCGTTCACCAATTTAATAATCTGCTCGCCCTGCTTCTTCTCGATTATCCGCCTCTCCTTCTGGAAGATCAGGCGAACATCGTCGAAGTGGGTGGGCAGGAGATCGGTTATCTTGACCGCCACCGCCTCTGCGTTGTTGAGGTCGCCCACGAACTCCAGTTCGAGCAGCTTCCCCTTCAGCTCCCGGGCCTGCTTGGCGCTCATCTTGGCGCCTTTGGCATGCTCGAAGGCCAGCCTCTGCTCTGGGGTGAACTCCCGAGACTCGGCCTCAGCCTCCAGCATCTCCTTGACCTCAGCCAGGGTGACGTAGCGATCTTTGCTCATTTGGATCACCGTCAGTTCTTGACCTTTCGCATGTGCTCAGGCCGGCTCACTACGGTCTTGTATTTGTCGCCGTCCCTGACGGACAGCACGTAAGCGCGTCCCTGAGCGGCCTTGACCGTCCCGGTCTTTCCGTGGAAGCGCAAGTGCGGTGCACCCTTGACGATGCTAGGGTCCAGGTGTATGTGAGCCTGCTCTCCTACGTCGAACTGAACGAACTCGTGGGTGATGGGGGAAAGTCCACGAGCCCTGGGGCTCCTTCTCAGAATGTTCCTGCCCTTCCCTCTCTGTCCGTGCGATGCTTTTACCATGTCTATTCCTCGCTTTTATCTATGACCCCGATGACGTCCAGGGCGTCCACGGTACAGGGCACTCCCAGCATCTCCGAGAGATTGGGTAGCGTTCTTCCCTGGTCGCCGTGCACGAACTCCTTCACGTATGTGCCGGACTCGGTACGCAGGCGCAGCGTCATGCGATCATCCTGGAAATCCTCCAGGACCACGTAGACGATGTACCGTTCGCGTTTCAGGTCCGCGCGTCTGTGAGACACCCTAACGGGCGTCCGCTGGACGATACGGGTTCTGTTGAACGTGCGAACCACCTCATCCACTTTTCCCTTATTAACTTTGCCGTGAATGGATACCTGCACGCGGTACTCCTTGTCGTGGGCGGAGTCCTTGACCAGGCGTACCTCTTCTCGGTTCGAGAGACGGAGCTGCTCCACCTCCACCATCCCTTGGGCCTTCTGGTTGATCTCTTCCTGCAGGGCGGCGATGTCCAGGGTCCGCACCACCGGTGATGATATCTCGATGACGAACGGCCGCCCGGTGCCGAGCATCAGGGCGTCTATGTCCTCCCGGCCCATGCCGTGGAAGAAGTGCTCCTTGGCCTTGGCGTGCGGTAGGATCACGTCCCCGATCTGCTCCTGCACGCTGGTCTGGTACATCTTGCCAGTGTTATTGCAGCGCTGGCACCCCTTGCCCTGGCACATCCGGCAGGGCCACTTGGTCTGGGGGATCTCCCGGGACAGTTTGCGGTAGCGGCCGTAAAGGAATAGCGGCGCCACGTCCAGCTCCACATGGGCGAAGCGGGTGTCCACCAACGCCACGACCTGCGGGCTCTTGAACTCTACGTCCTTGCCGTTGATGGCGAAAACGGCCTTGCCTATTTCGCGGTTGAGCTCGGACTTGATGGGCTCGGCATGCTCCTGGCCGACTATGGACCACAGCTCCTCCTCCTTGGCCTGAACCGCCGGGTCCACTCTCGTGCCGACCAGGAAGTTGTCGAACTGGACCTCTTGCAGCTTGAGATCGATGGCCTCCGCGTAGCGGGGGACCTGGTCGAATATCTCGTCGCATAGCCAGCACCTCTCGTGATTCATGGGACCGAGTCCGCGGGACGAGCGGTCCTCGTCGATGAGCGCCCGTAGCTCCTCCCCCCTCTTCAGGTTGGTAGTGCCGGTGCCCACGTGCGCGAACAGACGGCCCAGACAGTGATCGCATAGGTCGCGGTCCTGGGCCTTCAGGGCTTGCTCGAGAACTTCCTTCATGGTCGTCCGGCCTACCCTTTCCGTATAATTAAATTATCGCGTGTTAACGGGGAAAAGTCCTTAATCCCGTGTCGGGCATGCCGTTCCGAACTAAGCTCATGGCCGAGAACACTGGGATGCTCAGGCTCCTAAGGGAGCGGGGATACGAAGCCAGGTCCATGTCGGTCTCTCATCTCGATGAGGTGCGGGAGGACGTGGAAGGGCTGTATAGAAAGGGCCTGCTGGACGAGCAGCTCTACAAGGAGTCCCTTTTCCGGTTCAAGTATTTCGTCCCGGTCTCTTTCCCGGAGGCGAAGAGCGTGATCGTGGTGTCGGTACCACAACCGACCTGCGAGGTCAGCTTCAATGTCAATGGACGGAAGGTGCGGACCATCATACCGCCGACCTACGCTAGGGCGGTGGACGTGGACATGGAGATCGTGGAACTTCTGGAAAGAGGGGACGGCAACGGCGTTCACCTCATGCGGGCGATACTGCCGCACAAGACCCTGGCCGCCCGCACCGGCCTGGTGGAGTACGGCCGAAACAACATATCCTACGTGCCGAGGTACGGTTCCTTCCACCGGCTGACCAGCTTTTTTACCAACCGTGAGCTGCCGGACGATTGGCAGGATATGAAGGTCATGGACCGCTGCGCGGAATGCGGGGCGTGCGTCAAGGCCTGCCCGACCAAGGCCATCGCCGAGGACCGGTTCCTGTTGCACGCGGAGAGATGTCTGACGTTCCACAACGAGATGCCCAACGAGAAGGCCTTCCCCGATTACGTGCTGGAAGGCGCACATAACGCTGTGATCGGCTGCATGATCTGCCAAAAGGTGTGCCCCGTGAATGCGACGGTTCGGAACTGGATGGTGCATTGCACCGAGTTCAACGAGGACGACACGTCCTACCTATTAGAGGGCGATTTCTCCGGGCCGAGGGCCAAGAAGCTTATGGAGAGGCTGGAGCCCCTGGGACTGGAGCTGTCGCTTTTCCCTCGCAACCTCAAGGCGTTGCTGAACAACGGACAATGATCAGAGATCGAAGCCCATCTCGGCGATGTGCAGCTCGGCCCGCTTCCGTTCCAGGAACTTGTACACCGTGGCGTGCTCGCTGCCGCTCAATAGCATGTCCACCGCGTTTCGCGCCACGACCATCTGCACCGAGTTCCCGATGATGCCGACGGTGTCCCCGTAGACGGAGATGTGCACCCCGACCAGATCCTCGATGATGCGGCGGGTCTTGCCGCCGGTGCCTATGACCCGGGAACGCATGCGCACCAGCTGGTTCGTTCCCTTCCCGACGTAATCGTCGATGTCGATTATCTCCAGGTACTCGTCGTCATCCAGCAATCGGAACGCCTTATGAGGGGCGAAGCCGCGGCCTATGGCCTTGACGATGTCCATTATCTTCAAGGGAAGGAGCGGATCCTGGATGTTCCTTTCATCGAACGATACCTCGCCCTCCTCGGCGTCGATGATTATCCGGATGCCGGTCTTCTGCTCCAGGAACTTCTTGGTCTCGCCGCCTTGGCCGATGAGCGCGCCGACGCGCTCCTTGGGAATCTTGACGATCTTCATTTCTCTCTGACCCCCTGTACGTATTTCAGGACGGTCTCGTCGCTCCACACCTTGACGTCGATGTTGCGGAAGTAGCGGTTGATGTTCTTCACGTCCCGCTTCAGGAACTCGATGGCGTTGGGGTGGTCGGTCAGCATGGCCTGGCCGACGTCGATGATGTACGGCAGCCCGTCATGCATGAGGATGTTGTACTCGCTGAGGTCGCCGTGCACCAGCTTGGCCTTCTGGAACGCCCGCTTCATGAACCGGAGGATCTCGCGGTACACCTTCTGCGGCTGTTCCAGACGGACGTTGCGCAGCTGCGGGGCGGCCATGACCTGGTCGCCCAGGTAGTCCATGACGATGATGTTCTTGAGGAATCGAGTAGCATGAGGGACCCGGACCCCGGCATGTTCCAGCCGGTTCAGGTTCTTGAACTCCTTGGTGCACCAGGCGTAGATGAGCTTACGCGGGTTGCCGGTTAAGCCCTTAAAGCGGGTGTCGCCCTCGATGTACTTGGCGATGTTCTTGAAGGTGGAATTGGAAGTTCGGTATATCTTCAACGCGACCAACGTCCCGTCGGGGGCGGTGGCCCGGAACACGTTCCCTTCCTTGCCAGTGGACACGGGGAAATCGACGCTGGCGATGCGCTTCTCACATGTCAATTTGAAGATCACGCCGAGAGTGAGGTTGTCGAAGACCTCCTCCATGACCTTGCGGCCTTCCTGCGAGCTTTCGAAGGAGCGGGTTAGGCGGGCCTTCTCCACCATGCGGTCCAGCTTGAGGATTTGCTTGTCCTCGGTTGGCATTTATCCCTCAGAAGATGTCCAAGTTCTTCGGCAGAACCTTCTTGCGGCTCAGATGGCTCGCTTGGGTTTTTGTGTAGCGGTAGTGAACGTCGCACTTGTCGTCCTGGAAGTCCCAGGGGCGGATGATGACCAGGTCACCCTCGCGGATCCACATCCTCTTCTTGATCTTACCAGGAATGCGCCCCATCCGGGACTTTCCATCGGCGCACATGATCTTGATGCGGGATGCGCCCAGCAGCTGATCCGCTATCCCGAACATTTCGCCCTCCTTTATCTTCGGGTAAGGGAGGCGAAGGATCTCCTCGCTCTCAGCGCCACTTCCCTGGTTGTAAGGTTCGTTGCTCAATGGAAGCCTCCAATGGTAAGTTTCCTTTAAACTCGTCCCTCTATATAACATTGGTGTAACAGGGTCAAGACGTTGGCCCTGCTGGAACGAATCGTCCGTTCACTCCAAGGCGAGCTGGATTATCTTGGTCATGTCCTCGACGTTGTAAGCGGTTCCGCAGTAGGAACAGAACTTCAGACCATCCTGCTTGGAGTCCTTGTCGATGGTTATGCTGGCGCCGCAGGAAGAGCATTTATACGGGATAGCAAGACCTTTATTTCCCACCTGGTTGATCAGCGCGTTCATGTCCACGGTGATGTGCTTGATTATCTTCTGGTCGTCAAGGCGGCGCACGCGTCCGGCCTCTTCCCAGAACAGGTACTTCTCCAGGATGACCGCCGCTTTCTCGTAATTGCCGGCCCTCTCCATGTTATGAGCCATGACCAGATCGTCGAGCATGCACTCCTCCGGGATCTTGTTGGGATTATCCAGCTTCCAGGACCTGATGAGCTTGCCGATCCAGGCATCGCCCTTCTCCAGCCCATCGACCTTGGCCATGTAGGCGTATGCCTGCGCCTCCTGCTTTGCCCTGGCCATCTCGGCCGCGTCGGCCTGTTCCCTGGCGATGAGCGCCCGGCAGTCCTTGCAAGCCGATGCACCATTGCCCTTGTACATCTTTTCTACGCCCGGGTATATGCCGGCCATGATTATTGGTAATCCGATTATAAGTAAAACGATGGAGATGGCGATGTACTCATCGCCGAAAGGAAAGAACGGCTCCAAGAAGGACAGCTGTGCCAGCATCCAGTCGTCTCCCATGACCAGCAGGTTGAAGAAGAACAAGGCGAAGAAGTAGATGGCGTAGATGGCGGCTATCGCCTTTACTATCATCAAACCGACGAAAGGCTTCCCGCACTTGGAGCAGTAGCTCGTACCCTTGTTCGCGGCCACGAAGGCAGGAAAGAGATAATGTGATTAATAAATCCTATCAAGGAGGGTCTGATTTGGTTGGCAAAGATAGGTTGTTGGCCGAATTCAGTTCTCACTAATGTTTAAGTAATTAGTCAAATATCAAGCGCCAACCCACGCTCCCGTAGTGTAGTCCGGCCAATCATTCCGCCCTTTCGACATCGCTGAAAAGCGGTGGAAGGTAGGCGAAGACCCGGGTTCGAATCCCGGCGGGAGCACTTTTTTACCGTCAAAAAATTGATATAGCCAGACGTGTTTTTCC